>NZ_JASGFN010000002.1:0-456098 GCF_047605525.1 Paraburkholderia sp. | reverse complement strand
GCGCCGCGGCGCTGGGCGGCGCCGCGTTCGGGCTGCCGGGCGGGCGCGCCGCGGCCGACGAAGCGCTCAAGCCGCTCAGACTTTCGTGGAACGCCGGCGCGATCTGTACCGCGCCGGTGCCGGTCGCCGCGCAGCAGGGCTTTTTCCGCAAGCATGGCTTGCAGGTGGAACTCGTCAATTTCGCGGGCTCGACCGACCAGTTGCTCGAGGCGATCGCGACCGGCAAGTCCGACGCCGGCGTCGGCATGGCGCTGCGCTGGATCAAGCCGCTCGAACAGGGCTTCGACGTGAAACTGACGGCGGGCATCCACGGCGGCTGCATGCGGCTGCTCGCCACCCGCGCATCCGGCATCGTCGATTTGCAGGGACTCAAGGGGCGCACCGTGGGCGTCAGCGACATGGCCAGCCCGGCGAAAAATTTCTTCGCGATCTCGCTGAAGAAGATCGGCGTCGATCCGGACAATGACGTGCGCTGGCGCCAGTATCCGGCGCCGCTGCTCGGCGAGGCGCTGAAGAAGGGCGAGGTGCAGGCGATCGCCGACGGCGACCCGACCATCTGGACGATTCGCGACACCGATCATTTGCAGGAGGTGTCGAACAATCTGTGCGGCGAGTACGCGAACCGGGTGTGCTGCGTGCTGGGTGTGCGCGGCTCGCTGATCCGTAAGGACCGCGCGACCGCGCAGGCGCTGACCCAGGCGCTGCTGGAGGCGACCGAGTGGAGCGCGAATCATCCGGCCGAGGCGGCGGCGATTTTCGCGCCGAATGCGCCCGGCGCGAGCGTCGCGCAACTGACCGCGATGCTGAAGAGCCACACCGATCATCATCATCCGGTGGGCGATGCGTTCAGGAAGGAGATCGCGCTCTACGCGGACGATCTGAAATCGGTCGGCGTGCTGAATGCGGGCACCAGTTCGGACCGCTTCGCGACGCGGGTGTTTTCCGACGTGCTGGCGTAACGGCTACGCAGCGCGCGCCGCATTTCGCGGCGCGCGCTGCGGGACATCATGCGGCAATGGCGTTAGCCGCCGCTTCTTTCCGCGCGATCGCGCCGCGCACGAGCGGCAGCAGATCGCGGCCATAGGCAAGCGCATCCTCGAGCGGATCGAAGCCGCGGATCAGGAACGTCGACACGCCGAGCTTGTGATATTCGAGCAGCGCGTCGGTCACCTGTTGCGGCGTGCCGACCAGCGACGTCGAATTGCCCGCCGCGCGGGTGAGCGCGGCGATGCCGGTCCACAGACGCCGATCGACGACGCTGCCCTTGTCGGCCTCGGCCAGCAGCCGCAGCGAGCCGACGTTCTTCGGATCCTTCGGCCGCCGCGTGAAATTCGGCGACGCGGCGACGACTTCCTTCGCCCGTTGCAGAATCGATTCGGCCCGCGCCCATGCGGCGTCTTCCGTCGCGGCGATGATGGGGCGCAGCGACAGGCTGAAGCGGATGTGCGCATCGCGCCCATGCCGCGCGGCGGCCTTGCGTACCCTGGCGATCGTCTCTTCGACGGCCGCGAGCGATTCGCCCCACAGCGCGTAGACATCCGCGTGCTTGCCGGCGACGTCGATCGCCGCGTCCGATGAGCCGCCGAAGTAGACGGGCAGATGAGGCTGTTGCAGCGGCCGGATCTGCGACTTGTGGCCGGTGACGCGGTAATACGCGCCTTCGTGATCGAACGGTGTGTCGCTCGTCCACGAACGTTTGACGACGTCGAGATATTCGTCGGTGCGGCGGTAGCGTTCGTCGTGCGACAGGTAGTCGCCGTCGCGCTGCTGTTCGGCGTCGTCGCCGCCCGAGATGATGTGCACGGCGGCGCGGCCCGCGCTGAAGTGATCGAGCGTCGCGAGTTGCCGCGCGGCCAGCGTCGGCGCGACGAAGCCGGGACGATGCGCGAGCAGGATGCCGAGGCGCTTCGTCTGTTGCGCGACGAACGACGCGATCTGGAATCCGTCGGGCGATGCGCTCGAATGCGCGATCAGCACGCGGTCGAAGCCGCCGTATTCGTGCGCCTGCGCGACGGCGCCGATATACGGCGGATTGAGCGCCGGGCCTGTCGGCAAATGGATTTCGCTCGATTCCTGATGGCTCACGTAGCCGATAAATTCGACGCTCATCTGCGTATGCTCCTGATGGGGTGGACGGGAATGTCGCGCGCTCAGAGCGCGGCGAAAGCGGCGCGGCCGAGATTGCCGAGCACGGTATCGTTCTGCGGGGTGTGAATGCGCGCGCACAGCACGTCGCGATAGTGGCGCTCCAGCGGGTTGTTGCGGCTCAGCCCCGGATTGCTGCTCGCTTCGAGCGCCAGTTCGACGGCTTCGATCGCGTGCTGGCTGACGAGATACTTGAGCGCCGGTGCTTGCGCCGCGCTCACCAGACCGGCGGCGCCCGCATCGAGCAGCGTGCGGTTGTTGAACAGCAACGCATCGATGCGGCCGGCCGTCTGCTGAAAACGTTCGAGACTCGACAGCGGCGCAGCGAGACCGGAAGGCGCGCGCCGCGCGGCCCATTGCACGAACCAGTCGCGCGCGGCGCGCGCGACGCCGTCGTAGATGGCGGGCAGCAGCACGTTCATCCACAGGCCGGTTAGCGGATCCATGCCGGTGGCCTCGCCGGGAAGCTGCAGGTCGACCGCATGATCGAGCGGCACCCGCGCGTTGTCGAAGATCACTTCATGACTGCCCGTCGCGCGCATGCCGAGATGATTCCACGGCTCACCGAAGCGGATGCCCGGCGTATCGCGATGCACGAGCCAGGCGCCGACCCGTGGCGTTGCTTCGTCGGTGCGCCCCCATACCGCGAACCACGTGAGCCCCGGACTGCCGGTCGAATAGAGCTTGCGGCCGCTCAGCAGCCAGTGGTCTTCCTGCCGCCGGCCGACCGTCGCGGGCAAGCCGCCGCGCGACGGCGAACCGAGCTCGGGTTCGACGCGCAGCGAATTGATCAGCGCGCCGCGCTCGACGGCGTCGCGGGCGATGCGTTCCTTCAGCGCCGGCGGCCAGTTCGGATTGGCTTGCAGACGCAGGTGATAAAGGTATTGCATCACGAGGATCAGCGCCGTCGAGGGTTCGCCGCGCGCGACGGCGCCGACCACGCGCAGTGTTTGTGCAAGCGTGGCCTCGCGCCCGCCGGACGCGCGCGGCACGGTCAGCGACAGCAGACCCGCGCGGCGCAGGCGCGCGAGATTGTCGTGCGGGAACACAGGGCCGGCGTCGAGCGCCGCGGCGCCGGCGGCGAACTCGTGCGTAAGCGCGTCGAGCCATGCGGCGGCGCGTGGGCTGTCGAGATCGGCGAGCGCTTCGAGCGCGGCGGCATCGCGTTCGACTTCGGCAAGCGCATGATCGGGGTGACGGCTCGTCATCGTTCGTCAGTCAATGGGCGGGGGGTGGGATGGTGGGGGATAGCGGGCGGGGCCCGGCGTCATTGCGCGTCGAGCGGAAATTGCCGGTCGAAACTTTGCGTGACGTCGAGGCGCGTCTTGATGACGTCCGCGCGGTGATAGAGATCGGCGGTTTTCTGCTGCTCGGCGATCAGGCTGTTGTCGATCGCGACCGGATGCAGTTGCGCGCGCTGGTAGACAGTCTTCAGCACCTCGGGCGGCAAGCCGGTGACCTTCGATTGCATCGCGGCGACTTCGTCGGGATGCGCGAGGGCCCAGCGCTGTCCGGCGGCGACGCGTTTCAGGAAGTCCGCGATCTGTGCGCGTTTTTCCTTGATCGACGTTTCGGTCGCCGCCTGAAAACTGAGACCCGGCGAAAGGTCGATGCCGTTGGCGATGCTGCGGTCATGGTCTTTCTGTTCGGCGAGCGCCACATACGGGTCCCACGTGGACCAGGCGTCGACGTTGCCCGACGCGAGCGCCGCCTTCGCGTCGGCCGGCTGCATGAAGCGCAGCGATACGTCGGAGAGCTTGATGCCCGCGCGCTCCAACGTCGCGATCGCGAGGTAATGGCCGATCGAGCCACGCGTCGTCGCGATCCGTTTGCCCTTGAGATCGGCGGCGCTTCTGATCGGCGACGCGTCGGGCACGATGATCGCGAGGTCGCGCGGTATCGAGCGCGTCGCCGCCACGGCGCGCACCCGCGCGCCCGCCGCATAGGCGAAGATCAGCGGCGCGTCGCCGAGTCCTCCGACGTCGATGGCGCCCGCATTCAGTGCTTCGCCGAGCGGCTGCGCGGCCGGAAAGTTGAACCATTCGATCCGGTACGGCAGGTTGTTCAGTTGTCCGGCTGCTTCGAGAATGCCGCGGGTTTGCAACTGCTGGTCGCCGACCTTCAACGTGGTTTCGGCAAGAACGGCGGACGGCGCGGCCGCGATGAGCGTGATGAGCGCGCCGAACAGAAGGCCGGAAAATCTCCGCGAGAACCGGTTTGCAAGATGGAACATAGAAAGCTGCGCGAGGCGAGATAGCTGAAAAACACACGATACGTACGCGGCTTTTATAAGGCAAACGCATTGTTCTTCTTTGTTAATATGCGAGGAAGGAAAGCGCGCGCCACTTGAACCGAGGTGCGGCGACAGGCTAAGCTCGTGCGGCGGTCGTGCCGCCGCCGGCCATTCCAACGTTCCATCAAACGACAATACCATCCATGAAACTCGATGAAATCGAGGCCTTCGTCGCCGCCGTGCGCAGCCAGTCGCTGAGCCAGGCCGCCGAGTCCCTTGCGCTCACGCAGCCGGCCGTCACGCGCCGCATCCAGAACTTCGAGGAGGCGCTCGGTGTCGAGCTGCTCGACCGCAATACCAAGCCGCTGAAAACCACGCCGATGGGACGCGCCGTGTACGAGCAATGCCGCGCGATCGTGCGGGAAGTCGATGCGCTCACGCATCTCGTCACCGACGACGCGCCGCTTGCCGGCGTGCTGCGCCTGGGCGTCGCGCAGACGGTCGCCGACGTGGCGATGCTGAAAGCCCTGCACGCGTTGCGCGGCGCGCATCCCGAGCTGCAGGCGCGGGTGTCGACAGGGTGGGGCGCTCCGCTGCTGCAGAAGGTCGAAGACGGCGAGCTCGACGCCGCGATCATGCTGTTGCCGGCCAATCGCATATTGCCCGACGCATTGGCCGGAGACGCGCTGGGCGAGCTGAAGCTCGCTGTCGTCGCGCAGAAGGGGCGTTTGAAGAAGCGGGCGCACACGCTGGCCGAATGTCAGGCGTACGGCTGGGTGCTGAATCCGGACGGCTGCGGCTTTCGTGCAGGCTTGCAGCAGGCGCTCGCCGCGCAAGGCTATGCGCTGAAACTCAACCTCGAAACGCTCGGCACGGAACTGCAACTAGGGCTCGTCGCCGATGGCGTCGGCCTCGGGCTGGTGCCGCTGCCGTTATTGCGCGGCAGTGCGCATGCCGCGCGGCTCGACGTGATTCAGGTCAGCGACTTCAAGCCCGAAATCGCGGTGTGGATCGTCAGATCGCGCGCGCTCGGCAAGATGCAGTCGGCGCTTGCCGTGCTCGCGCAAAGCGTCGAGCAGAGCTTCAGGGCGGCGCGCCTGTCGCGCGCGGCCTGAGCATGCAATGTGGACGCGTGCGTCGTGGCGCGTCCGCGTCGCCGCCGCGACTCAGGACTCAGATCACGAAAAAGCCATGCGTGCCGTCGCGATCGAGTTGCGCAACCAGGCCGTATTCCCATTCCAGGTACGCGTTCATCGCTTCGCGCGCATTGTCGGTGCCTTCATACGGCCGCCGGTAACGATCGATGCGCGGCGAAGCGAGGCGCGCGTCGCCGGTTTCGGTGGGCAGGCCCGCGCGGATCCACGCCGACGTACCGCCTTCGAGCACGTGCACGGGTTTGCCGGTCAACGCGGCAATCTCCGGCGCCGCGTATGGCGCGAGCGCATTCGTCGCGCACGTGACGACATAGCGCTTCGCATCGGGCAGCGCGCGCAGATCGTCGGCGGCGTGGGATAGCCGTGAGCGCACGATCCAGTGGGCACCCGGAATATGCGCCTTCACGTGATTTGCGCTGGACGTGACGTCGATCACGAGCGTTGCGTTCGACGGCTTCGCGAGCAGCGCGGCCAGCTCTTCGGCGCCGATGCGCGGCGTCGGCGCGGGTTCGGGTCGCGCGCCTCGCCACGTGCCGCTCGCGGTGAGGTCTTGCGGCGTCGCGTCGTCGACCACGTACGCTTCGACGTTCATCTGCGCGAGCCATGAGGCCGTCATGTTCGCGCGCACGCCGTCGTCGTCGAACAGCACGACGCGTGCGCCGCGCGCCGGCGCGAACATCTCCGTCTCCTGCACGAGCTGGCCGCCCGGCGCACCCTGAAAGCCGGGCGCATGCGCGTGCTCGTATTCGGCGGGCGTGCGCACGTCGAAGCGGTAGGTGGTGCGCGACGCTTCGGCTGCCCAGCGCGCGGCTTCGTCGAGTGTCGTGCGGCCCACGCCCGCGGGCCCGGCAAGCGCGCGCGCCGCGTCGCGCGACGCGGCGAGATTGTGCGGATCCAGCCCGGCTTGCGGATCGAACTGCCGCGCGCTGCCGTGCTCGAGGGTTTGCCCCGCGAGCGTCCAGCCGATCGTGCCGTTGCGCAGCGCCGCGACCGGATTCGGCAAGCCCGCGTTGACGAGCGATTGCGTGCCGATGATGCTGCGCGTGCGGCCCGCGCAATTGACGATCACCCGTGTGCGCGGATCCGGGGCAAGCGCACGCGCGCGCAGCACGAGTTCGGCGCCGGGCACGCTGATGCTGCCGGGAATGTTCATCGTCTGGTATTCGTCGAAGCGGCGCGCGTCGAGCACGACGACGTCGTCGCCGTTCCTGAGCAGCGTCTCCACGGCCTCGGCCGACAGCGACGGCGTGTGCCGGCGCGCTTCGACGAATTCGCCGAATGCCTTGCTCGGCACGTTCACGTCGCGAAACACTTCGCCGCCGGCACGGATCCAGCCGTCGAGGCCGCCGGCGAGCAATGCGACGTCGGTGTAGCCGAGCGCTACGAGCCTGTCGGCGGCGCGCTGCGCGAGTCCTTCGCCGGCATCGAACAGAACGATCGGCACGGCGCGGCGCGGCAGGCGCGTATAGGCGTCGAGTTCGAGCTTCGACAGCGGAAAACTGGCCGCGAAAAGCGGATGAGCCTGCGCGTGCGGGTCTTCTTCGCGCACGTCGAGCAGCGCGATTTCACGGCGCGCGAGCAGCGTTTCGCGCACCTCTTCATAGGTGCGAACCGGGTATGTCGTCATCAGTGATGCGGTTCCTTGCTGAGATCCCACAGGTTGGGGAGGGTCTGGTTCGAGTAGCCGGAGATGAACGGCTTCGGCAGCCCGTCCGGCGCATAGGTCGAGCGGCGCACGGCGCCGATGTTCGCGCCATATACGTGGATGCTGATCGACGTGCGGTCGTCGTACGCGTTGCGCACGCGATGAATGTCGCCGATGACCGGCGACACCGCCTCGACGTCGCCCGCCTCGAGACGCACTTCGGGGCCCGTCCGGCGCAGCGTGCCGTCGTCGTTGCGTGCGTAGGGCGCGGCGAGTTCGGCGCCGCGCAGCACGCCGATCAAGCCCCACACCGTATGGTCGTGAATCGGCGTCTGCTGGCCTGGTCCCCAGACGAAGCTGACGACGCTGAAGCGCTGGCGCGCATCGGCGTACAGAAGAAACTGCTGATAGCGTTCCGCGGACGGTTGCGCATAGATGTCCGGCAGCCAGTCGTCGACGCGGATCAGTTCGCGCAGCGCGTGCGCGCCCCGCTCGAGCAGGTCGGCTTCGGCCATGCCGGAATCGACGAGCGCGGCGATCTCGCCGACGAAGCGGCGCAGTGTGTGAATGGCCATCAGTCGAGCAGTTCCGGTTCGGTTTCGACGAGCCCTTCGTACAGGCTGTCGAACGCATGCCGCGCGCCGTTCGCGCGGCCGACCTGCTGATGGGTCAACGCCGCGACATCGTGCGGGATCGGCTGCGGCGTGCCGGCCGCCTGCGCGAGCAACTGCGTGTGGCAGGCGTTCTCGAGCGCGATATACCACCACGCGGCGGCTTCCACCGTCGGTCCGGCGGTCAGGATGCCGTGGTTCTTCAGAATCGCCGCCTTGTGCGCGCCGAGCGCTTCGGCGATGCGCGCGCCTTCCGTGGTGTCGAGCACGACGCCACGAAAGTCGTCGAACAGCGCATGGTCTTCATAGAACGCACACGAGTCCTGAGTCAACGGCTCGAGCTTGCGGCCGAGCGTCGACCACGCCTTGCCGTACAGCGAATGCGTGTGCGCCGCCGCGACCACGTCCGGCCGCGCTTCGTGAATCGCCGCATGAATCGCGAACGCGGCCTGGTTCACGGGACCGTCGCCGATCACGATTTCGCCGTGACGGTTGACGAGCAGCAGATCCGACACGCGGATGCGGGCGAAATGCCGGCCGAGCGGATTGACCCAGAAATGATCGGTCCATTCGGGATCGCGCGCGGTGATGTGACCGGCGAGACCCTGCGCAAAACCATGACGCGCGAACAGACGGAATGCGCCGGCAAGGCGCTGCTGCCGGTACAGGCGTTCCTGCGCGAGCGGGCGGGGTGGCCCGGCATCGTCGTCGAACCAGAATTTGCGCAGCGGGGTGGGGCGAAACGCGAGTGGCGGCGTATCGGCGAGTACGGTGCTCATGATGTCGTCGCGCTCCCCGTCATGCCGCGTGGCGGGCGCGCGACGTCAGCTCGCGCGTCGCGGGAATGAGTTCGCGGCCGTAGTCGAGCGCGTCCTCGAGCGGATTGAAGCCGCGGATCAGAAACGTCGTGACGCCGAGCGCGTGGTATTCGGCGAGCGTTTGCGCGACCTGCGCGGGCGTGCCGACGAGCGCCGTCGAATTCGAGCGGCCGCCGATCTCCCTGGCGACGGCCGTCCACAGACGCTCGTCCGCGCGCACACCGTCGCCGGCGGCGGCGAGCAGGCGCCGCGCGCCTTCGCTCTGCTGCGGACCGCCGCGCGAGAAGCCCTGTTCGACGCGCAGGCGGCGCGTCTCTTCGAGAATGTGCTCCGCGCGCTCCCACGCGGCTTGTTCCGTCGACGCGAGGATCGGACGGAACGAAACCGAGAACCGGATGTTGCGGCCATGCTTCGCGGCTTCGGCGCGCACGCGCGTCACCTGTTCATGGACCTGCTGTTTCGATTCGCCCCACAGCGCGTAGACGTCGGCGTGCTTGCCCGCGACCGCGAGCGCCGGCGCGGATGCGCCGCCGAAATAGATCGGCACGTGCGGCGTCTGTTGGGGTTTGACTTCGGAGAAGGCTTTTTCGAAGCGGTAGAAGCGGCCTTCGTGATCGAACGGGCGGTCTTCGGTCCAGACGCGGCGCAGGATCTGCAGATACTCGTCGGTGCGCGCATAGCGTTCGTCGTGGCTCAGGAAATCGCCGTCGCGCCGCTGGTCCTCGTCGCTGCCGCCGGAGATGAAGTGCACCGCGAGCCGGCCGCCGCAGAAGTGATCGAGCGTTGCGAGCTGCCTCGCCGCCAGCGTCGGCGCAACGAAGCCCGGCCGGTGCGCGAGCATGAAATGCACGCGCGAGGTCACGCTGGCCGCGTAGGCAATCGTGATGGTCGCATCGGGACTGGTCGAACTGTGCGGCACGAGAATGCGGTCGAATTCCGCGTTCTCGTGCGCCTGGGCAAAGGCGCGCACGTACCCGGTATCGATCGCGGGACCTTGCGGAGCGTGCGTCTCCGATACCTTGCGCTGCTGGATCATGCCGATGAATTCGACGCTCACGTTGGCTCCTTCTGGAGATTCGTTTCGATGGAGAAAGGGAAGCGGTAGCAGACGTGACGCGATCGATTGCGCGACTGCATGGCGAATTCAGGCTAACACCGGGTTATGCAAGGATTAAATATTTTATTCAGCTAAAGATATAGGATGCGCATGTTGATCGGTCAGTGGATGTAACCAGGGTATCACTATCGATGTAACGCTATGATGCTGTCTGGACCTTACTTGCACTGTCTGGCCGGTTGCCGCATCCCGGTGCGGAAGTCGCGGGCAGACCCGTTGGCTTCGGGAAAATCGTTTCCCCCGGCATCACAGCTTACGATCGATATGAATTCACAGAACTGGCTATTGCTGATCTACAAGGTGCCGGCTGATCCGCCCAAGAAACGCGTGGCGTTGTGGCGCAAGCTCAAGAGCATGGGCGCGGTATATCTCCAGGGCGGCGTATGCCTGCTCCCGCGCACCGACGATCACGTGCGACGGATGAAGATGGTCGAAAACGAGATCGCCGAAATGGGCGGTGAATGCCTGATCCTGCAGACGGCGGCGCTTGACCGCATGCAGGAAGAAAAAGTGGTGTCACGATTCAAGGAGGATCGCGACGAGGAGTATCGGGAGTTTCTGGATAAATGCGTCGATTTCCACAACGAAATCGAGAAGGAGACGTCGGCTGGGCATTTTACGTATGCCGAGCTCGAGGAAAACGACGTCGATCTGAAAAAGCTTCAGTCCTGGCTGGAGAAGATCCGCAAGCTGGATTTTTATAATGCACCGCTCTATCTGGAGGCGGAACAGCAGCTCAGGAACTGCGAGGCGTTGCTGGATGCATACGCGCAGCGGGTCTTCGATGCTCACGACGAAAACCGCTAGGTGCGGCGCAAGTCGCGGCTAGCCACGCGATCTCCGTAGCGCGCTCTCCGCCAGGATGACGGCGAGCCCGGCAAACAGGATGGGGCCACGCGCCGCCTCGGGCAGGCTGACAAGCGGGGATACGACGCGGCACGCAATGAGCCAGATAACGATCGCCAGCGCAAACGTGCTGTCGTCGACAAAAAGACCCCAAAGCTCACCGAGCACGGTTCTCAACCATTGCATTCAAGCTCTCCAATTTAATGGCCGGACGACGCGATCCGCGCTTGCACCCGTGTGCGGCACGCGAAAACGGTAAGCGTCGATACGATCAGGAAGGCGGCAGTGAGTCCCACCACTGACCAGTCTGCTCCGGGCCACTCGAATCCCAGGCCTTCGCCAAACCAGAAGCAACCGAATGCCGACAGCAAAACCCCTACGCCGAATTTCAGCAGGTTCTCCGGGATGCTCGCAATGGGCCGGTGCAGCGCGATGCCGAGCGCAACCACGATCAGCAGGGCTGCCAATGCGCCGATACTGGCGGGCACCAGCAACCCGACACCCCCAGCGCCAACAGCTATGACGATGAACACGACCTCGATGCCTTCGAGCATGGTGATCTTGAAGGCGGTCGCGACAGCGACCGTGTCCCAGCGACGAGCCGCTTTTCCGAGCTTGCGCAGCGACTCCGTTTCCTTTGCATAAGTAGCTGCTTCGTCGTGCAAGGCGATGACGCCCGCGGAGCGCAAAATCGCCTTGCGAAGCCACCGCAGACCGAACAGCAACAGCAGTGCTCCTACCAGAAGCTGGATCACCCCGAGAGGGATTCTTATCAAGGTTGGCCCGAGCAGTGCGACGATGGCGAGCAGAACCGTGACGCCGAGACACGTTCCGGCAATGGCGCCGCGCCAGCCGCGTGTTGCGCCGACGGCCAGGATCACGGTCAGCGCCTCGATGAATTCGACCATGGAAGCAAGAAAAGCAGCGGCCACGGACGGAGCAGCATAGCTCCAGTGAATGATCATTCCCTATTCTCCCTTCCGGTGGGCAAGTGAATCGGCTCCGATACAAGCTATATGTACTTATTGAACGTATAAAATGTAACGATGGTTACACTATATACGAACTGAGTGGCGCTTGAAAAGCGCGATTTGCCGCTAATCTCGAATCCTTCGCGGAAGCGAAAAGGGGACGCACACAATCTGAAGGGAAGCTCGCGCGGCGGTGAGCGGGCGACTTGTTGAACGCGTCGCGGGCCACTAACCAGGCGCTAGCCTGACGAGAACTGGCCGGGGAATATCTGTACCGTGGCTTGCATGCCAGAGGAAGATTGGCGGATCACTCCGCCTGATCGAGCATGAGATAGCGGACGACAAGCGCGGGATCGGCAATCTCGAGTATCAAACGGCGCATGACGCGTTTGCGCATATGGTTCTCATCGAGTATCCACGGGCCGCCGGCCTCGCTCAGATAGCGACTGACCTCGCCCTGATGATCGGCCAGTGACGGTACGTTCAGGCGCGCCGCGAGGAGACCGGCAATCACATCATCGATTTCGATCGTCAGCGGTTTCGAGTCGATCGTGAGCGTCAGGATCATGATTCCGTCTTCCTTTATCTGACGATCCTTTGCCCCACCTTCGGGCGTGATGCATTGCGTCCGCCACTCAAGTCGGGTGCCTGAGAAAACGCGACAGCTCCGCTAGTGCCATCCGATAGACATCGCGCTTGAATTCGACCGCGCACTCCATCGATGCCCAGTAGCGCCGCCAGCTCCAGCCGTCGAACTCCGCATGATTCGTTGCATGCAGGCAGATGTCGCAGTCCTGGCCAATCATTCTCAGCAGGAACCAGATCTGTTTCTGTCCACGGAAGGTTCCACCGTTTCGAGGCCGGAGAAACTGCTCCGGAACGTCATAGCGCAGCCAGTTTCGAGTCCTTCCCATTACCTTCACGTGTTCGGGAAGCAGGCCGACCTCCTCGTGCAACTCCCTGTACATGGCCTGAAGCGGCGTTTCTCCACGATCGATACCGCCCTGGGGAAATTGCCAACAGTGGTCGCGAACACGTTGTCCCACGAAAACCTCATTGCGGCCGTTGACGAGCACGATGCCGACGTTTGGACGATAACCTTCACGGTCGACCATAAAAATCCCCGAATGTCCTGTCGCAGTCTTGAAATCTGCACGCGGACGCGAGCAGGCACACAAGCACCCTCTGCGGGCGCGGCATTGTGATACTCGCTCTATCTGTCGTGCAGGGAATGCGGGTTTGAAGAACTCAAACCTTGACTACAGGAGGTTGCTTCGGCACATGCGGCCTGCCGTTTCCCTGTAACAAGGGCCAGCAGGCATCATTAGCGGCTTGCGCCAGCGGTTAGCGGAGGTATGCCATCTCCGTGAAGGCAGTGTAAATCAGGAAGGTAGGGCTGACAACCGGTGCCATTGTGTTCGTCCCGCAATGGGAATATGAGCACCCGTTGCGGGCAAATCATGCAGTTGGGACTCATCGCGTGTAAGCAAGCAACATTGCGATCAGCAGGCCACCGATGGCATAGGCAACGTAAGTGTTCAGGCGCCCATGGTGCATTCTCGCAAGCAATTGCGCGGCGCGTATGGCGAACACCGTGAGAGGCAGAAAGATCCAGCGATCCAGCGCATACGTTTCCGTCTCCGTGCGCTTGATGGCCGTGCGGAAATGCTCGGCGACGACCACTTCCTGCTGCGCGGGTTTGCCGGGGGCGAGTATCGCCTGAAAAATGACCCGTACGGGATTCGAGAATCCCGTTGCCGTGTACGTGAGATGGGCTACGAGGCGATTGAGCCCGCCGTCCCATGCGCGGCTTCGCGACCGGCGACGGCGACGGGTGGCCATCCGGACGACGCAGAAGGTCAGCAACGCAATTCCAGCCATCGCGACGCCGAGCCAGGACGGAGCAGAGGCGAATACCACGGGGTTCTCGGGTCCTCCCCGATGCATCAACACCAGTCCGGCGCCCGGCAGCCACCCCTGGCCGAGTTGCGCGCCAAGCCGGTGGAAATCCGCGACAAAATCCGGCGGCAGCGTCAACGGTGCAAAGAACGGCGGCACGAGTGCCTGCGGCCCGGATGGGCAACGCAACGCGATGACCACATTGCGCAGCGCGCTGACCACGTACGTGGGGATCATGCCGAGAACGAGACAGCCTGCCGCCAGGAAAACCATCGCGGCGCGCATGCCGGCGCCGACTTCACACGCGTCGCGGGCCATCTGGCTGCGTGACAGTCCAAGGAATGTCATCCCGAATGCCTTCACGAAAGCGGTGACGGCGAGTCCCGCCGTCAGCGCGACCAGCGCCCCGGCGACCGCGAACGCGCCTCGTATCTCGACGTTTCCGAGCTCGACGCTGCGAAGCAGGCTCTGGACGATCAGCCATTCGCTCGGGAAGCCGTTAAACGGCGGAATGGCGACGATTGACAGCGCGCCGACGAGAAACAGCGCCGCGGTCCACGGCATACGATGAATGAGGCCGCCGAGCAGGTTCATATCCCTTGTTCCCGCCGCGCTGTCGACCGCGCCGGCGCCCAGAAACAGCAGGCTCTTGTAGAGCGAATGATTGAGAAGGTGATAAAACGCCGCGATATAGGCGATGCCGGCTACCGCTTCGTGTCCCAGGGCGGAAAAGACGAATGCGGCGCCGAGTCCCACGGTGATCAGCCCCATGTTTTCGATCGAGCTGTGGGCCAGCATGCGTTTGAGATTATTTTCCGTCGTGGCGTAGAGTATTCCGATGATGGCGGTCAGGCTGCCGGTCAACAGAACCACGACGCCCGGCCACGGGCTCGCGAACGGAGCCAGATCGCCGTTTACCCGAACGATGCCGTAGATTCCGAGGTTGAGAATCACGCCGGATAACAGCGCGGAGGCATTGGCCGTCGCCGCGGGATGCGCGCGAGGCAGCCAGCTCATGCTGGGAAAGAGGCCCGCCTTCACGCCGAACCCGAAGAAGCTGAGGAGGAACACGGCCCAGCCGGTCGCTGCCCCGAGGTGGCCGCCGGCACGAATCCGGTCGAAGTCGGAACTGTCCGCCGCAATGGCAAGCAGCAGCAAGGCGACCGCAATCATCAACGCGCCGATCTCGCTGGCGGCGAGCATGAGATAGCCCGCATGCGTATTGGTATCGTTCAGATGCTCGTAATTGACGATGAAGTAGCTGACGACCGACATCAATTCCCACGCGATCAGGAACGACAGGACGTCGTGGGCGACCAGCGTGAGTCCGATGCTTGCGAGCAACGCATGGTAGACCGCCGCGAAAGCCGGCAGCGAGTAGTGGTTCGCGTAGCGCGTCATGTAGCGAGGCGAATACACGGAGACGGGCAGGAAGACGAGTCCCGCGGCGAGCGCGAACCATGCCGACAGGGCGTCCATGGACAGCACGAGACTTCCGAACGGTGGCACTGCCCACAAGGTAACGGTCCACGTTCCTCCGGTCAGCACACGGCATGCGCTCGCGATGAGGGCAAGCGCGCAGGCGCCGCCGATCCACCCGATAGCGCGATGTGCGTAGCGCTGGCCGAGCAAGGGCGCGCTGACGATGCCGGCGACGGTCAGTGCGAGGAATGCGAAAAACGCGTTCATCGGACCTCCGTTGCGGGCGCCTGTGCACGACCCATGACTTCGAGCAGACCTTGAAGGATTGCCAGCGGCGGCGGGGGGCAGCCCGGCACGACCACGTCCACCGGTATGGATCCGGCCACCCCGCTATTGCACTCGAACGTCGGGCCGAACAGTCCTCCGGAGGCGGCGCAGGTGCCTGCCGCCACCACGCGCCTCGGCTCCGGCATCGCTGCATAGGCGGCGGCCAGCGGACCGCGCATCGCGTTCGTGACTGGGCCGACCACGAGGAGCACATCGGCGTCTCGCGGGCTCGGCGTGACGTAGATGCCCAGCCGGTGCAGGCTGTATTCGGGACATTCGAGCTGTATCAGTTCGGCAAGGCAGGCACCGCAGTCGCCGGAATCGACTACCCGCACATGAATCGAACGACGGAACGCGCGCGGCAACGCGCCACGATCAGGCAGCAGGCGAGCCCATTCATAATCGCTTTCCCACTGTGCAGGCGGAGTCGCCTCGCGCACGCACCGGAAGCAATGGATGCATCGCGAAAGATCGACGTCGCCGCCATCCGGTCGCAACGCGTGCGTCGGACATAGCCCGTCGTTGTCGGGAGCGGAGCGCGTGGGACGGCCAGGGGTCACGCCGGCCGCCGTCTCGGGTTCGTCCGGATAGCGGGTGATGGCTACACGCTTTGCCATTCCCTTGAGTGGCCAGATGTTCATGATCAGCGATCCGATTCGGCAATGCTCAGGCCGACGGTTGCGAGGGTGATGGGGAAATCCTGAAAGGCGAAGTTCTCGGCTGCCAGCTGGAACGCGTGCCAGTTCGAAAATGCCGGGGGCATCAGCCGATACCTGCTGACGCGCCCGTGTTCGTCGACGCGGACGAACTGACAGGTCGTGCCCGCGGGCGCTTCCGCCCAACCGAGAGTCGCACCGGCCGACGCTCGCCAGGCCGCGGATACGGGTCCGGACGGGAGCCCATCGGCTGCCCGGCGCGCGACGCGCGACGCGTCGAGCGCTTCGAAGAGAAATACCCGCAGCCGGGCGTACCCGTCGCCTTCCTTTTCCGTCGACCTGGCCGGCACGCAGGCGCGGTAGGCGGCATACGGAACGTCCATGCGCAGGTCGCAGGCGCAGCCCGAGGCGCGCCCGACCGGGCCGACCAGACCATAGAGTCTGGCCTCGTCCGGCTCGATTACGCCCACCTCTTCAAGGCGATCGAGGAAGCTGTTGTCGAAGGAAAGCGCCTTGCCCAGCTCGGCAAGACGCTCGGCGCACTCGCCCGCTCGCCGGGTAAGTTCAATGGCCCGCTCGTTGGGCAAGTCGCACGACAGTCCACCTGGCTCGAGCAGCCCGAACAGGTAGCGATGACCGGCGTACTCACCCGTGAGCCGCAACAGTGACTCGACTAACGAATAAGCCAGGTTGGTCGGAACCGAAAGGCCCGTCGATTTGCATATCCCGGCAATCGTCGCCGTATGCGAGCGCAGGCGCTCCAGCTCCGCCCACATGACCCGCAGCCACTGCGCACGGGGCGGAACCTCCGTCCCGCCGAGCGTCTCCAGCGCCTGGACGCAGGCAAGAGCATGAGCAAAAGCTGCCTGCCCGTTCAATCGCTCCGCAAAAAGGAGCAGGTCCCGGGGCTGACGCCCCTCGACGATTTTCTCGATGCCCCGATACTTGTAGAAGAACCGCGGCCTCGTGAATATCACTTCCTCACCTACGGTCTCGAGGAAGAACTGCGCGGACTCCGTTATGCCGCCATAGATGGGGCCGACCGGCATGGTGAATGAGCCGGGGGCCTCGACGATCCGGGGCGGCACATAGTCCGGATTGGCTCTGCGCGCGACGGGTTCCACCGGATTGAACGTGTGCAACATCGGCGCGACCCCTTCCGGCCAGATCTCGTCGTGCAGAACGAAGTCGCCCAGCAGCGGATGACCCGAGAAATGCAGATCGAAGAGGTCCTCGATCTCGCGCTCATGCCAGTCCGCCGCGAACGCTACGCTGCTGATGCTCGGCACCAGCTCCCCGGCCATCGTTTTGAGCTCGACGATAATCCACAGCCCCATGCCGGGCTCGCAGAACGGGTAATGAAAGCGGAATCCGCCGGCTTCCTGCTCGGCGACGATACCGGCCAGAATCGCGCCGGCCTCGTGGAGATGCGCCGCCACGACCGGAAGTATCGATGGTTCGACGGTGACACGAACGCATTCGGACTGTCGTATCACGACCAGCTCATCGCCGAAGCGCGTCGCGAGATCGCTCAGGAACGTCTGCAGGGCACGCTCGTTCATGGCGCCCCCGTCAGGTTCGCCGCGGCGGACTCCAGGATGAGCGTCAGCGGCGCCGGCATGTACAACCCGAGGAACAGGACGGGGGCCAGCGCAAGCACGAGCGTGACCACGGCGCTGGCCGGCAAATGGGGCGATGTCGCTTCGACGGGATGACCGAAAACCATGCGGTTGATATGCCGCATGACCCCCAGAAACGCCACGGCGATGAAGAACGCAAGCAGTCCCACCGCCCAGTAACGACCTTCCAGCAGCCCGGCCCGCACCAGCGTGAATTCACTGATGAAAACAGCAAACGGCGGCGCTCCGGCTATCGCAAGGCCCGCCGCCAGCAGCGCGACTCCGCAGACGGGGTTCAGCCGCAACAGGCCCCGCACCGAAGCGATATCGCGCGTGCCGACGGCGAGCAGGACCACGCCGGCTGCGTAAAACGCGAGTGATTTCGTCAACGCGTGAGTCATGACGTGGAGGACGGTCCCGTAGCCGGCCTCGGCACCCAGCCCGAGCGCCGTCACGAGAATGCCCATATGTTCGACGGTCGAGTAGGCGAAGAGACGCTTGAAGTCATGCACCTGCAGAAGCAGGAAGGCGGCCGTCCCGGTTGATGCCAGACCGACGACGATCAGCCAGTCGAAGACCGGAAAGCCGTCGATATGCGTGAAGACGGGAAGGAGCCGGATGATCACGTAAAGGATCAGGCTGACCTCGATTCCGGAGAGGAGCGCGCAGACGGGGGTAGGGGCCTGGGAATGCGCGTCGGGCAACCATGTGTGAACAGGCACGAGGCCGACTTTCGCGCCGAATCCGACGAGTATCAGCGCGAAAGCGAGTTTGCGAAGACCCGGTGCCATCGCGGGCGCGAAATGGACGAGTGCGTCGAACGTCTGTTCCGTACCGCCGGCCTGCGAAAGTCCCCACAGCAGCAGGAAGAATCCGAGGGCCGCAACTGTCGCGCCCATGATGGTGAGAACCGCGTATTTCCACGCTGCCTCGAGTGCTTCCCGCGTATTCTCGAAACCAACCAGGAAGATCGACAGCAGCGTGGTCAGCTCCACTGCAACCCACGTGAGCGCGACCTCGAGCATCATGGGCACGGCAAGCAGCGACGCGAGAAACAGATTGAAATTCAGGTAATAGCGTTGCTCGGCCGCGGCATCGCCATCGGACAGGCGACGAACATATCCCAGAGAGAACACTGCCGACGTGAACGCGAGCGTCGCGGTCAGCAGAAGGAACAGGGAAGCAAGTGCGTTCAAGCCGAACCAGCCGTGCAGCAGTTCGAACGCCCCTCGACTTGCGACGGTCCGAACGACATCGATGCTCAAAATCAGGCTTCCAAAGGTGCCTGTCACCGTCAGCCAGCGGATCCAGGCCCCCGGACGGATAGCGGCGGCGCAGGCGGCGCCGAGCGGGAGTGCCGGGAGTAGCCATACGAGGCTCATGGCGCACCACGTTCTTTCAGGGACGCCAGCGAGCCCACTTCCGTATTGCCGACGAACTTCGCAATCGTGCGGGTCAGCAACGCGACGATCATGACAACCATCACGCCTTCCAGCGCCGCGGCAAACTCCACCAGTGCGGACGACGTCGTGATTGCGATGCCGGCAAAAAATGCGCCGTTGTCGATGACCATCAATCCCATTAGCTGAGGCAACGCTTCACGCCTGATGGCGAGCATCACCATCCCGAGCAGCAGCACGTCCAGTCCGATCGGAAGGTTGACGCGAACGATGCCGTCGGAGCCCTGAAGCAGCGGCCACGCGAGAAAATAGGCGAGCACGCTGATCGCGAGCGCGATCGTCAGCGAGATGGTGACGTTCAGTACCGCCTGAACTTCCCGCTTGGCTCGCAGCCCTTCACCGAGAAGCCGTGCAATGAGCCACGGGACGATCAGGGGTTTGGCGACCAGCGTAATGAGCGCGACGAAGGCCAGTTCGGTGGAGTGAAGTCCTATTGCCAGCAGTATCGTCGAGACCGTCAGCAGGAGTGCTTGCGCGACGTACGCGTGCAGCACCGCCTGAACCTGTCGCAGCGCCAGCATCATGAACGTGGTCAGTAGAAAGAGAACGCCGGAGAGCGCGTTCATGCTGACGACTATCGAATGGTCCATGCAAGACTCACAAGGAAAAGACGTGAACGATCAGCGCCACGAACACGGTGACGAATGCGGCTCCAAGGAACTCGGGAATACGGAACAGACGGAGCTTCGAAAGCGATGTTTCGATGAGCGCCAGTACGAATATGAGCACCAGAATCTTCAGCCCGACCAGCGGGATGGCAAGCAATACGGAAGGAATGTCCTTGCCGGTCGCGAGACCCCACGGGGTAACCAGCACGTTGAGAAGCACGCACATGAGCACAAGAAGCTTCATGCTGCTCGCCCAATGCATGAGCGCGGCGCCCCGGCCTGAATATTCGAGGTTTTTGGCCTCGTCGATCATTGCCAGCTCGAAATCGCCGCTTGGATTGTCCACCGGAATTTTTCCCGTCTCCGCGAGGATGATCATCACGAACGCGATGATGACGAGAAGATGAGACGGAGCGAAGAAGGCGGCGATCGAAGTCATCCACTTCTGCTGGACGATGTAGGGAATGGTCGAGTCCGCGGTAAACGAAACCGCAAAAAAAATCATCATGAAGATCGGCTCGACGAGAATGCCGACCATGCGGGTACGGCTGGCACCCATTGCGCCATATGGGTTGCCCGTATCGATCGCCGCCGCGGACGAGAAGAATCCCGAGAGAGCGAGGATGAACCCGGCGCCCACCATGTCGGCCATGAAGGCCATGAAAAGGGGATAGGCCGTCAGCACGGGGATCAGCAGCGTAACGACGAGTGGCGCCATGAAGGCAAGGTACGGCGTTATCCGGAATACCCATGACGAATGTTCGGAAACGACGGTGTCTTTATGGAAAAGCTTCCACAGGTCGTAGTACGGTTGCAGTACCGGTGGCCCGCGCCTCGACTGGAAGCGCTCCTTGAGCCTGTTCAGGACGCCCTTGGCGAGCGGAGCAAAAAGCAACACCGCGAGGATCTGCAGCAGGTTCGTGACTATGGATAGCGTCACGATGACTCTCCCGCCGCGTCTGCGTATTCTCCGCCTGGAAGTATCGACTGCCGGCCATTGCGCCGAGCGCCGGATGAGAACGAGGCGACACTCTCCCTTACCCACTGGCGTAAGGGAGGCCGTGCATATTGGGCAAGCAGTGGGGCGATGAAACGCATTGGCGCGCCAGACTCGAGAACACAAGCCTGGGCAGGGATCGTCGGATGACAGCCCGCAATTCCCTTTCCAGGGTCTGCAGGCATCATCAGCCCTTGCGGGCGGTTATGCGGAGGAATGCCATCTCCGTGTTACTTCCCATTCTATTGGGGAGCGCCACAATGAGCAATGCCTCGGGATGCACAGCGCGATCGTCGCGAATGTTCCTTTCTTGCTAGACTACGGCGAGGAGATGGCATTCCTTCCTTGAACCGCCGCCGTCGCGCGGCTGATGATGCCTACATGTCAGTTCAACGGGTTCGTTGGCGTTTGCCGATGAACGAGTCGAATGAGCAAAAAGCCGTGTGGTGGCGGACATGTAGGTCGTACCGTGAGTCAATCCCGTGGTGGCGGCATGTTCCTGTTCTGCGATGTCAGGTCGTCGAACGCGGGTTCATTGCGCACATGGGTGTTCGCGGGGTATCCGCGTCGGCCGCTTGCACTTTCATGAAGCCAGCATATCAAGGGTGCCGACGATGAATGACCTGTTCCATCAGTTTGCCAAACGTGCTTCGGACGCATCCGGTTCACCCTGGGCGTTCGCGATATCGGTCTTCGTGCTTTTCGTTTGGGCCGTAACCGGTCCTTTCTTTCACTTCTCCGATACGTGGCAACTGACGATCAATACCGCATCGTCGATCATCCCGACAATCATGGTTTTTCTCATCCAGAACACGCAGAACCGGGATGCGCGAGCCCTGCATCTGAAAATAGACGAGCTGTTGAGGTTGGCTGAAGGGGGAAAATCGCCATTCATCAATCTCCAGACGCTCTCCGACGACGAGATCAACCAACTCGCGAACTGGCTCAGTGCCATCATTCGCAGCAATAGCAACAGCCAGGACACGTCGGACAGCCATTGAGCCGAGCTACCTGGTTTGCACACGCACGATGTCCGCGTATCGCACTTGACGACGGAGTGCGGATTACTTATCTTCGTAAAAGGGATGGGGTTCCCTATAATTGCCGTTCAGGCTGATGACTCCTGCGATCAAATCAAATTAGTTCACGCTACTGGCGTGTAACCATTGCATGGAGTCCGTCATGATGACCCGAGTCATCAAACATATACGGCATACCCGCGCGGCGTCGGGCACGAGAGCGAATCGGAAGCATGAACCGATCGCGCAGGTATCGGACAGCGCCCTCGACGAAGCGATCGAAGAGACCTTTCCGGCGAGTGATCCGCCCGCAATCGGCGGCGTAACCAGACTGGAGTCAGGAAGTGATGCGCCGGCTGAACAGACGGCCCGCGGCAAAGCCGATCCCGGCTCCCACGCCGGGGCACGCGAAAGTGGCCATTCCCGGCGCGGGGGGAATCGCTCGTGAAGAAAGGTTACGGTTGGACCGGCCACAAGACGCGAACCGGGTGATGGCACTTCTTCCCGTTGTTTCCCCGAACCAACGCACGCGGTGAGCTAAGGAAAAATGGGCGTCGTAGGTTCAGCGCCTTCCGGATCGGCGTTCGGGACATGTCGGGCGATCAGCGCCGCGATCTCTTCCTCACGCGCGGCGGGCACATCGGCCATGACGAGGATCTGTCCTGCGCGAATGGCGTCGCGGAATCGGCCGAGTCGTGTGTTGGGCTCGTCGACACCGATCATGGCGGCCGTCCACGCGCCGAATCCCGCACCCGCCAGCGTCAACGCGACGATCGCACCACCGGCCACGACTAGTTCGGCCGGTGGAAAGGCGAGGGCTATCAAACCCAGAATGGCCCCGGTCGCGCCCCCCAACGCGACGCCGCGCTCCAGCGCATGCACGACATCGCTGCTTTGCAGCAAGGTAGCTTCGGGTAGCTGGTCGAGTTCGACGCTGTGGTTCGCCAGCGCATGGATATGTCTCCATGTGATACGGGCCAGCAGAAGATCGTCGACGATGGCTTTGGCCGTGGGTACGTCCGGCGCGAGGAAATAGAGACGTCTCATGATGCTCTCCCTGTAATGAGCCGCGGTGAGCAATAAGGCTATTGTTTCATGGTACGCCTTGCCGGGAAGCCTGGCGCTGCTTGCGCACTATCCTGACGAAATTCAGCACCGTCGGCGATTTTTCGCGTTGCCGATGGATCAACGCGATACCGGTGGATAACGGCTTGCCTTGTAGGGGGTGGTACGACACGCCTTCGACCTGGACTTGCCGGATGGACGCCGGCACCACCGCCACCCCGAACCCCGCCGACACGAGGTTCGCCGCTGACGAGATCTGCGGCGACTCCATGCCGAGCGATGGCGCAAAGCCGGCTTCGCGGCAGGCGCCGATGATCGAGTCGTAAAGATCCGGACCAATGGATCGTGGAAACAGGATGAACGGATCGTTTCCGAGGTCCGCCAGATCGATGCGCCGCCGCCGGTTCAGACGGTGACTCGCCGGCAATACGGCCAACATCGCTTCGTCGACGAGCGGTTCGACGATCAGGTCCCGACAGTTCAGCGGCATGCGCACCAGCGCGGCGTCGAGCTGCCGCTCGGCGACTTTATCCAGCAGCAGCGAACTGTTGCTCTCCTCGCAGCTTATCGAGACGCGCCCATACGCATGCCGGTACTGCTGCATCGTCATCGCGACCATCGGATGAAACACCGTCGATCCCGCGAAACCGAGCAAGAGCCGTCCCGTTTCGCCGCGCCCCGCGTTTTGCGCTTCGGCGAGTGCCTGTTGCGCGTCCTCGACGATGCGCCGCGCGCGTTCGCGAAAGAGTCGGCCCGCTTCAGTCAATTCGACACGGCGCGGATACCGGATAAACAGCGCAGTGCCGATTTCCCGCTCGAGCTTCAGGATCTGCTGGCTCAACGGCGGCTGGGCGATTCCCAGGTGAGTCGCGGCATCGGTGAAATGCAGGTGCTCGGCGACGGCCAGGAAGTAACGCAACTGGCGAAATTCCATATGTTTTTCGTCTCCAAATAACGACTTCAAGATATTGGACGAATGACCGGAGTGATTTTAACCTTCGTGTCAACCCGATGCGCTCAAAGGCCGCGGCCCGAGCCGTCGGACGAAGCCGATGCGCGTCATGCCCAACATCTCACGAGGAGAATTCGATGTCAGCAGCGCATACTCCCCTGGTTATCGGCCGGGACGACGCAGCCCAAAAGTTGATCGCGGCGTTACGTGCCATCGTGGGCCACAGGCACACGCTGACGGACGCAAGCGCAACCCGCCGCTTCCGGACCGGTTTCCGTTTCGGCGCAGGCGACGCGCTCGCGGTGGTGCGCCCGGGCTCGCTCGTCGAGCAATGGAAAGTGCTGCAGGCATGCATCGCGGCGAACGTCATCGTCATCACGCAGGCGTCGAACACGGGCCTGACAGGCGGCTCGACACCCGACGGTAACGACTATGACCGCGACATCGTGATCGTCAGTACGAGCCGGATGAAAAAGGTCTTCGTGATCGACGGCGGCAGGCAGGTGGTCTGCCTGCCGGGCGCCACCCTCGACCAGTTGGAAAAAATCCTCAAGCCGCTCGGCCGGGAGCCGCATTCGGTCATTGGTTCGAGTTGCATCGGCGCATCGGTGTTCGGCGGGGTCTGCAACAACTCGGGGGGCGCGTTGGTGCAGCGCGGGCCGGCCTATACGGAAATGGCGGTATTTGCGCAGGTCGATGCGTCAGGCAGGCTGAGTCTCGTCAACCATCTGGGCATCGAACTCGGGGACACGCCCGAGGGCATGCTCGGCCGGCTGGAACGCGGCGAGTTTTCGGACGCCGACATCTCGCACGACGCGGGCGCCGGGTCCGACCATGACTACGCGACTCACGTTCGCGAGATCGATGCCGATACGCCGGCCCGCTTCAATGCCGACCCGCAGCGCCTGTATGAGGCGTCAGGCTCGGCCGGCAAGCTGATGGTGTTCGCGGTGCGGCTCGATACCTTTCCGGTCGAGCGGAACGCCAAGGTGTTCTACATCGGCACGAACCGGCCGGACGAGCTCACGGAGATCCGCCGCCACGCGCTGCACGATTTCAAGTACCTGCCGATCTCGGGCGAATACCTTCATCGCGACGCGTTCGACGTCGCCGAGGAGTACGGCAAGGACACCTTTCTCGCGATCAACTATCTCGGCACGTCGCGGCTGCCGGCGCTGTTTGCGCTGAAGAGCCGTTTCGATGCGCTGTTCGACCGTCTCGGCTTTCTTCCTTCGCATCTTACCGATCGCGTCATGCAGGCCGCGAGCCGGCTGTTTCCGAGCCATTTGCCGGCGCGAATGAAACAGTATCGCGACAAGTACGAGCATCACCTGATGCTCAAGGTCGCAGCCGATAGCGTCGACGAAACGCATGCGTTTCTTTCCGGCTACTTTGCGAACGCGACGGGGGGCTATTTCGAATGCACCGATGAAGAAGGCAGAAAAGCGTTTCTCCATCGCTTCGCCGCGGCCGGTGCCGCGGTCCGATACCGCGCGGTGCATAGCCGTGAAGTGGAGAATATCGTCGCGCTCGACATCGCGTTGCGCCGTAATGATCGTGAGTGGATCGAGACGCTGCCGCCCGATATCGAAGCGACGATCGCGATGAAGTTGTACTACGGCCACTTCCTCTGTCATGTGTTTCACCAGGACTATATCGTCAGGAAGGGCAACGATTGCCTGGAAGTCGAACACAGGATGTGGAAGCTGCTGGACCAGCGCGGCGCCGAGTACCCCGCGGAACATAACGTCGGCCATCTGTATCGCGCGAAACCCCGGCTTGCGGCGTTTTATCGGCAACTCGACCCGTGCAACTGTTTCAACCCCGGGATTGGGCAAATGTCGAAATTCGCGAATTATCGTGATGAAGCGGCTTGAGTCGTCCCCATCAAAGCAGAATATCGAGCAGATCGAACAGCAAACGGTTGTGTGCCTTCGCCGAGCGGCTGCGCTTGCGAATCACCGCCGACAGGCATTCCACGAAGCATTGGCTCGCGTCGCTGCGCATCGTGTTGTGCAGGCCGATCACCGCGACCCGGCTCAGGTCGAACTGCTCGGCGAGATCGAGCGGCTGTGCCCAGTCGCGCATCGAATCGGTCAGCAGAAGCGCGCGCGGGCAGTGCGTCAGCATGTCGTTATGACGCACGAGTTCCGTGAGCAACGTGCTCGAATGCGCGCAATGCAGCCGGTGCGGTTCGATCGACGCGCCGTGCTGCCAGAAGATGTTGCGCATCATCCCCTCATAGCTCGCGGCCGTGTAGTTGACCGCCCAGTCCTGTTCGAGCAGATCGTGAATCGAGCGCCGCTGCGCAAGCGGATGCCCGCGTCGCGCGATCACGCACGACTGGTACGTGAACAGTAGTTCGTGATCGAACTCCCGGCTCGTGACCGTCGAGGACAGCGGCACCACCGACAGATCGAGCAAACCCTCGCGTAGCCGCGGCAGCGCGACCGCGGTCAATCCCTCGAAAATTTCCAGCCGCACTTTCGGCATCCGCTGCCGGAACAGCGTGATCGTCTCCGCCATGAAAGTCAGCATCACGAGCGGCGTGACCGCGATCGCGAGCTTGCCGGTCTGGTCGCCGCGCAGTTTCGCAAGGTCTTCGGTCGCGCGCTCGAGTTGCCCGATCATCAGCCGCGCGTGACTGAGCAGTGTCTGGCCCGCGTCGGTGAAACTCACGCCGCTCGGGCTGCGCGAGAGCAGCGTCAGTTGCTGCTCCTTTTCGAGTTCGCGCAACGCCTTCGTGACCGCGGCCTGGGATACGCCGAGCAGCCGGGCCGACGCGCGGATGCTGCCCGCGTCGGCGACCGTCACGAGCGCCTGGAGCTGGTGGATTTTCATCGGCAGGCAAGGGGGGCGAAAGGGAATGGAGGGGTGAATACGGTGACAACCGTTGGTTATCAATATAACAAAATTGCGGCTTCCCGCTGAAAAATGGCCTGCCTATGATGCGCCGACAGTTCACGCAAAAGAGCCATCATGTCCGAATCCATCGAGGAATTTATTCCGCCGCGCATGCGCGCGATCGAAGCCGAAATGGTGTCGCTGCGGCGGCACATTCACGCGCATCCCGAGCTGAGTTTCGAGGAATTCGAAACGAGCGAACTGGTCGCGCGGCGCCTGACCGAGTGGGGTTACAGCGTGCATCGCGGGCTCGGCGGCACGGGTGTCGTCGGCACGCTGACGAACGGCGGCGGCAAGTCGCTCGGCCTGCGCGCCGACATGGACGCACTGCCGCTCACCGAGGCGACCGGACTCGCGTACGCGAGCAGGCGCGACGGCGTGATGCACGCGTGCGGCCACGACGGCCATACCGCGATGCTGCTTGCCGCCGCTCGCTGTCTCGCGGAGTCGCGCAGCTTCAAGGGCACGCTGAACCTGATTTTCCAGCCGGCCGAGGAACAGGGCGGCGGCGCGCGCAAGATGCTCGAAGACGGTCTGCTCGAACGCTTTCCGTGCGACGCGGTGTTCGCGATGCACAACATGCCGGGTTTTCCAGTGGGCCGCTTCGGCTTGCTCGCGGGGCCGTTCATGGCCGCCGCCGACACGGTGACGATCCGCATTGCCGGCTATGGCGGGCACGGCGCGGTGCCGCACAAGGCGGTCGATCCGGTCGTCGTGAGCGCGTCGCTCGTGATGGGCTTGCAGACGGTCGTCGCGCGCAACGTCGATCCGCTCGAAACCGGCATCGTGTCGGTCGGCGCGATTCACGGCGGCAGCGCGGCCAACATCATTCCGGACAGCGTCGAGCTGCGGCTGTCGGTGCGCTCGCTGAGCAAGGACGTGCGCGAGCATTTGCAGGAGCGCATCACCGCGCTTGCTCACGCGCATGCGCAGGCGTACGGCGCGCGCGCCGAGATCGACTATGAGCGCGGTTATCCGGTGCTGTTCAATCATCCGGACGAGACGCGGCTCGCGCAGTCCGTCGTGCGGGACTGGCTCGGCGACGCCGCCCTCGTTCACGACATGCGGCCGATCACGAACAGCGAGGACTTCGCCTACATGCTCGAACAGTGTCCGGGCTGCTATCTGCTCATCGGTAACGGCGACGGCGCGGGCGGCTGCATGGTGCACAACCCCGGCTACGACTTCAACGACGAGATTCTGCCGCTCGGCGCGAGCTACTGGGTGCGGCTCGCCGAGCGCTTCCTGTGCTGAGCGCACGCGTTTCGACAGGCCGAGGGCAGGGGCCGTCGCCTGCCCGCGGCTTCCATAACATCGACGGCAACCTGCTGCTCGATTCGCGCGAGCGCGCCTCTTCCTGGTTTGGAGACACCATGAAACGACTGATCCGTTCGACTCTTTTCGCGCTGGCCGCCGTGCCGCTTGTCGTGTTGACCGCGGCATCGGCGGCGTCGGCGGCGAATCCGCAGACGCTGACGTTCGGCGTCGATCCGACGTTCCCGCCGTTCGAAACGAAGACGCCCGAAGGTTCGCTCGTGGGCTTCGACATCGATCTCGGCAACGCGATCTGCGCGCAGATGAATGTGCATTGCGCGTGGGTCGAGCAAAGCTTCGACGGCATGATTCCCGCGTTGAAAGCACGCAAGTTCGACGCGATTCTCTCGGCGATGACGGCGACGCCCGCGCGCCGTGAGCAGATCGATTTCACCGAGAAACTCTATGCGGGTTCGGCGCGGCTCGTCGCGCCGGCCGGCTCGAAGCTGCAACCGACGGTCGAGTCGCTGCGTGGCCATCGCATCGGCGTGCAGCAAGGCTCGGTGCAGGAGACTTATGCGCGCGCGGAATGGGCGCCGAAGGGCGTGACGATCGTGTCGTACCAGAGTCCGGACCAGATCTACGAAGATCTTTCGACGGGGCGTCTCGACGCGTCGTTCCAGGCGTCGATCCAGGCCGAACTGAGCTTCCTGCGCACGCCGCGCGGCAAGCCGTTCGCGTTCGCGGGCGCCGAGGTCAACGACCCGCGCGCGACCGGCGAAGGCATTGCGATTGGCACGCGCAAGGGCGACGCGCAACTGATCGCGAAGATCAACCAGGCCTTCGAGACGATCCGCAAGAACGGCACCTACGACAAGCTCGAACACAAGTACTTCAGCTTCGACATCTACGGCGAGTAAGCCATCCCCGGCGACTGGTTAAACGTGGCGCGCCGCGCCTGTCGAAAAAGACCCTGCCTGTCCGTCCCGCGGGGCGGCACATAACGATTATTTAAAAAAAGAGGCTGAAAATGCAGAAGAAACAGTTAGCGGGATTCCTGATTGCGAGCAGTATCGGAGTGGGTGCGCATGCGCAGAACAGCGTGACGCTGTATGGCCTGATCGATGAAGGGCTGAACTACACGAGCAATGTGCGTGGCCATTCGAACTGGGAAATGGCGAGCGGCGAATCGCAAGGCAGCCGCTGGGGACTGAAGGGCTCCGAAGATCTCGGCGGCGGCATACAGGCGGTATTCACGCTCGAAAACGGCTTCGACGTGAGCAGCGGGCGCGCCATGGAAGGCGGACGCATGTTCGGGCGCCAGGCCTATGTCGGGTTGTCGAAGAACGGTATCGGCTCGCTGACGTTCGGCCGCCAATACGATTCGCTCGTCGAATTCCTCGGGCCGCTGACCGCTAACGGCAACTGGGGTGGCTTCCTGTTCGACCATCCGTACGGCAACGACAATACCGACAACTTTTTCCGCTTCGACAACGCGGTGCAGTTCAATAGTGCGAATCTGGCCGGCTTCCAGTTGAGCACGACCTATGCGTTCTCGAACAGTGCCGGGCAGTTCTCGAAGAACAATGCACAAAGCGTTGGCGCGGGCTATACGAAGGGGCCGTTGACGATCGGTCTCGGCTTTATCAACGTCAACGATCCCGGCGCGAACACGGCCGGCGCGGTCACGACCGACGACGCGGGCTTTCTCGCGAGCCGCCAGCGCGTGTATGGCGGTGGCCTCAGCTATCAGATCGGCCAGTCGACGCTTGCTTTCGTCTACACGCATACCGATCTGAAGGACCCGACCTCGTTCCAGTACATCAGCGGTTCGATCGTTCCGCCGGGACAGAGCGTGTCGTCGCTGAAATTCGACAACTTCGAGATCAACGCGACGTACAACGTGACGCCCGCATTCCTGCTCGGCGCGATGTATTACTACACGCAGGGCAAGCTCGACGCATCGCGGAGCAATGCGAAGCTGCATTGGCAGATGGTGGGGCTGATGGCCGACTACAACCTGTCGAAGCGCACCGACGTGTACATCCAGGGGACCTACATGAAAGTGAACGGCTCGTCGGGCACCGCGCTCGACGATGCGTATATGACCGCGGCGGACGATTCGTCGTCGAACAGCCGGCAGGCGATGGCGCGGGTGGGGATCAGGCACAGGTTCTGAACAGCGGGAGCGGCATGAGGGGCGCGATTGCCGCTCATGCCATTCGACGTGGCGCGCAGGCCAGCGTGCTCAGATCTCCAGCACCCCCGCCGCCATGAAGCCGCCGTCGACGGGTACCGTGTGCCCGTTCACATACGACGCTTGCTCGGAACACAGGAACCCGACCACCGCGGCGATTTCCTCCGGCACGCCATAACGTTTCGCCGGCACCGCGCGCGTGTAGTTCTCGCGCGCGACCGCCGAATGCAGATCGAGCGTCATCGGCGTGTCGATCGGTCCAGGCGCGACGCCGTTCGTCGTGATGCCGTATTCGGCGAGCTCGATCGCCATCTGCCGCGTCAGCCCGACGACCGCCGCCTTCGACGTGCCGTACGCGGTGCGCCCCGAACTCGCGCGCAGCCCGCTTATCGACGCGATATTGACGATGCGCCCCCAGCCCTGTTTGCGCATCAGACGCGCGGCGTGCTGGCCGCACAGCATCGGCCCCGTCACGTTGACGTCGAACACGTTGCGCCAGTGTTCGATCGGGTAGTCGAGAAACGGAAACGTCTTGGCGATGCCCGCGTTGTTGACGAGGATGTCGCAGCGGCCGAACGCCTGTCCGATCGTGCCGAATGCTTCGTCGATCGATGCGGGCGACGACACGTCGAGCTCTACCGCATACGCTTCGTGGCCGGCCGCGCACAGCGTGGCGGCGAGGTCGCGCGAGGCGTGCGGGTTGATGTCGCCGATGAACACGATGTGGCCGTTTTCGGCGAGCTGCTGCGAAATCGCCGCGCCAATGCCCGAGCCGCCGCCGGTCACGAGCGCGATGCGCGGGAGTGTGGCCGTCTTCGCGGCACGGGGAGAAGCATGAGGATTCAGGTTCACGGGCCAACTCTCGAATAGGAAGGAAAACGGTGAAAAAAGCAGGCGGCAAAACGCGGGTTAAAAATCGCGGCTGAAAACGACGGCTTCAAAAGCCCTTCAGTTCAGCAACCCAACCGACAGCCACGGCACGAATGCCACCACCAGCAGCGCGATAAACAACGCGCCGAGATAGCCCCATACGCGGCTCACGACGCGATCCGGCGACACCTTGCCGATTGCGCACGCGGCGTAGAAGCCGACGCCCATCGGCGGCGCGAAGAGCCCCAGCCCCATCGACAGGATCACGACCATCGCGTAGTGCACGTCATGGATGCCGAGCGCGCGCGCAACCGGAAACAGCAGCGGACCGAACAGCACGATCGCGGGAATCCCCTCGAGCACGCTGCCGAGCACGACGAACAGCACGATCGACACGCACGGGAACGCGCGCGGGCCACCGGGCATCTGCTCCATCGCGTTGACGAGCGACGCCGAGAAGCCCGATTGCGTGAGCGCCCACGCCATTGCCGTGGCGAGGCCGATGATCAGCAGGATCGCGCCGGACAGGCTCGCGGTATCGATCAGCAGCGAGTACAAGCGCCGCCATTCGATGCGCCGTCCGCACAGATGCAGCAGCACGCCGGCGATCAGCGTGTACGCGATGCCGATCGTCGACACCTCGGTCGCGGTGGCCGCGCCCTCGATGACGACCACGCGGATCAGCATCGGCAACGCGAGCGCGGGCAGCGCGATCACGAAGGTGCGCAGGATCGTGCGGAGCGGCGCGCGCGTGCTGTGGTTCGGCGGCTCGAGCCGCGCGCGCCGCCAGCAGACGAAGCCGATCGCGAGCGTCGCGACGATCGCCGGCACGATGCCGCCGACGAACAGCGCGGTAATCGAGACGCCGCAGACCGCGCCGATCGTGATCAGCACGAGGCTCGGCGGAATCGTTTCGGTCATCGCGCCGGTGGACGACAGCAGCGCGACGAGTTCTTCCGGCTTCGCGCCGCGCCGCTGCATCTCCGGAAACAGCGCGGGCGCGATCGCGGCCATGTCGGCGGCTTTCGCGCCGGAGATGCCGGAGACCAGAAACATCGCGCCGAGCAGCACGTATTGCAGGCCGCCGCGCACATGGCCGAGCAGCGCCGCCATGAAGTCGATCAGGCAGCGCGCGAGTCCGCTCAATTCGAGCAGCGCGCCGAGCAGCACGAAGAGCGGCACCGACAGCAGCACCAGATTCGCCATCCCTTCGTCCATCCGGCTCACGACGATGCCGAGCGGCGCGTGCGTCATCAGCACCAGATACGCGAGCGTCGCGGTGCCGAAGCTGAACGCGATCGGCACGCCGCCCGCGACGCACAGGCCGACCAGCACGACGAAGAACACGATCAGGTTCAGATTGCCGAGCGCGAGCAGATACGGCTGCGCGAACCACAGCGCGGCGCCGATCGATGCCGCGGTGACGAGCGCGCCGACGAACTGCGCGAGCGTCACGTCGCGCGCGAGGCGGGCGAGCGCGGCGATCAGCATCAGCACCGCGCCGACCGGCAGCGCCGCGCAGCGCCAGCCGTCCGGCAGTTGCAGCGCGGGCGTACTGACCGGCATCTGCAATTGCATATGCTCGATCGCCGGCGTGATGATGAGGCCGACGAACGCGCACACGGTCATCGCGCTGACCGCTTCGAGCCAGCCGCGCCATTTGTCCGGCAGCCGCGCGACGATCGCGGTGAGCCGCATATGCGCGCCGCGATGCAGCGCGAGCACCGCGCCGAACATCGCGAGCCAGCTAAACAGGATTGATGCGAGTTCGTCGGACCAGATCAGCGGCTGATCCAGCGCATAGCGGAAGATCACGCCCGTCAGCAGGATCAGCGTTTCGGCGATCACCAGACAGGCCGCCACCGCGCCGACCGCGCGCATGATCCAGTCGACCGCGAGCGTCACGCCGCGCGCGAAACGGCCGTCGTTTTCGAGCTTCTTCGTCAGGGTCAGTTGCATGGCGCGTCAGGCTAGCTTGCCGGTGTATTTTTCGAGCGCGGCCCACGCGTCGTCGCCGAATTTCTTGTGCCAGCTCGAGTAGAAGCCGGTGTCGGTCAACTGGCGACGGAACAGCGCAATGTCGACGTCGTTGAATTGCAGGCCTTTCGATTTCAGCTCCGGCATCAGCGACGCGTTGAGCTTCGCGACGTCCGCGCGCTCCTGCATCGCGGCATCGTTGACCGCGCTCTGCACGATCGTTTGCAGGTCTTTCGGCAGACGCGCGAACGACTGCCGGTTGGCGAGAAACCAGAAGCCGTCCCACATGTGATTGGTCACCGAGCAGTACTTCTGCACTTCGTACAGTTTCGCGGCGGTGATCGTCGCGAGCGGATTCTCCTGACCTTCGACCACGTGCGTCTGCAGCGACGAATACACCTCGGAGAAGTTGATGCTCGCGGGCGATGCGCCGAGCGACTGAAACATCGACGTCCAGATCGGGCTCATCGGCACGCGCAGCTTCATACCCTTCAGGTCGGCGGGCTTGTAGATCGGCTTCGTGCTCGTCGTGGTCTGCCGGTAGCCGTTGTCCCAGATCTTCTCGAACGCGAACACCGAGGTCTTGCCGATTTCGTCGCGCACGCGCGCACCGAGCGCGCCGTCGAGCGCGGCCCACACCTGGTCGTAGTCCTTGAACGCGAAGCCGACGCCGGTGATCTGCGCGGCCGGCACCAGCGTGCCGAGAATCAGCGGCGACAGCGTGAAGTAGTCGATCGCGCCGGAGCGGACTTGCGACAGCATATCGGTGTCGCTGCCCAACTGGTTGTTCGGATAGATCTGGAAATCGATGCGCCCCTTGCTCTCCGACGCGATGCGCGCGGCGGCTTCCTTCGCGCGGATGTTCATCGGATGCGTGACGGGCAGGTTGTTCGCATACTTCAGCGTGAACTCCGCCGCGCGGGCGTAGCGGCCGTGCAGGCCGGCGAACGACGCGGCGGCGGCGAGAGAGGCGCATTTGAGAAAGTCGCGTCGGGAATGAACGCTCATCGTCTGTCTCCAGGGTTTTATGTTTGCCGCATCGGAACGTCGGCGGACTGCTCAAAGCAAATTGAATGCCATTGGCGTGATCGCGCCCGCTGGCGGGTGCGATCACGCGCGGAGTGAGGGTTATTGCCGAGGCGCGAAGTGCGTGCAGGTGTCGAGTGCGTGCGACACCTGTTGCATGCTGCCTGTCGCACGAGTGAGTGGTTTCGCGTTGCGCGGTGCGTGCCGCAATGGCTCTTGAGCGTTACGGCTGGCGATACGCGCAAGACCTCGCCGCCACGTTTCCCGCCGGCTGGCCTGGCTTTTGCATCGAGAGCCGGTATTTCAACGCGAGGAGCTTCAGCAATGCAACCGACCATCATCGGATGGAGTCATCTTCCGTTCGGCAAGCTCGATGCGATCGATATCGAACGCATGATTGCCGACACCGCGCGCGGCGCGCTCGATCATGCGGGCATCGAAGCCGGACAGGTGGATTCGATTCACGTGGGCACCTTCAACGGCGGCTTCGTGTATCAGGATTTTCCGTCCGCGCTCGTGTTCAACGCGATTCCCGAGTTGCGCTTCACGTCCACCGTGCGCTGCGAAAACGCGTGCGCAACCGGCTCGGCCGCCGTGTACTCGGCGCTCGATGCGATCCGCTCCGGGCGTTCGGCGTGCGCGCTCGTGATCGGCTACGAGAAGATGACGAGCCTGCCGACCGCCGAAGTCGGCACGGTGTTGCAGAAGTGCTCGTACGCGAGCGAGGAGGCCGACGTGCCGGGTGGTTTCGCGGGCATTTTCGGCAAGCTCGCGCAAACCTATTTCGATCGTCATGGCGATCAGTCGGATGCGCTCGCGGCGATTGCCGCGAAGAATCATCGCAACGGCGTGGCGAATCCGTACGCGCATATGCGGCGCGATTTCGGCTACGACTTCTGCCGCACGCCTTCCGACAAGAATCCGTTCGTCGCGGGACCGCTGAAGCGCACCGACTGCTCGATGATTTCGGACGGCGCGGCGGCGCTCGTGATCGCATCACCCGATATCGCGCGGCGAGCGCGGCATGCGGTCGGCTTTCGCGCGACCGTGCAGGTCAGCGATTTTCTGCCGCTGTCGCGACGCGATCCGATCGCATTCGACGGCGCGCGGCTCGCGTGGCAGCAAGGTCTCGCGCAGGCGGGCATGACGCTCGACGACCTGTCGCTGGTCGAGACGCACGACTGCTTCACGATCGCAGAGCTGATCGAATACGAAGCGATGGGTCTCGCCGAGCCGGGCCACGGCGCGCGCGTGATTCTCGACGGCGTGACCGCGAAGGACGGGCGCCTGCCGGTCAATCCGTCGGGTGGCCTGAAGGCGAAAGGGCATCCGGTCGGCGCGACCGGCGTGTCGATGCACGTGATGGCCGCGATGCAGGTGACGGGCCAGGCCGGCGCGATGCAGATCCCGAACGCGCGCACGGCCGGCGTGTTCAACATGGGCGGCGCGGCGGTCACCAGCTATCTGAGCATTCTCGAAGCGCGGCATTGACGTGGGTTCCATTTCCCTACACCTCTTTTTTCTCGAGCGATTTTGCGTATGCTGACCACCGTCATGAACCTCGGCAACCTGCTGACCGATGCGGCGCGCCGTCTTCCCGATCAACCCGGCTTCATTCACGCGGGCCGCAGTTATAGCTGGCGCGACATCAACGCGCGCGTCGATGCGCTCGCGCACGGCCTGAGCCGGCTCGGCGTCGGCAAGGGCGACCGGATTCTCGTGCATTCGCGCAACAACCTGCCGCTTTTCGAAAGCGCGTGGGTCGCGTTCAAGCTCGGCGCCGTGTGGGTGCCGACCAACTGCCGGATCACGCCGTCCGAGGCGGCGTGGCTCGGCGAGTCGAGCGGCGCGAAGGCGATGATCTACGAGACCGGCTTCGACGCGCACGCGGATGCGGTGCGTGCGGCGTCGCCGACGCTGCAGCACGTCGTCGCGATCGGCAAGCCGCGTGTTGGCGAGTTCGACTACGAGACGCTCGCGCAGCAGATGGAAGCGCCGCCGTTCGCTGCCGCCGACGTCGAGCGCGACGATCCGCTGTGGTTCTTCTATACGTCGGGCACGACCGGACGGCCGAAGGCGGGCGTGCTCACGCATGGGCAGATGGCGTTCGTGCTGACCAACCATCTCGCCGATCTGATGCCGGGTCTCACGCACGAATCGCGTTCGCTGGTGGTCGCGCCGCTGTCGCACGGCGCGGGGATTCATGCGATGGTGAACGTCGCGCGTGGCGCGGCGAGCGTACTGCCGGTGTCGGAGAAACTCGATGCCGAGGAGGCGTGGTCGCTCGTGCAACAGCATCGGGTCGACAACATGTTCACGGTGCCGACCATCGTCAAGATGCTGACCGAGCACGAGGCGATCGACCGTTACGATCACGGTTCGCTGAAGTTCGTGATCTACGCGGGCGCGCCGATGTATCGCGAGGACCAGAAGCACGCGCTGCGCAAGCTCGGGCCGGTGCTGGTCCAGTACTACGGGCTCGGTGAAGTGACCGGCAATATTACGGTGCTGCCGCCGTCGCTGCATAGCGTCGACGATCATGCGCCGGACAGCCGCGTCGGTACCTGTGGCTACGCGCGCACCGGTATCGAAATCGGCATCCTCGACGACGAGGGTCATCGTCTCGCGGCGGGCGCGACCGGCGAGATCTGCGTGCGCGGGCCCGCGGTGTTCGTCGGCTATTTCAACAACCCGGAGGCGAATGAAAAGGCCTTCCGGCACGGCTGGTTCCATACCGGCGATCTCGGCCATCTCGACGAAGCGGGTTTTCTGTTCATCACGGGACGTTCGTCGGATATGTATATTTCCGGCGGCTCGAACGTTTATCCGCGCGAAGTGGAGGAGGCGATTCTCACGCACAAGGCGGTGCGCGAGGTCGCGGTGGTCGGCATGCCGGATGCGAAGTGGGGTGAAATCGGCGTCGCCGTGGTGGTGCGGCGTGATGGCTGGGCGCTCGACGAAGCCGAGTTGCTTGCGCATCTCGAACCGCATCTCGCGCGCTATAAATGGCCGAAGCGCTGCGTGTTCTGGGATGCGTTGCCGAAGTCCGCGTATGGGAAGATCGTCAAGAAAGATATCAAGTCGTTGCTTGCGGTGCCTGAACGGGTCGAAGCATGATGATGCAAGGCGGTCACGGTTAATCATCAAGCGGGAATCGGCCTCGTGTCGTTCCTGATAGTTCGTGCTGGGAGATTCTGGCTGTTAGGAGTTTTCTGAAATAATAGCGTCGCGCGTCTTTTTAGCCTGTCAGGTTAATCACGCCGGGGGCAGTGCGTTTAGACTGGATTTGCCGTCGAAACAGCGACGGACAGGTTTGGAAGCCTGCAATGTGTAACACCCCGCACGCCTGCGCAAGCAGGTGTGCGGCTGCCTTGTCACGTCTGGTTCCAATGGGCGGGCCCTGGTGGGGAGGCCTTCGGGTCTATCGGTTTATGGTGTTACACGCCGATCTTCCAACCCTGCCAGTGCGCCCGCTCACCCAATCTTGCAAGGGGGAGCGGCGATCCAGCTATTCATGACAGGAAGACCGCCAAATGAGTACATCCAGAACAAAGAACCCTGAGTCACGCCCACCTGTAGACGCTCTCCAATACGAAAAGTTGGCCTTGTCCGCTTTCCGTGTCTGCGATCAGCGCGGGGAACAATTCGACATTCTCGCCAAACTTGCAATCTCAATATGTCGCAATCCTGCAATCACGATCGCTGAGCGGCATGAGCAAAGAAAGTTGCTGCAATTGCTGGTCGATACCGCCGAGGATTATATGCAGATGAACGCAATTGACCTGGAGCTTTTCAAGGTGATCGCGCTCGATGCAAAGGGAGTCGGGCAGCGTCGGTTGACCGCCAGGCACGCGGCGGAGCTTCTTGATGATGCCGCGCGTCGCGGGCGTGCAGGTGTAACTACCCACTGAACCTCGCGGCACTCTGCCGTGTCTCCTGGAAAAGCGCGATGAATTCGTGCTTTTCCTTTTCAGAGCATTCTCAAAAGATTCGGCATGAATCGGAATACTCTGATTTTCTGTCAACGTTTGTCAAAGTCTCTTTTTTTGAGAGGCAGATTTCGTTAGCCTGATGTCATTCCCGACATTTTTAGAAAGAGAATAGCATGAGACGCACCGCGCGTTATGCGATGGACGATACGCAACCACTTCGCTTGCATATCGTCCATAGGGGGCACATATGACAAGCAAAGAAGAGTGTCTGCTTTGCCATGTGACACATTCGATATTCAAGCGTTTTCCGTTATTGCCTTCCGGAATGGCGATGAACGTCGAAACCGGTAATTACTTTCCACTCGATACACTTCGCTCGTATTCATCCGGACGTGACATGGTGGAAGCCTTGGGCACTGCATGGGCGTGTCAGTGTAGCGAAGGCTGGTTCCACCAGCAGTTCGTGCTGCACGATACCCGAGGACAGGTACTGCGCGATACGTACTATACAGTCCGATTTCCCGATAATCGTTTGGTGCACGGCACGACTGATGCGGAAGGGCGAACTCGACGATATCGGACCAATGGCGCGCGAAAGCTCTCCATTTATGTCGGTCACAGGAGGGCGTAGATATCTAGTGTCCACGATGCAGTTGTGAAAGATGATCCGCGAACGAGCGGTCAAGGGAGGCGCGTCCATAACAACAAACCATGCGGCACCATTGAAGGCCGATTATGGCAAGCGCCACCGTTTGGATTTTTCGGCGAGGAGGCGGTAGCACCGTCGTTATTGCCTATGATGCCGGTCTCGGAAATAAGTATCGCTTGCGGATTCATCGAAAGGCAGCGCCGATTAACGCATCATAGGTGCTAGACCTTTCACCCTTTCAACAGAAGCTATCCAGCATCAGCGATTTGTGCTGGCAGACGCGAACAGTAATGCGCTCGCAAACACTTACTATACCGTACGCCTATTCGTCATCGATTCGCAGGGATGCACTGAGCACCACGCAACAGACGTACGCGATTCACTCAGATTTATCTTGTTCACAGAGAGGAGGCATATGGCTGACGCACTTGGAGCGGCGGTAACAAACACTGACCCAAATTCATGCGTAACTGTTCAGTCGGGTAGGCTCTGCAAGCCCTGGCGTCTTTCGGGGGACGGATACACATTTATGGCGGTTCTTGAAAGCGGTGTAGTAAATGGAATCTATGAAGGAAAGCAAGTTGTAGATGGGTTTATTGTACAAGTCTACGACGACGGTTATGGCATTCCGACAGTCGGATTCGGGCATAAGGTTCTACCAGAAGACGATCTCAGAATTGGTGACGTAATATCGGTCGAGCGCGCCAGATCTTTTTTAAATACTAATTTGAGAGAAGTTGAATCAGCCATAAATCGAGACGTTCGGGTGCCGCTTCATCAATATGAATATGACGCTCTTGTATCGATCCTCTTTAATAGCGGAAAAAATCATAGACGTCATGATCCGTGGCCAGGAACGCGATCTCAATACCTGGCGGATTTTTTAAATCACGGCGAATACGACAGGATGGGAGACGTAATTCGCGAGTTTGTTGCACGACGTGTGCCATGGCGTCGTCGTCTGGAAGGCAATCTCTTTGCAACGGGGATTTATGATGCGCGCCACTAGTATATTTATTATCCTGTTTTTTATTGCCAATGCAGCCCATGCATCATCATCAATCTATGGGTCTGCGTTCGACTACAAAAAGGCAACACCCACGAGAGTGCATTTTCCTGGAAAAACCCGTGAGCAAATCGCGGAATACTGTAAACAGGAAATGCTCGGCACAATGGAGTTATCGGCTTGTGCCCAGTTTCGCTATGAAATAGCCATTGATAGTCTGAACGAAAGAATTTCTGAAGTTGAAAAAATACTTCAGGCCGATGATAGAGAAAACGGCGAATATGAAGAGCCAGCCGCATTGCCTTTTTTCATAGAGTCTCAGAAAAATTGGGAACTCTATAGAGATAACGATTGCTATTCCGATACCTATTCGGTAGGCCAGGCATCGTTGCGCTTTGTCTACTTCTGGGACTGTATGACTCGAATCACAAAAAACAGGCTCGACGAGCTGACAAAGCCCGACACCGATGACTGAGACTTCAGTTCGCATGCCCCCTACGCATAAAACGCCGATGGCACGACCCCAAAATGCCGCTTGAACATCGCGGCGAACGCGCTCTGGCTCGAATACCCATGATTCAATGCAACCGAAAGGATCTTCTCGCCGTGCGCGAGGCGTTTTAGCGCGAGCAGCAAACGCGCTTGCTGCCGCCAGCGTCCGAACGTGATGCCGGTTTCCCGCTGAAACCAGCGGTGAAAAGTCTTCTCCGATACATCGAGCGTGCGCGCCCATTCGCCGATCGTGCGGTTGTCGTCGGGCGCGGCAAGCAGACTCTCGCAAAGGTCGCGCAGCCGGCGGTCGGCCGGCCACGGCAGATAGAGCGGCAGTAACGGCACTGCATTCAACTCCGCAAGCAGCAACTGCATCAGATGATCGTCGCGCGAACCCGCCGTGTAGTCGGGCGGCACGTCGATCGCCGCGAGAATCAGCTCGCGCAGCAGCGGATGCACGTCGACCACGCAACTGTGCGTCGGCAGATGCGCGGCCGCCCCCGGTTCGACGAACACGGTGCGCATCTTCACGTCGCCGCTCATCTGCACCGAGTGATCGACTTCCGGTTCGAGCCATACGCCGCGCGTCGCCGGCACGACCCATGAACCGGTCGCCGATTCGACCTGCATCACCCCCTCGATTGCATATAGCAACTGCGCGCGCCGGTGACGGTGCGCGGCGATCACGGTGCCGTGCGGATACCACGCGGCCATCGCCGAGACCGGCATCGGCGTGCTTTCGAACGGTACATGAGCGTCGGCCGCGGTCGGGACGCCGGTCACGCCGCGCGTGTCGGTAGGGGTTCGCGTGTTCATTCGTGCCGGTGGCTGAACGTGGACATCAAAACGAGCATCGAGGCAGGCATATGGGCAAGGTTCCGATCAGGCATTTGACCACTCATTTGACCGTTTCTCGATAGGTAACGACTTTTTGGCGTGAGACAGACCACGCGAAGCGGGCGCACGATCGCACTTCATTCCGAAGCCATTCCCGAGCCGCCTCGGCGTTCTCCCGCCGGATTTCAGGCGGCTTTAACCATAGCAACACAGAGCAAGAGATGAAGAGATCCTATTTCCTGTTTCCGTTTGTGGCAATCCTGCTGTGGGCAGGCAATGTGATCGTGTCGAAGCTGTCCGCGCACACGATCGACCCGTCGGCGATCACGTTTTACCGCCTGCTGCTGGCCGTCGCGCTGATGAGCGTGTTCACGCTGAAACCGGCCTGGCGCAACCGCGCGGCGATCGTGCCGCAACTGCCGAAGCTCGCGGTGCTTGGCTTTCTCGCGATGGCGCTGTTCCAGAGCCTGTCGTACGAAGCGGCGAAGACCACGACCGCGACCAGCATGTCGATCATCACCGCGCTCGTGCCGCTGATGACGATGGCCGCGAGCACGCTGCTGCTCGGCGAAACACCGACTCCGGGCATGGTCGGCGGCGGGATTCTGTCACTGCTCGGCGTCGTCTATCTGATTACGCAGGGCAAGCCCGCGACGCTGCTCGCAAACGGCGTGCATCCCGGCGATCTGCTGATGATCTGCGCGGCGCTCGCGTACGCGCTCTACGGTGTATTGCTCAAGCGCTGGCACGTCGGTCTGCCGACGTGGCAATCCACCTATATGCAGGCACTTTTCGCGCTGCTGTTCATGCTGCCGATGCTGCTGCGTCTGCCCGCCGCCGAAGCATGGCCGACGCGCGCGAGCGTGCCGCTGATCCTGTACGCGGGCGTGCTGGCATCGGTCGTGTTGCCGTTCCTGTGGATGCAGGGCGTCAGGTACCTCGGCCCGAACCGCTGCGCGCTGTTTATGAACGTGCTGCCGATTGCGACCGCGCTGATCGCGATCGTGCTGCTCGGCGAAACCTTGCATCTGTATCACGTGCTCGGCGGCGGTACCGCGCTGCTCGGTGTGGTCGTCGCGCAGGGGCTCGGTCGCGGTGCGCTTCGCCAGCCGGCCGTTGCGCAGGAGTGACGCGATCATGAGCACGATGGATATCGATGACGATTCGCTCGAGCGCCATGCGCTCGGCCTGTTCAAACGCCTCGACCGCCTCGCGGCACTCGTCGAAGCGGCGCTCGGTAATACAGCTTCGAACGATGAACCCGACTGGCGTCACGCGATCGCATTTCGTTGGCAGCGCGGCGACGGCCCGTTCGGCGTCGCGCAACTGGTGGCGGTCACCGCCCCGGCATTGATTGCATTCGAAGAGTTGCGCAACGTCGACCACCAGGCCGACGTGATCCGGCGGAACACGCGGCAGTTCGTGATGGGCTATCCGGCCAACAACGTTCTGCTGACCGGCGCGCGCGGCACCGGCAAGTCGTCGCTCGTGAAGGCGTGCCTGCACGCGTTCGCGGCCGACGGGCTGCGCCTGATCGAAGTCGGCAAGGAGTCGCTGAACGACCTGCCGGCGATTCTCGATCGTATCCGGCACCGGCCCGAGCGCTTCATCGTCTTCTGCGACGACCTGTCGTTCGAATCCGGCGAGACCGGCTACAAGGGTTTGAAGACGGTGCTCGACGGCTCCGTGGCCGGGCACTCGGGCAACGTGCTGATCTACGCGACGTCGAACCGCCGGCATCTGCTCGCGGAAGACGCGCGTGACAACGAAAGCTATACGACGGCGGAAAACGGCGAGTTGCATCCGGGCGACGCGGTCGAGGAAAAAATCTCGTTATCGGAGCGTTTTGGCCTGTGGGTGACGTTTTATGCGTTCACGCAGGCGCAGTATCTGGCGGTGGTCGCGCAACGTCTCGGTGTGCTCGGCTTCACGGCCGCGCAGATCGACGACGCGCGGCCGGCGGCGCTGCAATGGGCGCTTGCGCGCGGCGCGCGCTCGGGCCGTATCGCGATGCAATTCGCGCAGGACCATGCGGGGCGTCTCGCGTGCAGCGAGCGCGACGCGGCGGCGTCGGCCGCCTGACACAGCGGAAGTTTTCGCGGCGGCGCGCATGCGCGCGCTGGCCGCATCGCTGCCGGCTCTCTAACCATGCTCCGTCATCAACATATCGCTGCCAAGATCGCGCACGTGCGGGATACGAAACTGCCTGAGCTTGCGATATAGCGATGCACGGCAAATACCAAGTTCGCGCGACGCCGCCGAAATATTCCAGCGGCTCGCCGATAGCGCGCGCAGGATGTTGTCGCGTTGGGTCGGCACGGCCGGCGCGGCAGGCGCCGTATCAGCGAGGCGCGGCATGTAGCCCATCTGCGCGGCGTGCGAAACGCCTGCCGGATACGTAACCGCGTGCGAGCCAGCCGCGTGCCACGGCGAGCGCAAGCCGCTGCCGCGCACACCGAGCCCTTTGCCCGGATGTACGTTGGCCGGCAGATCGCCGGCGCGGATGACGTCGGTGCTTTTCACCGCGCATGCATACTGGAGCGCCGCGCGCATCTGGCGCAGATTGCCGGGCCACGTGCAGTTGAGCAGCATCTCGCGCGCTTCGCCGTCGACGTTCGCTTCGAGCGTCGCGCCCGGCGCCTCGCGCTCGAGAATCGATTGCAGCAGCCATGCGCGGTCGTGCCGCTCGCGCACCGGCGGCAGATGCACGATGCCGACCGCGATCCGGTAATAGAGATCCTCGCGGAACGTGCCGGCCTCGACGCGCGCTTCGATGTTCTGGTGCGTCGCGCAGATCAGTTGCAGATCGACGGCGATCGGCTCGGCCGAACCAATCGGCGTGACCTCGCGTTCGGAAAGCACGCGCAAGAGCCTCGTTTGCTGCGCGGCGGGCATGTCGCCGATTTCGTCGAGAAACAGCGTGCCGCGATGCGCGAGCACGACCTTGCCTTTCATGCCGGTGGAGAGCGCGCCGGAAAACGCGCCGCGCGTATAGCCGAACAGCTCGCTTTCTATGAGGTTTTCCGGAATCGAACCACAATTCACCGACACCATCGCCGCGCTGCGGCGACGGCTGTAGTCGTGCAATGCACGCGCGAGATATTCCTTGCCGGTGCCGGTTTCACCGAGGATCAGAATGGGAAGCTGCCGGTCGATGAGCAGACTCGCACGCGATAACGTGGCCTGCATGACGGGATCGTCGCCGCACAGGCGGCCGAGCGGAAGCCCTGTCGAACGAGATGAGTCTGCACGGGCGCGGTCCAGCGGGTCGTGGGCGGTCATGGCATCTCTCTTTGTCTATTCTGGTTGGCAGGAGTCGTCCGGCTTTTGGCCAGGCGGATCGTCGATGCTGCCAGCGGTTTGTCTCCGAAAGGGAAGCATAGTGCGATTCATTTATAGTCTCCAATACATTATGATGCGACGACTGATACCGAAAAGGTATCAATCGGGCGACGGCGCTCATCGGAGAGACCGGCTGTTATGGAGCTGAGGCAACTACGCTACTTCGTCACGCTCGCGGAGACGTTGCACTTCCAGCGGGCCGCGTCGCTGCTGCATATTTCGCAGCCCCCGCTGTCGCGGCAGATCGCATTGCTCGAAGCGGAACTGGGTGTCGTGCTGTTCGATCGCACGCGCCGCAGCGTGCGGCTCTCGGCGGCGGGGCAGCGTTTCTATCGCGATGCGAAGACGGTGCTCGCCACCGTCGATCAGGCGCGCAGCCATGCGCGCGCCGCCGATCTCGGCGAAGAGGGCACGCTGATGGCGGGCTTCATGTTCGCCGCCGCGTACAGCATCGTGCCGGTGTTGACGCGCGCTTACGCGTCGGCGTTTCCGCGCGTCGAGCTGAAGCTTGGCGAAAGCATTCCGACGCAACTGGTGGCCGATATCCGCGCCGGCAAGGCCGACGTCGGTATCATGTATCCGTCCGACTCGGCGGTCGAACTCGAGACGCGCACGATCTTCAGCGAACAGCTCGTCGCGGTGTTGCCCGAAGATCATCGGCTGGCGCGGCGCGCGGCGATTTCGATCGGCGAGTTGCGCGAAGAATGGTTCATCATCTCGCCGCATGCGGCTTCGCCGTTCATCTACAACACGATCGTCGAGCATTGCCGGCGCGCCGGATTTACGCCGCGCATCCGCCTCGAAACCAATTTCCAGCAGACCATCGTGAACCTCGTCGCGCAGCGGCTCGGCGTCGCGCTCGTGCATAGCTCGATGCGCGGCACGCATGCGGACAACGTGAGGTTCATCCCGCTGCTGCATGCGCCGTACGTCGACGTCGCGCTCGTCTGGAGTCCCGACACGCTCAATCCGTGCGTCGCGCGTTTCGTCGATATCGCCGCGCAGATGGGGCTGCCGGGCAAGCGGCCGGGCGCGGTTTAGCGCGGCGGTTTTTACCGCTGCATTTGCTGCTTCATTTGAGGTTCCGTTTCCGCTCTTCGAAGGGCGCACGCACGACACCTGTCTCATCGCGCGCGACAGGTGTGCGTCGCGTTGCGGCCCACGTCCCGCCACCGTGCGCCTCGCGTCGAATGGCATTGAAGTTGCTAACTTCGGATGTCGTCATTCACAACAACCTACCTATGACCTCTACAACCGAAGCTTTCCGCCATCCGGGCGCAGCCGCTTATCCGCGGGTGCTCGCCACGGTCCTGCGGGAGCCGCGCGAACTGCGCGTCGAAATACCGAGTGGACGAAACGCTGGCGCCGTGCTGCGAGAGTTGATGACGCATCACGGCTTTTGCGGTGCAACCGGGCGCATTTGCAGCGGCACCGCGCGCGGGTTGCAGTACCACGTCATCATCAAGGCCGAGCAGGGCGAGCGGCCTTATGTTTACGGCACGCCATACGTCGAGCGCGATGTCGTGCTGCTGCATGGCGCCGTGACGATCGGCAAGGATCGCGCGGGCAGCGTCGCGCTGCATTGCCACGGTGCGTTCGTCGATCGCGACGGTGGCTTGCACGGCGGCCATGTGATTCTCGATCACTTGCTGGTCGGCGATGAGCCGCTGGTGCTGCGGCTATGCGCGTTCGCGCACGGCGGCTTTACGCAGTACGCGGACGACGAAACGCGCTATACGCTGTTTGGGCCGGCCGCGGAGGACGCAGTATGATGCCGGCTCCGCAATCGTCCACACAGTCTTCCGCGCAGTTCTCCGAAGTCCGGCTCGAAGCCGGCCGTTACGGCCGTACCGTGATCGCGCGGCTCAAACCCAACGAAGACCTCGTCGAGGCACTCGAACGTCTGTGCGCGCAATACGGCATCGGCGTCGCGGTCGTGCGCAGCGCGCTCGGCAGTCTGATCGACGGGCATCTCGCGAGCGGCACGGGCGCCGCGCTGACGACGCAGGTGGTGAAAGGGCCGGGCGTCGAGATCGTCGCGCTGTTCGGCGAAGTCGTGAGTGCCGCCGTGCCCGGGCGCGGCACCGAGTTGACCGCGATCCTGTCCGATACCGACAGCCAGGTGTTCGCGGGACGCGTCGTGCGGGGGATGAATCTGTCGTTCATCACCGTCGAGGTGACGTTGCAGGAGTGGCTGGCGAACGTGGACGGCGATTGATCCGCGTGGTGCTTTCACCGGAAGGGCGGCCTGACGAGCCGCCCTTTGCCGTCTGCGATCATTTCAAGGTCCAGAGCTTCTGCGTATGATGGCTTTTCATCTTCCTCGCCGGGACCGGGGGCCGATAGCAGGAAGAAATGCCGAGAATACATCACGCAACTGGTCACGAGCGCCAGCGGCCTTCGTGCGCGGGCATAGGCCGCCTGAACGCAAAACCTCGCGCAGTTCACAGGCGGATTTCTTTTACTGATGCTTCGAACCGCGCCGATTGCGCCCGGGAAGTCTCGACGAACACGCTTCGTCGGCCAAACGCTCGACGAATGTCGTGGCCAGCGGAGAAAGCGTGCCATTGCGACGCACGAGACAACAGATCTGGCGCGGCCACTTCGCGCCATTCACGTCGAGCACTTGCAAGCCCAGTTGCGTTGCGAACGGCTGATGCTGCGTGCTGCATATGCCAACCATGTCCGTGTTCGCGACCAGAAAGAAAACGCCCATCGGCGAACTATAGTTGCTTTGAACCTGCACCCGTGGTCCGGCCAGGCGATGTCGATGGAAATATTCCTCGATCTGTTTGCGCACCGACACGCCGGGGCCCGGCAATATCCATTCGCATCGGGCCAGGTCTTCCGGTGTAACGGCCTTGCCGGTTTGAAATAAAGGGTGCTCCTTCCTGCACACGACTGACGTCGATTCACTCAGTAGCGCAATCGCACGCAAGTCATCCGGCAAGTCCACGGGGAGTGGCGCAACACCCAGATCGATTTGCCCTTCCAGTAACGCCTGAACCAGCACGTCCGATAGCTGTACGGTCAACTCGATGCGCAAAGCGGGACGCTTCTTCAACAACGAGAGAAAGGTCCGGCTGACCAGCGGTTCAGTCGCGGGCGTCGAACCCACTCTGACTTTCGCGAGTTCGCCCGAATGGAGTTCGGTGATCTGATTCAGCGCATCTTCGTAGGCGGCGCGCAACCGCACCGCGTGCTGGCGGAACTCCGAGCCGTACGCGGTAAGTTGCATGCCTTTGGGCGAACGTTCAAAAAGAGCGACGCCCAGTTCAGCCTCGAGCCGTCGAACTGCTTTGGTCAGCGCAGGCTGGCTGATGCCCACCTGGGTCGCAGCCCGGTGCAGCAAGCCTGTCTCCGCGACAGTCAGGAAATATGCCAGATCATCCAGATTCACGATAACCAACGGTTATTGCATGCGAAGGAAACATGCTTGTCTCGAAAGCCCGTGCTGTCAATACTTCTTTCACCTATCGCACGACGCCGGCTGCCTGACAGCCACATTTTTCGAAGACGGGATCATGACCAGCAAACCGAACATCGTTCTTATCGTTGCCGACAACCTGGGTTGGGGGGAGCTCGGTTGTTACGGTGGCGGGAAACTCATTCGCGGCGCGGCTACGCCTCGCATCGATGCGCTCGCGCGAAGCGGGATGCGTCTTTTGAACTACAACGTCGAAAGCGATTGCGTGCCCACCCGCGGCGCCTTGATGACCGGCCGGCATCCCATTCGCACCGGCGCGTTCCAGTCGATTCCGCCGGGCCTGCCGCAAGGGCTCACGCGTGCGGAGCGCACGCTTGCGGAGGTGGCGTCCGACGCCGGCTATGCCACCGCGCACTACGGAAAATGGCACCTCGGGGACGTCCCCGGCCGTTATCCGTCGGACCGCGGCTTCGACGAGTGGTATGGCATTCCCCGGACCACGGACGAAACGCAGTTCACGACCTCGATCGGATTCGATCCGGCCGTCGCGGAGATTCCGTACATCATGGCAGGCAAAAGGGGCGAGCCCTCGATCAACGTAAAGGTGTATGACCTCGCGGCACGGCGCACGATCGACGAAGAGCTTGTCGAAAAGTCGAAGGATTTCATGCGGAGAAACGTCCGCGAGTCGAAGCCGTTCTTTCTCTATCTGCCTCTCGTTCATCTTCATTTTCCGACGCTGCCGCACGAGGATTTCGATGGCGCGAGCGGGATGGGTGAATTTGCCGATTCGCTCGCGGAAATGGATTTCCGCGTTGGACAGATCATCGACGAAATCGACGCGTTGGGGCTCAGCGAAGAAACGCTTGTGATCTTCTGCAGCGACAACGGTCCCGAGTTCCGGCCACCGTACCGGGGCACGGCGGGCCCGTGGAGCGGCACGTACCACACCGCGATGGAAGGAAGCCTGCGGGTGCCATTCATCGCCCGCTGGCCCGGCAGGATTCCGGTCGATGTGAACAATCAGATCGTGCACGTCGTGGATCTGATGCCGACGATTGCCGAGCTCATCGGTGGCAGGTTGCGAGACGACTGCCCGATCGATGGTGTCAGCCAGCTCGATTTCCTGACCGGCAGGAAGCCGGTGTCGAACCGCGAAGGCTTTCTTTTCTTCATCAAGGACGAGCTGCGAGCGGTCAAGTGGCGCGACTGGAAGCTTCACTATGTCTGGGAACCCTATGTGAATGCGGGCGCGAAGAAGCTCGAGACGCCGTATCTCTTCCACCTGATCCAGGACCCCAAGGAAGAGACCGACATTCTGGTGCGAAACACCTGGGTGCTCGGGCCGATGATGAAGCTCGTCAAGGCGTTCAAGGACAGCGTCAAGGCATTTCCGAACACGCCGCCCGGCGAACCCGACTGAGCGGCGGCAAGACAGTCCACGTCGAAATACTAAATGGAGAAGCAACGTGAAAAGACTATTCGTGGCACTCGTCATGACCTCGCTGACGATTCCTTTCGCGGTTCACGCGAAAGACTGGACGACGATCCGGTTCGCGACGGATGCGAGCTATCCACCGTTTGAATCCAAGGCGCCCGACGGGCGTCTGGTCGGCTTCGATATCGACCTTGGCAATGAAATCTGCGAGCGTATGCACGCCCGATGCGTATGGATGGAAAATTCGTTCGACGGCATGATTCCGGGCCTCAAGGCACGCAAATTCGATGCTGTTCTTTCATCGATGACGATGACGCCGAAAAGGAAAGAGCAGATTGCGTTTTCCAATCGCCTGTACAACACCGGCAGCCGCCTGATCGTTGCAAAGGGTTCTAATTTGCTGCCGACTTCCGAGTCTCTCGCTGGAAAATCGGTCGGCGTCGAGCAGGGCACGATCCAGGAGACCTACGCGAAAACCTATTGGGAGCCCAAGGGCGCGCGGGTGGTCGCGTACCAGAACCAGGATCAGGTCTATACCGATTTAACCGCGGGTCGAATCGACGCTGTGCTGCAAAATCAGGTGCAGGCCGAGCTGGGTTTTCTGAAAACGCCGCGCGGTGCAAATTTCACGTTTGCCGGTAACGCGCTGAGCGACCCGAAGATTCTCGGCGAAGGTACGGGCATCGGGATACGGCAGGAGGATGTCGATCTGAAAGCCGGCATCGACGCCGCGATCGCCGGAATGCTCAAAGATGGTACGTACCGGAAGATTGCTGGAAAGTACTTCGACTTCAATATCTATGGAGAATGACCAGGCGTTCGCCGGTGCAAGTGCGGGGCTTTTCAGTTCGGCAGAAAAACTATTTACCTGGAATAAGACTAGTCCGAATCTATTGTTGGTGTTGCATAAATGCGTAATTTGACAATCATTTTCCTTTCTATTCTGGAATGAAATCTAATCGGCCATTAGGTTACGAACTCTGATTGTTTCGTAACCTGAATTGGCAAAGTGAACAGGAAGAACTACCGGCTATTTTCGCTACGGCGGATCGCGTTTGCCGCGCTTGCATTGCCTGGCGTGCTGCCTGCGCGGTCAGGCGCGCAGATCGTTCCGGGTGGCGCGCACGCACCGGGCGTCATCACGACGCAGAACGGCCTTCCTCAAGTGAACATCAACCGGCCGTCCAGCGCGGGCGTGTCGATGAACACCTACGGCCAGTTCGACGTACAGAAAAACGGCGCCATTCTGAACAACGCATCGACGATTGTTCAAACGCAGCAGGCCGGCATGATCAACGGCAATCCGAACTTCGGACCTGGCCAGTCGGCGCGGATCATCGTCAATCAGGTCAACAGCAACGCGGCGAGCCAGCTTAACGGACATCTGGAAGTTGCGGGCCAACGCGCGGATGTCGTGATTGCAAACGGCTCGGGCATCAGCATAAACGGCGGCGGCTTTATCAACACCTCGCGCGCGATCCTGACAACAGGCACGCCGAACTTCGCGCCGGACGGTTCGCTTGCGGGTTTCAACGTACGGGGTGGAAGCATCACGATCCAGGGCGCTGGATTCAATGCGGCCGATACCGACCAGGTCGACCTGCTCTCGCGCGCGGTGCAGGCGAACGCGGCCATCCATGCGAAGAACCTGAACGTGGTGACGGGTGCGAACAGCATCGACCGCGACACGCTCGATGCGACGCCGATTGCCGGCAATGGTCCCGCGCCGGGCGTGTCGATCGACGTCGGTCAGTTGGGTGGTATGTACGCGAATCGCATCGTTCTCGTTGGGACGGAAAACGGTGTCGGGGTTTCGAATGCGGGTGTGCTTGCGGCACAGGCGGGCGACCTCACGCTGACCACGCAGGGCAAGCTGGTGCTCACCGGTACGACGAACGCGAGCGGTAATCTCGCGGTGTCCTCGGCGGGCGGTGTCGACAATAGCGGCACGACCTACGCACAACAGTCCGTGTCGGTCGGCACAGCAGGCACGCTCACCAATACCGGTACGCTGGCCGCGCAACGGAACCTGACTGTCCATGCAGGCAGTATTGCGTCGACCGGTGCGCTCGGCGCGGGCATCGATAACGATGGTTCGGTCGCGCAATCGGGCGATCTGAACCTGTTCGCAAACGGAATGCTGTCGGCCACGGGTCGGAACCTCGCGGGCGGAAATGCAACGCTGCGAGGCGACAGCGTGACGCTCACCGGAAGCCAGACCGCCGCGAATGGTGCGCTCGACGTTGCCGCTGCGCAAACACTCGACACCAGCGCGGCGACGCTCGACGCCTCGCGGCTATCCCTGAGCGCCGCGAACCTCACCAACCACGGCGGTACGCTGACGCAGGCCGGTATCGGCCCGACAACCGTCAACGTATCCGGTACGTTCGACAATACCAACGGTGCGCTGACAACGAACAGTACCAGCCTGACGCTGTCGCCCGGCATGCTCATCAACAACGGCGGCAGGATTGCGGACTCCGGGACCGGGACACTGTCCATCGCTACCGGCTCGCTGTCGAACGGCGGCGGCAGTATCGCGACCAATGGCGCGCTCGATGTTCTTGCGGGCGCGGTGTCGAACCGGGGCGGCACGCTGGCGGGGCAAGCTTCGGCCGCGCTCGCCGTCGCGTCGCTCGATAACAGCGCGGGCGGCTATGTCGGCGCGCGGAACGTATCGGTCGCCGGCACGGGCGTACTGAACAACGCGGGCGGCACGGTGCAGGCGGACGGCGAGCTCGACGTGTCGGCACTGACCATATCGAACGATGGCGGTACGATCGCGAATGGCGGGGTGGGCTCAACGGCGGTCAGTGTGAGCGGGGCGCTCACCAATACCGGCAATGGACAGATCGGCGGCAACGGCGACGTGACGCTCAACGCGCAGACGCTGTCGAACAGGGGCGGCGCACAGGTGCTGTCGGGCCACGACCTCACGCTGAATGTCGCGCAGTCGGTCGACAACAGCGGCGCCACGCTTTCGGGTGCGAACAGGCTCACGCTTGACCAGGCGGCCGCCGCGGTTTTGAACCGGGGCGGTTCGATTCATGCGAACGGCGCGCTGGCCCTGAACGTCGCGTCGCTCGATAACACGTCGGGCCGCATCGGCAACGACGCCGGCAGCGGTGGCAGTGTTGCGATCAGAGCGGACACGCTTGCGAACCAAAGCGGCGCGATCGGCAGCGACCAGGACCTGAGCATCACGACGAACCAGTTGACCGGTGTCGGCCGCATCGTAGCGGGCAACGATGGTGCGATCGCGGTCAACGGCGACTACACGCAACGCGCGGCCAACCTGATTCAGGCAAATCACGACCTGACGTTCAGCGTGACCGGCAATCTCACGAATCAGGGCACGCTGGGCGCGGTCAACGCGCTGACCGTGAATGCTGCGAGTGCGATCACGAACGAAGGCCGCATCGAGGGTGACAGCGTCACGACTCACAGCGCGACGCTAACCAACACCGCGGCGATCATCGGCAATACGGTCACGCTGAACGGCAGCCAGTCCATTGCGAACACCGGCATCGCCGCGGTCATGGCCGCCGCTTCGGAACTGAACCTGTACTCGCTTGGCGACATTTCGAACACGGGTGGTGCGAATATGTTCAGCCTCGGCGGCATCAATATCGCCGCCGACGCGACCCGCGACGCGAACGGTCTGCTCGCCAACCGCAGTAGTTCGGTCACGAACGACCAGTCCACCATCGAAGCGCAGGGCAGCATCGAGATCGCCACGCAGATGCTGACCAATACGCGCCCGGCACCCACGGTCGAGACGGTGACGACCGACGTCGAAACGGTCCATCAGACCAGGCGCGACAAGTACATGGCCTGCGCAACAGGCAACAGCGACAAGGGCTACTGCACGCAGGCCATGTGGGATAACGGTTATAGCGCGCCGATCGACGCAACCTACTCCGCTTCGCAGATCGTCTCGCGGACTTCAGGGCCGAACGCAACGGACAACGTGCTGGTTGTAAACGTCAACGGCCAGCAGCAGACGATCTGGTACAACACGCTGACGCAGAACAGCGACGGTTCGGTCACTGTCAACTACTGGGACGATTACGACCCGAACGTCAACTATCTGCCGTCCAGCGAGTACGCGACACGCAGCGATGGACACAATGGCTATCAGCGCGTCGAGATCGCGCGCGACACGATCACCACGACACAGCAGGACCAGGTAACGGGCCCGCAGGCACAGCAGGCGCAACTGCTCGCGGGCGGCAACATGACGCTCGCGAATGTCGGCACGCTGAACAACGCGTATAGCGCGATCGCGGCGGGCGGTTCGATCCAGATCGGCTCGAGCCGGCAGGATGGCGAAATCGGCAACGGGACCGGCAACTACGGCGGCACGACGGTCAATAACACCGGACAGACGCTGTACCAGTACCAGCGTCAGGACATCGTGTCGACCTATGCGTGGAACGAGAACATCACGCAGGACGTGGGCACCGTCGTCGAGCCGTCGATCGTGCTCGCGCCCGTGGCGATCGGCGGCACGGGCGCGAGCACGATCATCGCGAACCACGCGGTGAGTATCACCGGCACGGACATCAACAACACGAACGTCGCGGCCGCGAACTCCGCGACCGGCGCGACCGGGGGAACGCTGGGCGCCAACCAGTTGATGAAGAGTACGCAGGTCAATGCGCCGCGGACCGTCGCGAGCAGTTCAGGCACGCTGAACATCACGCTACCCACGAGCGGTCTGTACACATACCAGACGGTACCCGGCGCGCAGTACCTGGTTGTGACCGATCCACGGCTGATGAGCTATACGAGCTTCATCTCCAGCGACTACATGCTCCGGCAGCTTGGACTCAATCCACAAACCGTCGAGAAGCGGCTCGGTGACGGCATGTACGAAGAGCAACTGGTGCGTGAACAGATCACGCAACTGACCGGCCGCGTCTATCTGCAAGGCTACACGAACAACCCTGGATGAGTATCAGGCGCTGATGACGAGCGGCGTGAACGTCGCGCGGCAGTTCGGGCTCGAGCCGGGCATCGCACTGACGGCCGCGCAGATGGACGCGTTGACGAGCGACATCGTCTGGCTCGTCAGCCAGACCGTGACCTTGCCTGACGGCTCGACTGAACAGGTGCTCGCGCCGGTCGTGTATCTCGCGCAGACGCATGCGAATGATCTTCAGGCGAGTGGCGCGCTGATTGCGGCGGATGACGTGGAAATTCACGCCACGGGCAGCACGACCAATTCGGGCGTCGTCAAGGGTGGCACGCAGACGGTGTTGAGCGCGACCGATATCCTGAACCGGGGCGGCACGATCGCGAGCAGCAGCGCGAACGGTACAACGGTAGTGTCGGCGACGAATGACGTGGTGAACGCGTCGGGCCAGATGACCGGCAACCGGGTCGCGGTGCTGGCAGGCAACAACATCGTCGATACGACGCTCGTGGATACGGCCGGCGTCAGTTCAACAGCGGGCAACAGCAAGGTCAGTCAGACGCTGCTCGGCTCACAGGGCACGATTGTTTCGACCGGCGACGTGGTGATTGCAGCGGGCAACGATCTGACGGTGCACGGTGCGAGCATCAGCGCGGGCGGCGGCGCGCAGATCACCGCAGGCCACGACATCACGGTCGATGCGGTGCAGTCCACCACGTCGCAAGCGCTCGCGCGGAATGACCAGCATCACTGGGAAGCAAACGGCATTACTAACCAGACCAGCGCGATTTCGGCCGGCGGCGATCTCGCGATGCAGAGCGGCAACGACGCAAACTTCAAGGGTGCGACGGTGACGGCGGGCGGTGACATGGCGGTCGTCGCGGGCGGCAATCTGACGGCGACCATGGTCACCGATACCGCGAAATTCGACAACGTCGCCACCGACGACAGCACCCGCAAGGAAGTCGATCACACGTACGACGAACACGCGGTCGGCACGACCTTCACGGCGGGCGGCAATGCGACGCTCGGCGCGGTCAGCACGGACGCGGGCAAAGGCAATGTGACGCTCACCGGATCGAGCCTGACCGCCGGCATGACGAACGGCGTCGATAACGGCACGGGTGCGGCAACGATCGCGGCATCCGGCAATGTCACGATCAACGAGGCCCGCGAGGAGCACGACAGCTACCAGGCCGTGGAATCGAAGCGCGGCAGTTTCGTCAGCGGATCGACGACCGATACGATGCTGGCCACGCAGACCAATATTGGCGTCGCGAGCACGGTGTCGGGTGATGCCGTGACGGTGCAGGCGGGTCGCGATCTGACCATCCGGGGCAGTAACGTGGTCGGTACCAACGATGTGAGGCTGGGCGCCATCGGCAACGTCAACATCACGACGTCGCAGGACACGCAGCAATCGCAGAGCAGCTATCAGAAGAAGGAATATGGCTTCCTGTCGGGCCTCAATCCGCTGAACCAGCTTGATGGTGGCCTTCAGGGTTACACCATCGGCACGCGCACCACCACGGACGCACAGCAGGCGACGCAGGTCACGAACAACGGCAGCATGGTTGGTTCACTCAATGGCAACCTGAACATCGCATCGGGCAACGACCTGCATGTAACGGGAAGTACGCTGCACGCTGGCAACGATCTGAATCTGGCGGGCAAGACGGTGACAATCGATGCGGCGCAGAATACCGCGACGCAGAACGAGCAGAAGTCGTTCAAACAGACCGCGATTTCCGCAGGTGTCAGCAACCCGGTCATTGCGGCGGTGCAGACCGCGAACCAGATGCGCAAGGACGTGAAGCGGACAAACGGCGACGCGCGGCTCGACGCGCTCGCCGCCGCGACGACAGGGCTCGCGGCGAAGAATGCCTACGATGCGGTCATGAGCGACCCGACGGCTGTCGGGGGTGTGGGTATCAATGTGTCGCTGGGTACGAGCCACAGCAACAGCAACTCGACGGCGTCGTCGAGTACGGCAGTGGGCAGTACCGTGTCGGCGGGCCATAACCTGACGATCGCGGCGGCCGGCGCGGGAGCGGACAGCAACATCGATGTCATTGGCAGCAACATCAGGGCGGGCAACGACGCCACGCTCGATGCCGAAGGCAACATCAATCTTCAGGCGGCGCGGAACACCGACAGCCAGCAGAGCACGAACAGCGGATCGAGTGCGAGTATCGGCGTGACGTTCGGCGTCGGAAAGTCGAATGGCATCTCGTTCCAGGCGGGCGTGTCGGGCACGAAGGGCAATGGCAACGGCAGTGATACGACGTGGACCAATACGCACGTCGACGCGGGCAACACGCTGACGCTGCAATCGGGGGGCGACACGAACCTGAAGGGCGCGGTGGCCGATGGCCAGCAGGTGATCGCCAATGTCGGCGGCAACCTGAATATCGAAAGCCTTCAGGACATCAGCACCTACAACTCGAAACAGCAGAGCGGCGGCGTGTCGGTGAGCGTGTGCGTGCCGCCGATCTGCTATGGCGCATCCAGCGTAGCGGGCAACATCAGCCAGCAGAAGCTGAACAGCAACTATGCGAGCGTGACGGAGCAGTCGGGCATTAGTGCGGGCGACGGCGGCTTCCAGATCGATGTGAAGGGCAATACGGACCTGAAGGGGGCCGTGATTTCCAGCAGCGATGCGGCGGTGCAGAGCGGCGTGAACAGCCTGACGACCGCGACGCTGACGCATAGCGACATCGAGAATACGGCCGAATACAGCGGGCAGTCGGTAGGTATCAGCGGCGGTTATGGCGGCGATATCGGCAAGAGCCAGAGCGGCACGGCGAGCAATACCAATCCGGTGCCGGGTACGACGCTGCCGAAGAGCGGTGGACTGTCGATGGCGCCGCCGATCGTCACGAGTGCGTCGGGCGATGCGAGCGGCACGACGAAGAGCGCGATCGGCGGCGGGACGATTACGATCACCGATGGCGCCAAACAGCAGCAATTGACCGGACAGACTGCCGATGAAGCAGTGGCGGGCATCAGCCGTGACACGTCGGATACGTTGGGGTCAGTTGCACCGATCTTCGACAAGGACAGGATCGAGGCCGGGTTCGATATCACGAGCCAGTTCATCAACCAGGTGGGCACGTTCGTGAACAACCGGGCGAAGGAAGCGGATGCGGCGAAGGCCGCGGCGAACGATCCGAACCTGACGCCGGAACAGCGCGCGGCGGCGCAGCAGCAGGCCGACCAGCTGAATGCCGAATGGGGGCCCAGGGGTTCGTATCGTCAGGTGCTGACTGCGTTGAGTGTGGCGGCGGGTGGGAATGTGACCGGAAGTGTGGGGCAGTTCGCGCAGAGTGCGACGGTGGCGTACTTGCAGGAATTGGGCGCGAGCGGGGTTAAGCAGATCGCGGATAGCCTCGAAAGTGAGACTGCGCGGGCGGCGCTGCATGCGATTGTCGGTTGTGCGGGTGCGGCGGCGAGTAGCCAGAGTTGTGGCGCCGGGGCGATGGGGGCGGCGGCGAGTTCGGTGCTGGGCAGCTTGCTCGGGCCGACGGATGGGATGTCGGCGGAAGATCGTCAGGCGCGGGAGAACCTGGTGACGAGTCTGGTGGCGGGGATTGCCACGGCGTCAGGGGCGAATGCGGCGACGGCGACGGGTGCGGGGCAGATCGAAGGGGAGAATAATCAGGTTGCGGCGCCGATGGCGTCGCCGCCGCCGTGGTTGGCAGGGTTACTCAAGCTGCCGGGATTCAAGGGGGAGACGGCGGGCAAGGGTGACGGCGTAATTGCCGATCCGGCGACTGAACTTGATCCGACGATCAAGGCCGGTACGCCGATGACGACGCCATCGGGATCGGACGTGATCGACGGCATCTTCAGGACGCCGCCGGTTGTGGATGTGGCCAGGGGGCTGGTTGACTATATTCTGACGGCGGTTAAGGGCGGCGATGGGACGGGTAATACGACGCTCAATAGTGGGAACGGTGACGACGCGAATAGCGATAGCGGCGGGAGCAGCACTTTCTGGTCACCGACGAAATCAAAGACGCCTGTCGAGAATGCCTACGATCACTCCGTTAAACATGGTGGAGAGTTCCCGGACCATCAGAATTCGGTGCAATATGTTCAGGCAGCGCAGAACTTCGTGAACAATCCGCCGGCGGGAACACTCATCAAGACGCGGCCCAATGGTGACACACTGTATTACGATCCATCGTCAGATACGTTTGCCGTGAAAACTAAGGATGGAGCGCCGAGAACGATGTTTAAGCCGGATCCGGCTCAACACGGCTACCTAACCAATCTGGATTACTTCAATGCACAAAAATAACTGCCGAGTGTGCGGCTATGAATTGGCGTATCCCCCTTGGGGGGATGATGGTGAAGATCCGTCTTGGGAGATATGCCCTTGTTGCGGTACAGAGTTTGGATACGAAGATTGCACGCCGGTAAGCGCCAGGAGAAAAAGAGCGCAATGGATTGCTGCGGGTTGTCCGTGGTTTGATTGTAAAAAGAAGTCGTTAGATTGGAACTTAAAACGCCAATGCGAGCACATTCCAGAGGCGTTTAAATGATGGGGAGAACAACCAGTTTTCCGTGATGGCCCCGTCGACTTCACCATTGCCTGGGTGGCTGGAGGCACTTGGCAAGCTGCCTGGCTTCCGGGGTGAAACGGCCAGCAAAGGCGATGGTGTGATCGCCGATCCCGCCACCGAGCTTGATCCGACCATCAAGGCGGGCACGCCGATAGCAACGCCGTCGGGATCGGGCGTGATTGACGACATTTTCAAAACGCCACCGGTTGTGGATGTGGCTAAGGGGCTGGTTGACTACGTCATCACATCAATAAATGGCAATCAAGCTACGGATTCAACCGGCGCTCCGCCGCCTAAACTGAGTCCCGACGGTGCGGGACGCAGTGGTGCTTTCAATGAGGCCAAGCGAGCTTCTGGCGTGCCTGTTAGTCACAGCCGTCTGCTGTTCTCCCTAATACAGACAAACGAGGGAATCCACAACCGGCCTATATTTACGTATATGAAGTTCCGTTTGAAGGCGGTGGCACTAAAATCGTCAAAATCCGGGATGATGCTTCTGGTTACTTCTTCGGGGAAGGAAACGCGCAAAACCGAGACCCTCACTTTAATGATCCTGCGGGAAATCACTATGACTATTGAGATCAAAGTTTTGTCAACCCAAGACGTATTTCAAAAAAATGATGTCGTTCTGCTTGAACGTAATGCGTTTTATGATAATGCTCGCTTTGGTGCCATATGCTGGGAGATTTCACGCACTTCTAAAGGATCCGTTAGAAGAGGTGCTGAATTTCGTCATCGCACACACCGTAGGTCGACTACCCGAGTACGAATTTTGGTTGTTTATTGGAAACTCTGCATGGCAACCCGACACGAGAGTTGTGTGCTACAGAAAACTGTTCAATGCTCTCGATGTTCGCGGAGTGGATTTGTCGATACCGGACGATCGGTCAGAATTTGCTATTGAGAAAGACAGCAAGCTCAAATTTTTTGGCTTTGGGAAATTTGATGCAACGCAGGTTGGAATAATAGCTTTGACAATAAGGGAAGAAGATTGTTCATATTTGATCGCACTACCTAAAAATACCGAATTGTCATCTGGTATCGTAATGGGATGGTCTGGAGACTTGAATAAAGACCGATCCTTAATTGAATTCGTCATTAGCAAAAGAGGGGTCATTTTTCGACGTAGTGGTTACTTTGATGATCCTGAAATCGGACTGTTGGCTTTAGGTAGTCCGACTGTCTTGCAAAGATTATGAGTCAAGCAGAATCGAGACAGCGTCGCGCGCGACTGCGACGGCAAGCTCCGGAATGAAAAAGCAGTTGAACGGGACAAAGTTTGATCAACCGCTTGAGCCTTCTTTGAAGGCCATCGCGGATTCAGGATTTGAACAGAGGGACGGCTGTCATTTTCTTCGAGCTCTTCTTGTGGTCGCTAAAGATGCGCGAAGAGCAGCCTTTTAGGATTGCACTGCGTATGAATGTTTTGTCAACTTTGTGCACGCCGAAGACTACGAGGACAAGATGCCGTTAATGCAGGTAATACAGTTTGTCATGCGGGTCTTGACGGTCTGGAATACGGTGCCAAGGCCGATATTGATTGCGATTGTTAGCACTGGCGAGCTGAGCGTTGTTGTTAAGTTTCATGTGAAGCGCCCTGCCGAACAGTGGTTAAGCGAAAACATCGAAGGTTACGACAACCCAGTCATGTCAATCGAATCGACGGAAGACATTCCGTCGGTCCTAGCAGTTTCGCTGACGTAGTAGCCAGGACAGGATAGTTGTTCAACGCGACGGCGGGCCTTCTCCGCCCGCGTCGTGACGTGAGGAACAAGTTCAAAGATCGGAACAAAAATGAAAATCAGCAAGAGGCTATCGCTTCTGCCGTTGATAGCCTCTGCCTCGTTAGCGGGAGAGGCTGCCGACGCACGGCAAACCCCGTCTCCCGCCGACACCGCAGCGGCGGCACGCGCCAGCGCCGAACAAAACCAGCAGGTCAAGGAGCAGCGCGAAGCGCAGCAACGCGCAGCGGCCATCAATGCGCCATCCGTACGCTCAACCATTGCAAGCGCTTCAGGCTGGCCCAAACTGCCAACAGAAACCCCTTGCTTCCGCATTGATACGTTCACACTTGACGTACCAGAGACACTACCCGATGCCGTGCGCAAGCACGGTGCGTCGGCGCTGCCTCTCGACCGCTTCGCATTCGCTCGCGAATGGCTCGACCACTACAAGAGGCAATGCGTGGGCAAGAGCGGAATCGACACACTCACAAAAGGGCTGCAACAGACGATCCTGAGCCGCGGATACGTGACGACGCGCGTGCTTTTACCGCAGCAGGACCTGTCGACAGGTTCGCTTGCATTCGCACTTGTTCCGGGCGTCGTGCGGCAAATCCGCTTTGCCGATCCCGGCACGCGTGGCACGTGGAAAACAGCTTTCCCGACGCGCGACGGCGACCTGCTGAATCTGCGCGATCTTGAGCAGGGGCTGGAGCAGGCAAAGCGTGTCGCGAGTCAGGATGTCGAGATGAAGATCGAACCGACCAAAGCACCGGGCGCAAGCGACGTGGTCATATCGGTGAAGCGCGCCAAACCGTGGAGTTTCGTCGCATCCGTCGATAACTCGGGCACCGAAGCAACCGGCAAATGGCAGGGCAATGTGAGCCTCGGCATCGATAACCCGCTCGGCCTGAACGACATCTTCACGGTCGGCGCGAACCAGGATCTGTCTTTCGGCAACAAGTCACTCGGTTCGCACGGGTTCAACGGTTCCTATTCCATTCCGTGGGGTTACTGGACCGCGACGCTGTCGGGAAACACCAACACGTATTACCAGAACATCGCGGGCGCGAACCAGACGTTTGTATCGAGCGGGAATGCGCAGATCGCGGCGTTGCGCCTCGCGCGCGTCATCACGCGCGGCCAGAACGACGTACTCGGTGGATACGTGCAGCTATCGAAGCGCTTCGGCGAGAGTTTCATCGACGACACGGATATGCCGCAGCAGAGACGCAACAACACGTTCTTCGAAGCCGGATTGACCGACCGGCATTATTTCGGCGCGTCGCAGTTCGACGGCATGCTCGCCTACCGTCAGGGTATCGGCGGACTCGGTGCGACGCCTGACCCGTATCCGGTCGGTCCTACGTACCGGTTCCACATGGCCGTCCTCGACGCGAACCTGTCGGTGCCGTTTGCGGTTGCAACACAGAGCTTTCGCTATGTGGTGACGGTCCACGGGCAGTTCACTAACGACACGCTGTTCTACCTCGACGATCTGGCCATCGGAAGCCGCTACACGGTACGTGGCTTCGATGGGGAAACGATGCTCGCGGCAGAGAAAGGCTTTTACTGGCGAAACGAACTTCAAATGCCAATTGGGCGGACCGGCCAGGCCTTGTATGCGGGGATCGACTATGGGCGAGTGTTCGGACCGAACACGGCATTTCTGGCCGGCACCCAACTGGTGGGCGCGGTGATCGGCATTCGTGGCGGCGTGCCGTCGCGGTTTGCGGGGCTCTCGTATGACCTGCTCGCCGGGACGCCTATTTACAAACCGACTGGATTCCCGACCGCGCGCGTGACACTCGGTGTTCAGGCGACGATGCAGTTCTAACGATCAATCCGACAGCGCATCGGTTGCGCTTTCGGCATAAATGATCTGTGTGCCGTTACCGGCGAGCCATCGTGCGAAGTCTTCGCTCAAGCCTTCGTCGGTGACAAGATAGTCGATCCGGTCCATCGCGCCGAATGCCGCGAATTCCCGCTTGCCGAATTTCTTCGAGTCCGCGAGAAGGTAGACCGTCCTCGCGGCATCGATCATGGCTCGTTTGACATGCAGGTCGATAAAGTCCGGATAGGAGATGCCCGACTCTTTCGATACCCCGCCGGCCGCGAGGAACAGCTTGTCGACGAACATCCCCTGGAAAAAGGTCGACGCCTTTTCGCCCGAAACGGCAATCGTTTCCGGCTTGAATTCACCGCCCGTCAGCATCACCCGGTTGGTCGGCTCGGCACCGAGGAGAATCGCGATATTCAGCGCATTGGTCACGATGCGCAGATGCTGTCGCTCGAGCAGATTCTTCGCGAGTTCAGTGGTCGTCGCGCCGCAATCGAGAATGATGGAATCCCCGTTCTGGATGAGGCCCGCGGCCTTGCGGCCGATCAGCGCTTTTTCAGGGCTGGTCGGCAGGATACTGCCGCGCTCCGCGGCGCGCCTGACAGGGTCCGGTTGCGCGGCGACCAGCCGGACATTGCCGTGCACGCGTTCGACACGGCCAAGCTTCTGCAGCTCGTCGATATCCTTCCGGATGGTGGGCATGGAGACGCCAAATTCGCTGGAAAGCTCGGATAGCTTCACCAGTTTGGCTGCCTGCACCCTTTCGAAGATCTTTTCTGTTCTGGTCCGTTGATCCATTTTGCTTTTCCTGCAAAGTGCCGGCCGACACTCGCCACGCCAGTCTCTATTGTGCCTGAATCGGCCCGGTTATGGTCCACATAGGTGTTTTCCCTCTTTCCTTTGTCTTCTCTTTGACTTTCTAAAGAAAGTAATAGAAACTAAAAGCCAAGCAAACAGGAAGTTTCAGGAGTTGGGAATGGAAAACCCCTTCAAGCAGTCCGGCGAGGCGCTTCATCGGCGGGCGCAGGAAATCCGCAAGAAAATCTGTGTGATGAATTCCGCGGCGAAGAGCGGGCACACGGGCGGTGACATGTCCGAGGCCGACATCCTGGCCGCACTGTATTTTCACGTGCTCCGGTACGACGTTCAGGCCGACCGGACCGTCAGATGGCACGACGAATTCATCCTGAGCAAGGGGCATGGCGTAGGGGGGCTGTACTCCTGCTTCGCGGAACTGGGCTGGCTCGATGACGACGAGCTGCTTACCTACCTGAAGGACGATTCCCGGCTACCGGGCCATCCTGTCAGGCAGAAACTGCCTTCGTGGGTGACCGTGAACACCGGCGGTCTCGGGCACGGGCTGCCGATCGCCGCGGGTCTGGCGATGGCCAAGCAGCGCCACGCGAGCGCAACGGAAGGATCGGTGGGGCGCGTTTTCGTGTTGACCGGCGACGGCGAACTGGAAGAAGGATCCAACTGGGAAGCCGCGATGGCCGCGGCCCATTTCGAGCTGGCCAATCTCGTGACGATCGTCGACCGGAATCGGCTGCAACTGGCCGACTTCACCCACAACATCATGGACATGGATCCGCTCGACGAGAAATTCCGGGCTTTCGGTTTCGAGGTTCACGATGTCAACGGAAATCAGTCCGATGCCATTTGGAAACTAATAGAAAGTCTCGACTATGATAATGGAAAGCCGAAAGTGATCATCGCTCATACGGTCAAAGGGCGGGGCGTGTCTTTCATGGAGAACGTGCCGGCGTGGCATCACAAGGTTCCCGACGAAAAACAACTGCGGCAGGCTTTGGAGGAGCTGGATCATGCGTGAGTACGCCGATTTGCGGGACGGCGCGGTGAGCGCCCTGGGGCGACTGACGGCTGAAGGCCGGGACATCCTGGTGATGGTCGCCGATTCGACCTCCACCTCAAAAATCGGGCCGTTTCTCGAAACGTATCCTGAACGGGTCATCAACGTCGGCATTGCCGAGCAGAACATGGTGGGCATGGCCGCGGGTCTCGCGCTCGGCGGTCATATCGTCTTCACCGCGAATGCCGCTCCGTTTCTTGTCGGGCGCGCCAACGAACAGGTCAAGAACGACATCTGCTATAGCGCGACGAACGTGAAAATGCTGGGCCTCAATGCCGGGGTGGCCTATGGTCCGCTGGCCTCGACTCATCACGCGATCGACGACATCTCGATCATGAGCGGTTTCGGCAATGTGCAAATCTTCGCGCCGTGCGACGAGATCGAGGTGATCCAGACGATCGAATACGCGGCGGCCGTCGAAGGGCCGGTTTATATCCGGCTCGACAACGCGAAGTTTCCGGCCGTGCACGACGCGGGTTACCGTTTCGAGCCGGGCCGCCCGGACGTCGTGATTCAGGGCAGCCGGGTTGCCGTCATCGCGTTGGGCTCGGTGGTCGGCGAGGCGCTCGAGGCCTGCGAGACGCTCAAGGACGAAGCCAGCATCACGCCGACACTCGTCAGTCTTTCCTCGGTGCGTCCGCTCGATCAGGACGCGCTCGCGAAGATCATCGCGTCCCATGACTCGGTCGTGACCGTCGAGGAGCATTCGCTGCACGGCGGGATCGGCGCGATCGTCGCCGTGCTGATGGCGCGGCGCCAGCTTTCGAAGCCGCTCACCATGCTCGGCATCACCGAGGGCGAGTTCGCCCGCTACGGCACGCGCAAGGGCATCCGGCGTCATTACGGTATCGACGCGGCCGGCATCGGCGCCGCGATCCGCGCGCAGTGCGCCCACTGAACACATAAGAACAGATTCAAGGAGGCACAGCATGGCAATTCAATATGACATGTCGCTGCGGCATGGCGTCGATTTCGACTTCCGTCTGGACGGCAAGGTTGCGATCGTGACGGGCGGCCTCGGCGGAATCGCGATGGCCACGAACGCGGCGCTCATCGCCAAAGGCGCGCGCGTGGCGATCTTTTATCCGGGCTTCGAGGAGCCGCGCGTGCAGGCCGCCATCGAACAACTCGGCGCCGCCAACGCAAAGGCATTTCCCTGCGACGTCGCCGACGAAGCCGACGTCGAAAAGGCAATGAAGGCCGCGCTCGCGCATTTCGGCGACTTTCATCTGCTCGTCAATGCAGCCGGCTGCATCACGCTGACAGCGGCTGAAGACATCGGCGTCGACGAATGGCAAAAGCAGATCGGCGTCAACTTGACGGGGCCGTTCCTGTGCTCGAAGCATTTCGCCCGCCACGTCCTGGCGAGCGGCCACGGCGGCAAGATCGTCAACATCGCTTCGCAGGCCGCGACCGTCGCGATCGACAGGCACTGCGCGTACACCTCGGCAAAGGCCGGCCTGATCGGCATGACCAAAGTACTCGCCAAGGAGTGGGCGCCGCGCGGCATTACGGTCAACACCGTCTCGCCCACCGTGGTCCTGACGCCGATGGGCGCGGCGGCCTGGGACGGCGAGAAGGGCGAAGCGATGAAGAAGCTGATTCCGGTCGGGCGCTTTGCCTATACCGACGAAATCGCGGCGGCAATTCTTTTCCTGTTGTCCAACGCAGCGGACATGATCACGGGCGCCGACCTCATGATCGATGGCGGCTACACCATCTGCTGACGATGTTCTGTGCGCAGCTACGACACGGCTGCGTCATGTTGAAAAAAGAAGTCAATCTGGAGACAAAAATGCTGAAGAAAATCGCACTTGCCACTGCTGTCGCCGCTTCGCTCGCGATGGTCTGCGCCACCGATGCCGACGCCGCATCGAAAGGGACGATCGCGATCCTCGTGAATGCGCTCGACAATCCGTACTACGCGGCCGAAGCCAAAGGCGCCAGCGCCGAGGCCAAAAAGCTCGGCTACGACACGATCGTCCTGTCGCATGGCGAGGACGTGAACAAGCAGAACGAGCTCGTCAATCTCGTGATCGGCAAAGGCGTGAAAGGCATCGTTCTCGACAACGCCGACTCGAACAGCAGCGTGGCCACCGTTCGCACGGCCCAGGAAAAGAAAGTGCCGGTCGTTCTGATCAATCGCGAAATCCCGAAAGACGGCATCGCGATCGCGCAACTGAGCCATAACAATCTGCAAGCCGGCAGCGAAGTCGCGCAGAAGTTCGTCGAAGCGATCGGCGAAAAAGGCGAATACGTCGAATTGACCTGCAATCTGGCCGACAAGAACTGTGTGACTCGCTCGCAGGCGTTCCACCAGGTGCTGGACCAGTATCCCGACCTCAAGATGGTTGCCCGCCAGGATGCCAAGGGCGCGTTGCTGCCCGGCAAGCAGGCAATGGACTCGATTCTGCAGGAACATCCGAACATCAAGGGTGTCATCTGCGGCAACGGGCCGGTTGCACTCGGCGCGATCGCGTCGCTCGAATCCGCGGGCAAGAAGAACGTGGTCGTGATGGGCATCGACGGCAGCAACGACGAGCGCGACTCCATTCTGCAGGGCAAGCTGAAGGCCACGGTGATGCTGCAGGCGCAAGGTATTGCGGTTCACGGCGTCGACCTGCTCGATAAATACATTACGACCGGCAAGACCGGCGAGCCGGAGCGTCAACTCACGCGCGGGATCCTGATTACGAAGGACAACGCGTCGCACGTGAAGGATTTCTATTACACCAAGTAGTCGCGTTCTGGAAATGCTTCGGGTGCGGCCGGCGCCGCACCCGAAGAAGTCATGTCAGGAGAGGTAGTCATGCTTCACTCCATCATCCCGGCCCGGCGCGCGCTCATGGTTCTGGGCGTCGCCTGTATCGCCGGCTGTCACGTCGTGACCGATACCGAACTCGCCCAGATCCGCAGCCAGGGGCAGCACCAGGGCCCCGATCCCGCCAAACTCCTGAACGAGCAACTGATTCCGTACGCGGACAAGAATGCCAGGCCCGCGGCTATGGTGATCGTCGCGGTCGGCCAGAACTTCGATAGCGCCTGCAAGGAGTACGGCTTTCGCCAAAGCACGGCTTTTCCCTGCAATTTCTGGATTCGCGTACAGGGAAAGGTGGTTCGCATCGACGACTCGTCGCGCGTCGGCAAGGCGTATGTCGACGTCACGCCGCCGTCCGGGGGCGAACCGGTTCATATCGCGCTCGAAACAGGTCCGGTCGTGATCGGAACGGGCGTGCGCGACGGTTTTCCGGGACTCAAATACAGCGACTTCGACGACCAGACCCGCTTTGCGGTATTCGGCCAGGAGCTGAACAGGCTGGTCGTCGATCGCGCGCAGAAGTCGCTGAAGCTCAAGGTGGGCGAGACGGTCGACGTCGCGGCCGTGTACAGCAGCTGGAGCGAGCCGACGGGCGAAATCCGCGCGATTCCGGTGGCCTGGAAATGAACGAAGCTCAAACCACCAACCCGGTCAACGTGATCGAGACGCTCGGGCTGTCCAAGATGTATCCGGGCACGGCGGCGCTGGTCGACGTCGACTACAAGGTACGGCGCGGCAAGGTCAACGTGCTGATCGGCGAGAACGGCGCCGGCAAGTCGACGTTGATGAAGCTGCTGGCCGGCGCGGAAGTCCCGACCTCGGGAGAGATCCGGATCGACGACGCGATTGCCCAGATCACCGACGTGCGCAGCGCGGAAAAGCACGGTGTGGGCATCATCTTCCAGGAATTGAACCTGTTTCCGGACATGACGGTCGCGGAGAATATTTTCGCCGGCAACGAATTGACGAGCTCCGGCGTGATTCGCGGCAAGGACGAGAATCATCAGGCGAAGGTGTTGCTCGAGCGTCTGCGGATCCCGATCGATCCGCGCACCCGCCTCGGCGATCTGTATGTCGGTCAGCAGCAACTCGTCGAGATCGCCAAGGCGCTCTCCAAGCACATCAAGGTGCTGATCATGGACGAGCCGACTTCCGCGCTTTCGAAAGCGGAAGTCGAAATCCTCTTCAAGATCATCGCGCAGTTGAAGGAAGAGGGCGTCACGGTGATCTACATCTCGCACCGCCTCGAGGAGATCATGGCGGTCGGAGATTGCATTACCGTGCTGCGCAACGGCCGTCTGGTCGCCGAAGACGACATCGCGAACATCGACATCCCGTGGATCATCGAAGCGATGGTCGGATCGTCGAAAAAGCGCTTCGCATTCGAGCAGCACGCGATCGGCGAAGAAGTGCTGAAGGTGACCGACCTCGCGCTGAAGCGCTCGAACGGCATCTATGCGGTGGACCACGTGTCGTTTTCCGTCAGGGCGGGCGAGGTGGTCGGGATATACGGGCTGATGGGCGCGGGCCGTACCGAACTGCTGGAGTCGCTGCTCGGCGCACAGCCGTTGGCGCTCGGTGAAATCGAACTGGCCGGCAGGCCGCTCGAGGATCTGCCGATCCCGAAGCGGATCGAGGCGGGCATCGCGCTGGTACCGGAAGACCGGCAGAAGCAGGGCATGATCCAGTTGATGTCGATTCTGGAAAACATGACGTTGTCGAGCCTTGCGAAATTCACGCGCCGCCTGTCGTTCGGGGCGCTCAGACGCGACAGGCAGATCGAAGCGACCAACGAGATCGTCAAGCGTCTGGCGATCAAGATCGCGTCCGTCGACGCGCCGATCACGTCGCTCTCGGGCGGCAACATGCAGAAAGTCGTGATCGGCAAGGCGCTCCTCACGTCTCCGAAAGTGCTGCTGATGGACGAGCCGACCCGCGGCATCGACGTCGGCGCGAAGGAAGACGTGTACAAGACCATCAGTCTGCTCGCGCAATCGGGCATTGCCGTGATCTATGCGACGTCCGAACTGGACGAGGCCATGGCTGTTTCCAACCGGGTCTTCGTGATGGCCAGCGGCAAGCTGACGGCCATCATGGAACGTTCGGAGTTCGACAGCGAACGGATCGTTCGCGCGTCGACACCGGCTACCGCCGTAGTCTGACGCACCTCGAGGCAGATCTTATGAATACCCCGAATAGCAGCAATCCTCCGCTCCATCCGGTGCACGGCAAGCACAACAGGCACTCGGCCTACGTGGCGTCACGCATCGCGGTCAATCTGCTGAAGCTGCGTATCTTCATTGCGCTCTTCGCGATCATCATCGTGTTCTCGATCGCGACCGAGAACTTTCTGTCGACGGGCAACATGCTGATCATGGCGAAACACGTGACCGTCGTCGCGATCCTGTCGGTCGGCATGACGCTGGTGATCCTGACCGGCGGCATCGATCTTTCGGTCGGCTCGATCGTCGGTATCAGCGGGATGGCGGCAGGCTATCTGCTGCTCGAAGGCGTCAAGGTCGGACACCATATCGTGTTTTTCAATCCATGGGGTGTGACGTTGATCGCCTGCGTGCTCGGCGCGCTGATCGGCGCGGTCAACGGCTATCTGGTCACCGCGCTCAACGTCGCGCCATTCATCGCCACACTCGGCATGCTGTATGTCGTGCGCGGGGCCGCGCTGCTGGTCAATAACGGCAGCACCTACGCGGATCTCGGCGGCAATCCGGCGCTCGGCAACACGGGTTTCGAATTCCTCGGCAACGGCACGATACTGGGGTTGTCGACCCCGGTATGGATCCTCGTCATCCTCGCGGCGGTCACGATCTTCGTCGCGAAGAAGACGCCCCTCGGCCGCCGCATCTACGCGATCGGCGGCAATGAACAGGCCGCGCGCTTTTCCGGCATCCGCACGAACCGCGTCAAGCTGTTCGTCTACATGTTCTCCGGCTTCTGCGCGGCGCTGGTGGGGCTCATCATTACTGCGCAATTGCAGACCGCGCATCCGCTCACCGGCGAGACGTTCGAGCTGAACGCGATTGCCGCGGTGGTGCTCGGCGGCACGGCGCTGATGGGCGGCCGCGGCACGGTCTTCGGCTCGGTGGTGGGCGCGTGCGTGATCAGCATTCTCGGCGACGGCATGGTGATGTGCGGGATCAGCGACTTCTGGCAGATGGTGATCAAAGGTCTCGTGATCATCTTCGCCGTCGTCATCGATCAGTTGCAGCAGCGCCTGCAAAGCCGGATGGTCTCGCTGACCGCCTGAGCGCGGGAACTTCAACCTGTCCAGGGAAGCAACATGCAATACGTTCTGGCCATCGATCAGGGCACGAGCGGCACCAAAGCGCTGGTGTTCGATAGGGAAGGGCAGGTCCACGCGCGCGGTTTCGTCGCCGTGCCCTGTTCTCACTCGCGTCCGGGTTTCGTCGAGCAGGATCCGGAGCTGATCTATCAGTCGGTGCTGCAGGCGCTCGCGCGTTGCCTCGACGAGTTCAAGGGCGAGCCCAGCGAGATCACGGGCGTCGGTATATCGAACCAGCGTGAAACCGTCGTGCTGTGGGATCAGCAGGGCCGCCCGATCGTCCCCGCGGTGTCCTGGCAATGTCAGCGCTCGCTCGGCATCTGCGAACGGCTTCGCCAGCAAGGCATGGCGCAAAAGATCGCCGACAGGACCGGCCTGCTGATCGATCCGTATTTTTCAGGCACCAAGCTCATCTGGCTGAACGAAAACGACGAGCGTGCGCGTTTGCATATTGCCGCGCGAACCGCCTGTTTCGGCACGGTCGATAGCTGGCTGCTCTACCGGTTGACGGGCGGTGCGTCGTATCGCACGGATTACACCAATGCATCGCGCACGATGCTGTTCAATCTCGCGACGCTCGAATGGGACCGCGAGCTGCTCGAGGATTTCGGTCTGCGGGGCCTGCGCCTGCCCGAACTTTGCCCGTCCGCGGCGCAATTCGGCGCGACCGACTTCGACGGCATTCTGCCGCGCGCGCTGCCAATCGTCTCGATGATCGGCGATTCGCACGCCGCGGCTGTTGGCGAGGGCTGTCTGAGTCCGGGCATCGCGAAGGCGACCATGGGAACCGGTTCCTCGATCATGATGAACGTCGGCCATACGCGTCAGCCCGCCGCTCACGGCCTCGTGTCGACACTGTGTTTCGCGACCCCGGACCGTACCGACTACGCGCTGGAAGGCATCGTCATCAGCGCCGGTTCGACGCCGTCGTTCCTGAAGGAAAAGCTGCGGCTCGTGAACGACTTCGCGGAAGCGGAACAGGCATTTACCGATTACGACAACGGCGGCGTGTTTCTGATTCCCGCGTTTTCCGGAATCGGCTGTCCGCACTGGAAGTATCCGGGTGGCGCGCAGATCGTCGGACTGAATTTTTCGAGCTCATGGCAGAACGTGGTTCGCGCGGCCTACGAGTCGATCGTTTATCAGATCAAGGACGTGATTACCGTGATGGAGCAGGCCGCCGGCGTTCCGCTTCGCGAGCTGTTTCTCGACGGGGGACTGGTCCAGCGGCCATTCCTGCTGCAATACCTGGCCGATACGCTGAACCGGCCCGTGAGCACGCTCGCTTTGAGCGAGATATCGGCGGCCGGCGCGGCCGCGCTCGCGGCATTGACACTGGGATCGATCGGTTCGCTCGACGCCCGCCGCGAAACACGCGTGGTCGCGCGACGGGTGGAGCCCGGAAACGGCGTGGAGGCGGCGGCGCGCAATCACGCGCAGTGGCTGCAATGGATCGGACGGCTTTGAGATTGACTCTTGATGGAGAACGAAGGTGAGCTATCAGCGTTTCGCAAACAAGGTGGTTGTCGTCACCGGCGGCAGTCGCGGTATCGGATTGGGCATTGCCCGGCGTTTTGCCGAAGAAGGCGCGAAAGTGTGCGTGTCGGCGAATGAAAAGGCCGTGCACGACGCGGCCGCGCAACTGCGCGATGCGAATTTCGACGCGATCGGCGTCGAAACCGACGTGACGGACAAGGAGCAGGTCGTTGCGCTATACGAAGAGGTGGCGGCGAAGCTGGGGGAAGTCGACGTTTCGGTCCAGAACGCCGGGGTGATCACGATCGCCAGATTGCAGGATCTGACCGAGCAGGAGTGGGACAAGGTACTCGCAGTCAATACGAAAGGCGTGTTTCTCTGCTGTCAGGAAGCGGCAAGGCGCATGCTGCGCGCCGGCAAGGGAGGGCGGCTGATCAACACGGCTTCGGGCCAGGCGAGACAAGGCTTCGTCTATACGCCGCATTACGCGGCCAGCAAGTTTGGCGTGCTCGGCATCACACAAAGTCTGGCAAAAGAACTCGCGCCTACCGGCATCACGGTCAACGCGTTCTGCCCCGGCATCATCACGACGGATATGTGGTCGTATAACGACGAAGCATGGGGCAAGCTGCTCGGCGATTACAAGCCGGGCGAACTGATGGCCGAGTGGGTCGACAACATTCCGATGAAGCGGGCCGGAAGCGACAAGGACGTGGCGGGGCTGGTGGCCTTTCTCGCATCCGAGGACGCGTCGTACATCACCGGCCAGACCGTCAACGTCGACGGCGGAATGTTCATGTCCTGACGCGTCGCCCACGCGGCCGCGAGGACACGTCCTCGCGGCCGCGCAACGAGCCGGAGCGCGCAGTCAGTTACGGTGCTGCGCCCAGCGCTGACAGCTTGCGCACGGTTTCCGCGCATGCGTGAGCTGCTTCCGCGCCCTTCACGACGAAATGCTCGCGGAAGAATCCGACGTGCTCTTCACCGTTGTGGAAATGATGCGGCGTGAGCACCGCGGAAAAGACCGGTGTGCCCGTTTCGAGTTGGACCTGCATGAGTCCGGTAATGACGGCTTGCGCGACGAACTCATGGCGATAGATGCCGCCGTCGACCACGAGGGCCGCCGCGACGATGCCGGCGTAACGACCGCTTTGCGCGAGGCGCTTCGCATGAAGCGGAATTTCGAATGCGCCGGGTACTTCGAACAGGTCGATATCGTCCGCGCTATAGCCGTATTTCCTGATGGCTTCGAGGAAAGAGGTTTTGCACTGGTCGACGATATCGCGATGCCAGCATGCCTGGACGAAAGCGATACGCGGGCGGTCATTGCGGGAAACCGGAACAGATGGTGCGTTGGAGGAGATGGAGGTGTTCATGGACTTCAGCCTGTTTGTGTGAACAGGGCGAAGGACGGCCGTTTCCCCGCCTGCGCGAGGATGCCGGCCGACCTGTTCTCTTTCATCCGGACTATACCGTCGGCCCCGGAATCCAACCGGGTCTGCTGACCTCCGTAGTCGCGATGGGAGCGAAACAGAGCGCTCGCGGGCTACGTCTTGCGAAAGACGATTACCGCCGGTGGGGAGTTTCACCCCGCCCCGAGAACGTGTTCTTGACGAACGGGGCGTACGTTATCACGAATCTGTTACGGCTGCACATTGGCGAGGCGACGCAATGCGAACGACGCGAGTCAAGCCGGCCTACTTCAACCGGCCCGCCAGAAACTGCTGCAACCGCTCGCTGCGCGGATTCGTCAGCACCTCATGCGGATGCCCCTGCTCCTCGATCTTCCCCTGGTGCAGGAACACGACGTGATTCGACACGTTGCGCGCAAAGCCCATTTCGTGCGTGACGACGATCATCGTGCGGCCTTCCTCCGCGAGTGCCTGCATCACGCGCAACACTTCGCCGACGAGTTCGGGATCGAGCGCCGACGTCGGTTCGTCGAACAGCATCACTTCCGGCTCCATCGCCAGTGCGCGCGCAATCGCGACGCGCTGCTGCTGGCCGCCCGACATATGCGACGGATATTTCCGTTCCGCGCTCGCCGGCAGTCCGACCTGGGTCAGATACTTGCGGGCGCGCGCTTCCGCTTCGGCGCGGCTCAACCCCAGTACGCTGATCGGCGCTTCGATGATGTTCTCGAGCACCGTCATATGCGCCCACAGATTGAAATGCTGGAACACCATCGAAAGACGCGTGCGCATCGTCTGGAGCTGCTTCTGATTGCTCACGCGCAGCGAGCTGTTGCGATCGGCGCTCGTCTGGATTTCCTCGCCGTTGATCGTGATGCGCCCGGAGCACGGCGATTCGAGAAAATTGATGCATCTCAGGAACGTGCTTTTCCCCGAGCCGCTCGACCCGATCAGACTAATCACGTCACCCGCCTTTGCGTTGAGCGAGACACCTTTCAATACCTCGTTTTCGCCGAACTTCTTGTGCAGGTCGTCGACCGTCAGCTTGTACATGCTCTTATGCTCCATCATGGCGCGGGTGCGCCGGGATTCAATGCCCTTGCGGCTTCAGGTAGGCCAGCAAACGTACTTCCATCTTGCGGAAGCCCCAGATCAGCGCGAAGACGATCGACGCATACAGAATCGCCGCGATGCCGTAGGCCTGGAAAGTCGCGTACGTCGCGGAGTTGACGTCGCGCGCGACCTTCAGGATGTCGGGGACGGTTGCGGTGAACGCGAGTGTGGTCGCGTGCAGCATCAGGATCACCTCGTTGCTGTACGCGGGCAGCGCTCGCCGCAGCGACGAAGGCAGGATGATGCGCGTATACAGCTTGTACTTCGACATCCCGTAGGCGAGCGCCGCTTCGATTTCGCCGTGCGACGTCTCCTTGATCGCGCCCGCGAAGATCTCGGTCGCGTATGCGCATTCGTTCAGCGTGAACGCCAATATCGTGCAATACATCGCATTGCGGAAGAAGCTGTTCAGCATCTCGTGCTCGTGGACGAAATGCAGGCTGTAGAGGCCCGTATAGAACAGCAGCAACTGCACGTAGAGCGGCGTGCCGCGGAATACGTAGGTGTAGAACCAGACGGGCCCGGAAATGAAGCGATTGCGCGACGTACGGGCGATTGCCAGCGGCACCGCCAGCGCGAAGCCGAGACCGACGGAAACCACCAGCAGCCACAGCGTGATGACGAGGCCGTTGTAGTTGAAACCATCGGTATACAGATAGTTCTGCCAGTATTGACGTATCAGTTCGATCACAGCGCGGCCCTCCGCACGCCAGTCGAGTAACGCTTTTCGAGGCGCTTCAATAGAAGACTCGACACCGTGGTGATGGCCAGATAAATGGCGCCGGTGACGAGCGTGAAGAAGAAAAACGACTGCGTGCTCTTGCCCGCGTCCTGCGAGGCCTTTACGACATCCGCGAGACCGATGATCGACACCAGCGCGGTGGCCTTGACCATCACCTGCCAGTTGTTGCCGATGCCGGGCAGCGCGAAGCGCATCATCTGCGGAAACAGGATGCGCGTGAACACGCGCCGCGCGCTCATGCCGTACGCGAAGCCCGCCTCGATCTGGCCGCGCGGCACGGACAGAAACGCGCCGCGGAACGTCTCGGTGAAATACGCGCCGTAGATGAAGCCCAGCGTAATGATGCCGGCCACGAACGGATCGATATCGATCTGTTCGATGCCCACCGCGTCGGTCAGATCGTTGAGCCAGATCTGGATGCTGTAGAAGAGCAGCAGCATCAGCACGAGGTCGGGCACCGCGCGGATCAGCGTCGTGTACAGCGTGCCGACGCGCGACACGAAGCGGTTCGTCGACAGCTTTGCCGCGGCGCCCGCGAGGCCGAGCACGAAAGCCGCCGCGAGCGACAGTATCGCGAGCTTGATGGTGACCCACGTACCCGCGAGGAGCAGCGGACCGAAGCCTTGAAAAAGCATGGGAGTGTCCTTGATGAAGGCGCGAGATCCGCGCGTGGGCCTAGCTGCCGTACACGTCGAAGTCGAAGTACTTCTGCTCGATCTTCCTGTAGGTGCCGTCCCTGATCATGTCGGCGATCGCCTTGTCGACCTTCGCCTTCAGATCGGCGTCTTCCTTGCGCATGCCGATGCCCGCGCCGTTGCCGAGAATATTCGCGTCGACGATGTCCTTGCCGACGAACGCGAAGCCCGCGCCGCGCGGCGTCTTCAGGAAGCCCTGCTCGGCCTGCACCGCGTCCTGCAGCGCGCCGTCCAGACGGCCCGAGATCAGGTCCGCGTAGACCTGGTCCTGATCCTGGTACGGCACGACCTTGGTGCCCTTCGGCTCCCAATAGGTCTTCGCGTAGGTTTCCTGGATCGTGCCCTGTTCGACGCCGATCGTCTTGCCCTTCAGCGAATCGGCGGTCGGCAGGATGCCCGAGCCCTGCTTCGCGACGAGGCGTGTCGGCGTGTTGAACAGCTTCGACGAGAACGCGATCTGCGCGGCGCGTTGCGGTGTCATCGACATCGACGACAGCGCGCCGTCGAACTTCTTCGCCTTCAGCCCCGGGATCATGCTGTCGAAGTTTTGCTCGACCCACACACATTTCGCGTTCAGACGCCGGCAGATTTCGTTGCCGAGATCGACGTCGAAGCCGACGAGCTTGCCGTCCGGTGCCTTCGATTCGAACGGCGCGTAGCTCGCATCCACGCCGAAGCGGATCGTGGACCACTCTTTGGCGAAGGCGCCACTGGCGGCGAGCGCGAGGGCGACGGACAACACGAGTTTCTTCATAAAGTCTCCGGGGATGGATGTCCTGACAGGGAATCCTGGGCAATGGCTGTACGATGTTGTATAGACAAATTATCCTGGACGGTCAGCGAGGGACAATCGGGGTTAGTGCCTAGACGGCTGCGTCAATGGAAGTAAGGATGTGCGTAAATCTATTGATATATATGAGATTTACGCGATTTTTTGGGCATGTGCGAGGCAGGAAAATCCGGGATGTGTCAAGCGGTCTATACTGCGATATCGATGTTGTCCATACAACTTCGTTACAACGATCATCGCTTCAGTTGACGGTCCGGGACAGCCGCGAAGAAGACGGAAGGAGGCGGGAAACGACGCGCTACTGCTGCGAAGGCGGCAGATAGGTCATCTGCTCCTCGTCATAGAGCGCATAGATCAGCTCGAGCATGCGCCTGATATCGGCCGACTCGTCGAGCATGCGCATGCTCATGATGATCGGCGATACGAGATTTTCGTCGTCGAGGTCCTTGTAAGCGACGTCGCCGCGCTGCAATCCATACACGCTCGCCGGCACGATCGAAATGCCTTCGCCCGCGCCCACCAGACCGAGCGCGATTTGCAATTCACGCGTTTCGTAGAGGCGGCGCGGCTGGAGTCCGCGATCGTGAAACGCGGCGAGCACCTGGTCCGCGTAGCTCGGCCGTGGCGCTTTCGGAAAGATGATCAGCGTTTCGTTCGTGAGGTCGTGCAGCGACAGCACCGGCTTTGCATCGAGCAGCGGATGACCGGTCGGCAGCGCGACGATCATGCGCTCCTCGCGCAGCACGACGCGCCGGATGCTCGGGTCTTCATGACGGATCCGGCCGAAGCCGACGTCGATGCGTCCTTCCTTCAACGCCTTGATCTGATCCATCGTCGACAGCTCGTGCAGGCTCAGTTCGACCGCGCTGTTCTCGGTGCGAAAGCGCCGGATGATTTTCGGCAGCATCCCGTACAGCGTCGAGCCGACGAAGCCGACCGACAGGCTGCGCTCGATCTTGCCGACCCGTCGTGTCATCGCCTCGACTTCGGAGGTCTGCGCGAGCAACTGGATCGCGTGCGAATAGAAGAAGCGGCCGGCGTCGGTCAGCTTCAGCGGCCGCGAGTTGCGCTCGAACAACTGCACGCCGAGCGAGTCCTCGAGCTGCTGGATCTGCCTGCTCAACGGCGGCTGCGCAATGTGCAGACGTTTGGCGGCCCGGGTGACGTTGCATTCCTCGGCAACCGCAACGAAATAGCGCAGATGACGCAGTTCCATGGAAATACCTTTTGAGTATCGTCGCGATACTAAATCAGTGTTGGACGATGCGAATAACGGGCAACTATCCTTCAGTTACGGCAGACGCACCGCAAAATTATACCTCCCGAGCATTGAAGGCCCGGCACGGTCCAGAGCGTCGGCCGGTCCCCCGGAGACGGCGCGAGCACACCTCGCGCACGGGATCCCAGACCTGGAAAAGTTCAGGAGCGGCAATGAGACATGCTGAAATCGAAGCCTCGATAAAAGGATTCGCCATCGATACCCCGCAATGCGCAGTGGTTCCGCGCGTCGGTCCACCTGTGCAACAGGTCGTGCTTCCCGTGACGAAGGTCGAGCGCATGCGCGCGGCGGCCTGACGCAGTACCGGAGGCGCACCGCCTCCACCTCCGGCGTACCAACCCCAATCGAAGACAAATCGGCCCGTCCGCGGGCAGGCCGCTCCCTACGCGCGTGCCTCGCACGCACACCGACTGTCCGTATCAGGAGACAACCATGATTCCGATTTACCCGGATCACACTCCGCAACTGAAGAACATCGACGACTTTCTCGTGGAAGACCGCGAGCGCGGCGATTACCGTCTGCACCGCAGCGCCTTTACCGACGAGCGTCTGTTCGAACTCGAAATGCAGCATATTTTCGAGGGCAACTGGATTTATCTCGCGCACGAAAGCCAGATTCCGAATAACAACGATTACTTCACGACCTATATGGGTCGTCAGCCGGTCGTGATCGCGCGCAACCGCCAGGGCCAACTGAATGCGTTCATCAATTCGTGCACGCACCGCGGCGCGATGCTGTGCCGCTACAAGCGCGGCAACAAGGCGACCTATACGTGCCCGTTTCACGGCTGGACCTTCAACAACAGCGGCAAGCTGCTGAAGGTGAAAGACCCGGAAGGCGCGGGCTATCCCGACTGCTTCAACAAGGAAGGTTCGCATGACCTGAAGAAGCTCGCGCGCTTCGGCAACTATCGCGGCTTCCTGTTCGGCAGCCTGAGCGAGGACGTGCCGCCGCTCGAGACGTTCCTCGGCGAGGCGGCGCGCATCATCGACATGATCGTCGACCAGTCGGAAGAAGGTCTCGAAGTACTGCGCGGTTCGTCGACGTATACGTATGAAGGCAACTGGAAGCTCACCGCCGAAAACGGCGCGGACGGCTATCACGTGTCGGCGGTGCACTGGAACTACGCGGCGACCACCAACCATCGCAAGGAAGAGAACGCGCGCGAAGACAGGATCCGCGCGATGGATGCCGGTAGCTGGGGCCGTCAGGGCGGCGGCTTCTACGCGTTCGACCACGGCCACATGCTGCTGTGGACGCGCTGGGCCAATCCCGAGGACCGTCCGAACTTCAGCCGCCGCGACGAATTCGCCGCGCGCTGCGGCGCCGAGCGCGCGGACTGGATGATCCAGAACTCACGCAACCTGTGCCTCTATCCGAACGTATACCTGATGGACCAGTTCGGCTCGCAGATTCGCGTGCTGCGTCCGCTGTCGGTCAACAGGACCGAAGTGACGATCTACTGCATCGCGCCGAAGGGCGAATCCGGCGAGGCGCGCTCGCGCCGCATCCGCCAATACGAAGATTTTTTCAACGTGAGCGGCATGGCGACGCCCGACGACCTCGAGGAATTCCGCGCGTGCCAGCAGGGCTACGCGGCCCGCGCGCTCGAATGGAACGACATGTGCCGCGGTTCGTCGCACTGGATCGACGGGCCGGATGAAGCGGCCCGGCGCATCGGCCTGAATCCGGTGATGAGCGGCGTGAAGACCGAGGACGAAGGGCTTTACACGGTGCAGCACCGCTACTGGATCGACACGATGAAAAAGGCGCTGAACACGCAAGGGAGTCGCGCATGAGCACGATCGCAATCACCGACATTCAGGCCTTCCTGTACCGCGAAAGCCGCCTGCTCGACGACGAGCAGTGGGACGAGTGGCTGACCTGCTATCACCCGGATGCGTCGTTCTGGATGCCGTCGTGGGACGACGAGGACAAGCTCGTCACCGATCCGGAGCGCGAGATCTCGCTGATCTACTACCCGAACCGCCAGGGTCTCGAAGACCGCGTGTTCCGCATCAAGACCGAGCGCTCCAGCGCGACGATGCCCGACACGCGCACGAGCCACAACGTCAGCAATATCGAAGTGGAGAGCGAAGAGGGCGGCGTGTACACGGTGCGCTTCAACTGGCACACGCTGAGCCACCGCTATCGCACGAATTACAGCTACTTCGGCATGTCGCGCTACGTGATCGATTTCAACGGCGCGCAGCCGCGGATCTTGAGCAAGTACGTCGTGTTGAAGAACGACTACATCAATCAGGTCATCGACATCTACCACATCTAGCCGGTACGGTTCAGGAGCCAGCTATGGAACACACTATTGCACTTCAGTTCGAAGACGGCGTGACGCGCTTTATCGGTTGCCGCGAGAACGAAACGCTATCGGACGCCGCGTATCGGCAGAAGATCAACATTCCGCTCGACTGCCGCGAAGGCGCGTGCGGCACCTGTCGCGGACTGTGCGAGTCGGGCGCGTACGATCTGCCCGAGTCGAGCTACGTCGAAGATGCGCTGACGCCCGAAGAAGCGGGCCAGGGCTATATCCTCGCGTGCCAGACGCGGCCGCGTTCGGACATGGTGATTCGCGTGCAGGCGTCGTCGGCCGCGTGCAAGACCGGTGTGTCGCGTTTCGAAGGCACGCTCGCATCGGTCGAACGGCTGTCGGACTCGACGATCCATTTCTCGATCGATATCGACGATGCGAGCGCGCCAGGCTTCCTCGCGGGTCAATACGTGAACGTCGAGATTCCGGGCGCGGGCGGCGAGCACCGCTCGTATTCGTTCAGCTCGGCGCCGGGCGCGACGCGCGCGGCGTTCGTCGTGCGCAACGTGCCGGACGGCAAGATGAGCGGCTATCTGAGCAGTCAGGCTAAGCCGGGGCAGCGCATCGGCTTCACCGGCCCGTACGGCAGCTTCTATCTGCGCGACCCACAACGTCCGGTGCTGTTTCTCGCGGGCGGCACCGGCATTGCGCCGTTCCTGTCGATGCTCGACGTCCTGAAGGCGAGCGGCAATACGCAGCCGGTACGGCTCGTGTACGGCGTGACCCACGACATCGATCTGGTCGCGCTCGAACAGCTCGAAGCAGCGCAACGCACGCTGCCGGATTTCAGCTATCGCACCTGCGTCGTGGATTCCGCCAGCAGCCATGCGCGCAAAGGCTATGTGACCGCGCACGTCGAAAGCGAATGGCTCAATGGCGGCGACGTCGATGTCTATCTGTGCGGTCCGGTGGCGATGGTCGAAGCGGTGCAGGGCTGGCTGCGCGAAAGCAGCATCGAGCCCGCGAACTTCTACTATGAAAAATTCTCGGCGAGCAACGCAGCATGAATTCGACCTTTATCGATCGCTTCAAGGACAAGGTGCTGGTCGTGACCGGCGCGGGCCAGGGCATCGGCCGCGGCGTCGCGTTGCGGGCGGCGCGCGAAGGCGCGGTGGCGGTGCTCGTCGATCGGTCGCCGGTCGTGCACGAGGTGGCCGACGAAATCGCGCGCGAAGGCGGCAAGGCCTGTGCGTTTATCGCCGACCTCGAAACCTATGCGGGCGCGAGCGCGATGATCGCTTTCGCGATCGACGCGTTCGGACGTATCGATGCGCTGATCAACAACGTCGGCGGCACGATCTGGGCGAAGCCGTACGAAGAATACGAAGCGGAGCAGATCGAAGCCGAGGTGCGGCGCTCGCTGTTCCCGACGCTGTGGTGTTGCCATGCGGTGTTGCCTGAGATGCTCAGGCGCGGGAGCGGCGCGATCGTCAATGTGTCGTCGATTGCGACGCGCAGTATCTATCGCGTGCCGTACGCGGCGTCGAAGGGCGGTGTCAACGCGCTGACCGCGAGCCTCGCGTTCGAACACGCGCGGCACGGCATCCGCGTCAACGCGGTCGCGACCGGCGGCACTGAAGCGCCGCCGCGCCGCGTGCCGCGCAATCCGGCGCCGCAAAGCGAGCAGGAAGCGAAGTGGTATCAGGGCATCGTCGATCAAACGATTGCGTCGAGCCTGATGCATCGCTACGGCACGATCGACGAACAGGTCGGCGCGATCCTGTTTCTCGCTTCCGATGAAGCGTCGTATATCACCGGAACGGTGCTGCCGGTTGGCGGCGGCGATCAGGGCTAGGGATCGCCGCGCGGCTGGCTCGCTCGCGACAATCACCAGACCTTGCTCACGAGCGGAGCGGTCCGCGGAAAAGATGAACGGTGCCGATATTCGCCGCGGCGATTGTCCTTCATACTATTGGCCCGGCATGACCGCGCCGCCACACTGCATGAGCGCGCTTCAGGAATAACGCACTGCTTCGACCCACATCGATGACGAACCCCACCCCCAGCGACGCGCCGGCGACGCGCGCCATTTCGGCCGACTGGTCCATTTCCGCCATCGTGGCGGGCTTTCTCGCCGTGCTGATTTCCTACGCCGGCCCGCTCGTGATCTTCTTTCAGGCGGCGCAGGCGGCCCATATGCCCAACGAGATGGTTGCGTCGTGGGTGTGGGCGATCTCGATCGGCGCGGCGGCTTCCGGCATCTTCGCGAGCTGGAAGCTGAAAGTGCCGGTCGTGACCGCGTGGTCCGCGCCCGGCACCGCATTGCTGGTCGGGCTGTTTCCCGCGCTGACGCTGCATCAGGCGGTGGGCGCGTACCTCACCGCGGCCGTCATCATTCTGCTGATCGGCGTGTCCGGCTATTTCGACAGAATGGTGCACCGCATTCCCAAAGGCATGGCCTGCGGAATGATGGCCGGCATCCTGTTGCAGTTCGGCACGCACGCGTTCGCGGCCGCCGCGTCGATGCCCGTATTGGCATTCGGCATGATCGGCGCCTACATCGTTTTCAAACGCCTGTTGCCGCGCTATTGCATCGTGTTGGTGCTGCTGACGGGTACGGTTCTCGCGATTGCATCGGGCACCGCGCATCTCACCAGTTTGCCGCTGCAGGTCACGCGGCCGATCTTTATCAAACCCGAATGGACGTTGAGCTCGACGCTGAGTCTTGCGCTGCCGCTCGTCGTGGTCAGTCTGACCGGACAGTTTCTGCCGGGGATGGCGATTCTGCGCGTGTCCGGCTATCACACGCCGGCCCGGCCGATCATTACGGCAACGAGCATCGCGTCGATCGGCGTGGCGTTTTTCGGCGGCATTACGATCGTGATCGCCGCGATCACCGCCGCGCTGTGCACGGGCAAGGATGCGCACGACAATCCGGACAAGCGCTATATCGCCGGCATTGCGAACGGCGTGTTCTATCTGATCGGCGGCACGTTTGCCGGTGCGATCGTCGCATTGTTCACGATGTTGCCGAAGGAGTTCGTCGCGATTCTGGCCGGCCTCGCATTGATCGGCGCGATCACGACGAACGTGATGGGCGCGATCCAGGACGCGGACCATCGCGAGGCATCGATCATCACGTTTCTGGCGACCGCATCCGGCATGACGTTCCTCGGACTCGGCTCAGCGTTCTGGGGCATCGTGATCGGCTCGTTTGCGTACCTCGTGCTGAACAAGGTGCGGCGATAGACGATAGACGATAGACGATAGGCGATAGGCGATAGGCGATAGGTGGTAGGCGGTGGGCGCGTCAATGCGCGGTCGCGGATCGCGAACTCAAGGCCGCGCGCCGAGCGCCTGATAGAGCGCCGCCGTATCGGCATAACGCTGCGCGGCGGCTTTCGTGCGATCGAGTCCCGTCTGCAGTTCCTGCCGTTGCGTATCGAGCAGCGTCAATTGACTGATGCCGCCCGCCGCATAGCGCTCGCCGGCAATACCGGCACTGCGCTGCGCGCTGCGATGCGCTGCGTCGAGCGCCTGCAACGCAAGCGCGTCCTGATCGAGCGCGCGCAGCGCATCGGCGACCTGTTGCAGCCCTTGCAGGACAGTCTGCTTGTACACGGCCAGCGCCGCCTGCCAGGCCGCCTCGGATGAACGCTTGCGGGCCAGCAATTCGCCGCCGTGAAAAAGCGGCTGCGTGAGACCCGCGCCGAAATTCCATACGTTGAAGCCCGTCAGCAGATCGGACACGTTGACGCGTTCCGTCGCCGCGCTACCCGACAGCGTGATGCGCGGGTACATATTGGCGGTTGCGACGCCGACGTTCGCGCTTGCCTGATGCAGCAGCGCCTCGGACGCGCGGATATCGGGCCGCTGCCGTGCGAGCGTCGACGGCAACGTCAGCGGCAGATCGGCGGGCAGCACGAGCGTGTCGAGATCGAGCGCGGCGAGGTCGTGCGTGGCGTCGAGTTCGGCCGGCGCACGGCCCAGATAGATCGCGAGTTGATGATCGGTCTGCGCGAGTTGCGTGCGCAACGGCGGCAACGTCGCGCGGGTCTGCTGCACGAGCGTGCGCTGGCTCAGCAGATCGACTTCCGCAAGGCCACCCGCCTTATAGCGGCGTTCGGCGATATCGAGTTGCCGCATCTGTATCGCGAGCAGCGATTCGGTAAGCGCGATCTGCCGTGCGAGCGACGCGCGTCGGATCGCCGCCGTCACCACATTGCCCGCGACCGTCAAACGCGCGGCCTCGAGCTCGTATTGCTGATAGTCGACCTGCGCGGCCACCGCTTCGAGTGCGCGGCGATTCGCACCGAACAGATCGAGGGTGTAGGACACCGTGACCTGCGCGCTGTACAGCGTGAACGGCGCAAACGAGCGGCCCTGCGCCAACTCGCCGAAACCGAGTGCTTCAGGATCGACTTTCTCGCGCGTCGTCGACAGGTTCGCATCGACTTGCGGCCATAACGTACCGCCTGCCTGCGCGCGATAGTCCTGCTGCGCTTCGTCGAGTTTCGCTCGGGCTTGCGCCAGCGTCGGACTGTCGTCGAGCGCCTGTTGCACGAGCGCGTTCAGAACCGGCGAACCGAACGCGCGCCACCAGCCGTCGCCGGGCACATCCGTCGGCACGAAGTGCTGCGCGGCACCGCCCGGACCCTCGGATGCAACGGTGCTCGCCGCGACCGGCCCGGCGGTATAGCTCGATACCGTGGTCACGTCGGGCCGATGAAAATCCGGGCCGACCGTGCACGCGCACAGCGCCGCGCCCGCGCCGATTACGGCAAGCCGCCACGCGGCGCTGTGGATGGCCGCGTCACGGAAAGCAACGGCGCGAAAGGCACGATGGGCACGAAAGGCACGAAACGCAGGAGCGGAATACATGGCGGACCTTCGTCAATCGAGCGTGCGCCGATAGAACTTCACGGCAATGCTCATTACGACGCACAGAAAGACCAGCAGCGGCCATACATGCGGCCACATATCGGCCCACCCGACGCCCTTGAGCAGAATGCCGCGCACGAGCCGGTTGAAATAGGTGAGCGGCAGCAGGTTGCCGATGATCTGCGCCCATTCCGGCATGCCCGCGAACGGGAACATGAAACCGGACAGCAGGATGTTAGGCAGGAAATAGAACATCGTCAGTTGCATCGCCTGCAACTGGTTCTGCGCGAGCGACGACAGCGTAATGCCGATTGTCAGATTGGCCGCGACGAACAGCAGCGCGGACAGATACAGCGCGATCAGACTGCCCTCGAAAGGCACGTCGAACACGAAGCGCGCCGCCGCGAGAATGATGCTCACCTGAATCAGGCCGATCGCCACGTAGGGCACGATCTTGCCGGTCATCACTTCGAGCGGCAGCACCGGTGTGGCGAGCAGATTTTCCATCGTGCCGCGCTCGCGTTCGCGCGTGATCGCGAGGCCGGTCATCATGACCATCGTCATCGTCAGGATTACGCCCATCAGGCCGGGCACCACGTTGTATTGCGTGACGGCTTCGGGGTTGTACAGGCGGTGCAGTTGCACGTCGAACGCGGCGGGTCCGGTTGCGAGCGACGAAAGCGGGCCCGTCAGATCCTTCTGCAACACGGATTGCGCAATCGACGGCAGCGCGCCGAGCGCGGTACCGACCGCGGTCGGGTCGGTCGCATCGGCTTCGACGAGCAGCGAAGGATGCGCGCCCTTGACCAGATCGCGCGTGAAGCCGACCGGGATATTCAGCACGAACAACACCTTGCCTTGCGCGAGCGCGCGGCGCCCGGCCTCTTCGTCGGGCAACGTCGAGACGATGTCGAAGTAGTCGGAATTGCGCATCGCCATCACGAAGCTGCGCGTGAATTCGCTGTGATCGGCGGCGATCACGGCGGTCGGCAGATGCTTCGGGTCGGTGTTGATCGCAAAGCCGAACAGCGCCATCTGCATGATCGGCAGGCCGATGATCATCGCAAACGTGATGCGGTCGCGTTTCAGTTGCAGAAATTCCTTGCGCACGATGCTCCACCAGCGTGTCAGCGAAAAGCGCGGAAAGCGGCGTGCGGTGTTCACGAGGCTCGACCCGCGGAAGGCGTTGCGTAATTGTCGGTGGAGCGGTTCATCATGAAGATGAACACGTCCTCGAGGCCGGTTTCCTGTTTTTCGATCCGTAGCGCGGGATTCGAATTCGCAAGCTGTTCGAGTGTCGCGTGCAGCTCGGGCGTGTCCGGCCCGCTCACGTGCAGCGACGAACCGAACGCGACTGTCTGCGCGACACCGGGCGAGCGGCGCAGCCGTTCGCCTAGCTCGACGAGGTTCTGGCCATACACGGCCCACGTCACGAGCCCCTGCGAATCGATCACCTCTTTCGACGTGCCCTGCGCGAGCAGCTTGCCGTACGCGATATAGGCGAGCTTGTGGCAGCGTTCCGCTTCGTCCATATAGTGCGTGCTGACGAGCACCGAAATACCGCTGGCCGCGAGGCGATGCAGCTCTTCCCAGAAGTCGCGGCGCGCGCTCGGGTCGACGCCCGCGGTCGGCTCGTCGAGCAGCAGCAGTTCCGGTTCGTGCAGCATGCAGGCGGCCAGCGCGAGACGCTGCTTCCAGCCGCCCGACAACGCGCCGGCCAGCTGTTTCGAGCGGCTTGCGAGACCTAGCTGTTCGAGCGCGCGGTCCACCGCGTCGCGGCGATGCTTCATCTCGTAGATGCGCGCGACGAAGTCGAGATTTTCGCGGATCGTCAGATCTTCCCAGTAAGAGAAGCGCTGCGTCATGTAGCCGGTGTGCCGCTTGATCTGCGCGCTGTCGCGCACGATGTCGTAGCCGAGGCACGTGCCGCTGCCGGAGTCGGGCGTGAGCAGGCCGCACATCATGCGGATGCAGGTGGTCTTGCCGCTGCCGTTCGGGCCGAGAAAGCCGAAAATCTCGCCACGCCGCACGCGCAGCGAAACGTCGTTGACGACGTGCTTCGCGCCGAAATGCTTGTTCAGTCCGCGTACGTCGATCGCGTAGGCGGAGTCGGCCGCGTTGCCGACGGTGGCGGGGGCACTCATTGCAGCGTCACCGTGACCGGCTGACCGGGCCGCAGTTTCGGCGCATCGGCGACTTGCGGTTTTGCTTCGACCATGAATACGAGTTTCGAACGGCTCTCATTGCTGTAGATCACGGGCGGCGTGTACTCCGCCTGATCCGAAATGAAGCTGAGCACGGCCGGCACGTCGGCTGCGCAACCGTCGCAATGAATCGAGACGCGACGGCCCGGTGCGAGCGAGCCCACCACCGCCTCGGGCACGAAGAAGCGCACCTTGACGTTTTCCGGTGGCAGCATGCGCACGACGGGACTGCCGGCCGGCACCCATTCGCCGCTGCGATACATCGTGTCGAATACGAGACCGCCGTGCGGCGCGTGCACGCTTTTCTGGTCGAGTTTCCATTGCGCCTGGCCGAGCTGGGCCTGGGCCGCGTCGACCTGCGCCTGTTGCGCGCGGATCTGTTCGATCCGTCCCGGCAGACGCGCGACGCTCACCTGGCTTTGCAATTCGCGCACGCGCGCGGCGCTCGACAGCGCGTTCGCGCGCGAGTCGTCGAGCTGGCTTTGCGCGATGCCGCCCGCGCGCAACTGCTGTTCGTCGCGGCGGTACTGGATCGCGGCGCGCGCCGCGTCGGCCTCGGCCTGCACGAGCTGCGCGCGGGTCACGTCGATTTCCGGCGGACGCTTGCCGGTGCCGAGGTCCGCGAGCTGCGCACGGGCCGCGCGCAGTTGCTCGTTGGCCTGCGCGACGGCGTCGGTTTCGTTCTGCGCTTCGAGCGCGAAGAGCGGCGTGTCCCGCGCGACGGTCTGTCCGCGCGAAACCGCCAGATCGGTCAACTGTCCCGCTTGCGAAGACGCGAGGTACAGGAACTCGCCTTCCACATAACCTTGCCAGGTGTTCGCCGGTTGCCGCGAACAGCTTGCGCACAGCATGCAGAGCGCGAGCAACGCGGCAAGCCTGGAGGGGAGTGCGGAAGGCATCATGACGGCTTCCTTTTCGCGCGGGGCGGCGTGGGCGCCGGCGTGGCGGTCGGTGTGGACATCGCGGTTGCGCTCATCCCCTGCGCGAGCAAGGCCACGACATGGCGTTCGAGCGTCGCGCGATCGAACGAGGTGCGCGGATTCAGGCGCTGCCAGATCTTCGCGGTGGCCTGCGGCAGCATCACGAGCGCAAGCACCGAGTTGAACAGCAGCAACGGCTCGAGTTGCGCGTTCAGTTGACCGGACGCACAGCCGCGCGCAATGTTCTGACCGAACCCCGCGAGCTTCTGCACGGGAATATGCGCAAACGCGCGCTCGCGCAGCAGACCGCCCTCGTTGACGACTTCGCGCAGCCATAGGGAAGGCAGCCACGGCATTTTTTCGGTGACGTCGAACATGCGTTTGACGATGCCTTGCGTCATGGCGAGCGGATCGTCGTGTTCGGTATCGACCGGATCCCAGATCGCGCCGAAGGCGACGACGAGCTTTTCCTCGAACAGTGCGTCGAGCAGTTTTTCACGCGTCTGGAACCAGTAGTGGACCATCGCGGACGTCACGCCGCTCGCCGCCGCGATCTGCGCGACCGTCGTGTTGGCGATGCCGCGCTCGGCGAACAGCGCGAGCGCGACATCGAGCAGATGTTCGCGCGCATCGAAGTCCTGCGCATGAGGGCGGCGACCCATTCGGGACTGGACGGGATGACGCATGGTCGCTTGACTAATTGATGAGTTAGTTAGTTTTAACTCACTGATAGTAGGATATTTTCTGGCACGACGAAGAAGGGGAAACCCTGATGGCAGGCAGGCCTCGGCATGGACTTCGCACGACGGGCGGCCGCTGGAGAACTACAGATATTCGACGTTGCCGGTCGGTCCCGCAATCCCCGGTTGTTTGCGGGAATATCGAATAGTCGAGATCCTTTAAAGTCTGAGAACTCTTGTTCGTTTAACAGAAAGGGCGTAGCGTCTCCTTCGCCACACCTGCTTTCCGTAGACCGGTTTTCCGCGGTATTCGTCGGATGAATGGTACGCAAGGCCGCTTGTCCGGTCTCCTGCAGCCGTACCTTTGTGCAAGAAGTTTTTCCCATTCGGAGCAGGTATGCCACTACCTTTGCCGTTGGTGAACTATGCGCAACTCAACGCCGCCTTTGGCGATTCACTCGATGCATTCAGATCGGGAAAGCCTGAAGCCACGCTATTAGCCTCGAACGGCTCGAACGTCAGCCAGGTTCAGTTAATCAGCTTCATTTCGTCCGCCATGCAGCAGTTGGACAAGGCGAAACGGGCGGACGGCACCATGGAGACGGTGGACGATCAAAACGCGTCATTGCTGCAAACCTTTCTTGCGAGACAGGCTAGCCTCCATGAGAAGACCACGATGGCGGCGGAAACCGGACTTGAAGCGAAGTTCGATCCTCACGATATTCTCGGCTGGGCGGGTAGTCTTTTTAGCTGGCTCAAGGGACTCGACAGACACCCTTTCATACCCAACCCCAATCCGCTACCCGAGCCCATAGGGAATTCCTGGCGCGTGGCCGTGCTGAGCGATTGGGGTACCGGTCTCTACGGTGCCCCGGTGTGTGCCGAGAGTATAAAAACCGAAGCACCATTCGATATGCTGCTGCATCTCGGCGACGTCTATTATTCCGGAGACATCGACGAAGTAGAAGCGCGATTTCTGGATGTCTGGCCAACGGGCGCCGGCACGACGAGCCGCTCGCTCAATTCCAATCACGAAATGTACTCCGGCGGTCACGGTTACTTCGAGAAAATCCTTCCCGCTTTCGGACAGACGTGCAGCTACTTTGCGCTGCAAAACGACCATTGGCTGATTGCCGCTCTGGACACGGGTTATGCCGAGCATGACCTGTACGGGGACCAGGCCGAATGGCTCATCGAATTGGTGAAGCAAGCGGATCAGCGGAAGGTCGTGCTGTTCTCGCATCATCAGCCGTATTCACTGTTCGAAGCTCAAGGTGATTTGCTGATCCAGAAACTCGGGACACTCCTCCAGACACAGAAGATCTTTGCCTGGTACTGGGGGCATGAGCACCGCTGCGCAATCTATAAAAAACATCCGATCTGGAATCTGCTCGGACGCTGTGTCGGCCATAGTGGCTTTCCTTACTTCCGGGACGATTTCAGAAACGACGCGCTGGACCATTCGGACTGGATTGCCCGCGACGGAAAAAATCTGATTCCCGGCTGCGATGTACTGGACGGCCCCAACCCCTATGTCGAGGGCGATCCCCAGAAATACGGTCCAAACGGCTATGTCACGCTCGACTTTACCGACGCGATGCTAACGGAAACATTTCACGATCCGGACGGCAAGGTGCTCAGGAAAAGCATCCTGACGTGATCGTCCGCTGAGTATCCGTTCGGGGTGTGACGAGAATCAGGAGGCTGTATGCCGCTGCTAGGCGAGCCCAGAAAATTACTCAGGCTGGCGCTGGAAGACGCATTTCAGGATTTTGACGAGCTCAACCGGTTCTCGAAAGAAGCGCTTCGATTCAGTCTCCAGGCGAAATCGGCGCCGATACTTCGGGCCGGGGTAGAAGCATTGATAACCGAAATGGACCAGAATGACGAACTCGATGTTCTGGTCGCGGCGGCGCGAACGGAGCGTCCTAAAAATGCCCGGCTCAGAGAAATCGAACAACGGTTACTCAATGCGTTCGACCCGTTCGCGGATGTTCAGGCGCCTCCCGCGTTGCAGCCGAAAGTCGCCAATACCGGCGCCGAGGCAATCATCGTCGCGAGCGCGGGATTCCCATCGGCGGCGAGCTTCATTTCCGCTTTAGGGCTTGCCGAATTGCGCGTATGCACTCTCTCGTACGCGCTACCGGGTGGCAAATCAGTGTGCGGAACGGGATTTCTGATCGCCGACGATCTGATCCTGACAAACGAACACGTGATCCGGCGGGCCACCACCCCGACGAGTCCATTCACGCTCGCGGGCGCACAGATAAGCGCGGGGTTCGACTTCAGGACGCCAGGCAACGCCCCGCGCGAATATCCGTTAGCCGACTCCGACTGGCTCGTCGCTTCGAACCCCGAGCAGCTCGAGGATGGAACGCAAGGCCTCGATTACGCTGTCGTGAGACTCAAAACCTCCGTGGGCGCGGAACCGGCGGGAGCGATGACAGACGCGCCCGAACGCGGGTTCCTGAAACCGGTCGCCTATCAGCCATCTACCAACGAGCCGATCCTGATTCTTCAGCACCCCTATGACGAGCTCGATGCAAGGCAATCGCCGATGCGCCTCACCATAGGCTTCGTTCTCGACGCCGCGGATGGCGTTATCCGCCATTCCGCCAATTCGTCGCCGGGATCCTCGGGGGCTCCGATCTTCAATTCGCGCATGGAATTGATTGGCTTGCATCATTGGGGAAGTCCCGACTTCAATCGGGGCATCCAGATAGGCGCAATCAAGGACGATTTGATAAAGAAGGGCTTCCGGATGTTTTCCTGAGGGATGCGTGACGTGTAACGCGGTATAAATTTCGGATGGAGCAGGCAATGAATCTGGATAGCCAAAGTCAATTCGACTTGAAGACGGCCCTAAGCAATGCCTTCCAGAATTACGCCGACCTGAGGCTATACCTCCTTGAGAACTGCGGCAAAGATCTGAACCTGGTGACATCCCAGGACGTCGGGATGAGCGACGTGTATGACAAGCTCATTGCGTGGGCGGACGAATCCTGGATCGACTTGCTGCTGGACTCGCTCACGAGGCATCAGAGCAGTTTGTTGAAAGCTCGCGCACGGCAGCTTCAGAAAGCGCTCGCCGCGGAAAGAATGATCGACTTCCAGAGGGTTATCCAGGATCCGTTGAACGCGCTGTTTCTTGCCAAGGGAGAGTGCTTCATCGGCCGGGAAATCTTCAGATCACAGCTCAAGGAAATGCGATCCGATACGGGTGTGCGCGTGCTGATGGTCTCGGGCGCCAAGACATGCGGCAAAAGCTACGGCTTCCGTCTGTTGCGCATTCTCGACAAGATCGACGCCAACAATATCGTCATCAAGATAGATTTCAGGGAATTCAGGGAAGGCGAACTCGCACGGCGCTATCAGGAAATCGTCAGCCATATCAACACCCGGCTCGGCGTGCCGTACGACGAGATTCTTCCGCACCTCGAGGCCGACACGCGCTGGTTCGAGCATGCGGTGCGCAGGTTCGACAGCGTCGTTCGCGGGCGCAAACAGAAGTTATGGCTCGTATTCGACCATATACGGAGCGAGCAAGGGGTCGAAGCAAGCATCGCCGATGCCCTTGCGAGGCTGGTCAAGTATGCAATCGACGATACGGCGGAACTGCGCATCGTCCTGATCGACATGAATCCCGCGGACCTTCAGCTCGAACCCGTGTTCAAGAACCGGATAGAAAAGGACACGGCGTCGCTGCCCAACACCAAGGCCGATATCGTCGGCTTTTTTGAAAAGGCCCGCGAGGCGAAGGCCGTGCAGATCGATGTCGCCGAACTGGAGAGCGCGGCGAGCGATGTCCTGGCGGCGCTCGCCGCCTATGCGCCGGAAGAACTCGCGTATAGCTTGCCCAGAGAAACATGGCGGCAGGCGGTTCGATTGAACTTGTGCTGAGGAATTCACATCATGTCCAGGCCCAACGGCGACTTCTCTGAACCGTTTCCGGACGGTGCCTATGTGCTCGCGGCTTCGGTGCTCGATACCTTCAACCCGGATACGATCCGGCCGCTGATACCGGAGCAGGGCACCGACTCCTCCTCTCATGAAGCCGCATTCGATGCGCTATTGTCGAACGCGGTGGCGACCCAAACGGGCGAGTCCTCTTTTGCGTGGCGTCTGTCCGACGAAACGCGCAAGCAGGCCATCAGCTTTCTCTATTCGAACAATCTGCTCGAGCACGCCATCAGATTGAACACGGACGCGGTGGTCGAGAGAAACGAGTATCAGAACATCTTCGAGATGTTTGCGACCGGGCAAAAGCCGGCGCTCGAAGGTCAGTCCCTGGAGGAATTGCAGGCGAGCCTGCAGGCAATACGCCTGCTCGGCAACACCGAACTCGATCTTCCCGACGAGCGCAAGGTCGCGTCCATGGTGTTGCGCGAAAGCGCGCTGGAGGAGCTTCGCCGGCTTGCGGATGCCCACTTTACCGGCCGGGAGCGGGAGCTTGAAACGCTCGAGGAATTTGTCGACGCGATGCCCTCGTCGAGTCTGTGGCGACGCCTTATGCGTTCCGCCGGAAACCTCGTGAGCGATCTGCTCGGCAAGAGAGAAGTGGTTCAGCGATGGCCTCTGCTGGTGACGGGCAGAGGCGGCATCGGAAAATCGGCGTTCCTTGCAAAATTCCTTCTGGACCACATCACGCGCGTTGATGACGGAACCCTTGCATTCGCCTATCTGGATTTCGATCGAACGGCGATATGGCCTGACGAACCGCTCACGCTGCTGGCGGATATCGCACTCCAGTTATCGAACCAGATTCCCGCGGTGTCTGCTCCGCTGCTCGATATGCATGGTCGAATCGTCGAGGAACTGGCGGAAGGCCAGAGCTTTACCGCCGACTATGACTCCTACGAGTCGTTCGGAGGAAGCAACCTGTCTGCAAGCAGAGCCCCGCGCTACACCGATGAGTTCGAGAAGATATTGTCCGAGGTTTTTTCACGCAGAAGCAGCATTACGTTGCTGTTGCTGATGGATACCTTCGAGGAAGTCACGCAGCGCGGCACCGCGTATGTCGACGCGCTCTGGAGCTTCATGGAGAAACTGCAGGACGTACTGCCACGCCTGCGCGTGGTGATCTCCGGGCGCTCGGGGTTGCCGAATGACATACCTCATGGACTCCTCGAGTTGCCGCCGCTCGATAAGCGCACGGTCAATGCGCTACTTCGCTCATACGGCCTGACCGACCAGCGCAACATCGACGCCATTACGGAGCGGGTCGGCGGTCATCCGCTGAGCGTGAAACTTACGGTCCAGCTACTGCAGTCGATGGCGCGCAACGGCGGCACGCTCGATGAGTGCGCGCGCGACCGGCTATTCGAGGAGAAATGGAATCAGAAACTGGTCGATGGTGTTCTGTACCGGCGCATCGTCGACCATATCGATGACCCGCTGGTCAAAAAGCTGGCCAATCCAGGGTTCGCACTCAGGGAAGTGACGCCGCAGATTCTTCTGGACGTACTGAACGGACCTTGTGATCTGCGGCTCGGCTCCCTGGAAGAGGCCAAGGGTCTATTTTCGAAACTGGCCCGCTACAATTCGCTCGTCAGTCCGCGCAGCGAATGGATCCTGCACCACCGGCCCGAAATACGGGAGATGGTGCTCGACAAGTTGCTGCTGGCCAGTCACCAGCAATGCCTGGACATATGGAAAAATGCGGTCGACTTCTATTCCGCTCAATACACGATCCGTGCACGGGCCGAGGAACTCTATTACCGGATGATGCTGGGTGCGTCATCGGATCAACTCGATGAGCGATGGATACCCGGCGTGGAAAAGCATCTGATGGGGACGAGAGCCGAATTGCCCCAGGGCGCGCGCGAGTTTCTCGAGTATCGTGTCCTGCTGTCCGATCAACGCGACCAATCGGGACCACGTACGAGCCAGGCAAGTAGCCGCGATACGAGCCAGGCAAGTAGCCGTGCTCTACGAACCGTGCAGGAGATGAAACGCGCACTTGCGCTGGCTCGCCCGGAAAGGGCGCTGGAAATCTACCAAAGCAATCACAAGGAAGAGATACCGGATCCGACCGGACCGCTTTTCCCATTGGTCGCAAGAGCCCATGCCCAGCTGCGCGACTTCGACCGCTCCCTGGATATGGTCGAACGCGGTCTCTCCTGGCTGGAGCGCGAAAGGTTGAGCGCAAGCCCTGAGTATCTCGACCTGTTGCTGTTGCAGACGCAGGTCGTGCTGCTCGCCGGTCGTGAGATGCCCACCAGAGGGTCTATGCGAGCGAACTCATGGAACCTGTCGGCCTCGGCGGAAAAGATCTGGGAGCGGTTCGGGGCTCAACTCGAGTTGCGTACCGATGACTACCAGTTATTCCGCATAGGTATCTATGTGCTCGAATTACTCGAACTCGACGAGGGAGAACTCCTGCTGGACGTCTCGTCCGTTTTTGAGTCCGGACGCGATTGTGGCGAGGGAGCGGACTACCTTGGCTACCAGCCCGCATATGTGAGAGCGTGCGCGGCAGCGGAACTGGACCTGCTCGAACACATCCACTTCGAGAGCGAGGACGCGGATGCGCTTTTGCTGCTCCGGGCGTTTGCATGGCTCGGCGGCTATTTTCCCGAGCGGCCGCCGGTCTATCAGCTCATGCTTCGCCGTGAAGTCGGGAATGTCATAACCACCCAGTATTCCGACTTACTGAAGGAAGACGAACTCCACGAATATGGCAGCGATGCTCTGCGGGACGCTATTGCGTCGGGCGACTACGCGAATCATAACGACGCGTCCGGCAGGCCGTTTCCTTTCCCCATGCAGGATGCGTGGCTGCTGGCCTTACTGCTGAAAAGGCGGATTCAGACGCAGGAGCGGTCCTCGATCGTGGCTACTCATTCCACGCGAAGAAGACGGTAGCCGGCTCGGTCGTGCGCGTTGCGCGCCTCGAGGCCTGAATGGCCGGTCTGGATCGCGGAGAACGTTTATTTACCCGGATAATATTGACATCTCTTTTTATCCGGGCATAATTGACATCATCTTTCCTCTGGTGATTGTCATGAACGGCATATCTACCCATTCCTGCACGAGCTTCGACGGCTATCGGCGTCTCGCCACCGGGTCGCTGCAAGCGAATGCGCTTGCGGTCAAAAGCGCGCTCGAAAACGGCGCAACGGGTCCGGTTCTGATCTTCGACGACGAAACGGGCCGCATGATCGAGGTCGATACGAGAGGCACGAACGAAGAGGTCATCGCGCGGCTGGCCGGCGTCGCGCGCGCTCATGCGCGGATCGCTGACGAGAGCGACGCGGCGCAGGCGCCTGGACTCAGAAGCCGCGGACGTCCGCGCCTGGGCGTGGTCGCGCGGGAGGTGACTTTGCTGCCGCGTCATTGGGACTGGCTGGCCGCGCAGCCTGGTGGCGCGTCTGTCACGTTGCGAAAGCTCGTCGAGGAAGCGCGGCGGGCGAACGGCGAGAAAGACAAGGCGCGCGGCGCGCACGAGCGCGCGTATCACTTCATGCTGGCGATCGGCGGCGATTTGCCGGGTTTCGAAGAAGCGACGCGGGCGCTGTTCGCCAACGATTCAGTGAAGATGAGCCATTGCGTGGCGGCGTGGCCCCGCGACGTGCGCGATCACGCGATGTGGCTCGCGTTCGGCGATGGAACGCTGAAGCATTCCTCCGCCGCGCCATGACGCGCGGACGGGGCGCGACGGCGCGGCCGCGTTCAATGCCATGTTCGCGAGAGACTCGCCGATCCGTTCCCGTGCCATCTACGCCTGCGCAACTCGCGACCGCCTGCCCGAATTCGACCTGCTTCCGGCGGCCGCCGCCTGGCTCTCGTCCCGATGCGGCCCATCGGATGCACGAATGATCAACTCAGGCTCCCATATCTCCTGAAGACCCTGCGGCGCCGCGCCGCCCAGTCTCTCGAGCAGCATCTCCGCCATCCGCTTCCCGGCGCGGTGCGTCTCGGCCGAAAACGTCGTCAGCGAAGGCTGCACATAGCGCCCGATCGGATGATTGTCGCCGCCGATCACACCGACGTCGCGCCCCGGCACCCGCCCCGTTTCCGCGATACCGCGCAACACACCCAACGCGATCAGATCGTGCCCGCACACAATCGCCGTGGGCGGATCCGGCAGCGCAAGCAACCGACGCGCGGCCTCGGCGCCGCCTTCCTCGGAAATCGCCGCTTCGACGCAAAGCGATTTGTCGTAGCGAATCCTTGCCGCGCGCAATGCTTCCGCATACCCCTCGTGCTCGAAGTGGCTGAACATCAGGTACTCGGGCGCATGGACGAGCGCAATGCGACGATGTCCGAGCGCGATGAAGCGCGCGCAACCCGCGCGGCCGACGACGTGATGATCGATATCGACATACGGGAATTCGTTCGACGTTTCGCTGCGGCCGAACGCGACGAATGGAATGTCGCGCTCGAGCAGGTAAGCAATGCGTTCGTCCTGGCGGCGCGTGCGCCCGAACAGCAGTGCGTCGACGCGCTGGCGTTCGATGAGGCGCTTGAATACGTCGATTTCCGCTTCGACGCTGCGTGCGGAAGCCACGATGACCTGATAGCCGCTGTTGTCCATCGCATCGTTGACGCCCATCAGCATGTCCAGAAAGAACGGGTGGGCGAATGACGTTTGCGGCGCGGAGACGACGAAGGCGATCGTATCGGCCGATTGCCGGCGCAGGCGGCGCGCGGCCGGATCGGGGGAAAAACCGTGCCGTTCGGCGGCTTCCAGCACGCGTTTGCGAGTCTCGGGGCTCACGTCTTCCCGGCCGTTCAGTGCCTTCGACACCGTGCTGACCGAAAGCTTGAGCGTGGCGGCAAATTCCTGGATGTTCATTCCGGCTGTTCCCCTGAAAGTCACTGTGTTCAGTGCGTCGAAAACGATGATCGACATTCTACGCCGGTGTCCGCGATATCAAGCGCTGCAACAGCTAATCTGACGAAAATCGATTTCGATGCGGTCGTCGTTTTCAGGCGGTCGACGCCTGCTGCCGCGTCGGTGTTTACCCCTGCGTCGTGCATCAGGAAGGCAGCGAAAAAGTCTCCGTGATGCGGTCTGAAGGCGTGCGCAGCGCGGTTTCCAGCGGAATTCCGATGCCGCAGCAGGGCCAAAAACGATTTCGGAATTTCTTCATGCCGCTTGAATTTCCCAGAAGGCACTGCTATCTTTCAATCGAAATCGTTTTCGAAAAACCGAGAAACGCCTCCGCTACATCCACATCGACACCGATGGTGAACGTCGTGATTGAACGCATCGTTACTGCAAAAGCACCTTTGCCGCGAGGCCACTACGCGCAGGCAACCAAAGCGAACGGGCTGGTTTTTGTTTCGGGCCAACTGCCGTTGACGGGCGACGGCGATCCCGTTCTTGCGCAAGGGCTCGACGCGCAGGTTCGTCAGGCACTTGCGAACCTGCGCGAAGTGCTTCTGGCGGCAGGAAGCGATTTCGACAAGCTTCTGAGCGTGCAGGTCTACGTTGCCGACATCGAAAACTGGCCGCGCGTGAATGCGCTGTATCGGGAGTTCATCGGAAATCCGGCACCGGCTCGCACCGTCGTGCCGTGCGGGCAATTGCACTATGGGGCGCAACTGGAGATCAGCGCGATCGCGCTTTGCGACGATGCGCGCCGGCAAGACGATGAAGCCGAATGACAGAACGATCGGGTCGACGGGCGGCGCGAGACGGATCGCGCAATCCACGCGACACGGCCGTTGAAACGGCTTTGCAAGCAGGCAAACAGGTAAGCAGGCAAATAAGCACATAGGCAGATAGAAACCGGGGACTGCTCATTGGCGGTGTTCCAACCAGGAGGTCATCGTGCAGGTATTCGATTGGTATCGGGCCGCCGCTCCCGCGGAGCGGCGTACGTTCTGGGGATGTTTTTTCGGCTGGACGCTGGACAGCTTCGACAATCAGGTTCTCGCGTTTCTTCTGCCCACGCTGATGGCGGCGTGGCATTTTTCCAGAGGCGAGGCCGGGCTGATCGCGACTTCGTCGCTGCTCGCCGCGTCGATAGGCGGATGGGTGTCGGGGATTCTGAGCGATCGTCACGGACGCGTACGTGTATTGACTGGCTCGATCATCTGGTTCACCGCGTTCTGCGTGATGGCCGGCTTTACCAACTCGTATCCGCAACTGCTGATCGTGCGCGCGTTGCAGGGTCTGGGGTTCGGCGCCGAGTGGGCCGTCGGGGCCGCGCTGATGGCCGAAGTGATCAACCCGGTTCATCGAGGCAAGGCGCTCGGTCTGGTGCAAAGCGGCTTCTCCGTGGGGTGGGCGCTCGCCGCGGCCATCACAGGCGTGCTGCTCGCGTATCTCCCCGCATCGATTGCATGGCGCTCGGCTTTCTGGATCGGCGTGGTTCCCGCGGTCGTCGTGCTGATGATCCGGCGCTTCATCCCGGAGCCGGAAATGTTCCGCGAAATGAAAAAGGCAACCGGCGGTGCAGTCGTCGCAACGTGGCGCTCGTCGTTTCGACGGGACGTGCGGCGCGCGAGCCTGCTCGCCGCGCTTCTCGTCACCGGGCTCCAGGCCAGCAGCTACGCGATCATGATCTGGCTGCCCACGATGCTGGTTCAGGTGCGTCACCTGCCGGTGTCCTCCGTTGCGATGCTGGCGACGATGATGGGTGTCGGCTCGTTTATCGGGCAAGTGAGCTTTGCGTATCTGAACGACTCGCTCGGCCGCCGATCCACCGCGTTCGCATTCTGTCTGCTCGCCGCGGTGCTGACCGCCTGCTATCTGTTCATTCCGTTGGACGGCTGGGTCCTGGCGGCGCTGGGGCTTCCCGTCGGCATGGGTATCAACGGCATATTCGCCGGCATTGGGCCGATGCTGTCGGAACTGTTCCCGACACAGATTCGCACCACGTGCATGGGGTTTTCGTACAACGTCGGCAAGTCGGTCGGCGCGCTCAGCGTCGCGGCGGTCGGGGTTGTCGCCGAGCGCATCGGAATGGTGGGTTCGATCGCCGTGTTCAGTTTCATCGGCTATTTCTGTGCGCTGGTCGCATTGAGTTTTCTGCCGGAGACGCGGGGCCGCGATCTCGCGAGTGTCGTGTCCAGCGACGATGCGTACGAGCGGATGGATCTGGTGGAGCAGGCCAGCCCCACGCGGCGATAGTCCGATGACGGCGAGCGCAGGTGTTGCGAACGCTGCGCCGGTTTCGATTTGCACACGTTGAATGATTGGAGGCACGCATGAGTAGTGAATCGGCGCTCGAGGTAGTCGATGCCGGGCCCGCTGTCGCATTCTACGATCCCGCCGCGGGCCACGGCCTGCCGCACGATCCGTTCAAGGCGATCATCGCGCCGCGGCTGATAGGCTGGATCTCGACGCGCTCGGCTAGCGGCCGGCTGAATCTCGCCCCGTACAGTTTTTTCAGCGCGCTTGCTGCGTTTCCGCCGACCATCGGTTTTTGCAGCGAGGGTCGTAAGGACAGTCTTCGCAACATCGAGGAAACGCGCGAATTCGTCTGGAATCTCGCGACCCGCCCGCTTGCCGGGCAGATGAACCTGACCTCGGCGCCGGTCGCGCCGGACGTCGACGAGTTTCAGCTAGCGGGCCTCACGCCGGTCGAGGGGCGCAACGTATCGGTGCCGCATGTCGGCGAATCGCCGGCCGCGCTCGAATGCAAGCTGTTGCAGATCGTGCGTTTGCACGATCTGGGCGGCAAGGCGACGGACAACTGGCTGGTGCTCGGTCAGGTGGTCGGCGTGCACATCCAGAACGCGTATCTGAAGAATGGCTACTTCGATACGCAGGCCGCGCAGCCGATCATGCGGGCAGGTTATCTCGGCGACTACGCGCAGATCGGCGAGATGTTCCAGATGTTCCGGCCGGTCATCTAGCCATTGCGCGCGCATCGCGCGTTCGTTCAATCACGACAGAAAACGATTTAGACAATAGTCTATTGCACTTGACTTACATAACTGTAGGTGAAAATATTCTTCATCGAAATCGTTTTCGATAAACGAGAGCATCATGATCCAGATCGATAACGAAGTATCCATGATTCGGGAAACCGCACGTCGATTCGTGCGCAATCGGCTTGTTCCTCTGGAGCAGCAGATTGAAACCGACGACGACGTCAGCACCGAACTGCTCGCCCAGTTGCGGGCGGAGGTCGTCGCGCTCGGCCTGTATGGTTTCAATCTTCCGGAGAGTATCGGCGGCCCCGGTCTTTCCGCCGACGCAAAAGTGGCGATTCTCGAGGAAGTCACGCATACGTCGGTGCCGCTCTCCGAGGTGTTCGGTCATTTGCCGCTGCAACTGACGCAACTCAACGAGCGTCAGCGCGGTGAGCTTCTGCCGGGCATTCTGGCGGGCCGGCGGATCGTCACGTATGCGTTGACCGAGCCCAACGCGGGATCGGATCTCAGCGGACTGCGCACGAGAGCGGAGAAAGTCGCCGGAGGGTGGTTGCTCAATGGGAGCAAGCACTTCATCTCGCACGCCGAAACGGCGGACTACATCATCGTGCTCGCTGTTACCGACCCATCGGCGGCGTTGAAGAACAAGCTGAGCACGTTTATCGTGCGGCGCGACAACCCCGGTGTCGTCGGCATGACGCGTTACAGGAAGATGGGTTGGCGCGGCTACCACATCAACGGCTTCACGCTCGAAAACTGCTTCGTGCCCGAGGACGATCTGCTCGGTGAGGTCAACGCGGGCTTTCTCGGCATGATGCAGTCGATCAATCAGGACCGGCTGTTGTCGGCGAGCCGCTCACTCGGTCTTTCCGCGCGCGCGCAATCGATGGCCTGCGAATACGCACTGGAGCGCAAGGCCTTTGGCGCGCATCTCGCGCAGCACCAGGCCATCCAGTTCATGATCGCCGACAACGATGTCGAGATCGAAGCGGCGCGCATGCTGATTCGTTCGGCAGCGCGGATGATCGAAGGCGGGGATCAGCAGGCACATGTGGGCGCCTGCCGCGCGAAGCTTTACGCGAGCGAGATGGGGTGCCGGGTCACCGATCGCGTGCTGCAGATCTTCGGTGGAATGGGGTACATGACCGAATTGCCGGTCGAGCGTTTCTATCGCGATGCGCGCGCGTTTCGTATCGGCGAAGGCACATCGGAAATGCAGCGCATCCAGATCGCGCGCGCCGCGCTTGCCGCATCGGGAGGTCGTCATGGCCTTTGATCTGCTCGAATCGGGCAGCCCCGATCTTGTCGCCCTGCACCATGGCGAGCGGACGTTGACGCGCGGCGAGTTGGCGATCGCGTCGCGACGAGCCGCTTCTTTCCTGCGCGAGCTTGGGCTCAGGCGCGGCGATACCGTGGCGGTATGGTTGCCCGACGGCGCCGTGTGGCTGCAACTGTTTTTCGCGGCCGCGCAGATCGGCGCATTGATGATCCCGGTGAGCACGCGCTTCAGGCTTCAGGAGGCGCTGCACGTCGTGAAGACCGCGAAAGCGCGCGTACTCGTGGTGCCACGGAACTTTCTCGATTTCGACTACGTGGGCGCGGCCAATCAGATCAAGGCCGAGAGCGGTGTATTGCAGCACGTCATCGAGGCGACGGGTTTCGACGAGCCTCAATGGGCCGGCTTCGATCCGTATCCGCATTGGGAAGGACGGGACACCGATCTGCTCTGCACGTTCATGACGTCGGGAACGACCGGTCAGCCGAAGCTTGCCGCTCACACGGCAGGCGGAATTGCCCGGCATGCGCGCAATGTCGGCTTGGTCAGCGGCATGCAGGCAACCGACGTCGTGCTGTGCGCGCTTCCGCTCTATGGCGTGCTCGGATTCGTGCAAACCGTCGCGGCGCTCGCGTCCGGGGCCGCTTGCGTGCTGTTGCCGGTCTTCAAGGCGCATGCCGCCGCGGCGTTGATCGAGCGGCATCGCGTCACGCATTTCTTCGGCTCGGATGCGATGTTCGACATGGTGCTTAATGCCGGCGATTACTCACTGGCCACATGGCGGCGCGGCGCCTTTCCGGAATATGCGGGCCTGGGCCGAAGCGTCATCGACAAAGCGGAAGCGGCCTGGGGCGTGCGCCTGACGGGTTTGTACGGCATGTCCGAATGCTTTGCGCTCACTGCGCTGCGCGATCCCGAAGGCGATGCCGGGCAGCGTGGCATGCCGGGCGGCACGCCTATTTCCGCCGAGATCGCGTTTCGCATCGTCGATCCCGCAAACGATGCGCCGTTGCCCGACAGGCAACAGGGCGAGTTGCAGTTGCGCGGCTATAACGTGATGGCCGGCTATCTGAACAATCCAGTAGCGACGGCGGCCGCCTTCACGGCGGACGGATGGTTCAGGACCGGCGACCTCGCCTATGCCGACGGCGGCGCGTTCTGTTACGTGGGCCGCATCCGGGACAGTCTGCGTCTGCGGGGTTATCTGGTCGATCCGGCCGAAATAGAAAACTTTCTCGCACAGCATCCGGGCGTGCTGTCGGCGCAGGTGGTCGGGGTTCATGTCGAAGGCGAGGGCGATGTGGCCATCGCTTTTGTGCGCGGCTCAGCAACACCCGTGACGGAGCATGAACTGCTGGCGTACTGCAAACAGGGTATTGCCGGCTTCAAGATTCCGCGCCGCATCCTGACGGTCGATTCTTTTCCGCAGCGCGACGGCCCCAATGGCGTAAAGATTCTGAAGAACGTGTTGCGGGACATGGCCTCGCAATGTCTTGGCCTTGCTCAAACCTTGTAACACCGGAGATCGATGATGAAGCAAGCGGAAATCCGATCGGACATCGCATGGGCGACCCCGAAGAAAGTGGTCGTTCACGGTCTCGATCTGTGTGAAGAGATCGTCGGCAAGATCGACTTTGGGCAAATGGCGTTTCTGCAACTGTTCGCGCGCTTGCCGGAAGAACGCGAATTGCGGATGTTCAACGCGATGATGGTCATTCTCGTCGAGCATGGCATTACGCCGTCTTCGCTGGCCACGCGCATGACCTACGCCGGCGCGCCCGAAACGGTGCAGGCGGCGGTCGCCGCGGGCTTGCTGGGGCTGGGCTCGGTGTTCGTCGGATCGCTCGACAACGCGGCGCGGCTGTTGCAGGAGTCGCTGCCCGATCCGCGCGACGTACCGGACATCGATGCGCTGGCGAGCAGCATTGTCGACGACTATCGCGCGCGCAAGCAGATCCTGCCGGGCATCGGCCATCCGTTTCATAAGCCGGTCGACCCGCGTGCGCCCGCGCTCTTCAAGGTCGCGCGCGAGACCGGATATGACGGCCCCTATATCCGCCTGATGATGGCTATCGGCAAGGAAGCCGAGCGCAAGCTCGACCGCCCGCTGCCGGTGAACGTCACCGGTGCGATGGCGGCGGTCGCATCGGAAATGCGGATTCCCTGGCAGATCTGTCGCGGGCTCGCGGTTGCCGCGCGTGCGGTGGGACTGGTTGGGCACATTCTCGAGGAAATGCGTCAGCCGATGGCCACGTCGCTCTACTTGCGCACCGAGCACGAAGCCAGCGCGCATCTGATTCCCAGGGAACAGCAGGAAGCGCAATGACCGCCTTCGGAAGGGATGAACCGCGGGACCAGCCACGATCGGTGCATCGCACGCTCCCGCTGCGCGGCGACTTCCGTTTCTGGACTGACGAGAAGTTGCGCAATGCGGATACCGATCAGTTCAGGCACATCAATAACGCGGCGATCGCGACATTCTTCGAGGCAGCGCGCATGGAGATCTTCGCGCCGCATGAAATTCGCGCGCTGATGGGCGGCGCGAATCTCGCGGTCGTCAGATTGCTGATCGAGTTCAGCGCGGAGTTGCATTTCCCTGGATGCGTGCGAATTGGCAGCACGGTTGTCGAAGTGGGACATACGTCGTTGAAAGTCCGGCAGGGACTGTTCGGTGGAATCGACGACCGCTGTTATTCGACAGCGGCAGCGATATGTGTCCTCGTTCACGCAGAGACGGGACGGCCTTGCCCGATCGCGCCTGAATTGCGGGCGCACCTTTTGACCGACCCCACAAGCGGTACGGAGACTTTCGTATGAATGGGAACAAGGTTCTATACGAGCGGCGCGGCGCGATTGCACTCGTGACGCTCAACGATCCCGACCGGCGCAATGCACTGTCGAGAGAGATCGTCCGCGGATTGTCGGGTGCACTGGATGCGGCCTCGAGCGACGGCGTGCGCGCGGCGGTGATCGCCGCGGCGGGGCCGGTGTTTTGCGCGGGCGCCAACATCGACGATCTACGCGACGGATGGATGGAAGTCCCGGATTCCGCCGAAGATCCGGCGGCGCTGTTCAAACGTATTGCCGGGTTCGATCGACCCGTCGTCGCCGCGGTGCACGGCGCCGCGGTGGGCGGCGGCATGGAACTCACGCTGGCGTGCGATCTCGTCGTCGCTGCCGGAAGCGCGTGGTTTGCGATGCCCGAATTGGGGCATGGCGTGATTCCGAATACCGGTCTTGCATTGCTTGCGCGCGTCGTCGGCAGTCGCCGCGCATCCGAACTGATATTGACGCAGCGGCGCGTGTCCGCGGACGAGGCGCTGAACATCGGTCTGGTGAATCAGGTCGTGCCGGCCGACGAAGTTCTCGATAGCGCATTGTCGCTTGCCGGGCAGATCGTGGAGTCCGTGCCACCCGGTGCGCTGAAAGCGGCGAAGTGGAATCTGCACGCCCACGCGGCGATCGACTGGAGCCGTGTGCTGCGCTCGCCACTCGATGTTCCGAAGAGAGAGTGGCAGGAGGGACTCGATGCCTTTACCCAGAAGAGAGCGCCGGAATATGGGCGCTTCTGGGAGGAGATCAAGGAGAACCCCGGTACGGGAAATCTGGAGCGAATCGGGTAACGCCGGATCGAGCAGCGCGGCGTTGAGTCGAATTCGCTGGGGCTAATTTTTTGTGCAATTCGGATCGAAGGGGCAAACGGTGATAGTCGATTTTCACGCCCATGCGCTAGACGAGCAGTTCATTCACGATCTCTCGACGAAACCGGTGGCGGAGCTTCGCGCCGAGCGCGGCGAGCACGGCTATTGGGTGATTCGCCGGCAAGGCGACGATCGCAAGAGTTCGATCGATCCCAATCTGCACGATCTTCCCAAACGGCTCGAAAGCCTGCGCAGACGCGATGTCGGACTTCAATTGTTTGCGCCCCCGCCGTTCATGCTCGCATGGCCGGGCAGCGCATCGAGCGTGGAGCTTGCACGGGCGCTGAACGAGGCGAGCCATCGGATCGCGCGGCAATCCGGCGGCTGCATGGAGATGCTGGCCGTACTGGCGCTCGGCGAACCGGAGACCGCGGTCCAGGAGTTGCAGCGCGCCGTCGACGAGCATGGGGTACGCGGCGTGATGATGCCCAGTTCCGCCGGCGGGAAGCCACTCGACGGACCCGAATTCGCGCCTCTATTCACACTGATCGAAAAGCTCGGACTGGTCGTTTTCATGCATCCGGCTTCGGCGGTCACATCGGAGCGCTTCGGCATGTATGGCGTTCACGTGCTTGTCGGCTGGCCATTCGAAACCACGCTGGCAGTCACGCGGATGATCTTCGAGGGGCTGTTCGAGCGTCACCCCGGGCTGAAGCTGGTGCTCGCGCACGGCGGCGGGAATCTGGTGTTTCTGCGGGGCCGTCTCGATTCGGCATACGAGGCGACGGGCTGGGAGGCCGACCCGTATTTTCGCAAGAACATCACGCGGCGGCCGAGCGAGTACCTCGACCGTCTTTACTACGACACCTGCGCGCTCAGCGAAGACAGCAATCGCTTTGTGATTCGGACCACGGGTGCGCGGCGGGTCGTATTCGGCTCGGATTATCCGTTCGATATCGGCGATCCCGAGGGCCGGCGCACGGTTCCGGTGGTCGATACGTTGCCTGAAGCGGAGCGGGACGCGATTTACCACGGCAACGCGCTGACACTGCTCGAAGGAGCAGGGCATTAATACGCAGATGCGGCATTTGAAGGAGAGCAACGTGAAGGTGCGGGTTTCGACAACACGCGCGGTGCACGCCAACGTGAAGACTCGCGTGCGATCCGGCTATATGGCGGGATAACTCGTGAGTCCGATAGATATCGCGCGCTTGCGAGGGCTCGCGAGCGCCAACGAGGAAGACGCGATGTTGTGGCGATGGTTCTCGCTGATGTTCGAGGACTCGCGCATAAGGTGGTGTTTTGCTCGCGACCGTTGGCTGGTTTCCGTCGATCATCGGCACGTCGCGACCGAATCGACCTTCGATGAAGCAATTCGTGCGGCGAAGGACCGTCTGGATGGAGCTGGCAACGATTAGCACCGCGTTCATTCCCGACTGAACTGAATGCCTTGAAACCCGGGCTCGATCGAGTCGTCATCAGCCGTTTCCGAGGCCTTAAAAGAGGAGTAGAAAATCATGAGTTTTCGTACTGTCAATCCCGCATCGGGGGAATTCGTCAAGGAATTCCCGTTGCAATCGGACGAGCAGGTTTTTGCCGCGCTGAGTACCGCGGACAAGCGTTATCACGAGGACTGGAAGTGGCGCTCCGTCGCGGAGCGGGCCCGTATCGTCGGGCGGGCCGCGCGGATTCTGCGCGAGAAGCGCGACGAATATGCGACATATCCGACGCTGGAAATGGGCAAGATCGCCCGCTTCAGTTATCTGGAAGTCGATCTGGTCGCCGATATCCTCGAGTACTACGCCGAACACGGCGAGAAGTTTCTCGCGCCGCAACCCGTGCCCGGCGAGCCCGGCGCGACGGTGGTCGCCGAGCCGGTCGGCGTGCTTCTGGCGATCGAGCCATGGAACTTCCCTTATTACCAGCTCGCTCGCGTCGCCGCGCCGCAGATCATCGCCGGCAACGTGGTACTGATGAAACACGCGGAAAACGTGCCGCAGTGCGCGCTCGCCTTCGCGCGGCTGTTCGAGGAAGCCGGCGCCCCGGAAGGTGTGTACACCAATCTCTTTTGCAGCATCGACCAGGTGGCGAAACTGATCGACGACTTCCGTGTGCGCGGCGTCGCGCTGACCGGCAGCGAACGCGCCGGAATGTCCGTCGGCGAGCGCGCCGGACGCAATCTGAAGAAAGTGATTCTCGAACTCGGCGGCAGCGACCCCGCGCTGATTCTGGAAGGCGCGTCTCTCGATCTCGCGATCGAGCAATGCGTGATGGGCCGCACGTTCAACTCGGGGCAGGGTTGCGTGAACATCAAACGCGTGATCGTGGTGGGCAAGGAACGTGGCGACAAAATGCTGGCCGCGTTGACGGAGCGCTTTGCGGCGCTCAAGGTGGGCGATCCGCTGGACGAGGCCACGGCACTCGGCCCGCTCGTCAGCGAGCGCGCGCTCGAGGGGCTGCTCAAGCAGATCGAAGACGCGAAGGCCGCGGGCGCGCGGATCGTGCATGGCGGCAAACGCGTCGAGCGTCACGGCTTCTATCTCGAACCGACGATCATCACGGATATCGCCGGGAACAATCCGCTCTATCGACAGGAAGCATTCGGCCCGGTGCTGTCCTTCTATGTGGTGAACAGCGAGGAAGAAGCGATCAGGCTCGCCAATGACAGCAGCTATGGCCTGGGCGCCTTCGTCTTCGATACCGATATCGAGCATGCGAAGCAGGTCGCGTCGCGTATCGAGGCCGGCATGGTGTACATCAACTCCTGTTTCGCCGATTCGCCGGGATTGCCATTTGGCGGAATCAAGAATTCCGGCTTTGGACGCGAGCTGTCGGAACTGGGCATTGGCGAATTCCTGAACCGCAAACTGGTGCGGGTCGCCGGTGCTGCCTGAGAACGTCGATTGGGAGAATACTTCATGCCGGATCGAAAAGGCGGCTGCCTGTGCGGCGCAGTGCGTTATGTATTGAACGGCGAACCGCAGGCAACGGCTATCTGCCATTGCACGCACTGTCAGAAACAAAGCGGCAGCCTGTTCTCTTTCAACCTCTTCGTCAGGGAGTCCGACTACGAGCAACAGGGCGAGACCCGTGCCTATGAGGACAGGGGCGATAGCGGCGAGCCGTCGTGGCGGCATTTCTGCGGGCGTTGCGGCTCTCCCGTGCTCACGAAGGTTTCCTCGCTGCCGGGGCTGGTTCTGGTGAAGGCCGGTACGCTCGACAGCATGGAAGGGCTGCCTGCTCCGCAAACCGAGATCTATACCGATCGCGCGGTGAAATGGCTCGAACCGTTCGCGGGCGCGACGCGGTTTGCGCTGAGTCCATGATGTCGTAGTGCAGGGCGTCGTTTAGGGAGTTTTGATTCAGGCGGGTAGGAAGCAGTCGCCGCACTGTTTCCGATCCGCCTGTTCGCCGTTGCGGCTGGCCGCATGCGCGCCAAACGCCGCCGCCGCGCCGATTCCCTTCATGCGGCGAAACATCCCCGCACTTCTTCTCCATCCGCTTCATCGGCTCTTCGGTTCCTGCGCATTCTCCCGCGTAAACCCCACCCCGCCTCCAGGCAGAACCCGCTTTGCGCATCTTTTTGTTCATGCTACTGTGAATCGAAATTGGTGAGGCTATGCAAATTTACATTCCATACAGTTGCAGCCACACCTGACCGGGGAAGGCCTTGCGCCGTCACTCCGTCGCAGCACCAGCCAAACGTGTTATTCCTAGCCGAGGAGAAAGCGCGGTGACGCAGGTTCCGATTGACCGTAGCAACATCGTTTCCGCGCGCGCATTCTCCCGCCCACGTTTTGTTCCAACGGCCTGGCTCGTCAGGGCCGGCGTCGCACTCATCTATCTGTTCATGCTGAGCCCGCTGATCTTCGTGATCTGGCTGAGCTTCTTCAAAGACGCAATCATTACGTTCCCGCCGTCCGGCTACACGATGTCGTGGTACGTCAACGCATGGCGTAACGATGCGTTCGCCAATGGCTTCGTGCTGTCGATGAAACTCGCCGCGGGCGCGGCGATCGGCGGCGTCGTGCTCGGTGTCGCGGCATCACTCGCACTCGCGCGCTACCGGTTTCCGGGGCGGCGCGTCGTCGGCAACGTGTTGCTGCTGCCGCTCGTGGTGCCGGGCATCGTCGCCGGCATCGCTACGTATCTGTTCTATCTGCGCGCCGAAAACGCGCTCGATACCGACATCGTCGGCACCTTCGGCGGCCTGCTGCTCGCGCATATCTGCCTGACGATTCCGTGGACGATCCGGCTCGTCACCGCGAGCCTCGGCCAGATCGACGAGACCGTCGAGGAAGCGGCGCGCAATCTCGGCGCCGGTCCGTGGCGCACGCTGTGGCGCGTCACGTTGCCGATGCTGCGGCCGGCGATCGTCGCGTCCACATTGTTCGGTTTCATCGTTTCGTTCGAAAACCTCGAGATGACGCTGCCGCTCGTCGGTCCCGGCAGGACCACGTTGCCGATCGCGATCATGCAGTACCTCGAGTTCAATCTCGACCCCACCATTGCGGCGGTTTCGGCCGCGCAGATCGTGCTGCTCGGCATCGTGATGCTGATCACCGATCGTTTCGTGAAGCTCGGCAAGGTGATCTGAATATGGCTCAGGTATCCCTGCGCAATCTGCGCAAGCAATACGGCGCGACGACCGCGGTCGAGGATGTGTCGTTCGATATCGCCGAGGGCGAGCTGGTCGCGTTTCTCGGCCCGAGCGGCTGCGGCAAGACGACGACGCTGCGGATGGTCGCGGGTTTCGTCGAGCCGACGGACGGCGAAATCTGGATCGGCAATACCGAGGTCACGCGGCTCGCGCCCGACAAGCGCAACACCGGCATGGTGTTCCAGCGCTACGCGCTGTTTCCGCACATGACGGTCGCGCAGAACGTCGCGTTCGGGCTGGAAATGCGGCGCGTGCCGAAAGCGGAGCGCGACACCCGCATTCGCGAAGCACTCGACATGGTGCGGCTGACGTCGCTCGCCGAACGCTATCCGCGGCAGTTGTCCGGCGGTCAGCAGCAGCGCGTCGCGATTGCGCGCGCGCTGGCGATTCGTCCCGACGTGTTTCTGCTCGACGAGCCGCTGTCGAATCTCGACGCGAAACTGCGCGTCGAGGTACGCGAGGAGATCCGCGCGCTGCAGCAGCGTCTCGGTCTGACGACCATCTTCGTCACGCACGATCAGGAAGAAGCGCTCGCGATGGCGGATCGCGTGGCCGTCATGCACGACGGCCGCGTGCAGCAGATCGGCAGCGCGGCCGAGCTTTACGAGCGGCCCGCGAATCCGTTCGTCGCGAACTTTCTCGGCCGCATGAATTTCCTCGCGGGGCACGTCGACAACGGGCACTTCGTGACCGCAGCCGGCGACAGGATTGCGGTGAACGCCGCCGCGCCCGGTGCGAATACGCTCGGCATCCGCCCCGAGCGCTTGCGGCTCGCTGCGGCGCCGGAGCACAGCGAAGTATCGATTCCAGTCAGGCTCGCCGACAGGATCTATCTCGGCGCGACCGTCGAATTACGGCTCACGGGCGAACGCGGCCAGAGCCTCGTCGCGCTCGTGCCGAACACGGCGCACGCGAGTGCCGGCGGCTGGTCGCAGGGCGACACGCTGCACGCATGTTTCAGAACCGAAGACTGCCTGCTTTTTTCCGCCTGAGGGACCTATAAATGAGCCATCAAATCACGCGCCGCACATTTCTCAAAGCTGCTTCCGGTCTGCTCGTCGCTCCGTCGCTCGGTTTCGATCCGCGCATGGCGCTGGCGGCCGACGCCTGTCCCAATGTCGTCGTCGGCACGTGGGGCGGCGACTATCTGAATCTGCTCGAACAGAATATCGGCAAGCCGATCATCGAGGCCGCGGGCGGCCGTGTCACCTACGATTCGGCGGACCAGATCGGCCGCATGACGAAGCTGCGCGCGGAAAAGATGTCGCGCCACGGCTCGCTCGACGTCGCCTGTCTCGCCGACATCGATATGTTCGACGTCAATCGCTCGGGCGTGCTCGAACCGCTCGACACGAAGCTGGTGCCGAACTCGGCGCGCACGATCGAAGCACTGCGCCGGCCGTATTCGATTCCGCACATCTTCAGTGCGATGGTGGTCGTCTACAACCCGGAGAAGTTTTCCGCGAAGCCCGATTCGATGGCGGTCGCGCTCGATCCGAAACTCAAGGGGCGGGTGGGCTTTTCCGACATTCTGTACAACTTCAACGTGCTGCTGTCGTCGCTCGCGGCGGGCCAGCACAACGGCGACACGGCCGCCGGCATCCAGTTTCTGCGCGAAGTGCGCAAGCAGCAGCCGAAGGTCTATCCGTCCAACGAGGCGGTCGCGGCGGCATTGAAGAGCGGCGAGATCTGGATGACCTGCATGTGGAAAGCGCGCGCGCTGCAATGGAAGAAAGGCGGCGTGCCGGTCGAATACGTGTTTCCGAAAGAGGGCGGCGTGCCGGTCACGTTCGAGGCCGCCGTGCCGAAGAACGCGCCGTCGCGCGCGTGCGGCTTCAACTATCTGAACGCGATGCTCGATCCGCGCGCGCAGGTGGGCTTTGCCGAAACGATGGGCTATGCGCCGACCGTCACCGATGCGTCGTTGCCGCCCGCGTTGCAGCAGAGCGTCGGGTTCACGAATGCCGAACTGGACCGGCTCGTCAAGATCGACTACGCGCGTTTCACCGCGGAAAAGCCGGCGCTGCTCGACTTCTGGAACAAGGAATTCAAGCCGGGGCTCTGAACCATGACGACCACAGCACTGAACGCCGCGCCGCGGCGCCGCGACTTCGCCGGGGGCCTGCTCGCTTCGCCCGCGACGCTGGTCGTGCTATTCGTGATCGTGCTGCCGGGCGTGCAACTGGTGCGCTACAGCTTCAATCATTTCGACTCGGTCCAGCTGATGCAGGCGGCGTTCACGCTGGAGAACTACGTCCAGTTCCTGATCGATCCGTACTATCACGCGGTGCTGTGGACCACGATCAAGGTGGCCGCGCTGTGCACGGCGCTGTCGCTCGTTTTCGGCTTTCCCGTTGCCTACGTTCTCGCGAAGACGCAAAGCCGCTACAAGAGCCAGCTCGTGATGCTGCTCGTGTTTCCGCTGCTGGTCGGCAACGTCGTGCGCGCGGCCGGCTGGATGGTCATGCTCGGCAACGCGGGCTTCGTCAACGCGCTGCTGATCGCGCTCGGCGTGGTCGATCAGCCGGTGCGGCTCTTGTACACGCCGTTCGCGGTGGTGGCCGGCACCACGGCCGTCGTGCTGCCGTACATGATCCTGACGTTGCAAAGCGTGCTGGAAGGGCTCGATTTTTCGATCGAGGAAGCCGCGCGCAATCTCGGCGCGAGCTTCGGCCAGACTCTCTCGCGCGTGGTGCTGCCGATGGCCGCGCCGGGCATCGCCGCCGGCACGATGCTCGTTTTCATCCTGTGCATGAATGCCTACGCGACGCCGGTTCTGCTCGGCGGCACCGGCATCACGATGATGACGCCCGCGATCTACGACCAGATCGCGAAGGCCAATAACTGGCCGTTCGGCGCGGTGCTGTCGCTGGTGTCGATGATCGTCACCTTTGCACTTGCGCTGCTGTCGCACTGGATCATTCAGCGTCGCTACATGAAAACGATGATGACCTGAATCCGACGGGCGCCGCGGGTCCGTCCGTGAGAGGCGCCTCCTTTTAATGCGTGATTTCCCGAGGGAATAACCGATGCCCATACTCACTCATGAGACCCGCGCTTACCGTCATCGCCTGATGAAGTCGCTGATGGAGCGTCAGCGTGTGGACGCACTGATCTTCACTTCCGCCGACTTCTTCCAGTGGGCGACCAATTTCCATGTCGACGTGCAAACGTGGGAGCGTCCGATCGCGGTGTGCGTGCCGCTATCGGGCGAGCCGTTTGCGATCATGAACGAGCTGTCGACGCATCACGTGATGATGGCGCGCGAGCGCGGTCATCTGTGGCTCGACGATATCGCGTTCTACTCCGAGCATCCGCGCGTGGCCGAGCGGCAGCCGCTGCTCGCGGAAGTGCCCGAACTGATCGCCGCGCGTCTGCGCGCCGCCGGGCTCGGCGCATCGCGCATCGGCGTCGAGACGGTGGGCGGTCCGCTCGGCCGCGCGGCATCGTTGCTGCCCGACGCGAAATTGCTGCCGATGCTCGCCGAGCTGCGTTCGTTGCGCTGGGTCAAGCATGCGGAGGAGATCGCGATCATGCGCGCCGCCGCGAGCCTCGCCGACTGGGTGCAGGAACGCTATCGCGAGAACATCCGGCCGGGACGGCTGGTTCAGGAGCTCGACTACCAGATGGCCGCGCTGATGGTCACCGAAGGCGGGCGCCGCTTCCCCGGCGAAAACCTCGAGGTGATGCGCTGCTGGACGTTGTCCGGGCCCGCGTCGGCGTCGCCGCATGGCGATGGTGCATCGTGCGGCGCGCGGATCAACGCGGGCGACGGTCTCGTCAACATCGTGATTCCGCGTCTGAACGGTCTCGTGATCGAGAACGAGCGCACGTGGTTTTGCGGCAAGCCGAGCGCCGAGCAGGCGCGCTTTCACGAGGTGGCACGCGCGGCCAACGAGGCCGCGGTCACGGCGGCGGTCACCGGCCAGCCGGTGTCGGGCATCGACGCCGCCGCGCAGGCGGTGATCGAGCAGGCCGGTTGCGCGAAGTACATCCGCCATCGCACCGGCCACGGCATGGGCATCATCGGCCACGAGTACCCCGACGACATGGCGTTCAATCATCGGCCGCTGCTCGACAACGAGGTCTACTCGGCGGAGCCGGGCATCTATGTGTACGGCCTCGGCGGTTTCCGTCTCGACGACTCCGTCGTGACGGGCGCGACGCCGGAACTGCTGACGAATACGCCGCGCACGCTGGCGCACGCGACGATCGACTGAGCCGCGCGGCCAGTGCAATTCTTCGACGTTGAAGAATCACCCGGAACATAGCCCGGAGGAGAAATGATGGAGTCGATTCTGTTCTCGCACTGCGCGCTGCTCGACCCGGTGGCGGGCGAGTTGCGCGAGGACCATGCGGTGCTGGTGGAAAACGGGCGCATCAAGGAAGTCTCGGATCGCCCGATCCGCAGCGCGTCGGCGCGCGAGATCGACGTGCGCGGCAAGACGCTGATGCCCGGACTGATCGATCTGCACGTGCACGTGCATGCGACGCAATTGAATCTCGCGCAGCAGGTGAATCTGCCGAACGTGCTGGTCACGCTGAAATCGCTGCCGCTCCTGCAAGGCATGCTCAGGCGCGGCTTTACGACGGTGCGCGACGCGGGCGGCGCGGGCTTCGCGCTCAAGCAGGCGCTCGAACAGGGGCTCGCCGAAGGTCCGCGGCTGTTCGTGTCGGGCCGCGCGATCAGCCAGACCGGCGGACATGGCGACATGCGCGGGCGCACCGATTACATCGGCACGGATAGCCCGTGCTCGTGCTGCGCGCGCGTCGGCGCGGTGTCGCGTGTCGCCGACGGCGTCGATGCGGTGCGCCGCGCGGTGCGCGAGGAACTGCAGATGGGCGCGGACCAGATCAAGATCATGGCGTCGGGCGGCGTCGCGTCGCCGACCGACCCGGTCGGCGCATGGGGTTATTCGGAAGACGAGATCCGCGCGATCGTGCACGAGGCGCGAGCGCGCGGCACCTATGTACTCGCGCATGCGTACACGGCCGAGGCGATCGCGCGCGCGGTGCGCTGCGGCGTGCGCACGATCGAACACGGCAATCTGGTCGACGCGGCGGCCGCGCGCGTGATGGCTGAGCAGGGCGCGTTCGCGGTGCCGACGCTCGTCACGTACGACGCGCTCGCGAACGAAGGCGAATCGCTCGGCCTGCCGGCGGACAGCGTCGCGAAGATCGAGGGCGTGCGGCACGCGGGTCTGCGCTCGCTGGAAATCTTCCGCGACGCGGGCGTGCCAATGGGCTTCGGCTCCGATCTGCTCGGCGAATCGCAGCGTTTGCAAAGCGACGAATTCCGCCTGCGCAGCGAAGTGCTGTCGCCGCTCGAGATCCTGCGCAGCGCCACGCTGGTCGGCGCCGAGGTGCTCGGCCAGGCCGGGCAGCTCGGGCAGATCACGCCGGGCGCGCATGCCGACATGCTCGTCGTCGACGGCAATCCGCTCGCGTCGCTCGACTGTCTGCTCGGGCAGGGCGAGCGCATTCCGGTGGTGATGAAGGGCGGTAAAATCCATGCCTTTGATCTGCAGGCGTGACGAGCGGACCACTCCCCTGGGAGCGAAAGGCGCCGGCGGCCCATGCAATCCGGAGAGAACGGATGGACTTTCGGCACATCGACGCATTCAGGGCGCTGATGCTCACGCGTACGACGACCCGCGCCGCGCAGGTCATCGGTACGTCGCAGTCCGGCATCAGCCGGCTGATTACCGATCTGGAGCGCTCGATCAATCTCACGCTGTTCGATCGCAGCCGCGGCCGGCTCGAGCCGACCATCGAAGCGCTCGCGCTGTTCGAGGAAGTCGAGCGACGCTACGCCGGTCTGAACAACATCCGCGAGTTCGCGCTGAGCTTGCGCAATCCGTCGACGGCGGTGATTCGCGTGGGCTCGGTCGTGTCGTTCGGGCTCGGCTATTTCGCGCGCGTGATCGCGAATTTTCATCGCCGGCATCCGGCCGTGCAGATCGCGCTGACGACCGGGGCATCGGCGCTGATCCGCGACCAGGTGGTGTCGCGCCAGCTCGCGCTCGGTCTCGTGACGAATACGGTCGACGTGACCGGCACCGATTCGGCCGCCTTCGCGCAGCTCGATGCGATCTGCGCATTGCCGGCGGGGCATCCGCTCGGCAAGCGCAAGGTCATCAGGGTGGCCGATCTGCGGGACCAGCCGATCGTTTCGTACGATCAGCCGAGTCTGGTGCGCTGGGGGATGGATCAGGTTTTCGCGACCGGCCAGTTGCAATCGCAGGTCGTCGCGATCGCGCCGTATTCGGTCAACATCGCGACGATGGTCAAGGAAGGACTTGGCATCGGCCTGCTGCATCCGGTATCGGCATACGACTTTCTCGATTCGAATCTGATTCTGCGGCGCTTCGAGCATGCGATGCCTTTCTATACGCTGAAAATTACGCCGCACGGGGCGGCACCGGCGCCGCATCTCGACGAACTGTCGAGCGTGATGGAGGAGACACTCGGCGAAGTGGTCGCGGCCGTGAACGCGCGGCTCGGCTCGGCGGCCTGAGTCCGACCGGCAGTCGCCGCGCGGCTGGGCGCCGCGGCAATCAGCCGTTTCTTCGCAGCCGTGCATCGTCTTTTCCAAACCGCATATCTCCTGGAGCGAGTGCATGAATAACATCGACAAACCACGCCGCCGTTTTCTTCAGTCGACCGGCACGCTCGTCGCCGCGTCCGCGCTCGGGCCGTTCGCGTTGAAAGCGAACGCGGCCGGCGCCTGTGCCGGTCAGATCGTGGTGGGAACGTGGGGAGGAGACTACCAGCGCCTGTTGCAACAGAATATCGATCCGCTCGTCACGCCGGCCGGCATAACCGTCACCTACGCGGTGGGCAGCGCGCTCGCGCGCCAGACCACGATGCGCGCCGAAGCGCACGGCCGGCGCGCGACGATGGATATCGCGCTGCTGCGCGACAACGACATGTTCCAGATGTACTCGGAAGGCACGACTGCGAAGCTCGACGAAGCGCTGCTGCCGAACCTCGCGAACGTGATTCCGCAATTCCGCCGCAGCTACGCGGTGCCGCATATCTTCAGCGCGCTCGTGCTGGTCTACGACACGGACCGGGTCCGCACGCGTCCCGACGGTCTCGCCGCGCTGCTGGATCCGGCGTTCAAAGGAAAAATCGGCCTCGTCGACGATCAATACGACTATCTGACGCTGGCTGGCGCGCTTGCGTCCGGCGGCAAGGCCAGCGATCTCGCGCTCGGGCAGAAGTATCTGCGCGCGCTGCGTGAAGCGTCGCCGCGGGTGTATCCGTCGGTCGACGCGCTTGCGTCGGCGCTGAAGAGCGGCGAGATCGTCGTGACCGTCACGTGGAAGGCGCGCACGCTGCAATGGAAAAAAGCGGGGCTTGCCGTCGATTACGTGTTCCCGAAGGAGGGCGCGCTGCCGGCCACCTTCGAGGCGGCCGTCACGGCGGGCAGCAAGCAGGCCGCGTGCGCGTTCCCGTATCTGAACGCGATGCTCGATCCGCGCGCGCAGCATGCGTTCGCGGAATCGATGGGCTACGCGCCGACGATCACGAATGCCGGCCTGCCGCCGTCGTTGCAGCAGGCGGTGGGATTCTCGGGCGCCGAACTCGAACGGATCGTGCCGGTCGATTTCGCGCTGCTGATGAAGCACAAGACGGACATGCTCGACTTCTGGAACAAGCAGTTCCGCGCGGGACTGTGACGGGCATTCGCATTCTTTCTGGCTACGCAACATGATTATTCTGACCAACAACGAAGGCAAATCCGGCATCGGCCTGACCGCGGAAATGCTGCGCGACGGCCGGGCCGGACTCGACGCGGTCGAGGCCGGCATCCGGCTCGTCGAGGACGACGAAGAGGTACGCACGGTCGGCCGCGGCGGCTGGCCGAATCTGCTCGGCGAAGTGGAGCTCGATGCCTCGATGATGGACGGCTCGACGTTGCGCACCGGCGCTGTCGGTGGTCTCAAGGGTTTCAGGCACCCGGTGAGCGTCGCGCGCGCGGTGCTGGAACGTCTGCCGCATGAACTGCTGATCGGCGACGGCGCCGCGCGCTTCGCGGCCGAAACGGGCGCCGACCGGTGCGACCTGCTGGCGGAGCATTCGCGCCAGGCCTACGCGCGCTGGTTCGACGCCGAAGTCAGCGCGGCCGACAAGGCCGCGTGGCCCGATGTGCCGCTCGAACGCTACTGTCAGGATGCGGTCGATCCGGAGATCGGCAAGGACACAACCGTGTTTCTCGCGCTCGATAACGCGCGCAACGTGGTAACGGGCACCAGCACGTCCGGCTGGGGCTGGAAATATCCGGGCCGTCTCGGCGACAGCCCGGTGATCGGCGCGGGCTCCTACGCGGACAGCCGCTACGGCGCTTGTGCATGCACGGGCGCGGGCGAGATGACGATCCGCGCGGGCACGGCGCGCGCGGTGGTCCTCTATATGAAGATGGGGATGAGCGTGGCGCGCGCGGTGAACGAAGCCGTCGACGACATGCGCGCGCTGAAGGGCGGCTTGATCAGCCGGGTCACGATCCATGCGATCGATGCGGCGGGCAATCATCACGTGGTGGCGGTCAACGGCTTGCCGGACAACCACTACTGGGTCTGGACGCCCGGAATGGCGCAGCCGGAGCGCCGTCCGTGCGAATTGATCCAGATCTCGGCGGGCGAGCCGCAGAGCAAGCGGATCGCGATGCAGGTCTATACCGACGTTTGAGTTTGCTTCGGCTGATGACGCCGACGACTGATGACGTCGAGGCGGCGGTGAATGGCCTGCTCGTGTCGAAATTCCGCAATGGCGGGCAGATCCGTGCGTCCGATTCGCTACCAGTGTTTCGCCGATCTGCCGGGCACGCCCGCTATTCGTCTCCCGGCTCTCCGTGCGTGCCGCCGCTGCGCTCGATCTCGCGCCGCGTCAGTTGTTGCGCGCGGAGCTCGAGCTTGCTCATCAGCGTTTCGAGCTGGCGCGCCTCGTCATCGGTCAGGCAGGCGGCGAATTCCACGTTGTATTGCCGGCCGGCCGCGTGCGCCTGGTCATAGGTCGCCTTGCCCGCCTCGGTGAGCCGGAGCGCGGAAACGCGCTTGTTCGCCGGTAGCCGGGTATTGGCCAGCAAGCCGCGTTTCACGAGCTGCGTCACGCAGCGGCTCGCGATCACCGTATCCAGCCCCGTGAGTTCCGCCAGCCGCGTGAGGCTCAGCTCGGGGAACTGACCCACGAACGCGAGAATGCGCCAGTCGCGCCGGCTGATGCCGATCTCGTTGCGGAACATCAGCCCGACGCCCTGAACGGCGACGCGAGTCAGATTGTGCATCCGGTACAGCAGGAACTCGTCGATATGGCCGGGCTGCTTCAGGCGCGGCGCGGATGGCGCGGGAGGGACGGAGGATGAGCGCGGCACGGGTCGGTCGTCCGGAGAAGTAGGAGACCATTATGCGCGATTGTGCAACCGCACATACGTTTGATTAGGTCAATCGTGCGCCTCTTCTCTAGCATCGAAGCCATCCCCGCTTTCGACGAGATCCGGACGACACACCCATGACAGCGATCCGCAACGTGCTCTTCATCATGTGCGACCAGTTGAGGCGCGATCATCTCGGCTGCTATGGCCATCCGTATTTGCGCACACGCAATATCGACGCGCTGGCGGCGCGCGGCGTCCGGTTCGATAACGCATTTGTCAGCTCGGGCGTTTGCGGGCCGTCGCGCATGTCGTATTACACTGGCCGCACGATGACGAGTCACGGCGCGAACTGGAACCGCGTGCCACTGTCGATCGGCGAGATTACGCTCGGAGAGTACCTGCGCCGTCATGGCCGCTCGCTTGCGCTCGCCGGAAAGACGCACGTTCAGGTGGACGCGTCGGGCATGGAACGGCTCGAGATCGCGCGCGACAGCGCACTCGGCTTACGGCTTTCGGCGGGCTCGTTCGTCGAACTGGACCGCTACGACGGTCATCACGAGCCGGGCCGCGAAAGCGGCTATCCCGCGTGGCTGCGCGCGCGGGGCTATGCGAGCGAGCGGCCGTGGAGCGACTACGTGATCAGTGTCGAAGACGACGCCGGCCAGGTCCGCTCCGGATGGAAGATGAGCAACGTGCGCTGGCCGTCGCGCGTCGCGGAGCCGCACTCCGAGACCGCGTACATGACCGATCAGGCGATCCGCTACATCGAGCAGCAGGGCGACGAGCCGTGGGCGCTGCATCTGTCGTATGTGAAGCCCCATTGGCCCTACGTCGCGCCGCGCCCGTACCACGACATGTATTCGCTCGATCAGTGCCTGCCCGCCGTGCGGCGACGTGCCGAACTCGATAATGCACACCCTGTCGTGGCCGCTTACCGACAGCACGAGGAGAGCATCAATTTCGCGCGCGAGGAAGTGTCGAACACCGTACGGCCGGTCTATCAGGGCTTGATCCAGCAGATCGACGATCATCTCGGGCGCGTGTGGGAAGCGCTCGACAAGCTGAACCGCTGGCAGGACACGCTGATTGTCTTTACCGCCGATCATGGCGATTTTCTCGGCGATCACTGGCTCGGCGAAAAAGAGCAGTTCTACGATACCGTGCAGCGCGTGCCGATGATCGTCCACGATCCGTCGCCCGAAGCGGATGCGACGCGCGGAACTGGCGAGGCGCGTTTCACCTCGTGCATCGACGTCGTGCCCACCGTACTCGCGGGTCTCGGACTGCCTGGGTACGAAGAACGGATCGAAGGCAAGTCACTGCTGCCGCTCATGCGGAACACGGCAACGGGCGAACACGGCTGGCGCGATTACGTGGTCTCCGAACTCGACTACAGTTTTCGCGGCGCGCGCCTGACGCTGGGACGTGAACCCGGTGAATGCCGCGGCTGGATGGTGCGCGATGCACGCTGGAAATACGTGCATTGGCTCGGCTATCGCCCGCAGTTGTTCGATCTCGCAGCCGATCCGCACGAGTTCGTCGACCTGGGCGGCGATCGCACGCATGAAGCCGTGCGCACGCGGATGCACGCGAAGCTGGTTGACTGGTACGGCTCGCTCAAGCAGCGCGTGACGATCGACGATGCCGGCGTCGCGAGCCGCACGAACACGCACAAGGACTGGGGCGTGTTCTTCGGCGAGTGGTGACGCGGCATTCGAACCGCATTCGCGGACAAGACCCGCAAGAAAAGCGGGACCACCACGCCAGGTGGGGTTTCAGGAGACACCATGATCGATACTTCCGGCAATTCGACCGATGATGCCGTGTTCCGCAAGGTCGCGCGGCGCATCATACCGTTCATCTTCATCTGCTACGTGGTCAACTTTATCGACCGCGTGAATATCGGATTTGCGAAGCTTCAGTTCCTGCAGGACCTGAAATTCGACGATGCGGTGTTCGGCATCGCGGCCGGCATGTTTTTCGTCGGCTATGTGATCTTCGAATTGCCGAGCAATCTGCTCGCGGCGCGTATCGGCGTACGCAGGACGCTGCTGCGGATCATGGTGCTGTGGGGAGCGCTGACGATCGTGCTGATGTTCGTGCGCAGCGCCGGGATGCTCTATGCGGTGCGTTTTCTGCTCGGCGCCGCCGAAGCGGGTTTCTTCCCCGCCATCATTCTGTACCTGACTTACTGGTTCCCGGACAAGCGGCGCGGCCGGATCATGAGCCTGTTCGTGATGGCGGTGCCGCTGGCGGGTGTCATCGGCGGACCGCTGTCGGGATCGATCATGAGCGGGCTGCATGGCTCGTTCGGGCTTGCCGGCTGGCAGTGGCTGTTTCTGATCGAAGGCATTCCCGCCATCGCACTGGGATTCGCCGCGTATTTCGTTCTCGACGACCGACCCGCCGATGCCCGCTGGCTGAGCGACAGCGAGAAGGCGCGGATCGCGGCGGCGCTGAGCGCGGCACGCGCGCCGGACGCGCACACGCAGGTACGGCTTGTTGAAGTGCTGACCAATCCACGTATCTATGTGATGTCGGCGATTTATTTCAGCGTCTTCATGGCGCTCAACGCAATCGGCTTCTGGATCCCGACGCTGCTGCGCCAGGTCGGCATGCATCGCATCAGCGATATCGGCTGGCTGAGCGGCGGTATCTCGGTGTGCACGGCGATCGGTATCGTGTTGATCGGGCGCCATTCGGATCGGCGCATGGAACGGCGTTGGCACGTAGCAGGCTGCGGTTTCGCGGTTGCGGCGAGTTTCCTGTTGCTGCCGTTGACGGCGCATAGCATTGCGTTGACCGTCGCGCTGCTGATCGTCGCCTCGGTTGGGATCTACGCGGCGCTGTCGCTGTTCTGGACCATTCCCACTGCGTATCTTCACGAAGACGCGGCCGCCGGCGGCATTGCAACCATCACGGCGATCGGCGCCATTGGCGGCGCGGTGAGCCCGTGGCTGGTCGGCATGCTGAAGGCGTCGACGGGAAGCCTGTATATAGGGCTCGCGGCAATTGGGGTGCTGCTTTCGCTGGGTATGTTGACGTTGTTGTGGATTCTGCGCGGGCCAGCGGGCGATGCGCAGGGTGCCGCGGATGTGGTGGCTAATCGTTGAGGGGTGGGGGGAGTGGGGAGCCAGGATCTATTGCCCTATCGGCACATCAAGCGTCACCTTGACGCGTTCCATCGCAACGAAAGTGCGAAAACTGCGTACGTTGCCCTCGGCAAAAAAGAGGGTTCTCGTGAGGGCCGTGTACTCGGCCATATCGCGCGTGCAAAAGATCAGGATGAAATCAACTTCGCCGGTCACGTAATAGCACTGCTGCACCTGCTCGCATGCTTCAAAACGGGCACGCATCTGATCGAGCAGATCAATGGCTTCATTCTCGGCCGACACATGAGCAATTACCGTAACGCGCGAACCCAGAGCATCCGGATTCAGCACGCTCCGATCCGCGGTGATCACGCCGTTCGCGCGCATCTTCTGAAGACGTCGCGCAACTGATGGCACCGACAGGCCGATTCGCAGGCCGATTTCCCGATGCGGAATCTGGTTGTCCTGCTGGACGATCTCAAGAATCTTCAGATCGAAATTATCTATTTCGACGGTCGGACGGAGCTTCGGCATGGTGAGAAATTTTCTCGTTTTCAGGGCAGTAATAAATAAGTTTTAAAGTTTGTCCCGCAATAAACTTTCTCTGTCAAGCGCTATATCAAGTCGGCGACAGAGATTGGGGTTTTCCTCCGTGGACTTCAAACTGGCCCGATCGCCTGCCTTCGACGTCGTTACTGACGGATTGGCGCTAGCGCCCCCTTTGAGAGACCACCTGGAGTGCCGCATGAAGAACCGTTCGTTGGCAGAGTTGTTTTCGCTGGCCGCCATTTCAATCGCCTGCACATTGGCCTCCGGTACTGCAAGCGCCGCGGCAACGCTTGTCCCCGGCATGTTGTCCGTAGGCAGCGATATGACGCTGCCGCCTCACACCTATCTGGATCACGGCAAGCCGGCAGGTTTTGATCCTGAGTTCATCGGTGCTGTCGCTTCGTACATGAAAGACACGCCCAGATTCGTCGACACCCGTTTCGCCAATCTCATCCTCGGCGTGACCGGGAGTCGCTACGACATCGTGGCGTCCGCTCTCTACGTTACGCCTGAGCGCGCGAAGGTGGTCGATTTTGTCCCGTACTTCATGACCGGCGGCTCGTTGATGGTCAGCACCGCGGGCGGCCTGAAACCGAAGACCGTCGGCGACCTGTGCGGCAAGCGGATCGGTTCCATCAAGGGCGCGGCGTGGATCAAGTTCATCAACAACGCGTCGGACAAGGCGTGCGTTGCGCGAGGTAAGCCACCTGTCCAGGTCCGCGAATACGACACGTCGGCCGAAACCGCGCAAGCGATTCTGTCCGGCGGCATCGACGCCCAATATGAAGACGTTTCTATCGCGGGCATGATCGTCGAGCGCTCGGGGGGCCGGTTGCAAATCACCTCGAATGGCCCACTTGACCCCGTGGTTTGCGGCATCGCTCTGAAGAAGGGCAACACGGAACTGAAGTCGCAGATAGAGTCGGCTGTCGCACAGATGAAAAGCACGGGCGAATATCAGGCGCTGTTGAAAAAGTACAACGTCGCGGCCCCGACGGAAGCCGAAATCGCGAAGGCGCTTGGCACCGCGCAATAAATATCGGCATTGTGCCCGGCGCAGCCGGGCCTCCCCGCAGGAGACGGATATGACTTTCGACTGGCGCTACGCGCTTTCGCTTCTGACGTTCGCGGATTTCTGGAGCGCCGCGCTCCTCGTCGTCAAGCTCAGCATTGCATCCTGGCTGATCAGTATCGTGGCGGGGTTCCTGCTCGCACTCGGCAAACAATCGACATGGCGCCCGGTTGCCTGGGCATGCCGTAGCTATGTATGGTTTTTCCGTAGTCTCCCGCTGCTGGTCCTGCTCATCTTCGTCTACAACCTGCCGCAGATTCTCCCGTGGACGCAATCATTTTTCTCCAATTCGTTCTGGGCGGGCCTCATCGCTCTTTCGCTCAGCGAGACGGCTTATGCAGCAGAGATTCATCGCGGCGGTCTCGCGGGGGTCCACAAAGGGCAACTCGAAGCAGGCAAGGCACTTGGCATTGGTTATCTCGGCCTTCAGCGTCTCGTAGTGTTGCCGCAGGCGTTTCGCATCGCGTTGCCGTCGCTGATCAACGAATACATCAGCATCGTGAAGCTCACTTCGCTGGTTTCCGTGATCTCGCTCGAAGAGATCCTTCTGGTTGGCGAGCGGTTATACACGCAAAACTTCAAGGTGCTCGAGACGATGCTCGCAGTTGCGTTCTACTACGTTGCGATCGTGACTGTCTTTGGCTATCTGCTCAGCTACCTCGAAAAGCACCTCGACTTTACGCGTCGTAGCGGTGATGTGCACACGGCTCAGGCGATCGCGTCCGAAAAGGTCATCCCTATCGAAATGGCTAGCGAAGGGCGCAAATCCCTGCCGGCGATCGAAGCCGTCAACGTGCATAAGTATTACGGATCGCACCATGTTCTCAAAGGCATCAACCTGAAAGTCATGAGCGGAGAAGTTGTCTCCATCATCGGGCCGTCGGGCTCCGGCAAGACATCACTGATCCGGACGCTCAACGGGCTCGAAGTGATCGACGATGGCGATGTCAAACTCAATAACAAGCCGTTCCTGTTCAGCCACAAGTCCTATCGCGGCCGCGAAGCACGAGCTGCATATCACGACGGCATTCTCCACATCGGCATGGTATTCCAGAGCTTCAATCTTTTCCCACACCGTACGGTACTGGAGAACGTGACGCTCGCCCCGGCATACCACGCGAAAATGAAGGGTGAACTGCTGGAACAACATGGCATGCGGCTGCTCAACAAGGTCGGTCTGGGCGCGCACGCTCACAAATACCCGCATCAGCTATCCGGCGGTCAGCAGCAGCGCGTGGCCATTGCACGCGCGCTGGCGATGGAGCCTTCGATCGTGCTGTTTGACGAACCGACCTCGGCGCTCGATCCGGAACTCGTCGGTGAAGTGCTAAGCGTGATCGAAGATCTTGCGCGCGAAGGAATGACGATGATCATCGTGACCCATGAAATCGAGTTCGCGATGAAGGTTTCCGACCGCGTTCTGTTCATGGAGGCAGGTGTCGTCGCGCACGACATGACCCCGTCCGATTACCACGGCATGCCACGCGATTCGCGCGTGGGCCGATTCCTCAAAGGTTACCGCGTCGAAAGGACGGCGACCGCCTGACTTGACGGAACTCATGGAAGTTACGATCTGCTATGACCACTTTGCCGTTTCCTCGCTCTGAATTTGAAGACCGTATCGCGCGCGCTCAGGCGAGCATGCGAGGTAGGGAGCTCGACGCCTTGGTGCTGACTGCGCCATCGAACTTCCGGTACTTCACTGGCCTTGACAGTCAGTTCTGGGAAAGTCCCGCGCGCCCCTGGTTTCTCATCGTCCCCGCGGATGGCGGCACGATTGCCGTAGTACCGGAAATTGCGGAAGTCGCGGTCAAAAAATGCTTCGTCAGCAGTATTCGAACGTGGCCGTCTCCACGCCCCGAAGACGAAGGAGTGACGCTGATGACCTCCGTTCTGGGCGCGCTACCCCACCGTTTTGGCAGGATCGGCTTCGAACTCGGGCGTGAATCCGCATTACGCATGCCCGTTGTCGACTTTCTGCGGTTGCGCGACCTGATGGGCACGACGGAACTGGTCGACGGATCACCGTGCATCTGGGAACTGCGCAACATCAAGTCGACCCTCGAAATTGAGAAGATCCGACAGGCGGCCCGAATCGTCAGCCACTGTTTCGAGAGGGTCCCGACCTATGCGAACAGCGGGATGACAGAAGCACAGATCAGTCGCGCACTCACCATCGATATTCTTCGTAGCGGCGCGCATACCGTTCCTTATGTTGCGTGCGCGTCAGGCGAAGGCGGATACGACCAGATCATCGCACGCGGAACGCAACGCGAGTTGCGCGATGGCGATGTGTTGATCATCGACGTGGGTGCGACGGTAGATGGGTACTTTTGCGACTTCGACCGCAACTACGCGGTGGGCAAAGTGTCGGATGAAGCGCTTCGGGTGCACGATGCCGTATGGCACGCGACGCAGGTGGGCATTGAAACCGCGCGAGCGGGCACCCGGGTCCGTGACCTGTGGCGGGCGATGATGGGAGGCCTCGAAGCGGCGGGCATGCGAGGGAACAACGCGGGTCGCCTCGGACACGGGCTGGGGCTTCAGGTCACCGAGCCACCTTCGAACAGCGCAGCCGATGATGCCGTTCTCGAACCCGGCATGGTCATCACCATCGAACCCGGCATGGAATATCAGGAAGGCAAGCTGATCGTTCACGAAGAGAACATCGCCATTACCGAAGACGGTTTTGCGGACGTGCTGACCATCCGCGCGCCCAGAGAGATGTGGCGATTAAGTTGAAGCCGGATGTGGCCGGGACCTCGGGCCCGGCATTCTGTCATCAACGCTCGAAGAGAATTCTCGGCGTCTGCGTCAACCGCTCGCCACCTTTATTCGTGACGACAACCGTTTCACTCAACGCGATCCCGCCGGCAGACGTGTACGCGTGGAGAATCATTCCTTCCTCCAGACGCCACTGTGCTTTGGGAGTCAGGCATCTATGAAGATCGCTGGTCCGCTGCGTCGTAATCGGTGTCAGGCCGAGCGTGTAACCCGTGATGTTTTCGTATGTGGTTCGAAGTCCCGCTTGCAGCACACCGTGCCGCACGATCGCGTCGACGTGAGACGCGATCGCTCCAGGCCGCATGGCGTCGATCTGGCGGTCCTGAATCTCGGCCAGTTCGGTGGTGATTCGCCGTTGCTCTTCGCTTGCGCCCCCGACCACGGCACAACGCATGATCCGCGCCGAATACCCTCTCAACCGCGGGAGCAATTCGATATGCACGATGTCCCCTTTTTGCAGCGCACGCTCGGGCAGAAAACCGTGCAGCGAATCCCAACCCGTCGCGACCGTGATCGGGCCGATAAAGCCGTCATCGAATCCGAGTTTGTACACCTGTGCAGCGGCCTCGGCCGCCACGGTTCGCGGGAGAACGCCTTCGCCAATCGCGGCGACTGTCCGCTCGAGAACCTGATCGACAAGACCGGACGCACGCCGCATCAACGCAATTTCTTCGGCCGATTTGCACCGGCGCAAGTCCCACACAGATCGCTCAAGATCGCAAATCTCACTATCCGGCAGCATTTCACGGAGAGCATTCATGCGCGCAACCGTGAAAGAGTGAGACTGGAAGTCGACACCAATGCGAGCGTGTTTGATGCCGTTCGCTCGAAGCGACTCTACCAGCAGCGCCAACGGGTCTTCCCAGTCAATGAAACCTACTACGTTGCTGAACCAGTTTCGCTCAATCGCCGGAGCCATGTCGAGTTTGCGGACCAACAGAAACGGTTCGCCGACCACCGGCACCACGCAGGCGCGCCACAGGTTCTCTGTCGTCGTGTAGCCCGAAAGCCAGCCCATCATTTCCGGCTCGTCCAGGATGCCGCAGTCCAGCTCTCTGCTCGCAAGCTCGCTCTGCGTGGCGGCGAGCCTCGATCGATATTCGTTGAGCGTAAACGCCAGGTCTTTCATCTCGATTCGTTCCACGGGTTGGATGTATCGATCGATGATAAGCAGGTTGGACCTTGTGACTTTATTGTTCGAATCGCGGCTACCGATATTTTTTTGCAAGATCGGCTGGCTAAACGGACTTTTATTTCCGCCTGTAAAACGTCGAAGCCTTGCATCGCTCAGCGGAGACTTTCGTCATTCATTCGTATCGAAAGGAATCTCAAGCCCTACCTTCACCCTGTTCATACATACAAGCGTCTTGAAACGCCTGACATTGTTGTTCGAAAAGAAAAGACGACGTGTAAGCTCATTGTACTGATCCATGCTGCGCACGGTCAGGACGAGCACGAAGTCCCATTCCCCCGTGACGTAGTAGCACTGCTGGATTTGCGGACACGCTGCGAACGTGCGCTTCATCGCGTCGAGAAGATCGATCTGCTCACTCTCGACTTCCACGTTCGCAATGATCGTGAGGTTGTAGTCAACCTTGTCCGGAGAAACCTGGGCTGTGTATCGCTTGATGACACCCAGTTCCGACATCCGTTTAAGACGACGGTTGACCGCTGCGGTGGACAGATTCACGCGCGCGCCGAGTTCGTTTTGCGATATCTGCGCATCCTTCTGGACTTCAACAAGCAGCTTTTGATCAAACGAATCGAGAACATTGCTCATCTGTCTTCCACGCGTCCCAGGATGCAAATTTTTTGCGTAATCAGCGACTGAATAGGGACAAAATAAATGCCTTGTCGCAATATTATTCTGCTCTGAACCACGCCGCCGGCACAAGTATTTTTCATCGCGGCGCATCGGCAAGTGCGCGTGCAGGTGATCCTCAACGGAGCAATCCAGTCATGCTGATCAACAATACCAGGGCCTCTCGCAGCGCATATCCCGCGGAGCTGCGTGCGATCATGAACATCGAAAGTGCGCGAGAAAGTGGCGCATGGCTTTCCCATTGGTCTCAAATCAACTCGTCGGTGACGCCGCTCTGGGACCTTCCCGATGCCGCCGAAACGGCTGGTGTCGCGCAACTGAGCCTCAAGGACGAATCGGTTCGTTCTCCGCTTGGTAGCTTCAAGGCGCTCGGCGCGCCGGTTGCGCTCATGCGCCTGATCGTTCGACTGTGGAAATCGGAAGTCGCACTCGATCCGAAGGCAATGATCAAGGGTGAATATGCCGGGTTGCTCAGGGATCTCACGGTGATCAGCGCAACGGACGGCAATCACGGCAAGTCGCTCGCGGCTGCCGCTCAGACCATTGGATGCCGTTGCGTGATCGTCCTCCACGCCAATGTCAGCGTCGAGCGAGAGCAATCGATCGCAAAGTATGGGGCGAAAATCGTTCGGATCGCGGGCAATTATGACGAGTCGGTTGAATTCGCCGCCGAACTGGCCCGGACCAACGGCTGGCACGTCGTCTCCGACACCTCTTACGAAGGCTATGAAACGATTCCCCGCGATGTGATGCAAGGATATGGGGTGATCCCGGACGAAATCGTTGGTCAGATCGGAGCCTCATCGTCGCCGGTGCCGTTCACTCATGTTTTCCTGCAAGGCGGTGTAGGTGGTTTGGCGGCTGGGATCACGACGTATCTGTGGGAATACTACGGCCAGCACCGTCCCGTTTTTATCGTTGTTGAACCCCAGCAGGCCGACTGTCTTTATCAGAGCGCGATTGAAGGCAGCGCGACGAGGGCCACGGGATCTGTCGACTCCGTGATGGCCGGACTCGCGTGCGGAGAGGCATCACCTCTGGCGTGGAAGTTTTTGTGGCCGTGCGTCGACTACTTCATGACTATCTCCGACAGTGATGCGGTGGAGGCGATGCGTACGCTGGCCAGGGGTACGGACAGAGACGCGCCGCTGGTCGTCGGCGAATCGGGAGCGGCAGGCTTCGCGGGCTTGACGCTGCTGGCGCAAGCGCCGGATCTCGCGCGAAAGGTGGGTCTCGACGCTGAATCTCGCGTGCTCGTCATCAGTACCGAAGGCGCGACTGCGCCCAACATGTACGCCGAACTGGTCGGAGAGTCCGCTGAGTCGGTATTGGCCCGTCAGCATGAGTGGTTGCAAGGTTGCACTGCATGAGGTGAAAAGAATGGCCATGTCTCTCGCTAATAACGAAGTCTTCGACCGCCCGCTTCAGGAGAGCCTGCGGGGGTGGAGACATCATCTTCATCGGTATCCGGAAACTGGCTTTGAAGAAGTGCAAACGTCCGATTATGTGGCGCGCATTCTGTCGGCACTGGGGTTGGATGTGCACCGCAATATCGGCGGGACGGGTCTGGTTGCCAATCTCAAGGTAGGGAGCAGCAATCGGGCGATCGGCATCCGCGCGGACATGGACGCACTCGCGATCACCGAGAAGGCTCCTGATCGAGCCTATGCGTCGTGCTCGTTGGGCAAAATGCATGCGTGCGGGCACGACGGCCATATGGCCATGGTGCTGGGCGCGGCACGGTTGCTCGCTGAAAAGAAAGACTTCGATGGAACCGTGCGCTTCATTTTCCAGCCGGCAGAGGAGCACGGGCGCGGGGCGAAAGCAATGATGGCCGATGGGCTATTCGATCGTTTCCCCGTGGAGGCCGTTTTTGGCGCTCACAACATGCCGGGCATGCCAACGGGCAGTTTCGCGACCCGCTCCGGCGGGATCATGGCGAGCGAAGACAATTTCGCGATCGTCGTTCGCGGACGTGGCACGCATGCGGCACGCCCGCATATGGGTGTCGATCCTATCGTTGTCGCGTCGCAAATCGTGCTGGCGTTGCAAACGATCGTCTCTCGGAATATCGATCCGAGCCTGTCCGCGGTCATTTCCTGTACAGAGTTCATCACCGACGGTTTGCGAAACGTGATTCCGTCAACAGTGACAATCAACGGCGACACGCGCAGCTATCTGCCCGACGTGCAGCGTCTGATGGAAACGCGGATGCGAGAAGTTAGCGAAGGCATTTGCAGGGCGAATGGCGTCGAGTGCGACTTCAGCTACACCCATGAATTCGCGCCTACGGTCAACAGTCCGCAGTTTGTCGATACGGCCGTGACAGCGGCTATCAACGTTGCCGGTCCGCGCCTGGTGGACGCGAATGTACAGCCGATGATGATTTCAGAGGACTTCGGCGCCTTTCTGCAGGTGGTTCCGGGAAATTTCATGTTCATCGGGAACGGCGAGTCCGGGGGAAAGGGCGGTGTTCCGTTGCACAACGCATCGTACGATTTCAACGACGAGATACTCGATACCGGCGCGCGCTACTTCGCCGAGGTTGCTCGGGTAGCGCTTGCGCACCAGCGGGCGTGATCGTCAGCGCAGTTGAATCTGACTTCAGGACACAGTCACATGAACGGACAGAATGGCCGCCAGGCGGCTATCGATCGGGCGGTGCGGATATTTGACAAAGGCGATTTTCGTCGCGATGTCGAACGACGGGTTGCTTTCCGGACCGAGAGTCAGGAGCCAGGCCAGGCTGCCGTCCTCGGCCTGTACCTGCGCGACGAGATTGCTCCGTTTCTCGACAGGCTCGGTTTCGAAACCCGCTTCATGCAGAATCCGGCCGACGTCGATGCTCCATTGCTGCTGGCAACACGCTTCGAGGGCGACGATCTGCCAACGGTTGTTACCTACGCGCATGGCGATGTGGTTCGTGGGTACGACACGCAATGGCGAAATGGTCTCGATCCGTGGAGAGTCGTGGTAGAGGGCGATCGATGGTATGGCCGGGGTATTGCCGACAACAAGGGGCAACATTCTGTCAATCTGACTGCGCTCGCCGCCGTTCTCGACGCGCGTGAAGGCAAACTCGGCTATAACCTGAAGGTGATTTTCGAAACCGGGGAAGAGATCGACTCACCCGGGCTCGATGCGCTTTGCGCAGCCGAGAAAGACTACCTCTCAGGCGATCTTTTTATCGCATCCGACGGGCCGAGGGTTGCGGCCGGGCGGCCAACCGTATTCCTTGGTTCGCGAGGCGAGCTGAATTTTGAACTGAGCGTCGATCTCCGGGATGGCGGACACCATTCGGGCAATTGGGGAGGCATCCTGCGTAATCCCGCGACCGTGCTGGCGAACGCGATAGCTTCGATAGTCGATAACGATGGCCGGATGCAGGTCTGTGAACTCATGCCACCGCCGATAAGCGACGAGGTACGCGCGGCGATCGCCGACATCGAGATAGGTACCGACGAGAATGCTCCCTACGTTGATCCATTGTGGGGAGCACCCGGACTCACGACAGCGGAACGCGTGCTCGCATGGAACACCATCGAGGTTCTTGCGTTCACGTCGGGCAACTCGGGCGCGCCGGTCGGAGCCATTCCACCGTCGGCCAAGGCGTACTGCCAGATGCGCTTCGTCGTTGGAACAGATTGGGAACATGCGGAACTGCATCTGGCTCGACATCTCGAACGAGCGGGAATCCGCGATGTGACGGTCAAGGTGACTTCGGTAACTAAGGCAACGCGTCTCGACGTCACTCACCCGTGGGTAGCGTGGACCTTGAATTCAATACAGCGGACGACGGGCAAGAAGCCGGCGCTCATTCCCAATCTTGGCGGTACCGTGCCGAACGCGGTCTTCGCGGAAACGCTTGGATTGCCTACCGTGTGGATTCCGCATTCATATCCTGCGTGCTCGCAGCACGCTCCGAATGAGCATTTGCTCGGATCAGTGGCCCGCGAGGGTTTGGCTTTGATGGCCGGACTCTGGTGGGATCTCGGCGAGCACTCAGCCGCTGCAATCGCCATGCGTTGACGGGGAGAGCGGTCGATCGGACACTCGCGATACATCGCCACCACTCAACCATCAACCGGCTGAGCAGGTGTATCGAGCAACAACTGATAGAACGCCAGGTCCAGCCAGCGGCCAAACTTGAATCCGACCTGCTGCAACGTGCCAGCGTGTTTGAAGCCAAGTCGCTCATGCAGCGCAATGCTTCCGCTATTTGCCGCGTCGATGCCGCCGATCATCGCATGCAGATTGTTCTGTTTTGCAGCAGCGATGAGCTTTTGCATCAACACGCGGCCGAGTCCTTTGCCGCGATGATCTTTGTGAATGTAAATGGAGTGTTCGACCGTGTACTTGTTCGCCGGGTACGCGCGGAACGTGCCGTAGCTGCCAAAGCCGAGCAGCGTGCCATCGCTGTTCTCGATTCCGATCACGGGAAAGCTGCCCGCGCGCTTTGCGTCGAACCAGTTCACCATGCTTTGCGACGAGCGAGGCTCGTAGTCGTAAAGCGCGGTGGAATTCAGAATCGCTTCGTTGAAGATCTCCAGGATCGAGTCGGCGTGGCGCTCGAACGTGCAATCGACGATAGTACGGTGGCTCATCATGTTTTCACTCAATTGGATGGAAGTGTCGTCAGCGCCACGGCATAGCGTGCCGGCTTCGGCCCCGCGTTGCGAAAGACGATGTGCTTATCGAGCACCATGGCAAGGCAGTCGCCCGTCTGGAGGCGCCACGTCGTCTTTCCCACGGTGATTTCCAGCTCTCCTTCGAGCAGCCATACCTGCTGGTGCGTTACCACCCGCCGCGATACGTTCTCGAAGGCAACGCTCTTGCCCGGCGGAAAAACCACCTCGACGAGCTCGATTGGCGATGCATGGCCAGCCGGTGAAACGTGTCGGCGAACATAGCCCGACGCGGGGTCCGTCCAGACTTTCTGGTCCGATAGCCGTGCGAGTGGCTGTTGCTCCGTGTTCCGAGGTTCGTCGGAAAACAACGCGGCGAGCGTGACGCCCAGCGCATCGGCCAGCCTGTTGAGTACGGCGGCCGTTGGGCTGGTTTCTTTACGCTCGATAGCCGAAATGGTCGAGCGGCTGACACCGCTCGAATCCGCGAGATCTTCCAGTCTGAAGCCGCGAGCCTTTCGCAGGTCCCGCACGCGTTGGGAAATGTGTGCGTCGACGTCCATGGGTTCCAGTATAGTGGATTTTTTTCCAGAAAACTAACATTTTCAAATGAGCCGGTTCAGCGGAGTGCGCGCGGAAGGGGGGCTCTTATGGCAGCGTCGACGATCCGGCGGCGCCGGCATCACGCATTCGCTGCTTGACCTATACTGTTGGAAGCGCTTCAGAAAATAGGTCCATGAGAAGTTTTTCATGGGCCGTGCTATCGGGCAGTCATGTCGTCGCAGCCGCCACGGTGATTGCTCAATGCATGGTCAAGGAGGCGGCGATCGGCTGCGTCGATATCCCAGCCCAATCATGGAGGAACGAATCGTGAACAAGGCAATCAGCACGTTAATCGCGGCCGTTGCCGCACTCGCGCTGTCGGGCAGTGCTTATGCACAGAGCAACAATACGTTGGCGACTCCGACCACGAAATCTCCGGCCGCCAATGCAACGAGCGGTTACGGCACGCCTGGCGCCACCAGCTCGGACAGCGGCATGGGCGCCGGGTCGTCGACCATGCGCCCGCAGAAGAGCATGAACGATAGCTCGACGGCCGGCACCCCCGCTTTCGGCGTCAACAATACGCTGGCGACCCCGAGCACGAAGTCTCCGGCCGGCGGCCAATAGCAGCAGTTAAGGATCACGACCAGGCGCGGATAAGCGCAAGCGCGCGACGAAGCACGCCACCGGTCGCAAGAAAGGCTGCAACTCTCGTTGAACTGCACCCCAAATCGTTGGACCTCGGTCCAACGATTTGGGGTGTTTTTTCGTGAGCAGATTAAAAACTGAATACCTTGATCCGCCCGGAAAGCCCGCAACGCATTGCAGATCGCCTACGCTCACTTGCCCGCTTCACGCCTCGTCTGCTCGCCGACGGTGAGAATGGCCTCGGGCATCACTTCGAGACGGGCTTGCGGAATCGGCTCGCCGCTTTCGTCGGACAGGCCGTAAGTGCCTTCGGCAATCTTCGCCAGCGCGCGCTGGATATCGGCAATGCGCTGAACGTTCACGCCGCGCAGCGCCTGACTCGAAGCGAACTGTTCGAGGCGTTGCGCCTCGTCTTCGGATTCCTCCGCTTCGGAACCCTGCTCGTCGAGTTGACCCCGCTCGCGGCCTACGGTGTTTTCCTCGCCACCGAGAATCTGGCGCTGCATCGCTTCGAGACGCGCGCGCTGCTTTTCGACGAAAGCGTCGCTCAAGCCGCTTTGCTGGCTGACCATGATCGTGCTCCAGAGAAAGGGATACGCAGGCAAACGTACGCCTCGATGCGCCGCGCCGTCAACATAAAGCACTCGCTTTATCGGGCGCGTCGACTATGCTGGTTTGAGAACCGCGACAGCGCGCTTCGGGAGACACATCATGCAACAGCAACAGGCGGAGTTCGATTTCTACATCAACCTCGACAAGCCGACACTCGGGCTCTATGTGCGCAAGGGCGCGGGCCTGCCGGATTTCGCGTCGGCCGAAGCGAAGCAATGGCAATTCTCCGGCCACATATGGCAAAGCGAACTCTCGCCCGAGATCCTGAAAGAGCTGAACGCGAACGGTCACGCCTTTCAGGAACTCGGAAACTGAAACCGACGCCCCACGCTGTCGGGCGTGGCGCATCGCACAGCGCGAATCAGGCTTTCGCCGATTCATTCTTTGCCGACGACTTCGGCGAGCTCTTCCTGCTCGCCGGCTTCGCCTTCTTCGGTTTCGCCGCCGCTGCATCGGCTGCTTCGGCCGCTCGAGCAGGCGCGGACTCGACCTTGGCGAACGCGATCGCGTCGGTGTCCTTGTCGTAGCTCACGTCCACGGTGTCACCGGACTTGAACTGGTCGCCGAGGATTTCTCTCGCGAGCTTCGTTTCCATTTTCACGCGGATCTGCCGCTTCAACTCGCGCGCGCCGAACTCGGGCTTGTAGCCGACTTCCGCCAGATGATCGATGACGGAATCCTGGACCTTGAGCGTGATGTCTTGCGCGGCCGCCGTGCGCACCACGCGATCGATCTGGATCTGCACGATCGAGCGGATGTTCTCGCGCGATAGTCCATGAAACACGATGATCTCGTCGATGCGATTGAGGAACTCGGGCCGGAAGTGGCCCTTGAGCACGTCCATCAGTCTGCCGCGCACTGCCTTGTCGCTGTCGCGATCCTTCTCGCTCTTCTCCAGGTTGTCCATGATGATCGACGCGCCCAGATTGCTGGTCGAGATGATGATCGTATTGCTGAAATCGACCACGCGGCCCTTGCCGTCGGTGAGGCGTCCATCGTCGAATACCTGTAGCAGCACGTTGTAGACGTCCGGATGCGCCTTCTCGATCTCGTCGAGCAGAATCACGCTGTATGGACGGCGGCGCACGCGCTCGGTGAGCTGGCCTCCTTCCTCGTAGCCGACATATCCGGGCGGCGCGCCGATCAGCCGTGCGACCGCATGACGCTCCATGTACTCGGACATGTCGATGCGGATCACCGCGGATTCATCGCCGAACACGGTTTCCGCGAGCGCTTTCGCGAGCTCGGTCTTGCCGACGCCCGTGGGTCCGAGGAACAGGAATGTCGCGATGGGCCGGTTCGCCTGACCCATGCCCGCGCGCGACAGCCGCACCGCATCGCTGACGGCGAGCACGGCGTCATCCTGACCGACGACCCGTTCACGCAGCTTGTTCTCCATCTCCAGCAGCTTCTGACGCTCTTCCTGCGTGAGTTCGGTGACGGGAATGCCGGTGAGCCGCGACACGACCTCCGCGACCGACGCGACGGTCACTTCCAGCGTCTCCGAGCCGGTCTTGCGCTGCCACGCTTCGGTCAGTTCTTCGAGCCTGCTCTGCTTTTCCTTGATGCGCTCCTCGAAGTTCTTTGCTTCGTCGAAGCGCTTGCGCGAGGACGCGTAGTCCTGCTCGCGCTTCAACTGCGCGATCTCCGCCTCGGTCTCCTGAATCGCGGGCGGCCGGGAAGTCGCGCCGATGCGCACGCGCGCGGCGGCCTGATCGATCAGATCGATGGCCTTGTCCGGCAGATAACGCGACGTGACGTAGCGATCCGACAGCTCGGCGGCAGCGACGAACGCATCGTCGGCGAAAGTGACCTGGTGATGCGCCTCGAGCTTGTCGCGCAAACCGCGCAGGATCACGATGGTCTGCTCGACGGTCGGCTCCGGCACCAGCACCGGCTGAAAGCGCCGTTCCAGCGCCGCATCCTTCTCGATGTACTTCTGGTACTCGTTGAGCGTCGTCGCGCCGATCAGGCTCAGTTCGCCGCGCGCGAGCGCGGGCTTGAGCACGTTGGCGATATCGAGGCCGCCTTCGCCGCCGCCTTGTCCCGCGCCGACGATGGTATGCAGTTCGTCGATGAAGACGATCAGCTCGTCCTGCTTCGCGGTGATTTCGTCGATGAGCTGCTTCGCGCGTTCCTCGAATTCGCCGCGATACTTCGCGCCCGCGACCATCGAGTTGATGTTGATCTCGACCAGACGCTTGTTGCGCAGGTCTTCGGGCACGTCGTCGTTGACGATGCGCTGCGCGAGTCCTTCGACGATCGCGGTCTTGCCCACGCCCGGCTCGCCGATCAGCACCGGATTGTTCTTCTTGCGCCGCGCCAGCACCTCGATGGTGCTCTCGATTTCCTGCGCGCGTCCGAGTACCGGATCGAGCTTGCCCGCGTGCGCCATCGCGGTGAGATCGCGGCCGAACTTGTCGAGCGTGGGCGTGTTGGTCGGCGTGTCGACCCTGCCGTCCTCCGCGCCCTTGCCGACGACCTTCACCACTTTCTGCCGCAACGCCTCGGGCGTCACGCCATATTTCTTCAGCAGGCCGCCCGCGATGGAATCAGGCACGGCGGCAAGACCGATCAGCAGATGCTCCGGCCCGACATACGAATGCCCGAGTTCGCGCGAGGCCTGGAACGCGTACTGGAAGGCCTTTTTCAGACGCGGCGAAACCGTCATCCTGTCGGCGGGCGCATCCGGGCCGGCCTTGCCTTTCTGCGCGTGTTCGTCGATGTAGCGCCTGATGTCGTCCGGTGCCAGCTTCATCTCCTTGAAGAGCGCCTGGACCACATCGGTGTCCGCGAGCACGTAGAGCACCTGCTCCGTGTCGAGCTCGGTCTTCTGCAACTCGTGCGCCTTTTCGGCCGCGCGTTGCAGCAGCTCCATCGTCTGCTCGCTGAAGGCGTCGGTGACGTCGACGGAATCGCGCGGCACCGAGGCCACCATGTTCTCGTCCGCAGCGTCGTCCGCGCCGGGCATGTCGCCTCCCATGAAACGCGACAGGCCGCCGCCGAGCAGGGAATCGAACGGATTCAGCATGCTTTGGTGGCGCATGAGCTGACGGTAATCGTACTCACAGATCGACATCGATTTGCGCTGGCCGTTCTGCACCACCGTCACTTGTGCAACCGCGGGCCGGGCATGGCAAATTTCGCAAAGGGCAGCCATGATCAATCGTCTCCAGGTTGAGGGCGATTCGATGTCCGCGACGCACGGCGCGGGCCTATTTCGAATCGCCGCGTGGTAACCGGGTCATTCTCCCCATGAGTCTCTTATCGAGCCTGCTTCGCGACGCGGGCTATTCGTGTGATGAGGTTCCCTTGAGTGAACCAATGTTCAGTGCACCGTCGCGGCGCTTCTCCTGCTTGCCGGTGTTTTGACCGGTGTTCTGGTCGGTATCTTGCGAAGACGCAGCGGGCGCGGCGCACGGCGCGCGGTCCGGCAATGCGTCGAGCAGATCCGCGGACGGCACGAAGAACAGACCACCCGTCACCGCGCGGCTGAAGTCGAGCAGACGGTCGTAATTGCCGGGTGGCCGGCCGACGAACATGTTTTCCATCATCTGCTCGGTCGGGCGCGGCGAACGCGCATAGCCGATGAAGTACGTGCCGAACTCCTTCGCGCCCGGACGCCCGAAAGCCATGTTGTGACGCAGGATCTTCACTTCCTGACCGTTCTCGTCGAGCGTGGTGAGCGAACTGTGCGAGCAGGACGGCTTGACGGCGGCATCCAGCTCGACGTCCGACAGCTTTTCGCGCCCGATGATCTTCTCCTGCTGCTCGACGGGCAGCGCGTTCCACGCGTCGAGATCGTGGAAGTACTTCTGCGCGATCACGTAGCTGCCGCCCGCGAAGTCCGCGTCTTCGTCGCCGATGATCGTGAAGCCCGTCATGCTCCGGCCCGATGGATTCTCCGTGCCGTCGACGAAGCCGACCATGTCGCGCAGGTCGAAGTAGCGAAAGCCGTGCACTTCGTCGACCACGGTGATCGCGTCGCCGAGCTTGTTGAGCATTTGCGATGCAAGCTCGAAGCACAGGTCCATGTGATCTGCGCGGATGTGCATGAGGATGTCGCCGGGCGTCGCGATGGCGCGGCGCTCGCCCGAGCCGAACTCGCGGAACCGGTGCAGCTCGGCGGGACGCGGCGCGCCGAACAGAAAGTCCCACGCGTCGGAGCCGAAGCCGCAGACGCAGGAGAGACTGGCGGCCGGCGCGCGCGTGCCGACTGCGCGCACCAGCGCGGAGACTTCGCCGCACCAGTCACGGACCCTGGCGGCGCTGGCTTCGCGACGAGCCACCGTGGCGACGATGAAGATCGCGCTGCGAGTAATGGGATTACAGACAGCTTGAGGTTCGGGCGCAGTGTCGGGCATGTGAATTCTTTTGCGGATCGTGAGGAAGCGCGGCCACGCGGCGCTGTTTGGGCGAGGGCCTGTATGTCCCTTTTTCCGATTTGCTCCGTTGCCAGTCTGAGACAACTCAGACTCGAATGCAACTGACGAGCGCCGGCGCATGCGACTGTCGCGCGACGCATGCGTGGATGTTAAAGCGCTACATTAAGTCAGCGTATGACCGTCGTATTTCCGGGAGCAACGAGACGGGCAGCGCAAGGATCCTGTCGCCTCATGCGGTGCGACCGGCGACTGCCCGGCGATCCCGTTCCACCGCCCGTTGCAACCTCGAGCCGCTGCCGTGCCGGACAAATTGGGGAAAACGCACCGACACCGTCAGTCCGCGATCGTCTGGGCCGCTGTGCAGCGACGCGACGGCCCGATGCTGCTCGGCGATGCGCCTGACAATTGACAGGCCGAGCCCACTGCCCGGCATGGCATGGCCGCTGCCGCGATAAAAGCGCTCCCAGACCCGTTCGTGGTCTGCTTCCGCGATGCCGGGGCCGGTGTCGCGGACCTCGATGACCGGGCTGCCGTCTTCTTCGCTCACGATGACATCGACTCGTGCCTGCATACCCGCATAGCGGATGGCGTTGTCGACGAGATTGTTCAGCAGGATGCGAACTCCTTCCGCATTGCCGTGTGTTTTCACCGACGCCGAGGCGACCAGCCCGAGATCTATTCCGTTCGCTTCCGCAAGACGCACGCGCTCCGCAACGACCGAGCGCGCCAACGCGGTCAGGTCCAGTTCGTCGAAGGCGGGCGGCGGCGACTCGGGTGTGAGTCTCGCCAGTGTGAGCAACTGCTCCGCAAGGTGGGCGAGGCGTGCGGTGCCCGCGCGGATCTGCCCGGTGACGAGATCGCGCTCTGCCTGATTCCTCGCTCGCGGCAGCAGCTCCGCCTGCAGGCCGAGGCCCATGATCGGCGTGCGCAGTTCGTGCGCGGCGTCGGCGATGAAGTGACGCTGGGCTGTGAATGCGTCATCGAGGCGCAACAGCAGATCGTTGATCGCGTCGACGAGCGGTTTGACCTCGCCCGGCATCGACGCGGTGTCAACCACCTGCATGTTGTTCACGTCCCGTCGCTTGAGGCTGGCGGCAATCTCCCGCAGCGGTCCCAGCCCGTAGCCGATCCCGAACCAGAGAAAGAGTGCCAGCACCGGAATCAGAGACAGCACCGGCCAGAAAAGATGCATGGAGATCTCGGCTACCGCTTCCCAGCGCGCGCGTCCTGCCTGCGCGACGCGGACGAGCATGTCACCGTCGCGCGTGACATAGGTGTGCCAGATCTGCCCGCGGACCGTGACGTCGGCAAATCCGGCGCGGGAGGGCGGCGGCAGCGGCGAGTCCACGTCGGTGCTGAAGATGCGCGCGGCGCCGCGCCAGACCTGGAGCAATACGGCGTGCGACTGTTCTCCTGATAGACGGTCTTCGTTCGAGCCCTGCATGCCGCGAAGTGACAGATGTCCGTCGGGCTCGACGACGACGTGTTGCGCAACGGCCTTGAGCTGATCGTTGAGCAGTTCGTCGAGCTCCGCGAGAGCGCCCCAGTAGGTTGCCGCGCTCGCCAGCAGCCCGGTGAGCAACGTTGCGGGGAGCAGCCACACCAGCAAACGCCGGCGCAATGATCTCAATCGATCTCTCCCATCTGGTAGCCGACGCCGCGTACATTGCGGATAGCCTTTGCGCCGAGCTTGCGCCGCAGTTTGTGGATATGCACCTGTATCGTGTTGCTTTCGATTTCCTCGTTCCAGCCATACAGGCGTTCTTCGAGCTGCTCGCGGGAGACGACGACGCCCGGATCATGCATCAGCTCCAGCAGTAACGCGAATTCACGGGTCGTCAGCGGTATTTCTTCTTCCCGCACCCAGACCCGATGCCGCGCCGGATCGAGCCGTAGCGAACCGAACTCGAGCGTCGTGCGGGAACGCCCGGTCTGGCGTCGATGCACGACGCGCATGCGGGCCAGCAGTTCATCGAGTGCGAACGGTTTGACGAGGTAGTCGTCGGCACCGCCGTCGAGTCCGGCGACCCGGTCCGGCACGCCATCGCGGGCCGTGATGATGATCACCGGCGTGTCGTCGTGGCGCTGGCGTAGTCGTGCGAGCAGGCTCAGTCCGTCCTGCTCCGGAAGCCCGAGGTCGAGCAGGACGAGCCCATACGACGTGGTGCGCAACGCGAGCGCCGCGGCGTTGCCTTCCCGCGCCCAGTCCACCGCGAAGCCCTCATGTTGCAGCCCCTGCTGCAGGCCGCTGCCGATCAGCGTATCGTCTTCGACAAGCAGTATCCGCATCGAATCGCCTGGTCCTTGCTGGCGTCAGTGATGGCCGTATAGCGAATCCGATGTCGCCTTCGAGGTGCGGCGATCCGACTCCGACTTACCCGCGGGCGTGCCGCCGTACGCGGTAGTGGTGTCAGTGGCTGCCGGATTCCGCGCGGAAACGCGAGCCTCGGCGGCCTGGATATTGGCGGGGTAGGTGGCATCGTCGCGTCGCGCGGGGTTATAGCCGGCTTTTTCGAGTTGCACGAGTTCGGCGCGCACCTCCGCGTGCGTACGACGCGTGCTCGCCTGAGCATGGGAGAGAAGCGGCGTGACCAGCAAGCCGATGCCGAGGATGCCGACGATCGTCGTCTTCATATGAGCCTCCAGAAGGTGAGGTTGATCAGGAAACCTGCACCCTGATTCTGGAGGGGCGAAGCTTATCTCCGAGTTAAGGAGAGTCAGCGACAGCGAATGTCTACCGTTACCGATGCGTCGGGCAGCAGGCGTTCGATGCCGCCACGTCTGTATGTACCTCGCATATGCCCGCACCATCAGGACGGCGCCCCGTGCATGATCGCGTATTCGCGGCATGCGGTTTGCTACGCTCGCCGTTGCCGTGCGGCGCTTCAAGACGTCGTCGAACACGGCACATCCACGAGTACGTGCCATGGCGCCGTCACGATGGCTGGAACGAAAGCGGCCCATACGACCGGGACTCGACTTCACAGGGAGACAGTCATGCAGAGCAAGCCCGCCGTTTCCGATCTACGCATTCGTGGCGCAGCCCTCGCCATCGCGCCGCTGCTTGCGATCCTGTCGCTAGGCGGCTGCGGTGGCGACGACGACAACGAGCCGGGCACCGGGACGTCCCTCAGTTGTTCGCAACTCGCCGGCAAGACCGTGCCGTCGTCGTCGATCGGGCTGCCTACCAACGGCGCGACCGTCACCGCGGCGACCGTGATGCCTGCCTCGGGCACCGGCGCGCAGGCGACCGGCGAGTACTGCCTCGTCAGCGGCGCGATCAGTCCCGTCGACCCGGCGGCGCCGCAGATCAAATTCCAGATTGCGATGCCGACCACGTGGAACAACAAGATCATGATGTTTGGCGGCGGCGGCTACGACGGCACGATTCCCGCGCCCACCGGCAACGTGCCGGCCGGCCCGAGCGCGCAGCCGACACCGCTCGGCCGCGGCTACGCGGTCTTCGCAAGCGACTCGGGGCACCAGGCCAATGCGCTCGGCAGCGAGGACGGATCGTTCGGCGTGAACGACGAAGCCGTGCGCAATTTTTCCGGCGACGCGCTGAAGAAGACGCGCGATGCGGCGGTCTATCTGATCGACGCGCGCTACGCGGTCAAGGCGCCGAAGCGGGCCTATTTCGCGGGCGGCTCTTCGGGCGGCCGCGAGGCGCTTGCGGTGGTGCAGCGCTGGCCGCAGGACTGGGATGGCTCGATCGTTCTGTATCCGGCGTGGGCGGCCGCGAGCCTCGATCTGCAATTCGGACGCATCACGCGGTCGCTCGCCGCACCCGGCGCCTATCTCGATCAGGCCAAGCGCAAGGTATTGCTCGACGCCGTGCTGGCAAGCTGCGATACGCTCGACGGCGTCGCCGACGGTCTGATCAGCAACGTCGCCGCCTGCAACACGACCTTCAATCCGTCCACGGCGCTGCTCAACGGCGCGCCGCTGCGCTGCGCGGGCGGCGTGGATACCGGCGACACCTGTCTGTCCGACGCGCAGATAGCCGCGCTCAACGTGTACAACACGCCGATCACGTTCGGCTACACGCTCGCGAGCGGCGAGACGCAGTATCCGGGCTTTAACGTGTACGGCGCGGACCTCGGCGTGGCGAATGCTTCCGCACTGCAACCGACCGTGATCGCGCTCGCGCTCGGCACGTCGCAGCCGGCTTCGCCGATGCCCAATACCGCGCCGTATCTGAGCGTCTTCTGGGATCAATGGATACGCTATTTCGTCACGCGCGACTCCGACTACAATTCGCTCAGCGTCGATCCGCAGAACCCCGGCGTTTTACAGTCGCGCATCAGCCAGCTGACGGGTTTGCAGGACGTCAACAAGACCGATCTGTCGGCGTTCAACGCGAAGGGCGGCAAGATCCTGATGGCGCACGGCATGGCCGACGCGCTCGTCAGCACGCGCTCGAGCGAACAGTACTATCAACGCCTGCAGTCGACGATGGGCGCCTCGACCGTGGCCAACTTCGTGCGCTACTACGAGATTCCCGGCTACGGCCATGCGGTCAGCACGGTTTTCAACGCATCCTGGGATTCGTTGACGACGCTGGAAAACTGGGTCGAAAAGGGCGTCGCGCCGCCCCCGCAGATCGTCGCGGATACGGCGGGCGTACCGGGACGCACGCGGCCGCTTTGCGAGTACCCGACCTTTCCCCGCTATAACGGTTCGGGCGACGTGAATCTCGCGTCGAATTTCACCTGCGCGAGCCAGTGAGGGGTACGATAGCGCCGGATGGTCGACGTCGCGGACGAGCCGCCGGGCGGCTCGCATGGCGCGCGTGTGCCGCGCGTGTGCCGATCAATCCTCAGTGGAAAGCCGACCGGACGTGCTGACGGGCGGGGCCGTAGTTTTTACAACGCGTACCGTTTTCTGGCGGGCTCGTTTACGGCACTGCACGCCAACGCTGCCGGCCTGGTTTCCGCGAGCCCGGTCATGCTTGCTCTGTCGCGGTTGGGCACGATCGATGCATACCGGTAACCGGTCAGGCGCTTTGCCCCAAGGGAGAGGATCATGTCCAGCCAGTCCTATGTGCCCTATCGCGATTGCCGCATCGAAGTTCATGTGACGTCGGCCAGATCGCGCGCGCTCGGTGGCATCTCACGACGTTACCGCGTGTCGTGGAGCGTCGTATTGCCTGCACAGGAAAACAAGGAAGTCGCGAGTTTTCCGGAGCAGCTCGATTTTCTTTCCGAGCAGCAGGCATTCAAATACGGAGAGAAGAGGGCGCACACCTTTATCGATTCCGTGATGGCCGCGCAATCGGCTACGCGGATGGCGGCTGGGGGTCTTGAGGGAAAGCGGGAGACGCCCGCGGTGTAGCGGGTTTTGGGTTGGGCGCGGATTGATCCGCGGCGATCGCTACGCCGCCGGCGCCACCGATGCACCGGCGATCCCGTGCCGCGCCAGCGCATCGGCCACGAAGCCCGACGCTTTCATCTCTTCGACGAACGCATTTAAGGCGCCGGCTGCCGCCGGCCCGCGGCTCTTTGGTGTGCCCATTGCCTGCTGGATCACCATGAACCGTTCGTCGAGCAGCCGCAGTCCAGCGGTTCTCTGCGCATCGGCTTCGAGTTGCTGCTTCACGCCCGCCGCCACTTCCAGATGCTGATCGACGAACGTCTGTACGACGCTCGGCGAGGTCGGCGCGCGAACGATCTGTGCCGACTTCAGCTCGCGCGTAAGAAACAGATCATATGCACTGCCTTTGCCGACGACGACACGGTTGTGCGCCTGATCCACATCGCGATTGGATCGCACCGGCGAGTCGGCGCGCACCAGATAGAAGCCTTCGATCAACACATAGGGTGCCGTGAACGCAATCGTTTCGCCGCGCAACGGATCGACGGCGAAGAAACCGAAATCGGCGCGTTCTTCGCTGACGGCCTGGACCGATTTGCTGGCCGCATCGAAGACCACCAGTTCCAGTTCGACGTTCAGTTTTGCGGCGAATGCGCGCGCGAGATCGACCGACACTCCGAATGGTGCGCCGGAGCCAGGATCCCTGTTGGCCAGTATCGGATTGCCGAGATTGATCGATGCGCGCAGTTTGCCCGTGGGCGTGAACGCGGCGACGATGGATGAATCGAGGTTCATGGAAGCTCTCGTGGCGACCGCGATCTGTCCACAGCGCGGCCTCAAGGTTCAAGGATCCCGCTATTGTGCGCCTGATGACGGTCACGCTATGCGTTCCGCGCCGCGAGCATCGCCAGGAAGCCTTTCAGTCTGAAACCGCGCGGGACTCTCGCAACTTCACCGGCGTCATCCGCGGCATCAGCAGATGAATAATGCCGAGCGCAACCAGATACGCCAGCGCGCCGACCGCGAACAGCGCCCAATACTGCCCGGTACGCTGCAGCGTCTCGCCGATCACACCCGAGTAGAAGAACGAGCCGACCATCCCCGCCACGCCGCCGATACCGACCACCGTGCCGACCAGCCGGCGCGGAAACACGTCGCCTACCGTGGTGACCAGATTCGCCGACCATCCCTGGTGCGCCGCGGCCGCGAGGCCAACCGCGAAGACCGCAAACCACAGGCTCTGGAAATACGACAGTGTTGCAATCGGCAGCACGCACAACGCACAGATGCCCATCGCGATCTTGCGCGCGAAATTCGGCTTGTTGGAGCGCGCCATCAGACGCGACGACAACCATCCGCCCGCCACGCTGCCGACCGACGCCATCGTGTAGATGACGATCAGCGGCAGGCCCATATTGCCGATGTCGATATGCCGCGATTCGTTGAGCCACTTCGGCAGCCAGAACAGATAGAACCACCATACCGGGTCGGTCAGCAGCTTGCCGACGATAAACGCCCACGTTTCGCGGTATTTGAGCACCGACAGCCAACTGACCCGTTGCTCGACGACTTCGTCGCGGTCCGAATCGATATAGTCGAGTTCGCTTTTCGATACCGACGGATGTTGCGCGGGCGGCTGATAGATCAGCAGCCACACCGCCAGCCAGATGAAACCGGTCGCGCCGCCGGCGATGAACGTCGCGCGCCAGCCCCACATCACCGCGGCGATCGGCACGAACGCCGGCGCGACGATCCCGCCGATCGTCGCGCCCATGTTCCAGAAGCCCGTCGCCAACGCGCGCTCCTTCTTCGGAAACCACGTGGCGGTGGTGCGGATCGCGACCGGAAAGTTGGCCGCCTCGCCGAAGCCGAGCAGACCGCGCACGGCCGCGAAACCCGGCACGGTGGCCGCCACCGCGTGCAGCATCGCGGCGAGGCTCCACATCGCCATCGCGCTGCCGTAGACCACCTTGGTGCTGACGCGATCGGCGATCCGGCCGAAGATCGCGAGACCCACCGCATAGGTGACCGTAAACACCATCACGGTCTGCGCGTACTGCACCTGATTCCAGCCGATGTCCTTTTGCAGCAGCGGCGCAAGCAGCCCCAGCATCTGACGATCCATGTAATTGATCGTCGTCGCGCAAAAGATCATCGCGCAGATGGTCCATCGATATCGTCCAACGGCCGTGCGGGCAGCGGCCGCGTTGGCTTCCATTATTTTCATCGTGTCTCCGGAAGGTTTCAGGAATGGGGTCTATACGGCTCAATGCACGCTAATGCGCGGAAGCAGGAACGCCTTCTCGCGGACTCATCCGCGAAAGGAACACGACCCCGGCCGCGACGACCGACATCACCGCGAGCCCGATGAGCCCGCCTTCGATCGAGCCGGTTTTCTGTTCGAGCAAGCCGAACGCCGCCGGCGCGACGAAGCCGCCGAGGTTGCCGATCGAATTGATCAGCGCCAGCACCGCCGCGGAAATCCGCGCGTCGAGGTAGCCCTGCGGAATCGGCCAGAACAGCGACGACGCGGCCTTGAAACCGATCGCCGCGAAGCAGATCGCAATGAACGAGAAGATCGGGCCGCCCTGGCCGGCCGCGTACATGCCGAGCGCCGCGATCAGCAGCACGCATGCGACCCACGCTTGCTGGAACTTGAAGCGCGCCGCCAGCATCGCGAAGAAGTACATCGCCGCGATCGAGATCAGCCACGGAATCGAGTTGAAGAGGCCGACCTGGAAATCGTTGAAATGGCCCATCTTGCGGATGATGCTGGGTAGCCAGAAAGTCGCGCCGTAAATGGTCAGCGACACCGCGAAGTAGATCAGGCAGAAGATCAGGATCTGCGGGTCGCGCAGCAGCGTCCACAGCGACGGTTTGACCATATGCGAGGCGGAGCGCTGGCGCTGCTCGTCCTCGATCTCGCCGACCACCGCATCCTGCTCCGCGCGGGTCAGCCAGCTCGCGTCGCGCGGCTTCGAGTCGAGCCACAGCCAGATGAAGCCGGCCAGCACCACCGAGAACATGCCTTCGATCACGAACATCCACTGCCAGCCGCGCAGGCCGCCGCCGTTGATCAGCATCAGCCCGCCGGAGATCGGCCCGGACAGCACCGAGGCGAGCGCCGAGCCGCTCAGGAAGATCGCCATCGCCTTGCCGCGCTGGTTGCCCGGCAGCCATTGCGTGAAGTAGTAGATGACGCCCGGAAAGAAGCCGGCCTCGGCCGCGCCGAGCACCAGCCGCATCGCGTAGAACGACGTTTCGCCGCGCACGAACGCCATGCCGACCGCGGCCAGACCCCACGTGAGCATGATGCGCGTCAGCCATACCTTGGCGCCGAAGCGCTGCAGCAGGATGTTCGACGGCACTTCGAAAATCGCATAGCTGACGAAGAAGAGCCCGGCCCCCAGGCCGTAGGCCGCCGCGCCGATACCCAGATCGGCGCTCAGGTGCTGACGCACGAAGCCGATGTTCACGCGGTCGATGTAGTTGACGATGAACATCACGACGAACAGCGGCAGCACGCGCCACTTGATCTTGTGCACCGCGCTCGCCAGCGCGCCGGCGCGGTCCGGCCGGGCCGCGTCCGCAATGGGGGTACTCATGGGGTTGTCTCCTTCGGTGGCGACGCGCGCCGCGTGTCGCGTGCCGGATATCCGAATGGGTCAGAGGTGCTGGTCAGAGGTGCGGCCCAGCAGCGCGGACTAAAAAACGCGCAGCAGACGCGCGGATCAGAAGCGCGGATTCTTGCCGCTGAAGCTCGGGTCGTACTTTTGCATCTGCTTCAGGTCATCGCGATTGCGCACGCCGCACGACAGGTACTGCGCGTGCAGTTCGGCGAGCTGTTCACGATCGAGTTCGACGCCGAGGCCCGGCGTGGTCGGCACGCGCACCGAGCCGTTGTCGAAGCTCACGCGTCCGCCCTTGATCACTTCTTCCTCCTGCCACGGGTAGTGCGTGTCGCACGCATAGGTCAGGTTCGGAATGCTCGCCGCGACGTGCGTCATCGCCATCAGGCTGATGCCGAGGTGCGAGTTCGAGTGCATCGACATGCCGAGGTCCCACAGCTTGCACATGCGCGCGAGCGTCTGGGTCGCGCGCAGGCCGCCCCAGTAGTGATGATCCGACAGCAGCACCTTGACCGAACCCATTTCGGCGCCGCGCCGGAAATCGTCCATCGTCGTGATCACCATGTTGGTCGCGAGCGGCAGGCGCGTGTGCTTCGCGAGTTCGGCCATGCCTTCGAGTCCCGGACACGGGTCTTCGTAGTACTCGAGCAGTTCGTCGAGTTGCGGGGCGGCCGCGATGCTCGTTGCGAGCGTCCAGTTGGCGTTCGGGTCGAGGCGCAGCGGCACGCCGGGGAATGCCTGATGCAGCGCGCGCATGCAGGCGATTTCGTGCGCGGGTTCGAACACGCCGCCTTTCAGCTTGATGCTCTGGAAACCGTACAGGTCGATCATGCGGCGCGCCTGCGCGACGATCTGTTCCGGGCTCAAGCCTTCGCCCCAGGCGTCGGGCGCATAGGGCTTGTCGACGTGCTCGGCGTACTTGAAGAACAGGTACGCGCTGTAGGGCACCGCGTCGCGCACTTTGCCGCCGAGCAGGTCGACGATCGGCGCGCCGACGATTTGCCCTTGCAGGTCGAGCATCGCGACTTCCAGCGCGCTGATCACCTTCGGCGCGTTCTTCGCCGAGTGCGAACCGGGCGCGAGTTCGAATTCGACCGCGCCGGGGGCTGCCTTGATCGTGGCCCGCACGCGTTCTTCCATGCGGTTGAGGTCGAACGGCGACAGGCCGGTCACCAGTGCCTTCGCCTCGTCGAGCACGCGCAGCATCGGCTCGTCGCCGTAGGTTTCGGAGATGCCGACGCGGCCGTCGCTCGTCTCCAGCTCGAGGATCGCGCGCAGCGCCCAGGGTTCGTGGATCCCGGCGGCGTTCAGCAGCGGGCCGTCGCGAAAGGCGATCGGAGTAATTCGCACCTGCGTGATGGTGGTGTCGCGAGTCATGGTGGCAGTCGGCAATCGAAGGATGGGAAGAGGATGGAACGGATAGTAAAGCACTAATGTATTAGTACGTCAGTGGGGTAAATACTGATCCGCCGGTGCGGCGAAATCCGCTGTCAGGCCCGCTGGAAGGGGCTGGCGTCGGCTATAGTGCTAGTGTTTCAGCAGGCGGACGCGGCCCGATTGGGCGACCGGCCTGCGTCCACGCTTCAGTTCCAGCCATGAAAAATCACGTTTCCCGGTCGGCGGTGACGCACCGCATCGACCGCTCCCGTCACGCCGCGCCGCAAATTTTCGAACGGCTGCGCGGCATGATCCTGTCTCTCGAACTGACGCCCGGCACGGTGCTGTCGCGTGTCGAGCTGGCGAACCAGTACGGTTTGAGCCAGACGCCGGTGCGCGACGCGCTGATGAAGCTCGGCGAGGAAGGCCTCGTCGACATCTATCCGCAGCACGCGACCGTCGTCAGCCAGATCAACGTGACGTCCGCGTTGCAGGCGCATTTCCTGCGCCGCTCGATCGAACTGGAAGTCGTGCGCACGCTCGCGGAGCAGCGCGACGCCGTGCTGATCGCGCAGTTGCGCGCCACCATCGCGGGGCAGACGCAACTGCTGGATCTGAAGAACTACGAGCAGTTCTCGCTGCTCGACCAGGCGTTTCACCGGCAGATGTACGAGGCAGCGGGCGTGCCGCAGCTATGGGACCTGGTGCGCAGGCTGAGTGGCCACATCGACCGGCTGCGCCGCCTGAATCTGCCGGTGGAGGGCAAGACGCTGGCGGTGGTGCGCGATCACACCGAGATCGTCGACGCGATCGAACAGGGCGATGTGACGGCCGCGCAAGCCGCGCTACGCAAGCATCTGTCGGGGACGCTGAGCCAGATCGATCAGATTCGCGCGAGTCATCCGAATTTCCTCGCGGATGATTGAAGGTGCGAGCAACGGCAGGTGGATGCGGCGGGCGGCGATAGCCCTGGAGATTTCCTGAGCGTGCCGCGCTACGTGCGATGCGGCCCGACGATGCCCAGCCGCGCGATCCGCCGGTACAGCGTCGCGCGCGACATGCCGAGCGCCTGCGCGGCCGCGTTCGGACGCCAATGGCAGCGGGTGAGCGCCGCGACGATCCGTGCGCGTTCGTCGTCCGCGGCGGCTCGCCGCGCGGGGTCCGTGGTGATAGCGGGCGTTGCAACAGGCGCGGCAACACACGCGAGTTGCGCCGCGACGTCCGGCGACACGTGCCGCAACTCGACGCGCGCCGAATCGCAGACCGCGCACGCATAGCGCAGCACGTTGCGCAACTGCCGGATATTGCCGGGCCACGCGAAAGCGGCAAGACGCTCCGCAAGCTGCGGATCGAGCATCAGCACATGGCCGGCCGCCTGGGCTTCCTCGTTGAACACCGCGTCGATCACGTCGCGGATGTCGGCGCGCTCGCGCAGCGGCGGCATCCGCAGCGTCGCGCCGTTCAGGCGATAGTAAAGATCTTCGCGGAACGATCCCGCCTCGACCATTTGCATGAGATCGCGGTGCGTCGCGCAGATCACGTCGATATCCACGCGCACCGGCGTATCGCCGCCGAGCGGCACCACTTCGCCTTCGGCGAGCACACGCAGCAGGCGTGTTTGCAGGCCGAGCGGCATGTCGCCGATTTCATCGAGAAACAGCGTGCCGCTATGCGCGAGCGCGATCTTGCCGCGTGCGCCGCGACTGCGTGCCCCGGTGAACGCGCCGGGCGCGTAGCCGAACAGTTCGCTTTCGATCAGCGGCTCGGGAATCGCGCCGCAATTGACGGCGACGAATGGTCGCGTACGCCGCGAACCCGAGTCGTGCACCGCGCGCGCGAACACTTCCTTGCCGACGCCGGTTTCGCCGAGCAGGAGAATCGGCAGCCGCTTGCCGGCGATCCGCAATGCGACTTCCGCGTTGCGCGCGATCCGTTCGTCCTGGCTGTGCAGGAAGCGGCTCATCGCGCCGAGGCTGTTGTCCGTACGCAGCTCGCTTTGGCGGGCCGCGAACGCCGGGCGAGCCGCGCGCTTCATCGGCGCGCGAATGCGCGCGTACAGCATCGCGCCCGTCGCGCGCAGCCGCAGCGCCACGATCATGTCGGTGCGCGCGACGTCGTGCAGACGCACATCGGACGTGTCGAACAGCTCGTCGATATGACGCGGACCGTCGAGGCCCGCGATGCTCTCGTGCGCCTTGCGGTTCGCAGCGGCGATATTGCCGCATTCGTCGAATGCGATCAGCACTTCGGGTTGCGCTTCGACGAAATGGCGGTTTTGATGGCCGAACAGGATCCAGTGCTGCGCGGTCTGATTCAGGAAGTAGCCGTCTTCGATCAGACTCGCGCTTTGCCGCACCAGTTGAAAGACCAGCCCCTGGCTGTCGCGATTGTCCGGCGACCGGATCGCCGACGCATCGAGCACGCCGATCAGCTCGCCGGTCGGCGCGAAGATCGGCGACGCGCTGCACGTGAGTGTCGTGAACGCGGCGCGGAAGTGATCGGTCTTGTGCACGGTGATCGGCGCGAGATCGGTGAGCACGTTCGCGATGCCGCACGTGCCTTCCTCGCGCTCGGACCAGCACGAGCCGATATACAGCCCCGCATGCTTGAAGTCGTTGCGCCGGTCGCGATCGATCCGGTAGTCGATCGTGACGCCGTGCGCGTCGGACAGCATCACGCAATAGTCGGCGACACGAATCATCTCGTGCAGCCGCGTCAGGCACTGGCCCGACGCGCGCAGAAAGGCTTCCTCCTTGCCCTGGACTTCGCGCAGCTCCGCGGACGACAGCACGCGCGGGCCGATCACGGAACCGGGGTCGAGCCGGTACTGCTCATACGAGCGTTGCCACGACGACACGAGGCGGGGCGAATTGGCGGGGGCGGGCAGACGTCCTTCGATGGCCCCGCGTACGCGATCGATGTGCTGCGTTTGAGAAACGTAAGGCATGGCCGGCTCCGGACGAGCGACACCGAGTAGGGCAGGTTCCCGTCTTGTAGCACATTCGCCCTGGGCAATCACATTGCGGCGCAGCACGCGCGACACGTGAGACGAATGTCTCAGGTGTCGGCGAGACGCGGGTCTCATCGCGCAAACGCACGTCCGGCGCGGCACAGGGCCGGCGCCGCGGCGTGCCGCGAGACATGAACACGCCGCGGGCCCTGCTCGTGAGACACATCCGGCATCGCAACGCACATCCGATGAACGCGGCCGCCGCCGCCCGGCGTGCGCGCCAGCCCTTTGCACAAGGGGTTTTCCGTCCATGCGCCGCGCGCGAAAGTGCCTGGCCCGACCTTTGCAGTATCGCTGGCGGACAGCAGCAAACACGCAACGCAAACGCACACAAACGTGCTTTCGCCACAACGAGTCCGTGCTTCAGGAGACAAGCCAGTGTTATCGCCCATCACCGTCGGCGTGATCGCGAACCCCGCCTCGGGCCGCGATATCCGGCGCCTCACCACGCATGCATCGGTCTTTCCGACCTCCGAGAAAGCGAATATGGTCGTGCGCCTGCTCGCGGGCCTCGGCATGTTCGGCGTCGGTCGCGTGCTGACGTTGCGCGATCGGACCGGTGTCGCCGCCTTGGTGTTGCGCGCGCTCGAAACGCATGCGGCCGTGGCCGAGCCGCAGCCTTGGCCCGACGTCGAATTCCTCGATCTGCCGATCACCGACAGCGTGACGGACACCCATGCGGGTGTCGCGCGCATGGTCGGCATGGGCGTCGATCTGATCGCGGTGCTGGGTGGCGACGGCACGCATCGCGCGGTCGCCGCGCATTGCGGCGACGTGCCGCTGCTGACGCTGTCGACCGGCACCAACAACGCGTTTCCGGAGCTGCGCGAAGCGACGGTGGCCGGCCTCGCGGGCGCGCTCGCCGCATCGGACCTCGTGCCGCCCGATGTCGCGTTGACGCGCAACAAACGTCTCGTGGTCCGCTGCGTTGCGGGCCCGCACAAGGGGCGCGAAGAGATCGCGCTGGTCGACGTGTGCGTGAGCCGCCAGCGCTTCGTCGGCGCGCGGGCCGTCTCCGAGCCGTCGGATATCGAAGCGCTTTTTCTTACGTTCGCGGCGCCGGACGGCATCGGCCTGTCGGCGATCGGCGGCGCGTGGGCACCGGTCGAGCGCAGCGCGCCGTACGGACTGCATCTGACGTTCGCGCGCGCGGGCGAATCCGGCGTGCCGATCTTCGCGCCGCTTGCGCCGGGCCGCGTCGATCGGGTCACGATGCGCACCTGCGAGCGTTTCGAAGCCGGCTGCTGGACGCCGTTGCATACCGAACAGGGAACGCTCGCCTTCGACGGCGAGCGCGAGATCGAACTGGAACGCGACGACCGCTACGAGATCGCGCTCGACTGGGCGGGTCCGCTCACCGTCGACGTCGGCCGCACGCTGCGCTATTGCGCGTCGCGGCAGTTGATGCGCGAAGTGGCCGCGCATCGGAAGTAACCCTTGCGGGAGGAAGCGAACGCCTGAAGCAACGCGTACTGAAGTAGCAGTGACCATCGAGATCATTCAAGGAGACACACCATGTCTGTTTCAACGCAGTTGAGCAAGGAAAAGCTGCTGGACGCGTACCGGATGATGCGCACGATCCGCGAGTTCGAGGAGCGTCTGCACGTCGAATTCGCGACCGGCGAGATACCCGGCTTCGTGCACCTGTATGCGGGCGAGGAGGCGTCCGCGGTCGGCACGATGATGCATCTGAACGACGCGGACTACGTCGCGACCACGCACCGCGGCCACGGCCACTGCATCGCGAAGGGCGTCGACGTGCGCGGGATGATGGCCGAAATCTACGGCCGCAGCACCGGTGTGTGCCGCGGCAAGGGCGGCTCGATGCACATCGCCGATCTGTCGAAAGGGATGCTCGGCGCCAACGGGATCGTCGGCGCCGGCGGGCCGCTCGTGTGCGGCGCGGCGCTTGCCGCGAAGCTCAAAAAGACCGGTGGAGTGGGCGTGTGCTTCTTCGGCGACGGCGCGTCGAACCAGGGCGTGATCTTCGAATCGATGAATCTGGCTTCCGTGTGGCGCCTGCCGGCGATCTTCGTCGCGGAGAACAACGGCTATGCGGAGGCGACGTCGTCGACGTGGTCGGTCGCGTCCGACAACATCGCCGACCGCGCGAGCGGCTTCGGGATGCCCGGCGTGATCGTCGACGGCTTCGATTTCTTCGCGGTGCATGAAGCGCTCGGCGCGGCGATCGAGCGAGCGCGCAACGGCGGCGGCCCGACGCTCGTCGAAGTGAAGCTCTCGCGCTATTTCGGCCACTTCGAAGGCGACGCGCAAACCTATCGCGCGCCCGGCGAAGTGCAGAAGCTGCGCGATGAAAAAGACTGCCTGAAGCGCTTCGAGGAGCGCGTGGTGCGCGCCGAAATGCTCAAGTCCGACGAACTGCGCGGCATCGATGCGGAAGTGAAGCAGTTGATCGACGCCGCGGTGACGGACGCGAAGGCCGCGCCCTTGCCGGGCGCCGCCGACCTGCTGACCGACGTCTACGTGTCGTATCCGTAACGCGCACCGCGAACCATTCAATCTTTAGCTTTGCATGGGATCGGAGCGACAGCTAAAGCGCTAATTCCGATCGACAGGAGACAGTCATGGCACGGAAGATTACGTTTTCTCAGGCAATCAACGAAGCGCTGAGCCAGGAGATGGCGCGCGACGAAAGCGTCATCGTAATGGGCGAGGACAACGCGGGGGGCGCGGGCTCCCCCGGCGAACAGGACGCGTGGGGCGGTGTGCTCGGCGTCACGAAAGGGCTCTTTCACAAATATCCGGGGCGCGTGCTCGACACGCCGCTGTCCGAGGGCGGCTTCATCGGCGCGGCGGTCGGCGCGGCCGCGTGCGGGCTGCGCCCGGTGGCCGAGCTGATGTTCATCGACTTCATGGGCGTGTGCTTCGACCAGATCTTCAATCAGGCCGCGAAGTTCCGCTACATGTTCGGCGGCAAGGCGGTGACGCCGGTCGTCATCCGCACGATGCAGGGCGCCGGCTTGCGCGCGGCCGCGCAGCACTCGCAGATGCTGACCTCGCTCTTTACGCACATACCCGGCCTGAAAGTGGTGTGCCCGTCGACGCCGTACGACGCGAAGGGCCTGCTGATCCAGGCGATTCGCGACAACGATCCGGTGATTTTCTGCGAGCACAAGCTGCTGTATGGCCGCGAGGGCGACGTGCCGGAAGAGTCGTATGCGATTCCGTTCGGCGAAGCGAACGTGGTCCGCGAAGGCGATGACGCGACGATCGTGACCTATGGCCGCATGGTTCATCACGCGACGGACGCCGCCGAAAAACTCGCGAAGGAGGGCATCCAGGCCGACGTGATCGACTTGCGCACGACGTCGCCGCTCGACGAGGACACGATCCTCGAAAGCGTCGAGCGCACCGGACGCGTGGTCGTGGTCGACGAGGCGAATCCGCGTTGCTCGATCGCGACGGACATTGCCGCGCTCATCGCGCAGCGCGCGTTCCATTCGCTGAAGGCGCCGATCGAACTCGTGACCGCGCCGCATACACCCGCGCCTTTCGCAGGCGTGCTCGAAGATCTGTATATCCCGTCGGCGGAGAACATCGCCGCGGCGGTGCGGAAAGTAAGGAGCTGAGCAATGCCGATTCACATGATTACGATGCCCAAGTGGGGCCTGTCGATGGAGCAGGGGCAGGTCAACGGCTGGCTGAAAGAGGTCGGCGAGAAGGTCGCGAAGGGCGACGAAGTGCTCGACGTCGAGACCGACAAGATTTCGTCGGGCGTCGAGTGCGCTTTCGACGGCGTGCTGCGCAAGCAGATCGCGCAGCAGGGCGACACGCTGCCGATCGGCGCGCTGCTCGGCGTCGTGGCCGACGAAGCGACATCCGACGCCGAGATCGACGCGGCGGTCGAAGCGTTTCAGCGTGACTTCGTGCCGGCTACCGCCGACACTGCGGACGCCGGGCCGCAGCCGGAGAAAGCGCAGATCGGCGGGCGCACCGTGCGTTACCTGAAGATCGGCGACGGCGGCACGCCGGCGGTGCTGATTCACGGCTTCGGCGGCGATCTGAACAACTGGCTCTTCAATCACGCGGATCTCGCCGCGCATCGCGCAGTGTGGGCGCTCGATCTGCCGGGGCATGGCGAGTCGGGCAAGGCGGTCGGGAGCGGCAGCATCGACGAACTGGCCGACAGCGTGATCGCGTTCCTCGATGACCGGGGCATCGAGCGCGCGCATCTCGTCGGTCATTCGATGGGTGGCGCCGTGTCGATGGCGGTCGCCGCGAAAGCGCCCGAACGCGTCGCGTCGCTGGCGTTGATCGCGGGCGCGGGGCTCGGCGAAGAGATCAACCGCGAGTACATCGAAGGCTTTGTCGAGGGCAGCAGCCGCAACGCGCTGAAGCCGCATCTGGTGAAGCTCTTCGCGGACGGGTCGCTCGTCACGCGGCAACTGGTCGAAGACATCGTCAAGTACAAGCGGCTCGAAGGCGTGAACGACGCGTTGCGCAAGATTGCCGCGTCCGCGTTCGAAGGCGGCGTGCAGCGCCGTGTCTATCGCGACCGGCTCGATACGCTCGCGCCGCGCACGCTGGTGATCTGGGGCGCGCAGGACCAGATCATTCCCGCCGCGCATGCGCAGGGCCTGCCCGGGGAAGTGCGCGCGCACGTGATCGACGGCAAAGGGCACATGGTGCAGATGGAGGCCGCATCGGAAGTGAACCGCCTGCTCAACGAGTTCTTCGGATAGTCGCGATGGACGCCGCCCTTCATACCGACAGCGTCACGGCGCTTGGCCAGCATGGCAAGCGCAACCGCGACAAGCTCGCCCGCATTCCGGTGAAGATCGTGCCGGCGGACAGCTCGACCGTATTGCCGAAGCCGCCCTGGCTGCATGCGCGGCCGATGATGAGTGAAACCGTCGCGGGTATGGCGGCGATTCTGCGCGAGCACAAGCTGCATTCGGTCTGCGAGGAGGCGATGTGTCCGAACATCGGCGAGTGTTTCGCGCGGCGCACCGCAACGTTCATGATCATGGGAGGGATCTGCACGCGGCGCTGCGCGTTCTGCGACGTCGCGCATGGACGGCCGCAAGCGCTCGACGACGATGAGCCCGCGCGGCTCGCCGACGCCGTCGCGGCGCTCGGGCTGCGCTACGTCGTGATTACGTCGGTGGACCGCGACGACCTGCGCGACGGCGGCGCCGCGCACTTCGCGCGCTGTATCGCGCTCGTGCGCGAGCGTGTGCCGGGCATTCGCGTCGAAATCCTGACGCCGGATTTTCGTGGCCGAATCGACCGGGCGCTCGACGCGCTCTCCATTGCGTGGCCGGACGTATTCAATCACAACATCGAGACGGTGCCGTCGCTGTATCGGGCGGCGCGGGCCGGCGCGGACTATGGCGGTTCGCTCGAACTGCTTGCGCGCGCGAAACGCCGCAATGCTGGGGTCTTGACCAAGTCCGGGCTGATGGCCGGTCTCGGCGAAACCGACGACGAACTGCTCGCGACGATGCGGGATCTGCGCGCGCACGATGTCGACGTTCTGACGATCGGCCAGTATCTCGCGCCGTCGCGCTATCACATGCCGGTGCGGCGCTACGTGCCGCCCGCGACGTTCTACGTGCTGCGCGACGAAGGGCTGAAGATGGGTTTTGCCGATGTGGTGGCGGGGCCGCTCGTGCGTTCGTCTTATCACGCGGATCAGGTTGCGGCAATTTGATGCTCAGCGGGCGCCATGGACATATTTCAGAAGGCCGCGCTTTACGGCCTTGTAAAGCGTCGCGCCAAGATCCTCTTCCATTTCTTTTTCGGTCTGCTTGAGTGCGGCGTGGAAGTTCTCGAGCCAGTCTCTGCCCTTCTCGGTGAACAGCACGACCTTCGCGCGCCCGTCCGTCGGATCCTGTTCCCGTTTCACGATTCCGAGTGCCTCGAGCTGAATCACGAGTTCTCCGATCGACTGTTTGGTCATTGACGCCCGGCGCGCGAGCTCGACCGCGCGGGTCCCTTCGAGATCGAGATTCCGCGTGACGGTGATGTGGCTGAGCGTGCACTCGTCGTGGCCGGCGAGCGCCATTTTCTCCAGCACGCTTTCCTCGAACCGGTGCACGGCCTCGTTGAGCAGCCTGCCAATGTTCGTGACTCGCCAGGCGTCGCCCGCTTGCGCAGGCGCCGGGTCGCCACGCATTGCCGGGCGCGTTGTCGTTCTATTCCGTTTGCTGGTCGTATCGGGTTTCACTGCCATATTCGTTGCTGTTCTTGGCTAAAAGGCGTCCATAACTTCGGCTACGGGCAAGTATATCGTTGCGGCAACGCCCGGGGGAAACCCTGACTTGTCGATATAGACAGGCAGTCTTACTATCTCGCCACAGTCAGGCAGCCTTACCATTTGCGATGTCAGGCCGCCATGCGATGCATCAATCCCAATAGCAGACGTTAGGAATATGGAAACGATTCGAGTTGACGTGATGATTTGTGGCGGCGGCCCGTGCGGTCTCATGCTGGCCAACGAGCTCGGCCGCCGCGGAATCTCCGTGTTTCTCGCCGACGACAAGGCGAGTACCGCATTCAATCCCCAGGCCAACGCTACGCAGGCCCGGACCATGGAGCATTTCCGCCGGCTGGGTTTTTCGGAGGACATCCGTGCGCAGGGACTGCCCCCCGACTTTCCGACCGATATTGCCTATTTCACCCGCTACGCGGCGCACGAACTTGCGCGCTTCAGGCTGCCGTCCGCGCAGGATGCGAAGCTCAAGGCGAGAGAACTGAAAGGCTCGTGGAGCGCGGCGGAACTGCCGCACCGGGTTTCGCAAAAGTACGTGGAGGCCGTGCTCAGACGACAGGCAGAGCAGTTGCCGGGCGTAACGATCCGTTATGGACACCGGGTGGTCGATTTCACGGAACAGGCCGACGGTGTGGAAACCACCGTTCGCGATCAGCACGGCGCGGTACCTTTCGTTGTGCAAAGCCGGTATCTGGTCGGCGCGGACGGCCCGCGGAGTTTTATCCGCGAGCGCTTGGGGTTCCGGTACGCCGGCGAGACCGGCATTACACGCGACTTCATGGGCGGCCGGATGTTCGCCGTCTACGTGCGCTGTCCGGATTTCTACCGTCGTATTCCGCATGCGCCCGCATGGATGAACGTGACCTTCAACCAGGACCGCCGCGCATTCATGGCAGCGGTCGATGGCAACGGAGAATTCGCGTTTCACACGCAGCTACGTCCGCACGAAAAGGAAGATACGATCACGGATGCCGATGCGCGCGCGCTCTTTATTGCGGCGACCGGCGTCGATCTCGATGTGGAGGTGCTTTCCAGAGGAGGCTGGACGGCCGGGCACTCGCTGGTCGCCGAGCACTTTCAGCGGGGACGTGTATTCCTCGGCGGCGACGCGGTCCATCTTTTCACGCCGACCGGCGGGCTCGGCTACAACACCGCGGTGGAAGACGCCGTCAACCTCGGCTGGAAACTGGCCGCGGTATCGAAGGGAAAAGCGGGCGCCGGCCTGCTCGATACGTATGAGCTCGAGCGGCGTCCGCTGGCGATCAGGAACACCGGCTATGCGCGGGCATTTGCCGACTCGCTGGGCCTCTTCACTCCGGTCGAGGAAATCGAGGAGAGCAGCGCCCGTGGAGAAGCCGCGCGCCTCGAAGCCGGGAAATATCTTGGCCAGCATGGGCGTGCGGAATTCAACATTCCGGGTATCACGTTCGGCGGACGCTACGACGGTTCGCCGGTCATCGTGGCGGACGGATCGGCGCCGCCGCCCGATGCGCCGAATGTCTACACGCCGACGGCCTGTCCCGGCGGCCGGCCGCCGCACGCGTGGCTGAAAGACGGCTCGTCGCTGTTCGACGCGTTTGGATTCGAGTGGACGCTGCTGGTGCTCGGTCCGGTTGCGGCAGACGCGGCACCGTTCACATCGGCGATGAATCAGGCCGGCGCGGATCTGCGGGTGGTCCGGATCGCGGATCCCGAGATCCTTGCGCTTTACGAGGCGCCCCTCGTGCTGATTCGTCCGGACCAGATCGTCGCGTGGCGTGGAGAGAGTAGCGTCGAGGCCGCCGGTATCGTGAATAGGGTACTCGGTCGTCACGGCTCGACGCCGGAGCACGAGCCCCACGATTTCCGCGCGCGCGGTAATCTGATTTCCGGAGTGCATCAGTGACAGCAAGCTTTATGTACGACATCAATCCGGGCCGCGTCCTGTTCGGGCCGGGAACGCTGGATGCGGTATCGGACGAGATCAGGCGGCTCGGCGCGAAACGCGCGCTGGTCCTTTCCACGCCCTTCCAGCGCGCGGATGCGCGGAAGCTGGCCGAACGTCTCGGTCCGCTGGCGGCGGGCGTGTTCAGCGAAGCCGCGATGCACACGCCGGTAGCCGTGACGCTCGACGCGATGGCGGCGTTCGAAGCGTCCGGCGCGGACTGCCTGGTGGCGCTCGGCGGTGGTTCGACCATCGGGCTGGGCAAGGCCATCGCGTGGCGCAACGACGCCCCTCAGATCGTGGTCGCCACGACTTATGCGGGGTCCGAGGTAACGCCAATCCTCGGACAGACCGAAGACGGCATCAAGACGACGGTTCGGGACCGCAAGATCCTGCCGGAAGTGGTGATCTACGACCCGACGCTGACGCTCGAGCTGCCCGTGGCAATGAGCATCACCAGCGGGCTGAACGCGATCGCGCATGCGGTGGAGGGCGTGTATGCGCGGGACCGCAATCCGGTGTCTTCGCTGATGGCCGTCGAAGGCGTGCGAGCGCTGCGTGACGCGCTGCGCGTGATCGTGAGCGAGCCGGACGATCTGTCCGCCCGAACGGAAGCGCTTTACGGCTCCTGGCTGTGCGGCTCGGTGCTGGGGACCGTCGGCATGGCGCTGCATCACAAGCTCTGCCACACGCTCGGCGGCAGCTTCGACCTGCCGCATGCGGAAACGCACGCGATCGTGCTGCCGCATTCGGTGGCGTATAACGCACAGGCGGCCGCCGCGGAACTGCGGCCGTTGGCCGACCTGTTCGGCGGCCCGATCGGCGAGGCGCTGCACGATTTCGCCGGTTCTCTCGGCGCGCCGCTCGCGCTGCGTGATCTTGGACTCGAGGAATCGCAACTCGACCTCGCCGCCGATCTGGCGGTGGAAAACCCGTACTGGAATCCGCGCCCGGTCGAGCGGGACGCCGTTCGCGCGCTGTTGCAGCGCGCCTGGGAAGGCGCGCGGCCTGCGTGATGCGAGTGATGGCACTGACTTAGGAATCGTTCACCAACGGAAATGATCATGTCCCAGTATTTCAACGAAGCAGGTTCGGTAGAGGCCGTCAATTCGCGTATGGGGCCGGACGTCACTCCCCGGCTGAAGGAAGTCATGACTTCTCTGGTGGCTCATCTTCATGCGTTCGTGAAGGACGTTCGTCTCACCCAGCAGGAATGGGAATTCGCAATCGATTTCCTGACACGCACCGGCCAGATCTGCAGCGAGGAGCGCCAGGAGTTCATTCTGCTGAGCGACACGCTCGGGGTGTCGATGCTGGTGGATGCGATCAACAATCGCCGTCCGCCGGCCGCGACCGAGAACACGGTGATGGGGCCGTTCCATGTGGCCGGCGCGCCCGCGCGCGAAATGGGCGCGCGCATTTCGTTCGACGGGAAGGGCGAGAGCTGCCTGTTCGAAGGCCGTGTCGTCGACCTGCGGGGCAATCCGGTCACCGGCGCGTGCATTGACGTGTGGTCCGACAACGCCGATGGGTTTTATGACGTGCAGCAGCCCGGCATCCAGCCTGAGTGGAACAACCGGGGTGTTTTCACGACCGGCGAGGACGGCCGTTACAGCTTCGTCGGCATCAAGCCGGTGTCCTATCCGATTCCGCACGATGGCCCGGTCGGCATGATGCTCGACGCGCTTGGCCGCGGTCCGTATCGACCTGCGCACATGCACTTCATGGTGATGGCCGAGGGCTTCCAGAAGGTCGTCACCCACACCTTCGTCGGCGACGACACCTACATCGCGCGCGATGCCGTATTCGGCGTCAAGCAGACGCTGGTGGCGCCGTTCGAACGCGTCGACGGCGGCGAGACGATCTGGCGATCGCGGTTCGATTTCGTGTTGACGCCGGTGTGAAACCGCCGGGAGCACCCGAAAAACGGGGAAGCTCCTCAAAAAATAATCTGAACACCTGAGATGCCCGACCGAGGCACGAAGAGGAGACACAGGATGGCTGGCTTTATCACACCCGCCGGTTTGGGCGAAGACGCGCTCACCGCGCTCGATGACAGAATCGGCAGACAGGGCGCCGGCGCAACCGTGGATATCGGGGCGCTGCTCGACGATGGTCCGTTCACCCGGTTTCAGAAGCTTATCGTTCTGCTGGCTGCTCTCGCGGTCATCTTCGACGGGTGCGACACGCAGATGATCGGCTTTGCCATTCCCGTGCTGATCAAGGAATGGGGTATTTCGCGCAACGCGTTTGCACCGGTGGTTGCCGCAGGACTCGCGGGCATGGGCATTGGAAGTGCATGCGCCGGATTGATCGCGGACCGCTTCGGGCGGCGCTGGGCGGTCATCGGCAGCGTGCTCGTATTCGGCATTGCAACCGGCGCAATCGGCTTTGCCCCGAACGTCGCGGTCATTGCGCTGCTGCGCTTCGTGGCGGGACTTGGCATCGGCGGCGCGGTGCCGACCTGCGCGACATTGACCGCGGAATACACACCGGCCAGGTTTCGCACGGTCGCCATCACGATCACGATTCTCTGCATACCGCTGGGCGGGATGTTCGCTGGACTGTTCTCCAGCGTGATCCTCGGCACGCATGGTTGGCGCACGCTGTTCTTTACCGGCGGAGCCTTGCCGCTCGTTCTGGCGATCGTGCTGATGCTGGTGCTGCCGGAGTCGCCGCGTTTCCTTTCGCGCCGTCCGCGCCGCTGGGGCGAGCTGACGAAGCTGCTCGGCCGCATGGCACGACACGTACGGGGTGACGTGCAATTCGTCGATGCCCGCGAGCAGGGCGCCGAGCGGCATCTTGGATTCACGGCGCTCTTCAAGGACGGCCGCGCGGCGGATACGCTCGCTATCTGGTGCGCCTTCTTCATGTGCCTGCTGGCCGTCTATGCGGCCTTTAGCTGGCTGCCGACGATGTTGGCCAACGAGGGCCTGTCGGTACAGCAGGCGGGTTATGGATTGACCCTGTATAACCTCGGCGGCGCGCTCGGTGCACTCGCATGCGCGCTGGTCATTACGCGATTCGGCTCTCGTGTGCCGTTGATCCTGTGCTGCGTGGGCGCGGCCGTCAGTGTGTCGTTACTGATGACCGTGAATCTCGTGCAGCACGTGACGGTGACGATGGCCGGATTATTCGCACACGGGCTGTTCGTCAATGCGGTACAGGTGGCGATGGTGGCGCTTTGCGCGCACGTCTATCCGACCGGCGTGCGCGCGACGGGCACCGCGTCGGCTTTTTCCTTCGGACGGGTGGGTTCCATCGTCAGTGCCTTTGCAGGGGCGGCGGTCATTACCGCGGGCGGTGCATCGTCGTACCTTCTGATGCTGGCTGCCGCGATGGCGATCGTGCTCGTTGCGCTCGCGCTCGTGCGGCGGCATATTCCGCGCGCGGTTTGATGCGGGTTGCAGTAGTACCCGGCAGCAGAATATCAACCGCGTCGATGCGCGCGCGGCCGCTCCTTCCTGAAGCACCCATACCCGATCACACCAACGGGAATCGCGAGCAGCACCCACGCAAACGCGCGCGCCGTGTCGGCATCGATCAACAATGCCAGCGCCAATCCCGCCAGAATCGCCACGTTGATGACCACCGGCATCAGCCACACGCGCAGGTTCGTTCTAGTCATCGGCAGTCGCCTCGTGAGTCGTGACAGCGGAAGGCGCAGCCTGCAACCGGAGCGCGTCGATGCGCGCGCGCACCGCATCGCGCCGCTTCCACCACAGACACAGTCCGCTGACGAGCACCGCGATCGCGACCAGATCCAGCAGGATCCACAGCACCTTCAGCGGGAATCCGCCGTAGTCGCCGAAATGCAGCGGCTGCGCGATCAGGATCGCCGTCAGATACCACGGCAGGCGGGCGGTCGCCGATAGCGCGCCGGTCTGCGCATCGACCATCACCGGCTGCAACAGACGCGAAGTCAGCGTCGTATCGCCGCGCAGAAACACCATGTAGTGATGCGGCGTCGAGAAGCGGCTGCCCGGATAGCCGACGAAGGCGACCTGCATGCCGGGGACCGCCCGCATCGCGGTGTCGAGCGCCTGCTGCGCGCCACGCGGCGGCGCCGCGACGGGCGGCTGACCACGCCAGGGCGCGGTCATCGCCGCCAGTTCGGTCGATTGCCAGTGGCCCAGCAACGGAATCGCCAACGTGTTGATCGTGCCCGTCAGACCCACCACGCAGAGCCACGCGGCCGTCGCGATGCCGGCCAGATTGTGCAGATCGAGCCATTTGAGCCGTGGCGCGCGATCGCGACGCACGGTCCCGAACGGCAGCCGCCGCATGAAGACGCCGTACACGACGATGCCGGATACGACCGACACGACGAACATGAACCCCATCGCGCCGATGAACAGCGTACCCGGCAGACCCGCGAACAGATCCACGTGAAGTTTGCGGATCAGGTACATCGCGCCGCTGCGCTGTTCGATGTCGTGAATCAGCAGGCCGGTGCGCGCGTCGTACTTGTAGACCGCGGTCGCGTCGTTCGAGTCCGCCCGTGTGCCGAGCGACACGAACCAGGCCGGCGAATCGTCGCTTTGCGACACGTAGCGCACCACGTCGCCGGGACGGCGCCGCCGCGCGTCGTCGACCATTGCGTCGATGCTCGCGCGCGTCGTCACGCCGGGCAGCGCGGGCGGCTCGACGGTCGTGCCGCTCCATACGCCGATCTCGTCCTTCAGGATCAGCGGCGCGCCGGTCACGCACAGCAACAGCAGCGACAGCGTGCAGACGAGACTGGTCCAGCGATGAATCCGGTACCAGACCTGGAAGTGCAAATGGCTCATCGGCTTACCAGTCGTAGCGCAGCGTCGCCAGCGCGACGCGGCTCGTGCCGTAGTAGCACGCGTTCAGACTCGTGCAGGTCGCCACGTAGCGGCGATTGAACAGGTTGTTCACGTTCAGCGAAAAGCGCACGCCGTCGAGCTTCGGATTCAGTTGCCCCAGTTCATAGCCGAGCGCGAGATCGACCAGCGTGTTCGACGGAATGCTGACCGTGTTGGCCGAATTGCCGTACGTCTGACCGAAATAGCGTACCCCGAGCCCGACGTTGAACGTGCGTAGCGGACCGCGCGGCACCGTATAGTCGGCCCACAGCGAGGCCTGATTGCGGGGCACGACGATCACGCGCTTGTCGAGGTCCGAGCCGTTGCTCTGGATAACCGTTGCGTCGGTATACGTGTACGACGCGATCACCTTCAGGCCTTCGGCGACTTCGGCGTTCGCTTCGAGCTCGAAGCCCTGCGAGCGCACCTTGCCCGACTGCGTCTGGAATTGCGGATGCGCGGGATCGACCGTCAGCGCGTTGCTTTGCGTCAGCGTGAACGCGGCGGCGTTCGCGGAGATCGCCGCGTGCGCGGGCTGGTACTTGATGCCGGCTTCGTACTGCGTGCCGGTGGTCGACTGGAACGGCGTGCCGTTGAACGACGTGCCGATGGTGGGCTGGAACGACCGTGCGTACGCGATGTACGGCGCGATGCCCGCGTCGAATACATAGCTCAATCCGACCCGGCCGGAAAACGCGCTGTCGTTCTGCGTCGCGGTGGTGTTCGCGAGGCGATTGGTGGTCGACGTATCGACCCAGTCGTGACGCCCGCTCAAGGTCAGGCGCCAGCGCTCGAACGCAAGCTGGTCCTGCAGATAGAGGCCGACCTGGTTCTGGATCTGCGACGTGCTCTGCGCGACGGGCGGATGCACGATCGACGCGCCATAGACGGTGTCGAACAGATCGATCGACGGCGCGGAGCCGTAGCCGAGCGCGATACGGCTCGATTGCCAGCGGTAGTCGAGGCCGACCAGCACGGTGTGCGCGATCGCGCCGGTCTGGAATTGCGCCTGCGCCTGATTGTCGAGCGTGAAGTTTTCCGCGTGTTCGGGGGCGGACAGTACCTGCCGGTTCAGCGTGCGCAGATCGGCTTGCAGGCCCGCGCCGGCCACCGCGAACAGGTTCGTGTCGAGGTACGCGTAACGCAGTTTCTGACTGACCTTCCACGTCTGATTGAAGCGATGCTCGAATTCGTAGCCGAGCCATGCCTGCGTGCGCGAGTATTCGTCGACGCCCGGTTCACCGACGTATTTGCCGTACGGAACAGTGCCGTTCGGATTGCCCAGCAGGGTGCCCTGCGCGGGCAGGAACTGGATCTGCGGCTCGCCGTTGTCGCGTTGATAGAGCGCGGAAAAAGTCAGGCTCGTGTCGCGGTCGGGGCGCAGCGTGATCGAAGGCGCGACGAGCACACGGCTTTCCTTCGTGTGATCGATCTGCGTGCCGCCGTCGAAGCCGAGCGCGGTCAAGCGGTAGAGCACGGTACCGTCCTTGTCGAGCGGACCGCCGACGTCGAACGCGCCTTCATAGCGGCCGAACGTGTTGGCCTGGAGCTGCACGGTATGCACGGCTTCCTCGGGTGGGCGCAGGCTGACGAAGTTGACGAGGCCCCCAGGCGGAATCGATCCATACAGCGACGACGACGGTCCGCGCAGAATCTCGATGCGCTCGAGCATGAACGGATCGACCTTCGGCCGCCCATAGAGACTCGCGCCATACGGCAAAAGCATGCCGTCGAGAAACAGCGTCGGCTCGAAACCGCGGATACGCAGCGAGTCGAAACGGTTGTCGACCGGATCGGTGCCGGCCTGCACGCCGGGCGTGTACCTGACGGCGTCGACGAGACTGAGCGTGCCCTGCTCCTGCATCTGGTTGCGGCCGATCACGGAGATGGCCTGTGGCGTTTCGAGCAGCGACGTATCGGTTTTGGTGGCGGTTGCGCTGCGCGTGGCCGCGTAGCCGGCAAACGGCCCGGTGGCCGTTTCGCGCTCGCGCGTCGAGGCGACCTTGATCGGCGGCAGGGTGGTCGCCGCGGCGCCGGTCGGCGTGGATGCCGCCGCCGGCGCGGGTTGCACGACCCAGGCGCCGTCCATTTTCGCCACGGCGGTGAGTCCGGTGCCGTCGAGCAAACGTTGCAGCGCTGCCGCGGGCGCATAGGTGCCGTGCACGCCCTGGGTGACCTTGCCGCGTACGTCGGCGGCATCGTACGACACGCTGACGCCTGCGCGGCGGGCGAATGCATCGAGCGCGGTGTCGACGCTGCCGGTCGCGATGTCGAACGAACGGGTCGCGGCGACGTCGGCCGGCGCGGCGCCTTGCGCCTGCGGCGTGGACGATACGGTCGCGATGCCGAGCGCGAGCAGGGTCGGCACGAGCGCGCGGCGCGCGCGCTGGGCGGCGCGTCCACGCCGGCCTGCATCGGCGCGTGGAGCGGAATGGCGCGGAGTACGGCTGGGATTCACGTTGGTCTTCCTCGTCGGACAATGGGTTGAGTCGAGCCATCAGGCTGCTTTCCCCTATTGCCGGACGAGAAGCGAAATCCCCTCATGTTTCGCGAAAAAAATTTTTACGACGCGCCGGCCGCGTGCAGCGTGACCCAGTAGCGGGTGCGGAATGTCAGCGACAGATGCAGGTGGTCGGCGAGGAAGGCGAGCGTGCGATCGGTATCGGCGGTCTGGAACGCGCCCGAAACCGGCAGCGACGCGATCGCCGGGTCGCAACGCAGCACGCCGGTGCGGTAGCGCGACAGCTCGGCGAGGAAGCGCTCGAGCGGCATCTCGTGCGCGACGATCACGCCGTCGAGCCAGTCGGACGCCGCGGACGCGGGCATGTCGACGCGATACGCGCGCGTGCGGTCGAACTGATACACATCCCCCGCGCGCGCGATGACGCGCGGGCCGTCCGGCGGCGCGATCTCGACCGCGCCCTGATCGACGCCGACCCGCGCGCTCGCCGGATCGAGCCGCACCGCGAACTCGGTGCCGAGCGCCTGCAACTGCCCGAAGCCGGTCTGCACGTAGAACGGCCTTTTTACGGCGACGCCGGCGTCGTGGCCGGTGCGCACGTAGATTTCGCCGCGCAGCAGCTCGATCACGCGCCGGGTGTCGTCGAGGCGCACGTTCAGCGCGGTATCCGTATTGAGCACGAGCGTGGTGCCGTCGCTGAGCCGCACGGTCTTGCGCTCGCCGGTCGCGCTCGCGTAGTCGGCCGTCGCGCGTTGCCACGGCGCGCTTTCGCTCGCGAACCAGCCGGCCAGCCCCGCCGCGCCGAACCAGCCGAGCGCCTTCAGCGCCTTGCGGCGCTGCCCCCGGCTGCGGTTGCGGCGCGCGGCTTCGCCGAGCGTGTCGAGCGCCAGCTTCGACGGCACCTTGCTGAACGGCTCGCCGAGCGCCGCCACGCGTTGCCACGCGGCTTCGTGTTCGGGCCGCTCGGCGCGCCAGCGCTCGAACGCCGCGGTCTGATCCGGGCCGGCGCGATTGAACTGCAGGCGCACCGACCAGGCGATCGCGGCGTCGACTATGGCGGAATCTATGTCGTCGTTCATCAGCGGGGAGGGGCGGGCGGCGGACGCGATGGGCTCAACTCGCGTAGACCTGGTCGTAACAATGACGCAGCGCCTTGGCGAGATAACGCTCGGCGGTCGCGACCGAGACGCCGAGGCGCGTCGCGATCTCCGGCACCGTCGCGCCGTCGAGCCGCGCCCACAGCAGCGCGGAGCGCATCGCCGGGGCGAGTCCGTCGAGTACCGCGTCGATGCGCACCAGCGTTTCCAGCACGATCATCCGCACTTCCGGCGACGGCACCTGCGGCTCGGGCATCTGCGCGAGCACATCCAGCCACGCCTGTTCGATATCGCGGCGGCGCCAGTGATCGACGACCAGCCCTTTGGCGATCGAGGTCAGATAGGCGCGCGGCTCCTGCACCGCGTGCAGGTCGGACGCCGCGCGGCAAATGACGCGCAGGAAGGTGTCGTGCGCAAGGTCGGCGGCATCGGCGGCATCACGCACGCGGCGGGTCAGCCAGCCGACCAGCCAGCGGTGATGTGCCGCATACATGCCTGCTGCCATGGGAGGAGACGGATCGGACCGCATAGACGGAATCGGGCGCAAATCGGGCACAAGCGGGAAGTGATCGGATATTACTGGAAATGAGAATCATTGTCATCAAAGCAAAAAACATTAAATGGGATGTCGGCTTATGGCGACGGTGATCGCCGGCGATCACCTCGCGGCCGATTCCGCGATGCGCGGGGCAACAGGGATAGGCAGGCGGTCTGTTTCGATACCGACGGTCCGCGAGCGGAGCGGATACGGCGCGGACCGTGGGTATATCCGGACCGTGGGGAATCTACTGGGCAGCCACTGCCGCGCGTTCCGCTCGCGCGAGAACATGGCGATTCACCGGCCGCGGCAGGCCGAGATTTTCACGCAGCGTGCGCCCTTCGTATTCCGTGCGGAACAGTCCGCGCCGCTGCAATTCCGGCACCACCAGTTCGGCGAATTCGCCGAGACCGCCGGGCAGCCACGGCGACATGATATTGAAACCGTCCGCGCCGTCTTCCTCGAACCATTGCTGCAATTGATCCGCGATGCTTTGCGGCGTGCCGATGACCTGCTGGTGTCCGCGCGCGCCCGCGATACGCAGATACAGATCGCGGATAGTCAGGTTTTCGCGCCGCGCGAGATCGAGCAGCAGACGCTGCCGGCTCTTGCCGCCATTGGTTTCCGGCAGATCCGGAAACGGTCCGTCCACGGGATAGCTCGACAGATCGACGCCGCCCGCCATATTGGAGAGCAGCGACAGGCCCACGGTCGGATGAATCAGTTCCTGGAGCGCGGCGAATTTCGCGCGCGCTTCTTCTTCGGTCCGGCCGATTACCGGAAAAATGCCCGGCATGATCTTCAGATGATCCGGCTGACGGCCATAGCGCGCGAGCCTGCCCTTGAGGTCGCGATAGAACGCCTGCGCTTCGTCGAGCGTCTGATGCGCGACGAACACGACTTCCGCGGTCTGCGCGGCGAGTTCCTTGCCGGCCTCCGACGCGCCCGCCTGCACGACGACCGGCCAGCCCTGCGGCGAACGCGCGACGTTCAGCGGCCCGCGCACCCTGAAATGCTTGCCGCGATGGTTGAGCACGTGCAGCTTGTCAGGATCGAAATACACGCCGCTTTCCTTGTCGCGCAGAAACGCGTCGTCTTCCCAGCTATCCCACAGGCCCGCGACGACGTCATGGAACTCCTTCGCGCGCTCATACCGTTCGCCATGCTCGGGATGCCGGTCGAAGCTGAAGTTCAGCGCCTCGGACTCCGTGCTCGACGTGACGAGATTCCAGCCCGAACGGCCGCCGCTCAGATGATCGAGCGACGCGAACTTGCGCGCCAGATTGTACGGTTCGTTGAAGGTGGTCGACACCGTCGCGATCAGCCCGATGTTGCGCGTGACCACCGACAGCGCCGACAGCAGCGTTAGCGGCTCGAAGTGGTCCGCGCGCGCGGTGCGCGACAGCGAGGGCAGGTGGGTATCGCGCACGCTGACGCTGTCGGCGAAGAAGATCGTGTCGAATTTGGCGCGCTCCGCGATCTGCGCGAGTTGCGCGTAATGCTGGAAATCGAGTCCGCCGCTCGCATGCGTGTCGGGATGCCGCCACGCGGCGATATGGTGGCCGGTTTCCATCAGAAACGCGCCGAGCTTGATTTGCCGTTTGCTGTTGCTCATCGTCTGCTCCGTAGCATGCCGCTGGTTGTGAGGCGGGCCGCGCGCGTCACCACGCGAGCCGCCATTCGGTAATCGGCGGATGACTAGCCCCTGCATGCGGCAAGCCGCCATCACCATCGTGCGGCAGCGTGCCGGGCTCGCCGAAGTCGGCCACGATCTCGTCGCGCAAACGGATGAAGCCCGGGTCGCCGCGCTCGCGCGGGCGCGGCAACGCGACCTCGACGATGCGCCGGATGCGGCCCGGACGCGGCGCCATCGTCACGACACGATCGCCGAGATAGATGGCCTCGTCCACGTCGTGCGTGACGAGAATCATCGTGATGCGCTCCTGCTGCCAGATGCGTTGCAATTCGTTTTGCAGCCGGCTGCGTGTGAGCGCGTCGAGCGCGCCGAACGGTTCGTCGAGCAGCAGCACGCGCGGACGGTTGACCAGCCCGCGCGCGATCGCCACGCGCTGCGCCATGCCGCCCGACAACTGGTGCGGATACGCATTCTCGAAGCCCGTCAGGCCGACGAGCGCAATGTGTTCCGCTACCGCATCGCGTTTCTGCTTCGCGCTCAACGGCGCATTGCGCAGCGCCGCCAGGATGTTCTGCGAAGCGGTGAGCCACGGGAACAGCCGATGGTCCTGAAACACGATGCCGCGTTGCAAGGACGTGTCGCGCACCTGTTCGCCGGCAACGAGGATGTCGCCGCTGTAGTCGGTATCGAGACCGGCGATCAGGCGCAGCAACGTCGACTTGCCGCAGCCGCTCGCGCCGAGCACGCTGATGAATTCGCCGGGGCGCACGCCCAGCGTGATGTCGTCGAGCACGTCGAGCGCCGCGCCATGCTGGACGTAGCGCTTGCGCACGTGACGGATGTCGAGAGCTTCGGATACCGCGGCGGTCATGAGAATGATCCTGTAGAAATGGGCGCACGCGTGTGCGCCGGCATCACGGCGCGCCGAATGGGCGCCGCGCGAAAAGAGCCCGCTCGGCGCGGCGCGCCAGCGCATTGAGCGCCCAGCCAGTCAAACCCACGACGATGATGCCGAACAGCACGAGGTCCATGCGGAACTGCTCGCTGCCGTCGATCAGCAGATTGCCGATGCCGCTCCCCGATACCAGCAGATATTCGGCGCCGAGCGTCGCGAGCCACGAATAGATCAGCGCCAGATAGAGGCCCGTGAAAATCGACGGCAACGCGGCGGGCAGAATCACATGGACGGCCAGTTGCAGCCGCGAATAGCGAAACGCGCGGGCCACTTCGATATAGCTGCGCGGCACCGCGTGGATGCCGTCGCAGGTGTGCGCGGTCACCGGCAGCAACGCTGCCAGCGACAGAAACACCACCTTGGCCGCATCGCCGAGTCCGAACCACACCGAAATCAGCGGTATCCACGCGAACAGCGAAATCTGCTTGAACGTGTCGAAGCTCGGCCCCACCATGCGCCGGGCAATGCGCGAGAAACCCAGCAGGCTGCCTAGCAGCAGGCCGCCCAGCGTGCCGATGACAAAGCCGCTCGCTTCGCGCGCGAGCGAAGCGGACAGCGCACGCGCCAATGCGCCGCTCGCCGTTTGCTGCCAGCCGGTTTGCAGAACCGCGAGCGGGCTCACCAGCAGGCCGCTTTTCACGAGATGGAGCGCCGCGACGACCGACCACAGCACGAGCGCGACAGCGGGCAACAGCACGCCGCGCCATGCGATGCGGCGCCGGGTGGCGACGGCTTTCGCCTGCTTGCGCGGCTGCCGGGGCGGCGCCGCGCAGTCGCATGGCGGCGGGCCCTCGCGTAGCGAACGGTTCAGGCCGCGCGGCACGCGCTGGGTAGAAAGAAAGCGCATGGGGTTCCTTTGCTTTTGTCTTGCCGCGGCATCATTCACGGAACGCGGACGGCCGGCCGCGCCGCAGACGCGCTTCGAGCGAATCGAGCAGACGGTTGACGATAAAGCCGATCGCGCCGACCACGACGACGGCCGCCATCACCAGATCGAGCTGAAATAGCTGCCGTCCATAGACGATCAGATAGCCGAGTCCTTCCGACGACGCGACCAGTTCGACGACGACGAGCGCAAGCCACGCCTTCGTGAACGCGAGCCGCACGCCGGTCGCGAGCGTCGGCACCGCGGCGGGCAACACCACGTGGACGATCCGCTGCCATCGGCTATAGCCATAGCCGCGCGCGACTTCGTCGAGCGTGTGGGGCGCCTGGCGGAAACCCTGCAACGTACTCAGCGTGACGGGCACGAGCGCGGCGTGCGCGATCAGGATGTACTTGAGCGGCTCGCCCACGCCGACGAGCAGCAGCAGAAACGGCAGCCAGCCCAGCACGGGGATCTGCACGACGGCGTTGAAGCTCGGCAGCACATAGGCTTCGAGCGTGCGCGACAGACCGAGCGCCGCGCCGAGCGCGAAGCCGAGCAGCGTGCCGATGCCGAAACCGCACAGCACCCGCTGCAGGCTGATCAGCGTGTGACGCGCGAGATCGCCGCTGCGCGCGAGTTCCATGAACGTCTCGTAGACGCGCGCGGGCGGCGGCAGGATCTGCGGCGCGATCCAGCCGCGCGCGCTGCCGATCGTCCAGAGCGCGAGCAGTATCGCCGGCAACAGCCACGGCGCCACGCGCCAGGCGGCGCCGCGCAGCCACGCGCGCGTGGTGCGTCGACGGCCGGCACTGCCGCCGGCGGCCGTGGCGAGAGGGATCGCTGTATCGCTCATCGTGGACCCATCCCGTTAGCTGAGCGGCTTGCCGGCCGCGTCGTAGCGTGTCCAGTAATGGTCGAGTTTTTGCGCGTGCAACGCGTTGTCCAGATAACGCGGCTCGAACCACGTATCGACTTCGACGGGCTGGCGAATCAGCTTCAGCTTCAGCGCATCCTGGGCGACTGCCTTGTAGCGCGCGACGATGAACGGATCGATCAGCGGCGAGTTACGGTCCTTGAGCGTTTGGTGTGCGAATTCGGCCTGCCACGATGCATAGCTCACGCCGCTTTTCGCCCACAGCCTGAACAGCGCATCGCGGTTGTTTTCGTCGGACGACCACTGCGCGCCCTTGACGAATGCGTTGACGACGCGCTGCACGACATCCGGATGAGCCTGTTCGAAATCGTCGAGCACGAGCAGATGGGATTGCCGCGTGAATTGCGGGCCATCGGTCTGGGACTCGTAGACGACTTTGGCCAGACCTTCGTCGCGCAGCTTGTATACGTGGTAATCGTTGACCGACGCGTCGATGCCTTTCGAGGCCAGCGCCGCGAGCGCGCTGGCGGTATCGAGATTGATCACGCGCAGGTCGCGTTCGTCGAGCTGGTTCGCGGCGAGCGCATTATCGGCGACGAGCTGCAGATTGGTGCCGCGAAAGAGAGCGACGCGACGCCCCTTGAGGTCCTTGATCGTATGGACGTCGGAATCCGGCGGCACGGCAATCTTGATGCCGACCCGAACACCGGATTCGAGCAGGATATGCGTCTTCAAACCATTGGCGCGAGCGAGTACCGACGGCAGGTCGCCTTGAAACGCGAAATCGAGCGACTTGTCGGCGATCGCTTCGTTCACGGCGGGACCCGCGCCTTTGAAGAAGAGCCACTGCACCTTGATGCCATCCGCCGCGAATTCTTTTTCGAGCAACTGCTGCAACTGCACGGTCGCGGCGGGCGAGCCGCCGAACGTGGGCGGATCGCCCGCGCCTTGCTGCGCGACGCCGATGCGAATGACGGAGAGCTTGTCGGCATGCGCGTGAAGCGTGGCAGTGGTCAGCGCGGCGCATACCGCAAGGGATTTCAGGAGCTTGAAATAGCGCATGGTTTCCGTGGTGGAACGAGGGGGCCGCGCACGCCAGGTGCAAAGCGCAATCGAGTATAGAAAGGCGCGGCCGCGCGCTCCAATAACGAATCGTCGAATCGTTATCGGCGGTTGTCATTTGCGTGCCGATCGCGATCGGCGACGTCATGCGCCCGGTTCGCGTGGCCCGTTTCCTCGCTGGTCATTGCTCATAACGTTATGAGCTTTGCTTGGTTGCGGTTCGCCTCAGTGCCCGCTAACGTCAGCGCATTTCACGTCGGTCCCATTGAATTGAATTCGTGACACGCTCATGAGCAGACGCAACGGACACCTGCGCCTCGGCGCTTTCCTTTATCCCGCCGGACATCACATTGCCGCATGGCGGCATCCTCGGGCACAGGCGGACGCCGGCGTGAATTTCCGCCACTACGTGCAGCTCGCGCAGGCAGCCGAGGCCGCGAAGTTCGATCTCGTCTTTCTGGCCGACGGCGTGGGCACACGCGGCGACAACGTCGACTTTCTGAGCCGCACCGCGCACAGCTACGTCGCGCAGTTCGAGCCCATTACGCTGTTGTCGGCGCTCGCGGCGGTGACTGAACGAATCGGGCTCGTCGGCACCGCATCGACGAGCTTCAACGAGCCGTATCACATTGCCCGCAAATTCGCGTCGCTCGATCACATCAGCGGCGGACGCGCGGGCTGGAATCTCGTCACGTCGTCGAGCGAGCACGAAGCGAAGAACTTCAACCGCGACACGCATTTCGATCACGCCGAACGCTACGAACGGGCCGCCGAGTTCGCGGCGGTCACCACGGGGCTGTGGGACAGTTGGGATGACGATGCATTCGTGCGCGACAAGGCCGCGGGGCGCTTCTTCGAGCCGGCGAAGCGCCACGTGCTGGATCACAAGGGACGCTTCTTTCAGGTGAAGGGGCCGTTGAACGTCGCGCGCGCTCCGCAGGGACATCCGGTCGTGGTTCAGGCGGGATCGTCCGAAGCGGGCCGCGATCTCGCGGCGAGAACGGCCGAGGTCATCTTTACGGCGCAGCAAACCTTGCAGGACGCGGTGGATTTCTACGCCGATGTGAAGGGGCGCCTCGAAACTCATGGCCGTCGCCCGGACGATCTGAAGATCATGCCGGGGGTTCTGCCGATTGTCGGCCGCAGCGAGAGCGAGGCGCGCGAGAAATTCGACGAGTTGCAGTCGCTCGTCGATCCCGCGGTCGGACTCGCGCTGGTCTCCGGGTTGACTGGCGGCTTCGATCTGTCCGCCTATCCGCTCGATGGCCCGATTCCGCCGCTGCCGGACACCAATGCGAGCAAGAGCCGGCAATGGCTGACGCTCGAACTGGCGCGCCGCGAAAATCTGACGATCCGGCAGCTTTATCTGCGGGTGGCGGGCGCGCGCGGTCACTGGCAACTGGTCGGCACGCCCGCGCAAATCGTCGATCAACTCGAAGAGCGTTTCGTGCATTACGGCGCCGACGGTTTCAACGTGATGCCACCGGTGTTGCCGGACGGCCTCACCGATTTCGTCGAACTCGTGCTGCCCGAATTGCGCCAGCGCGGCCTGTTCCGCGAAGAGTACGAGGGCCGCACGTTGCGCGAAAACCTGGGCTTGCGGCGACCCGCGGTTCGGGTGCGCTAGATGAGGCGCGACATGGATTTGCAGCGGTTCGCGTTGGCTTCGCCTTCTTCGCGCATGCGCCGGCGGCTGCTTGGCCGGCTCGCCGCGGGCAGTCTCGTCGCATCGCAAGCCGCGACGGCCGCCGAGCTGCTCAAGCCACTGGAGATCGCACCGTCGAGTCGCGTGCCGGGTGCGCCGATACTCGACCATCCGTATGGGGTGCCGTCGCCGTACGAAGCAGATGTCGTGCGGCGTAGCGCACGCGCGTGGCCGTTGCCCGGCGCGGCTTCGTCGATGACGCCGCTGGCCGATCTGCACGGCACGCTCACGCCTAACGGTCTGACTTACGAGCGCCATCATGGCGGCGTGCCGGACATTCATCCCGATCAGCATCGATTGGCGATTCACGGCTTCGTACGAACGCCGAAGCTGTTCACGATGGACGACCTGCTGCGCCTGCCGTCCGAATCGCGCATTCATTTTCTCGAATGTTCCGGCAATACCGGCAGCGAATGGAATGGTCCGAGCGGCTTGCCGGTACAACTCACGCATGGTCTGCTGTCGTGCTGCGAATGGACCGGCGTGCGGCTGTCGACGTTGCTCGACGAAGTGGGCGGTCTCCTGAAGCCGATCGATGCGGCGAACGGCTGGCTGCTGGCCGAGGGTGCCGACGCGGCGGCGATGACGCGCAGCTTGCCGCTCGAGCGGATACTCGAGCGCGCGCTCGTCGTATATGCGCAGAACGGCGAACGCTTGCGTCCGGAGAACGGTTATCCGTTGCGTCTGATCGTGCCGGGCTTCGAGGGCAATACGAACGTCAAGTGGTTGCGTCGGCTCAAGGTCGTCGACGCGCCGTTGCAAACGCGCGAGGAAACCTCGAAATACACGAGTCTGCTCGCCAACGGCAGCGCGCGACAATTCGTGTTCGAGATGGATGCGAAGTCGGTGATCACGCGGCCGTCGCCGGGGCATCGCCTCACCACGCACGGCTACTATCCGATCACCGGGCTCGCATGGTCGGGGCGCGGGACGATCCGCAAGGTCGAAGTGTCGACCGACGGCGGCGCGAGCTGGCGGCTCGCGCGCCTCGACGGCGTGATTCACGATCGCGCGCTCACGCGTTTTCACGCGGATTGGCAGTGGGACGGCGGCGCCGCCGCGATTCTGTCGCGCGCCACCGATTCGACCGGCTACGTGCAGCCGACGCGTGCGGAACTCGTCGCCGCGCGCGGCCTGAACTCGCAGTACCACTACAACGCGATCCAGTCATGGCGCGTCGACGCGAGCGGCGAGGTGCGCAATGCGTGACGGCCGCTCGCAGCAGATGCTCGTGCGCGTGGCGCTGGGCTCCTTACTGGCGTTGACGGCGCTGGCCGCATGTTCGTCGATCGCGCCGGATGCCCGGAGCACGGCAGCGGGCCACGGCATCGGCACACCGCTCGGCGAGCGGGAGCTTGCCGCCTGGAACATCGACGTCGCGCCGGATGGCCGGGGCCTGCCGGCGGGCAGTGGCGACGTCGCCACTGGTGCGCGTCTTTTTGCGGCGAAGTGCGCGATGTGTCACGGCGCGCTCGGCGAAGGCGGTCTCGGCGATCCGCTGGTCGGCGGCCGAGGCACGCTCGCCAGTGCGAAGCCGAAGCGCACGGTAGGGAGCTACTGGCCTTATGCAACGACGCTGTTCGACTATATCCGTCGCGCGATGCCGTACAACGAACCGGAATCGCTGTCCGCCGACGACGTATATGCGCTCAGCGCGTTCCTGCTCAACCAGAACGGCATCGTCCCCGCCGATACGCGGCTCGACGCCGCATCGTTGCCGCTCGTGGTGATGCCCAACCGCAATGGCTTCGTCGCCGATCCACGTCCGGGACGGCTCTAACGCGTCGACGCGATCGTCGGCATGACCGGCGGCCGGCCAGCGGGTGCCGGCTGCTTCAGGTCCGCGCGCGGGCGCGGCTATCGGGCGAAGCGCCGAACGCCGATCGTTTTGCCAACAAGCCGGCACTCGTGACGACGAATGTACCGGCCCCGCCCCCCGCATCCGCACCGCCGCATCAATTCAGCGCAACCGCAGCCGCCGCGCCGACAGGCGAGCCTTCGATCGCCACCGATTGCCGCCCGTCGGGACCCACCGGCACATCGCCGACGAGCGTCGTGCGATACAACTGCCGATCGAAGTCGAGATCGAAAATGTCCGTGGGCGCGAGGTGCGCGGTGCTGCGGTTGTCCCAGAACGCGACGCTGCCGGCTTCCCATTTGAAGCGCACGGTGAATTCGGGCCGTGTCGCGTGTTCCCATAACAGTTCGAGCAGCGCCTGGCTTTCGCGCGGCGTCACGTCGACGATCGACTTCAGAAAACTCGGACTCACGTAGAGCACCCGTTCGCCTGTTTCCGGATGAACCCTGACGAGCGGATGTTCGGTGACGAGCGTACGCTGCTCGACGGCTTTGACAAAGGCGTCGGTGCCGGTCGCGCCGGCCGGCGGCGTGAAACGATGAATGCCACGCAAGCCGTCGACGAAAGTCCGCAGCGGCTTCGACAGCTTCTCGTAGGCGATCGCCAGATTGGTCCATTGCGTGTCGCCGCCATACGGCGGGATGGTGACGCCCCGCAGAATCGACGCCCACGGCGGATTGAGCGCCGCGGTCACGTCCGTATGCCAGCCGCTCCATGGACGCAACAGCGCCTGACCTTCGAAGCGCGTCGCCTTGCGGTACTTCGAAATCGAATAGACCTCGGGATGATCTTCGACGTGTCCGAACACCGGATGCCCCAGCGTCAGTTCGCCGAATTGAGCGGCGAACGCGATGTGCTGCTCATGCGTGAGAAACTGCTCGCGGAAAAACACCACACGCCATTTCAGCAACGCCGCACGAATCTGCGCGACCTGGCCCGGCGCCAGTTTCCGCGTCAGATCGATGCCGTGAATCTCGGCGCCGATATGTGCGGATAGCGGTTTGACGTCGATCGGCTGTACTTCATGCAATGCGGCTGCGCTCATGCGAGGCTCCTGGAAAAGAGAAACGTAACCGGTGTCGGCTCATGGGCCGCGGACGTTCACGTTAAATTCGCCAGTGCCTGAATCCAACCAATCAATGCGTATATGAAAATGAGCAACGCTGCACATGCAGGCGGCCGGATCGTGCGCGGCGCCTCAGCGCGCATCGGGCGACGAAGAGTCGAACAGGAGCTTCACGATTTCCCGCGTCGGCACGCTGGTGATCAGCGTCGACATTTTGCGAAGACGAAACCAGCGGCATCTGAGGATTTCGTTGGCAGGTTCTGGCCGCGCATCGTCCGGCAGTATTGTAAAAAACACGTGATGTCGCTTGTTCAGGCCGCCGAACTGGAAAAGATAGCCAAGCTCATCCAACGTGAGGGTCGTTTCCTCGGATAGTTCGCGTCTCGCGGCATCCGCGGGGGATTCGTCACGTCGAATCGTGCCGCCGGGCAACGACCAGCGTGATCGTCCACGTTCGACGAGAAGAATTCTGCCGCGTTGCCAGCATACGATAGTTGCTCGGTCTTTCATGCTCGTGTGTTGAGTGCATTGCCATAGTGGCGGGTGAGTGCCGCGCGCGTTGGTGGCGAGTCCGGCGTCTCCCCGCTACGGCTTTCGTCGGAAGCAAACAACGCGCCAAGGCCGCCGACGCGCCGCGCGCCCTTACTCGCGGAACGTCTTCGCGGTTTCAGCCGCGGCCCGCCGCAGATCGGGCACGAACGCGAGCAGGTCGTCGAGCGCGACGCGCCCGACCGGCGCCTGGACGGCGATCGCCGCGCAGGCGCGATTGCGGTCCAGCATCACCGGAACGGCGATCGCGATCAAGCCCTGCAGATGCTCCTGATTGTTGATCGCGAGCTGGCGGCGGCGCGTCACGGCCAGTTCCTTGCGCAATACGTCGCGGTCGGTGATGGTGCGCTCCGAATGGGCACGCAGCGGCAGCGTTTCGATCACGCGCTCGCGGCGCTCCTTGGGCAGAAAGCTCAACAGCAGCTTGCCGCTTGCCGAGCAGTGCAGCGGCACGTGCGAGCCCGGCTGGAGATGCATGCGCAGCGGCCATTCGGTCTCCACGCGGTCGACGTACACCACGTCATTTCCCGCGAGCATGGTCAGGTTGCACGTCTCGCCGATCTTTTCGACAAGCTCCTCGAGCAGCAGATGCCGCGCGGCCGCCGGCCCCGCATGCATCAGCACGTTCACCGCCATCATTCTCACGCGCGCCGAACACTCGTATAGCTTGTCGTTGGCGCCGCGCGTGACGAGCCACGCGTCGGTAAGCTGCGCGAGTATCCGGTGCACGGTCTGCTTGGGCAGATCGAGCGCGTGCACCAGATCCGTCATCGCCAAAGGGCGCCCCGCGAGGGCGAGCGTTTCCAGTACGCGGAACGCGCGTACCGCCGCCGCATTCGATTGGTTCGAGGTGGACACGCGTTGTCTCCTGCCCTATGTGTTCATCATGTGTTCATCGCGGTCGGTTTACCGCGTAGCGCCATTGTGCATCTCACCGCGCAATTTTCGGGACTGGAGAAAGTCCCGAAAATTGCAAGTTCCTCGTCTGTGCCGCCGTCTGTCGCCGATTTCGCGGGAATCGGGACTCGCGGGCGCTTACCGATGAATAGATTGGCAGTACAGCCAATTCATCGATCGGGAGTGCCGTAGATGCATGTGAAAGACACCATTGTCGAGAGCGGCGGCGCGAGCCTATCCGACGCGCCGGCCGAGCGGATCTCCGCGCTCGTCGCGCGCGCGCGCGCCGCGCAGCAGGCCTTCGAGTTCGCCGGGCAGCAAACGCTCGATACCGCCGCTGCCGCGGCGGCATGGGCGATCATGGAGCCCGCGCGAAACCGCGAGCTCGCGGAGCAGGCGGTGCGCGACACCGGCCTCGGCAACGTCGAAGACAAGTTCCGCAAGAACTACCGCAAGACGCTCGGGCTGCTGCGTGACCTGCACGGCAGGAAGACCTGCGGCGTGATCGCGCGGGACGAGGCGACGGGCATCGTCGAGATCGCGCGCGCGGTCGGGGTGGTGGCGGCGATCACGCCCTCCACCAATCCGGCCGCGACGCCGGCCAACAAGATCATCAACGCGCTCAAATGCGGCAATGCGGTCATCGTCGCGCCCTCGCCGAAAGGCTATGGCGCGTGCGAGACGCTGATCGGTTTCATCCACGCGCAGTTCGCGAAGGCGGGGCTCGACCCGGCGCTCGTGCAGATGCTGTCCGCGCCGGTGGACAAGGCCGCCACGGCCGCGCTGATGCGTGAGGCCGACCTCGTGGTCGCCACCGGCTCGCAGGCGAACGTGCGGATGGCCTACACCAGCGGCACGCCGGCGTTTGGCGTCGGCGCGGGCAACGTGGCGTCGCTCGTCACGAGCACGGCAAACCTTCGCGACGCGGCGCACAAGATCGCCGCGTCGAAGACCTTCGACTACGCGACGAGCTGCTCGTCGGAGAACAGTGTCGTGATCGAGGACGCGGTCTACGACGCCATGCTGCGCGAGCTGGCCGCCTGCGGCGGCGTGCTGCTCGACGCCCGGCAAAAGTCGCGGTTGCAGGCCGCGATGTGGACCGACGGCAAGCTGTCCGCGCGCTGCACCGCGAAATCCGCGACGCAGATCGCGCGCACCGCGGGCCTCGACGAGGTGGCGACGCGCGAGCCCGCGTTCCTGATGGTTGAGGAAAGCGGCTTCGGGGCGAGCTATCCGTTTTCGGGCGAGAAGCTCGCGCCCGTGCTCACGGTCTACCGCGCGCGCGATTTCGACGCTGCCGCGGATACCGTGCGCAGCCTCTATGCGTACATGGGAGCGGGCCACTCGGTCGGCCTGCACACCGGCGAGCCGCACGAAGCCGTGAGGCTGGGCTCGACGCTGCCGGTGGCGCGTGTGATCGTCAACCAGGCGCACTGCTTCGCGACGGGTGGCAACTTCGACAACGGCCTGCCGTTCTCGCTCTCGATGGGGTGCGGAACGTGGGGGCGCAACAACTTTTCGGACAATCTCGGCTTTCGTCAGTACCTGAATATCACGCGCATCGCGTATCCGATCGCGGAGCAGGTGCCCGAACTCGACGCGTTGCTCGGCGACTATTTCCGGAGGTTCGGTCAATGAGCGCGCCCGCGACGATCCGTGCGCTGATCGAAGCGCGCGCGGTGCAGTACCCGGACAAGCCCTTCCTGCTGGCGGCGCCCGACGAAGAGGCGGACGCGGTCGCCGGCCAGGTTACCGAGACCGGCGCGACGCTCACCTTCGGCGCGTTGCTCGAGCATTGCCGGGTGCTCGAGATCCGCTTTCGCGACGCCGGCCTCAAGCCGGGCGACGTCGTGTCGGTCCTGATGGGCAACGGCGTCCAGACCGCCACGCTCCTGCTCGGCGCGATGTACAGCGGACTGATTGCGCATCCGCTCAATCTGCTTTGCCAGGTCTCCCAGCTCGCCTACATCGTCGAACACTCGGATACGCGGATGATTTTCGCGAGCGCGCAGACCGGCGCCGCGCTCGCGGCGGCGCTCGCCGTGCTGCGCGAGCAGGGCGTGACACGCGACATCGCGCTCGTGCAGACGGAACCGGATGCGGTCGCGCTGCCGGTATTGCCGGCACTCGAAACGACGGCCGCCGATGTTGCGGGCGCCGATCCGGCGCCGGCGGACACCCACGCCCGGCCCGCTTGCACCGGCGCCGACATCGCCCTCCTGATGTACACGTCGGGTACGACCGGTGCGCCGAAGGGCGTGCTGCTGAGTCACGAGAACCTGTGCGCGAACGCGCGCAACATCAGCGTCGAGCACCGCCTCGCCGCCGATGACCGCGTGCTGGCTTCGCTGCCGCTCTATCACATCAACGGTCTCGTCGTGACCTTGCTCGCGCCGCTCTGGCACGCGGGCTCGGTCGTGCTGACGCCGCGCTTCTCGGCCCGCACGTTCTGGCGCGCCGCCGCCAGCTATGGCTGCACGTGGATCAATGTGGTGCCGACGATCGTCGCCTATCTCCTCAATGGCGATGAACCGGACGGGCTCGACCTGTCGGCGCTCAAGTTCTGCCGCAGCGCGTCCGCGGCGCTGCCGGCCGACCATCACCGCGCGTTCGAGGCGCGCTTCGGCATCGGCGTGATCGAGACCATGGGGATGACCGAGACCGCCGCGCCCGTTTTCAGCAACCCGTACGACGTATCGCTGCGCAGGATCGGCAGCATCGGCCTGCCCTCGGGCAGCGAAGCGCGCGTGATCGACCGCGACGGGCGCGAGTGCGGGCCGAACGAGTGCGGCGAAATCGTGCTGCGCGGCGCTCAGGTCATGCGCGGCTACTACAAGCGCCGCGAGGACACCGCGAAAGCGTTCACCGCCGATGGCTGGCTGCGCACCGGCGATCTGGGCTATCGCGACGACGAAGGTTACTTCTACATCAACGGCCGCTCGAAGGAACTGATCATCAAGGGCGGCGAGAACATCGCGCCGCGCGAGATCGACGAGGCGCTGCTGCGCCATCCCGGCGTGCTCGACGCGGCGGCGGTGGGCGTGCCCGATCCCGCCTACGGGCAGGAGATCGTCGCGTTCGTGGTGCCGCGCGAGGCCCACTGGCACGGCCCGCCCGATGCGGCGGAGCTGCGCGCGCACTGCCTGCGCGAGCTGGGCCGCTACAAGACGCCGCGAGAGTTCCGCTTCGTGAGCGAACTGCCGCGTGGCCCGTCGGGCAAGGTCCAGCGTCTGAAGCTGGTGGCGCCGCCCTCGGGCTGATGCACGCCCACGCGCCTACGCGCATCCGGCCAGCCGGCAAAAAAGAGAGACTCAGGAGACGACGACATGAAACAGCACGCGCAGCGCGTCAAGACGCGCCATATCATTCTCGCGGTCATGTGTCTGATGTACTTCATCTCGTACATCGACCGCGTGAACATCGCGGTCGCGGGACCGCTGATCCGCCACGAAATGGGCCTGAGCGCGGTGCAGCTCGGGCTCGTGTTTTCCGCGTTCGCCTATCCGTACGCGGTCATGCAGATCGTCGGCGGCTGGCTCTCGGACAAGCTCGGCCCCAAGCTCGTACTCACCGTGCTGTCGTTGATCTGGGGCGCGGCGACGCTCGCCACCGGCTTTGCCGGCAGCGTGGCGATGTTGGTGGGGCTGCGCTTCGCGCTCGGCGTCGGCGAGGGCGGGGCGTTTCCCACCGCGACGCGCGCTTTCACGTACTGGATGCCGGTGGGCGAACGCGGTTTCGCGCAGGGCATCACGCACAGCTTCGCGCGCCTGGGCGGCGCCGTCACGCCGCCGCTCGTGCTCGCGGTAGTGGCCACTCGCGGCTGGCGCGACGCGTTCATCCTGCTCGGCATCGTGAGCCTCATGTGGACGGTGCTCTACCTCTGCGTATTCACGAACTCGCCGGAGCAGAACCGGCGCGTCACGCCCGAGGAGACCGCCGAGATCGGTTATCGCCGGGGCGACTGCGACCGCGCGAAACACGCGGCCACGCCGTGGCGCAAGCTCGTGCGGCGCATGTGGCTCGTCACGTTCGTCGACTTCTGCTATGGCTGGCTGCTGTGGGTCTATCTGACCTGGCTGCCGTCGTATCTGAAGGAGTCGCGCGGCTTCGATCTCAAGCAGCTTGCGCTTTTCACGGCGCTGCCGCTGCTGGCCGGCGTGGTGGGCGACACGCTCGGCGGCGTGGTGTCGGACCGGCTCTTCAAGTGGACCGGCCGGCTGCGCTTCGCGCGCTGCGCGGTGCTCGTGGGCGGCATGGGCGGCTCGCTCGCCTTCCTGCTGCCGATGGTGTCGGTCTCCGATCCGATCGTCGCGGTGCTGCTGCTGTGCGCGTCGTTCTTCTTTCTCGAGATCACGAATCCGGTGCTGTGGACGCTGCCGCTCGACATCGCCGGCAAGTACGCCGGCACGGCGGGCGGCATGATGAACACGGGCTTCGGCGTCGCGGGGATGGTCTCGCCGGTCGTGTTCGGCTACCTGATCCAGCACACCGGCAGCTATAACGTGCCGTTCATGATCTCGGCGGGATTGCTGGCGCTAGGCATCATCGCGGCGTTTTTCATCGATACGGCCCGCACGGTCGAGGCCGACGAGGAACGCGAGCGGCGCGAAGGCGCGCAGGAGGCCGGCGCCTTTGCGTTCCTCGACGGCATGCCGACGGTACGGCTCGAACGGCACACGCTGCGGCGGCCGCTGCGCTGGTGGCGCTGAGCCCGGCGGACAACGCGCGGGGCGAAGCCGCGCGGGCAGGCTCTATGCGCCGCCGTCGAGCTTGCGCAGGCGCCAGATGAGACTCGACGTATCGAAGCGGCTGCCGCCGAGGCGCTGCACGTCGCCGTAGAACTGGTCGACGAGCGCGGTGACCGGCAGCGCCGCGCCGTTGCGCTTCGCTTCGTCGAGGCAGAAACCGAGATCCTTGCGCATCCAGTCCACCGCGAAGCCGAAGTCGAACCTGTTGGCCATCATCGTCTTGCCGCGGTTGTCCATCTGCCAGCTCGCGGCGGCGCCCTTGCCGATCACGTCGAGCACGAGCGCCATGTCGAGCCCCGCGTGCTCGCCGAAGTTGATCGCCTCGGAAAGCCCCTGCACGAGGCCGGCGATGCAGATCTGATTGACCATCTTGGCGAGCTGGCCCGCGCCCGCCGGGCCCACCAGCGTCACGGCCGCCGCGTAGTGGGCGAGCGTGGGCTTCGCGCGCTCGAAGGCGGCGGTTTCGCCGCCGCACATGATCGTCAGCTTGCCGTTCTGCGCGCCCGCCTGGCCGCCCGAGACCGGGGCGTCGATGAAATGCAGCCCATGCTCGGCGGCGCGCGCCGAGAGTTCGCGCGCGACGTTCGCGGAGGCGGTCGTATGGTCGGCGAACAGCGCGTCGCGCGCCATGCCGGCGAACGCGCCATCCGCGCCGAGCGTGATGCTGCGCAGGTCGTCGTCGTTGCCGACGCAGGCGAGCACCAGTTCGGCGCCCTCGGCCGCTTCGCGCGGCGTGGCGGCCGCGCGGCCGCCGTATTCGGCGACCCATTGCGCGGCCTTTTCAGCGGTGCGGTTGTAGACCGTGACGTCGAGCCCGGCACGGGCGAGATGACCGGCCATCGGATGGCCCATCACGCCGAGGCCCAGGAACGCGACACGGCGTACCTGATCGGGGGCGGACGAGGTTGAAGATTGACTCACAGTGGCTCCTTGGGGTGGGGTTTGAGGCTGAGGCGGCCTTCATTATCTCAGCTATCGGCGCGGCGCCAGAAGGCGGTTCTCGTGCCGGTTGCGGCGCCCGCGCGCGAAATTGGACTCAACGATAGTGCGCATCTGGCACTAGCCGCGCGTGTTTTTGAGCGCCGATACTCGATACGGCAACGACGGCTCGGCGTGCCTTGCATGGGACCAGGGCAAGGCGCTCAAGACTCACAAGGAGACAAGGATGCTCAGGTATCTGATCGGAATCGGCCTCCCTTTTCTGGGCGTCATCGGCGCGCTGCCGTGGGTGGCCGCGCAGGACCGCTACGTCTTCGGCGTGCCCTTTATCTACGCGTGGATCTTCGCCTGGTTCCTGCTGACCTCCGGATGCCTTCTCGTCTGCTGGCGCTGCTTCGACCGGCATCGCTACGCGAACGGGAACTAGCGCCCGTCAGCCGCGCAGACAGCCTCTGAGCGGCGCCGCCGCTCATTCCACCGTCTCCACCCTGGAGAGCCGCGTATGTCCACATTTGTTTTCTCGCTCCTGATCGCCTTTTCGCTATATCTCGCGATTCGCTCCCGGCGCGGCCACGGCAAGCAGAGCGTGCACGACTTTTTCGTCGCGTCGCGCCAGTTCGGCGTCGCGCTCGTGTTCTTCCTGACGGCCGGCGAGATCTACAGCATCGGCACGATGGTCGGCTTTCCGGGCGGCATCTACGCGAAAGGGCCGACCTATGGCATCTGGTTCCTCGGCTACATCCTGCTGGCCTATCCCATCGGCTATTTCATCGGCCCGCGCATCTGGGAGGTCGGCAAGCAGTACAACGCCATCACGCAGGCGGATCTCTTCAAGGGTCATTACCGCAGCCGCATGCTCGAGCTGATCGTCGCGGGCTCGTCCATCCTGTTCCTGATTCCGTGGGGCGAGTTGCAGTTCACCGGCCTCGCCGCCGCGCTCAAGGGACTCGGCTGGCACGTTCAGCCGGTCTGGCTGATCGTCGTCTGCGCCGCGCTCGCCTTCACCTATATCGCTATCTCCGGCGTGCGCGCCTCCGCCTGGATCGCCGTGCTCAAGGACATCCTGATGCTGCTCGCGATCGTCGTGACGGGCGTGGCCGCCGCGTGGATGGCCGGCGGCACGCACGCGGTCTTCCATGCCGCGAGCCATCAGGTGAGCAACGCGATGACGCCGCCGCAACTGCGCTTCTCCATGAGCACGATGCTGTTCCAGTCGCTCGGCTTCTACATGATGCCGTTCGCGGCGCAGGGCTTCTTCACGGCGCGCGGGCCCAACACGATCCGCCGCACCCAGATCGCGATGCCGCTCTACATGTTGATGTACCCATTTCTCGTGGTGGCCTCGTACTATGCGATCAGTGCGAACCTCAAGCTCGCCTCGCCCAACGACGCCTTCTTCGCGGCCGCCGTCCACCTGCTTCCCGACTGGCTGCTCGGCCTCGTCGCGGCGGGCGCCGCGCTCTCGGGGCTGCTCGTGCTGGCGGGGATCTGTCTCGCGATCGGGCCGATCGTCACGCGCAACCTCATACCGAACCTGCCCGAGGCGCGCCAGAAGCGCACCGCGAAATTCGTGATCGTGGCGTACCTGCTGGTGTCGATCGCCACCACGCTGCTCACGCCGAACCTCATGCTCTCGCTCATCAACACGACCTACTACGGCATCACGCAGTTTTTCCCCGGCATGCTGATCCTGCTCGCCGGGCGCCAGGTGCGGCCGGGCGCGGTGGCGGCCGGCATCGTCTGCGGGCAGGGCCTTGCGATCGTGTGCTACGCGCTGCACATCGGCTTCGGCGGCATCAATCTCGGGCTCGTGTGCCTTGGCGTGAACGTGCTCGTAGTCTTCATGGGGCATATCCTGCTGCGGCCGTCCGGGCGCCGCTATGAGATACCCGATCCGCTTCACCGTCATTCATAGGAGTTGAACCTGTCGATGAATCCGCACGCCTCGTCGCCTTCGTCATCTTCGTCGCTTCAGTCCGGCGATCCGGCCGGCCCGGTCACGGTTTTCGTGGCGCGCCGCATCCTCACGCTCAACCCGGGCCAGCCGCACGCGACGCACGTGGCCGTGCGCGACGGCCGCATTCTGGCGGTGGGCACGAGCGAGGACGCCGCGCGGTGGGACGCGCAATTCGGCCTCTGCGCACGGGACGACACGCTGCGCGACAAGGTGCTGATGCCCGGACTCGTGGAAGGGCACTGCCACCTGATGGAAGGCGCGGTATGGGATGCGGTCTACTTGGGCTACTACGACCGGCGCGGCCCGGACGGCACGCTGTGGCGCGGCCTGCGCACGCTCGACGCGGTGCTCGAACGTCTCCGCGAAGCCGAACGCGCGATGACCGACGACGGGCCGCTGCTCGCATGGGGCTTCGATCCGATCTACTTCGGCGCGGCACGCCTGACGACGCGCGAACTGGACACGGTCTCGGCGCGCCGCCCGATCGCGATCCTCCATGCGAGCGTGCATTTGATGAACGTGAATGGCGCGATGCTCGCGCTCGCCGGCATCGACGAGGACACCGACGTCGACGGCATCGCGCGCGACGCGCAAGGGCAGCCCACGGGTGAGCTGCAGGAGTTCGCGGCGATGTTCCCGGTCTACCAGGTGATCGGCGGCAAGCTCGCGATCGCGGCCGGCGAAAAGCCGCACGCGGTCTGGAATTTCGGCCGCATCGCGCAGCTCGCGGGGGTGACGACGGCGACCGATCTCGTGAACGATCTGTCGCCCGAGGGCAACCGCACCTTGCACGGCGTCACCGCCGACCCCGACTACCCGGTGCGCATCGTGCCCGCGTTCGCGCCGCAGCGTAATCCCGCGCAAAGCCCGGCCGGCGTGCTGGAGGCGCTGGCGGGCAACACCGACAAGCTGCGCTTCGGGCCGGTGAAGTTCATCGTCGATGGATCGATCCAGGGCTTCACCGCGCGGGTGCGCTGGCCCGGCTATGCGGGCGGGCAGCCCAACGGCCTGTGGCTGATTCCGCCCGCGCAACTGGTCGAGGTGTTCGAGCCGTACCATTGCGCGGGGCTGCAACTGCATATCCACACGAACGGCGACGAAGCGACCGAGGTCGTGCTCGACGCGCTCGCGACGCTTCTCGCGCGGCATCCGCGGCCCGATCACCGCCACACGCTGCAGCACTGCCAGATGGCGGACGCGGCGCAATTGCGGCGCATCCGCGCACTGGGCCTGTGCGTGAACCTGTTCGCGAACCACCTTTACTACTGGGGCGATGCGCACTACAGCCAGACCATCGGTCCGGACCGCGCGAACCGCATGGACCCGGCCGGCTCGGCGCAACGCATGGGGATTCCGTTCGCGCTGCATTCGGACGCGCCCATCACGGCGTTGAGCCCGCTTTTCACCGCCTGGTGCGCGGTGCGGCGCGAGACGGCGTCGGGGCGCGTGCTGGGCGAGGCGGAGCGGCTCACCGTTGCGGAGGCGCTGCACGCGATCACGCTCGGCGCCGCGTACACGCTGCGTCTCGATCATCTGATCGGTAGCATCGAGGTGGGCAAGTTCGCCGATTTCGCGGTGCTCGACGCCGACCCGAGCACCTGTGCGCCCGAGCGTCTGAAGGACGTGCCGGTGTGGGGCACGGTGCTCGGCGGACGCATCATGCGCGCGCCGCAATGAACACTGCTGTCACGCCGCCGGCAGTGCGCGCGCCGATCGACCTCGCGGTGATCGGCGGCTACCTCGGCGCGGGCAAGACCACGGTGCTCAACCATCTGCTGGCGGCGCCGCATGGCAAGCGCATTGCGGTGCTCGTCAACGACTTCGGCGCCGTGAACATCGACGCGCGGCTCGTGCGCGCGCGCAGCGACGACGTGATCGAGCTCGACAACGGCTGCATCTGCTGCACGATCGGCGGCGCGCTCGTCGATGCCCTCGCGCGCGTCGCCGCGCGCGAGGAGCGGCCGGACCTTCTGCTGATCGAGGCGAGCGGCGTGTCGGATCCGGCGAAGATCGCCCAGGTGGGCCTGCTCGACGGCGCGTTTCGTCTCACGGCGGTGCTCGTGGTCGTGGATGCGCCGGAGCTCGTGCGCACGCTCGTCGATCCGCTCGTCGGCGCGATGGCACAGCAGCAGATCGAAAGCGCGAGCGCGGTGATCGTCACGAAACTCGACCTGATCGCGCCCGAGGCGCGCGAGCGCGCGGTCTCGGACGTGCGCGCGCTCGCGGCCACCGACATCGTCGTGGCCGCGGATCATGGGCGCGTGCCGCTCGCGCTGCTGTTCGACGCGAGCGTTCCGCCAACCCGCGCGCTCGCCGATGCCGCCCGCTGGCAGCACCGGCCTGTCGGTTCGGGGGCGGGCGCGTTTCCCACCTTCGCGAGCGTGACGCTCGCCGCGCCCGACGTGCTGGACAAGCCGCGCCTGCGTGCGTGGCTCAAGGCGCTGCCGCGCACGATCCTGCGCGCGAAGGGCTTCGTGCGCGTGGTGGATGCACAGGGCTGCGTGAGCACGCGCGTGTGCCAGGTCGCGGCGCGCCGTCTGCGCCTGACGCCGCCCACGCAGGGTGAGCATGCAGGCGAAGCGGCAGAGGGCGTGATCGTCTTCATCGGATTCATCGATACGGAAACCGAAGCGATGCTGCGCGACGGATTGCTCGCGTGCCGCGCCCATGCCGCCGGGTAGCGAGCGCGGTATCGAACGTCCGCACCCTCACGAACGACGACGACTCATCGCATCCCGCTCATGGCGAGGCGCCGCGAATGATGCCGGCGGCCCACCCACGCGGCCGAGAGCGCGCTTATGAGACCCGCGAACATCGTATAGACGCAGATCAGCCACGGATCCCCGCCGTTGCGTTGCAAGAGCCACGTCGCGATGATCGGGCTGATGCCGCTCGCGAAGATGCCGGAAAACTGATAGACGAACGAGATGCCGGAGTAGCGCACGTTCGCGTCGAACAGCTCCGCGAAGAGCGCCGCCTCGGGCCCGTAGACGGAAGCGTAGATGACGCCGAGCGGAATGATCACCGCGATCCACACGAGCGCGGGCGAGCCGCCGCTGTGCTTCATGAGCCAGAAGCCGAAGAACGACGAAAAACCGGTGAAGAGCGATCCCCAGAAGTAGATGCGCGTTCTGCCGATGCGATCCGACAGGCGGCCGAAGAACGGGATCGTGAAGATCATCGTGAAGGCGGCGGCCATGACCGCGAGCAGCGCGTCGGTGCGCGAGAGCTTGATCGTCTGCGTGAGGTAGGCGATCGTGAAGACGGCGAACACGTTGAAGAACACGCCGTCGATGAAGCGCGCGCCCATGCCCGCGAGCACGTTGCCGGGATAGCGTGCGAGCACTTCGGCGATCGGCACGCGGATTTCGGCGCCTTCCTGCTTTACGCGTTCGAACTCGGGCGTTTCCAGCACGCGCAGGCGGATATACATGCCGATCACCACGAGCGCGAAGGAGAGGAAGAACGCAAGGCGCCAGCCCCACGCGAGAAACTGCTCGTTGCTGAGCAGCGACGAAAGGACCGCGACCACGCCCGATGCGAGGCATAGCCCGATCGCGAGGCCGATCTGCGGAATGCTCGCATAGAAGCCTCGCTTGCCCTCGGGCGCGTACTCGAACGCCATCAGCACGGCGCCGCCCCACTCGCCGCCGAGGCCCAGGCCTTGCGCGATGCGCAGGATGAGCAGGAGCGCGGGCGCCCACAGGCCGATCCGCGCATAGGTCGGCACCGCGCCGATCAGCACGGTGGCGACGCCCATGATCGAGAGCGTCAGGATCAGCATGCTCTTGCGGCCGAGCCTATCGCCGAAGTGGCCGAAGACGATGCCGCCGAGCGGACGGCTCAGAAATCCTACCGCGAAGGTGCCGTAGGCGAGCATCGTCGAAATGAGGGGATCGCCGCTCGGGAAATACAGCTTGTTGAAGACGATGCCGGCGACGACGCCGTAGAGAAAGAAGTCGTACCACTCGATGGTCGCGCCGATCAGGCTCGCGACGACCACGCGCCTCATCTGCCGGGCGTCGGTGCGGGGCAATGCGTTCATGGCTGTCTCCTTGAGGGGCGCGCCTCGCATGGCGCGGTTCCCTGAAAAGCTGATGTTTTCGTGGATGTCTTTTATTTGCTGCGTGTCCTTGCTGTCCTGCATGTGCTGCTGCATGTACTGCATGAACCCCGGCGCGCTCGCGTCAGGGGTGTGCCTCGGCGTACTCCCGTTGCGGCCGGGCGAGCGCCGAGTGGTCCTCGAGAATCATGTCGGCGGCCTTCTCGGCGATCATGATCACGGGGGCGTTCGTGTTGCCGGAGACGAGCTCCGGCATGATCGACGCATCGACCACGCGCAGCGCGGCGAGGCCATGCACGTTGAGCCGGTCGTCGACGACGGCCGTCGCGTCGTGGCCCATCCTGCAGGTTCCGGCGGGGTGATAGATGGACTGGCTGAAGCGGCGCGCCGCGTCCAGCAATTCGGTGTCGCTCTGATACTGGGCGCCCGGCACGAACTCGGACACGATGTGCGGCGCAAGCGACGGCGCGGCGGCGATGCGGCGCGCGACCCGAATGCCGCCGATCACGACCGGATGGTCGCGCGGATCGGACAGATAGTTGGCGCGAATAGCGGGATACTCGAACGGGTCGGCCGAGCGGATTTCGACGCTGCCCCGGCTATACGGCCTGAGCTGGCAGACCGACGCGGTGAATGCCGAGAACGGATGTGCGCCGTGGCCGGGTTTGTCGGCGCTCAGCGGCTGCATGTGGAACTGGATGTCCGGGCGCTCGACCGCGGGGTTCGAGCGCGTGAAGATCGCCACCTGGCTCGCGGCCAGCGTGAGCGGCCCGGTGCGCCAGAGCGCGTATTGCAGCCCGATCCACGCCTTGCGCAGCGGATGGTTGACCTCGTCGTTGAGCGTGCGTTCGCGCGTGCGGAACACGAGCCGCACTTGGAGATGGTCCTGCAGGTTCTGACCGACGCCCGGCAGATCGTGCAGCACGGGCACGCCGGCATTGCGCAATACCTGCGCGGGGCCAATGCCGGAGTGCTGAAGAATCTGCGGCGAGCCGATCGCGCCGGAAGCGAGAATGACCTCGACGCGCGCCCGCGCGCGCTTGTGCACGCCGTCCTGCAAATACTCCACGCCCACCGCGCGGCGTCCTTCGAACAGGATCCGGCTTGCCTGCGCCCGCGTTTCCACGATCAGATTGCTACGTTTGCGCGCGGGTTTGAGAAAGCCCTTCGCGGTACTCCACCGAAAGCCCTTGTACGCCGTTTGCTGGAAGTAGCCGACGCCTTCCTGGACCGCGCCGTTGTAGTCGTCATTGAGCGGGATGCCGATGTCCTGCGCGGCCGCGATGAAATGATCGGCGATGGGCCGGCGCAAGCGCAGATCGGAAACCTTCAGCGGGCCGCCCACGCCGTGCCACGCGTTCGCGCCGCGCTCCTGATCCTCGGACTTCCTGAAAAAGGGAAGAACCTCGGCATAACTCCAGCCGCGATTGCCGAGTGCCGCCCAGCGATCGTAATCCTCACGCTGTCCGCGCACGTAGAGCAGGCCGTTGAGCGAGCTCGAGCCGCCGAGCACCTTGCCGCGCGGCCAGTCGATCTGCCGGCCGGCCACGCCTTCGTCCGGCTCGGTGCGATAGCACCAGTCGAGCGCCGGGTCGTGCATGGTCTTGAAGTAACCGACCGGCACGTGGATCCACGGATTGCTGTCCTCGCCGCCCGCTTCGAGCAGCAGCACGGCGTTGCGCGCGTCGGCGCTCAGCCGGTTGGCGAGCACGCAACCGGCCGATCCGGCGCCGACGATCAGGTAGTCGACCTCGTGATCCATGAATCCCGTCTCCTCGAAATCCAGCCGCGGCATAACGTGCCGCCTTTTCGGATCAATGTCGGGGATGGGGAGACCGACCGCAAGCGCCGATCATGCGCGCGGGCCGAAAGTGAAACGGAAACTGCGGAAACGGAATCAGAAGTGCGCGGCGAAGGGCGGGTGCGTCAACGTCAGGCCAACGACAGTCCCTGGAGCAGCGGGGCGAGCCTGCTCGCCGTTTGCTTCATGTGGCCCACGGATTCCAGCAGGTCCTCGAGGGTGGCGCGCGCGGTGGGGGCATGCACGGCAAGCGCGGCGAGCACGCGTTTGCTGCCGGGGTCGCGCACCGGCACCGCGATCGCGACCATGCCGCGTATGAACTCTTCGTTGTCGATGCCGATGCCGCGCACCGCGAGCTTTTCGAGCTCGGCCGCGAGCGCCGTCGGGGCAGTCAGGGTGCGGGGCGTCATCTTCGTCAGCACGAGGTGTTCGAGCAGCGCGTTGCGCTCGAGCACCGTCATCTGCGAGAGAAAGAGCTTGCCGCTCGCGGTGCAGTGCAGCGGAACGTGCATGCCCGGACGCATCTCCATGCGCAACGGCTCCGTCGTCTCGACGCGCTCGATGTAGAGCACGCGGTCGCCGTCGAGCGCGGTGAGATTGCAGGTTTCGCCGAGCACTTCGACGAGCGTGCGCAGCAGCACGCGGCACGAGCGCGTGAAGGTGTTGTTGGCGAGCGTGGCGAGCGCGAGATGCGCGGCGCGCGGGCCGAGCGCGATGCTGCGGTCGTGGCCGCGCGAATCGGGCATGTGGATCACGTAGCCGTGCGTTTCCAGCGAATCGATGAGCCGCAGAAGCGTCGCCTTCGGAATATGCAGCCGCGCGGACAACTGCGACAGCGTGTACGGATGACCCGCCGACGCCAACTGTTCGAGCACCACGAGCGCGCGCAGCACGCGGGCGTCGTCCGCCGCCGATTCTTCGCGCGGCGCGGGGGCGTCGTGTTGCGTGGTGCCATGCGGTGTCTTTCGCGCTGTCTCTCGCGCTGTGTCGCGCATCGGTCTCCTCCCTGAGGGGCATATCACTGAATCCGGCATGTGGGGAAATGAAACGAATTGTTCGACTTTCCCGATACGTTTCAGTATCGACGGAAAGTTCAGAGGGGTCCGTAGCGGATTACCCCGATACGTCGTGCAAATCCGCATGAAACGTCGTGCTGTACCAGTCGATACCAGGCCACTGGATCTACCTGCGCAATTCTGGTCTGCCTAGAATTTTTTCCAATGGTGCGTCAAAGCAATACGAAAGGAGACAGACATGACGAACAGGCAGTCGGCAGGAACCGCTCTCGCAACGGCCCGGGCAACCGTCTTCACGAAGCCTGTGGAGCATTGATCATGGGATACAGCACAGTCGATCCTGCCACCGCCGGTTTTGCCGCAAGCGGCTCCGGTTCCACGAAATACGACCCCACCTACGATCCGCTCGTGTCGCCGGGGCCAGGGCAAGGCAAGGACTATGCGCCGACCTACTGGGTTGCGACGGCGGGCAGCCCGCCGCCGGACGACGGCCCGGTCACGAAAGACCTCGACGTCGATGTCGCGATCATCGGCGCGGGCTATACGGGGCTCGCCACCGCGCTGTGCCTCGCGCGCGAGCACGGCATCAAGGCGGTGGTGCTGGAGGCGAACCGCACGAGCTGGGGCTGCAGCAGCCGCAATGGCGGACAGGGGCAGAACGCCTCGGGACGCCTGTCGCGCTCGCAGTGGATCGAGCGTTGGGGCAAGGACGTCGCCCTCAAAATGCACGACGAGATCCAGCAGGGCTTCGATCACTTCAAGGAACTCGTCGCCGAAATCGATTGCGATCCGCAGCCGGGCGGCCACTTCCTGATCGCGCACCGGCCGCGCATCATGGCGAAGCTCGCCGAGGAGGCGAAGGTCTGGAAGGACGTTTTCGGCTACCCGTCGGAGCTGTTGAGCGCGCAGACGTTCCGCCGCGAATTCATCGACGATCACGAGGCGGCCGGCGCGCTGCACGAGCCCGAAGGGATCGGCGTGCACGCGCTGAAACTCGCGTTCGGCTATCTGCGCCTCGCGCGCGCGGCCGGCGCGAAGGTCTACACGAGCAGCCCGGTAATGGGATGGGAGACCATCAACGGCGTCCATCATCTGCGCACGCCGGGCGGCGTCGTGCGCGCGCGCGCGGTGGGCATCGCGACCGGCGCGTACACGGCGCAGACGCTGCATCCGTTGCTGCGCAGCAAGGTCATGCCGATCCTCTCGAACTCGATGGTCACGCGCCCGCTCACCGAGGCCGAAATCGCCGCCTGCGGCTTTCGCACGACCCAGGTGCTCACGGACACGCGCACGCTGCGCTTTTACTATCGCTTCCTGCCCGATGGCCGGCTGCAGATCGGCAGCCGCAGCGCGATCACCGGCGAGGATGCGCCGAATCCGCGCCATCTCGATCTGCTCAAGGAAGGCATGGCGCGCAAGTTCCCGGCGCTGCGCGGCGTGCAGATCGACTACTCGTGGTGGGGCTGGGTGGACGTGAGCCACGACATGATGCCGCGCGTGTGCCAGCCCGACCCCGGGCAAACGGTGTTCTACGCGCTCGGCTACGGCGGCAACGGCGTGTCGTATTCGCAGCAGGCCGGCCGGCGGCTGGCCGAGCGCATCGCCGGCAAGGGCGCGCAGCACACGCTGCCGATCTTCACCACGCCGCTGCCCGGCCACCCGTTCGCGCCGTTCAGGCGCATCGGTCAGCGCATGTTGTATTTGCAATACTTCAGGCGCGACGAGAAGCCCTGAGAATCGACCCCGTCCTGGCGGCCGGACCATCTTCGCGTGTCCGCTCCGGCCGCCAGGGCCGTCAGCCGCCGATCCGTTCGGATCATGAAGCGAAGCGCGACCGGCAGCAGTCAACAGCCGTCGTGACGACGGGCGTGCGCGCCGGCCACGTCGCGCACCCATGCAAAACCCGGATCTGAATCTGAGGAAGTGACATGCAAGCACCGATGGACAACCGTGAACTGAAGTGTGGGCTCAAGCAACGCCATATGACGATGATCGCGCTAGGCGGCGTGATCGGCGCCGGCCTCTTCGTCGGCAGCGGCGTCGTGATCCAGCAGACAGGGCCCGCCGCGGTGCTGTCGTTTCTCATCACCGGCGGCCTCGTCGTGCTGGTGATGCGCATGCTCGGCGAAATGGCGTGCGCGATGCCCACGGTCGGTTCGTTCTATGAATATGCGCGGCTCGCGTTCGCCACCTGGCGCGGGCCGGGCAAGCTGGCGGGCTTCGTCACGGGCTGGATGTACTGGTATTTCTGGGTGATCGTGGTCGCCGTCGAGGCGGTGGCGGGCGCCAAGCTCGTGCAGTTCTGGCTACCCGACGTGCCCGGCTGGATCATCAGTCTCGTGCTGCTCGTGCTGCTGAGCGCGACCAACCTGATTTCGGTGGGCAGCTACGGCGAGTTCGAATTCTGGTTCTCGTCGATCAAGGTGGCGGCGATCATCGTTTTCCTGTTTCTCGGCGGGCTCTACGTGCTCGGGCTGTGGCCGTCGTCGCTGCACACGAGTGCCGTATTGCCGACGCTGCTCGGTCATGGCGGCCTGATGCCGAAGGGCATCGGGCCGGTGTTGAGCGGCGCCGTCGCGGCAACCGGCTTTTACTTCGGCGCGGAGATCGTCACGATCGCCGCGGCCGAGGCGCGCGAGCCCGCCAGGGCCGTCGCGAAGGCCACCAACTCCGTGATCACGCGCGTGCTCGTGTTTTATGTGGGTTCCGTGCTGCTCGTGGTCGCGCTCGTGCCGTGGAATTCACCAAAGATGGCGACGCCCTATGTCAGCGCGCTCGAAGTGATGGGCTTGCCCGCCGCCGCGAACATCATGAACGCGATCGTGCTGACCGCCGTCCTTTCGGCGCTCAACTCGGGGCTCTACGCGGCATCGCGCATGCTGTTCGCGCTGACCCGCCACGGCGACGCGCCGGCGGCGCTCGCGAAGGTGAACCGCCGCGGCGTGCCAGTGCGCGCGATCCTGCTCGGCACCGTGTTCGGCTATGTGTCGGTCGTGATGTCGTACGTGTCGCCCGATACGGTGTTCGCATTCCTCGTCAACTCGTATGGCACGGTCGCCATTTTTGTCTATCTGCTGATCGCCTTCTCGCAACTGCGTTTGCGCCGGCGCCTCGAGCCGGCCGAGGTCGGCGAGCTGCGCGTGAAGATGTGGTGTTTCCCCTACCTCACGTGGGTCGCGATTGCGGGCATGGTGAGCATTCTCGTCGCGATGGCGTTCATCCCCGAGCAACGCAAGCCGCTCTGGCTCGGCGTCGCGAGCCTCGCCGTGCTGCTCGTCGCCTATGCATGGCTGCGGCGCCGTGCCCGCATCCGTGCCCGTGCCCGCGAGTACGCGCCCAGTTTCGCGACGTGGCCGCCCACCGCCGCGAGCGGGACGGGCGCGGGCCGCTTCGGCGAATGAGGCCGATGAATGAAACCGATGAATGTGGTCCTGGGTGAGCCGGCGGTCGAACCGCCCGCATGCGACGATGAAAGCGAAAAGGAGAACGCGATGACGACGGAATGCGCGATGCAGGGACCGGACCGCATGGTGTCGGTGCGCGAGCGCTTCGGCTTCGATTCGAACCTGATGGTGCCGGCTTTCAGCGAGCGCGACGCGCACGTGCCGGACCTCGACGACGCTTATCGCTTCAACCCGGAAGTGACGCTCGCGATCCTCGCCGGCTTCACGCGCAACCGGCGCGTGATGGTGCAGGGCTTGCACGGCACGGGCAAGTCCACGCATATCGAACAGGTCGCCGCGCGCCTGAACTGGCCCTGCGTGCGCGTGAATCTCGACGGCCATATCAGCCGGCTCGATCTGGTCGGCAAGGACGCCATCGTGGTGCGCGACGGCCGCCAGGTCACCGAGTTTCAGGAGGGCATCGTGCCGTGGGCGCTGCAGCGTCCGGTCGCGCTGATCTTCGACGAATACGACGCGGGCCGTCCCGACGTGATGTTCGTGATCCAGCGCATCCTCGAGCGCGACGGCAGCTTCACGCTGCTCGACCAGAACCGCGTGATCCGTCCGCACGCGCACTTTCGCCTCTTCGCGACCACCAACACGGTCGGGCTCGGCAATCTCAACGGCCTCTATCACGGCACGCAGATGCTGAACCACGCGCAGATGGACCGCTGGAACGTGGTCGCCACCCTCAATTACCTGCCGCGCGAGGAAGAGGCCGGCATCGTGCTCGCCCGCGTGCCGGAGATGGCCGACGCGGCGGGCCGGCAATGCGTCGATTCGATGATCAGCATGGCGGCGCTCACGCGCAAAGGTTTCGCGAGCGGCGATCTTTCCACGCTGATGTCGCCGCGCACGGTCATCGACTGGGCCGAGAACTGCCAGATTTTCCGCGATCCCGCGCTGGCGTTCCGGCTCACGTTCCTGAACAAGTGCGACGACGCGGAGCGGCCGATCGTCGCCGAGTATTACCAGCGCTGCTTTGGCGTCGAGCTGGACGCCGCGTCCACCGCGACGGACGGCGACGGCGGCGACACGCCGGGGCCGCGCGCGTGACACCGACGCGCGAAGCCGTGCGCGCCGCGCTGCGGCGAGAGGCGCTGTGCGCGGCGGCCGTGCGCGCGCTCACCGGTGACGCCGCGCTGCACTATCGCGGCGGCCGGCTTTGCCGCGAGTCGCGGCCTTTGCCGCTTTACGCGCCGCATCTGCGCGGCAACGTCCAGGAGGACGACTTCGCGTCGCAGCGCGGCGGCGCCGACGCCGCCGCGCTGCGGCTCATTCATTCCGACGCGGCGTTGCACCGGCTGCTGTGTCCCGACGCGCCGGTCGAGCGTCTGCTGTTCGAGCTGTTCGAACAGGTGCGCTGCGAGGCGTGCCTGCCGGCCGGCATGCCGGGACTCGCGCAGAACCTGCGGCATCGCTTCGATACGTGGTCGCGTGCCTATTGCCGGGCGGGCTTGAGCGAAAGCCATCTCGGCATCCTGCTCTATACGGTCGCGCAGATCGTGTGGTCGCGCGTGACAGGCTGGCCCGTGCTCGACGAGACCGAGGATCTGATCGAGGCGACGCGCGCCGGCATCGGGCCGGCGATCGGCGTGCAGCTCGCCGGGCTGCGCGCCAGTCGCGCGGACCAGCGCGCGTACGCGGTGCACGCGCGCGAGCTGGCGCGCCGCGTCGCGGCGATGCTCGACGGCGCCCGCGCGGCCCGCGCCCGCGACGACGCCGAAGAGGCCCGCGAGCCCGACGATGCGTTGACATCGTTCTCGCTATGGGTCGATTTCGACGAGCAGAGCGTCGATCTGCCGGCGCTCGCGCAAAGCGGCGAGAGCCGCGTGCTGGCCGACGCGGCGGATGGCTATCGCGCGTACACGACGCAGTACGACCGCGAGATCCGTCCCGCCACGCGCGTGCGCGAGGCGCTGCTGCGCGAGTACCGGGAGCGGCTCGACGAGCGCATCGCCGCGTGCGGCATCAACGTCGCGCGGCTCGCGCGCGTGCTGCAACTGGCGATCGCGGTACCACAGCGTGACGGCTGGCTCTTTGGCGAGGAGGACGGCCGCATCGACGGCCGACGCCTCGCGCAGGTCGTCAGTTCGCCCGCCGAGCGGCGCGTGTTCAGGCGCGAGCGGCTACAGCCGCGCAGCGACTGCGTGGTCGGCTTCCTGATCGATTGCTCGGGGTCGATGAAGGCGCATATCGAATCCGTGTCGATGATGGTCGATCTGCTCGCGCGCGCGTGCGAGCAGGCGGGCATCGCGACCGAAGTGCTCGGCTTCACGACGCTCGCCTGGAACGGCGGCCGTGCGCGGGCGGACTGGCTCGCGGGCGGGCGGCCGCCGCATCCGGGGCGCCTGAACGAGACCTGCCACATGGTGTTCAAGTCCGCCGACGAGAGCTGGCGGCGCACTCGCCAGGCCATCGCGGCGCTCCTCAAGTCCGACCTGTTTCGCGAGGGCGTGGACGGGGAGGCCGTCGATTGGGCGTGCGCGCGGCTCGCGAGCCGCGCCGACGCGCGACGCATTCTCGTCGTGATCTCGGACGGCAGCCCAATGGACACGGCAACGGCGCAGACGAACGATGCCTTCTATCTCGACAATCACCTGAAGGAGGTGGTGGCGCGCCACGAGGCGATGCGTGACGTCGATGTGATCGGGCTGGGCGTCGGGCTCGACCTCAGTCCGTACTACCGGCATTGTGTTGCGCTCGACGCCGGCGCGCCGCCCGACATGAAGCGGTTGATCGATCTCGCGAGATGGATCGGGGCGCGGCGATAGCGGAAAAATGGGGCGCTGAAATAAAAGGCTTTTTCACTGTGATGCGATCTTTTCGTTCGCGGCAAGGCACGGCGAAAACCAGGGCCGGGCGCATTTGCGAACTCATTTGATAACAGTTGATAAGCGTTATAGATATCAAATTGGCTCGATTACCTGGAGGACTTGGCCATGATTAGCGCAGACTTGGGGCAGCAACTCGAGGGCTACATCACGAAGTTGGTTGAAACTGGTCGCTATGGCTCGAAAAGCGAAGTCCTACGCGAAGGCGTGCGACTGATTCAGGACCGCGAGACGCAGCTTGCCGCGCTGGATGCGGTGATAGAGCGCGGCATCGCCGATTCCGATGCTGGCCGAGGGGAGCCAGCCGGGGAAGTGCTCGACCAGCTCGAAGCCAGGTATCAGGCAATGGTGGACCGCAAGGCATGATCGTTCGCATACATAGCCCGGGATAATCCACGCCGCGCCGTGAGCTTCGTTCGTGAGTTGCGCGACAAATGCCTGAGCCTCGCGGAAATACCCTTCGCTTTCCCACTCGTGCCGCGCTATGAAGATCGAGGCGTGCGGCACCGGGCTCACGGCCGTTACCAGATTTTCTACCGCGTCGTCGGAGAGCCTGAGCGCATCGACGTTAATCAAGTGCTCGCGGCAGTTTCTTTCTGATTGCGCGATTTATCCGCGTAAGCGACGCGTGGTGGCGTCATGTGCGACGCCGATGCGTCACGCCGCGTGAGGTTCCTTCGAGTGCGTGACGGCGCGTTCGCGGGCCGTCTGCGCCTGGACCGCCGTGGCGGCGATCACGTAATAGATATCCTCGGGGCAGCAGCCGCGCGAGAGATCATTGGCGGGCCGGTTGAGACCCTGCATCAGCGGGCCGATGGCCTTCGCGCCGCCGAGGCGCTCCGCGAGCTTGTAGCCGATGTTGCCCGCGTCGAGATTCGGGAACACCAGCACGTTTGCGTGGCCGCCGCACTGCGAATGCGCGATCTTGCGCTCGGCGATCTCCGCGACGATCGCCGCGTCGAGTTGCACGTCGCCGTCCACGCAGAGCGCGGGGCGCTGCTCGTGCACGCGCCGGGTCGCCTCGATCACCTTGTCGACACTCGCGTGGTGGGCGCTGCCGCTCGTCGAGAACGACAGCATCGCGACACGCGGCTCTTCCATCAGCAGGCTGCGCGCGCTGTCGGCGGCGGCCATCGCGATCTCGGCCAACTGCCCGGCGTCGGGGTCCACCACGAGCGCGCAGTCGGAGAAGATCAGCCCGCCTTTGTAGCGATGAAACGGCTCGCACAGCATCATCAGGAAGAAGCTCGACACGAGCTTGAATGACGGCTCGATGCCGATCAACTGGATGGCCGCGCGCACGACGTCGGCGCTCGTGTGGACGGCTCCCGCCACCGAACCGTCCGCGTGGCCGAGGCGCACCATCAGGTTGGCGAAGACGAGCGGCTTCACGGCCTCCTCCCACGCAAGCGCGGGCGTCATGCCCCTGGCGCCGCGCAGCGCAACCAGCTCGTCGGCGAAAGCCGCGCGCCATGTGCTGGTTTGCGGATCGATCAGCGTGATCTCGCCGAGATCGACCGTCTCGCGCGCGGCGGCCGCCCGGATGGCGTCCGGATCGCCGACCAGCATGATGCGCGCGATGCCCTCCTGGCTCGCGCGCGCCGCGGCGGCAAGCACGCGCGCGTCCTCGGCTTCGCACAGCACGATGCGCATGGGCGCGAGGCGCGCGCTTTCGACGATACGGTTCAGGGCTTTCATGGTGTCATGGGCTCACAGAGGGGCACGGATGGGCTCACAAACAGATAGATGGACTCACGGATCGGCCGGGGCTCACACCCGCGCCCGACGTGTCCAGACGAAAACCGGCCACAGGCGGAGTGCGCCGCCTGCGGCCGGCAAGCGCGAACCCGCGCGCGGCATGTGCTACGCGCGCGGGCCGCTGCTGGCCCTTCGGATCAGACGAAGTCCTTGTACTTGTCGAGCAGGCGCACCGGCTTCGAGAGCGCGTCGCGGCGGAACGGATCGCCGAGTTCGCGCGTACACATGATCTCGACGATGGTCGTCTTGCCCTGGTTCATCTGCATGTCGATCGCGCGCTTGAGCGCCGGGCCCACGTCCTCCAGCTTGTCCACGACGATGCCTTCCGCGCCCATCGCCTTCGCGATGCCGGCGAAGCTCGGGCTTTCCAGCTCGCCCGCCACGAAGCGGCGATCGTAGAAGTCCACCTGGTTCTTCTTTTCCGCGCCCCACTGGCGGTTATGGAAAACGACGGCCGTCACCGGAATGTTGTGGCGCACGCAGGTGAGCGTTTCCATCATGCTCATGCCCCACGCGCCGTCGCCCGCGTACGAGATCGCCGGGCGATGGGGCGCGGCCACTTTCGCGCCGATGATGGTCGGAAACGCGTAGCCGCAGTTGCCCCAGCTCATCGCGGCGAACAGGCTGCGCGGCTTGTCGAAGCGCAGGTAGCTGTTCGCGACGGAGTTGATGTTGCCGATGTCGGTGGACACCATGACGTCCTCGGGCATCGCCTTCTCGAGCTCGCGCAGCACCTGGCGCGGGTGCAGATAATCGCCGCCGGTCGGCGTGCGCTCGTGCTTCTGCTCTTCGATCATGTCGAGGCTGTAGGCGTCGCGCTCGTGCGTCCATGAATCGAGCTCTTTTTCCCAGGCGGCCTTTTCGGTGGCGATCTGGTCGGCGCGCTCGGCGCGCGTGGCGTCGCTCGCGAGGGTGCGGTTCGCGAGGCGTTCGGTCAGCGCCTGCGCGGCCGCCTTCGCGTCGCCGCAGATACCCACCGAGATCTTCTTCACGAGGCCGAGCATCTTGTGGTCGGCGTCGATCTGGATGATCTTCGCGTCCTTGGGCCAGTAGTCCATCCCATATTGCGGCAGCGTGCCGAACGGTCCGAGACGCGAGCCCAGCGCAATCACGACGTCCGCGCGCGAGATCAGCTTCATCGCGGCCTTCGAGCCCTGGTAGCCGAGCGGGCCGCACCATAGCGGATGCTTCGCCGGGAACGAGTCGTTGTGCTGATAGCTGTTCACGACGGGCGCGCCCAGGCGCTCGGCGAGCGCCTTGCACTCCTCGATCGCATCGCCCATCACGACGCCGCCGCCGGAGATGATGACCGGGAACTTCGCGGCGGCGATCAGTTCCGCCGCCTCGTTCAGGCTTTCGTCGCCGCCGGGGCCGCGATCGAGCCGGCGCGGCTGCGGAATCTCGGTTTTGATCTTGCCGTAGAAGTAATCGCGCGGAATGTTGAGCTGGGTCGGGCCCATTTCGGACATCGCGCGGTCGAAGCAGCGCGCGGTGAACTCCGCCATGCGCGCGGGGTTCGTCACGTGGCCCTGGTACTTCGTGAACTCCTGGAACATCGGCAACTGATTCGCTTCCTGGAAGCCGCCGAGGCCGATGCCCATCGTGCCCGCCTCGGGCGTGACGACCACGACCGGGCTATGCGCCCAGTAAGCAGCCGCGATGGCGGTCACGCAGTTGCTGATGCCGGGACCGTTCTGGCCGATCACGACGCCGTGGCGGCCGGAGACGCGCGAATAGCCGTCGGCCATGTGCGCCGCGCCCTGCTCGTGAACGACGGGTATGAGGCGAATGCCGGCGGGCGCGAAGATGTCCATCGCGTCCATGAACGCGGAGCCCATGATGCCGAACATGTCGGTCACGCCGTTGGCCGCGAGGGTCTCGACGAAGGCTTCGGATGGGGTCATGTCCTGCGGACCATTGGCCGTTTGCGTCTGGGTTGGGGTCTTTTCGCTCATCAACTGTCTCCGGTTATCGTTTGACGGAATGCCGTTTTCTGAATGCTATGCGGCGCCCCATGCGGGTCAAGGGATTCCGTCCTCGATGGATGAATCTGAAATGGAATGGAACGTTTCGTTTCAAAACGCCCGGCGCGGGCAAGCGCCGGTGCGCCGGTGCACTCGGGTCAGGCGGGCTGCTTCGGACGCTCCTTGCGGAACGCACGCTTCACGGCGATCAGGCCGTCGCGGAACTCGAAGAGATCGCAGCCTTCGGCTTCGATGCGCCAGCCTTCGGCATGCGTGCCGGTGAACACCCATTCGGACACGCCGCGATCGCCGATGACGTAGTGGCGTCCTTCTCCCCAGTGCGCGTCGGGGAACGTGCGAAAGACCGCTTCGAAGGCGGCGCGCACCGCCTCGCGGCCGACATGGCGAGTGCCGTGGACTTCGGGGCCGCCGGCCGCGTCGAATACGCAGTCCTCGGTCATGAACCCCATCAGCGCGTCGGCGTCATGGCGGTTGAAGGCATCGGAAAAAGCGGCGAGCGTGTCGGCCGTGACGGTGGGTTGGGCGCTGAGCGTGTCTGCCATACGTGTCTCCAGTTGAAAAGCCGGTGCCGTGCCGCGCGCGAAACGTCGCGCGCGGCACCGGTATATCGACACGTTAGGATTTGCCCGTCGAAGGCGGTAGCACCAGTGCGGAGCTTTCGCCTGGGCCAGCGCGCGCGGGCCCCGACGGATTCAGGAGGGCTGCTGTCGACGCACGACCTGCGCGAGCGCGCGCACGCCGGGTTCGATCTTCTCGAGCTTGATCGCGGAAAAGCCCATGCGGAACCAGGGGCTGTGTTCGGCTTCGTCGGCGAAGAACACGCCGCCCGGCTCGATCAGAATGCCGGCCTCGCGCGCATCGTCCGCGAGGCGCGCGGCGTCGAGCCACGGCGGCCCCTGCACCCAGCACGACGCGCCGCCGCCGACCGGCACGTAGCGCACCTCCGGCAGATGGGCGTCGAGCGCCGCCATCAACGCGCGCGCCCGCTCCTTGTAGGCATGCGCGAGCCGGCGCAGCAGCGCGTCGTGATGCCCGAGCGCGAGGAACGTCGCGAACGCGCGCTGGATGTAGGCCACCGGGTGCCGGACCATCAGCCGGCGCAGCGCGCGCAACTCGCGCACGAGCTCCTGCGGGCCGACCACGTAGCCGAGACGCAGGCCGGGCGCGAACGTCTTCGAAAGGCTGCCGACGTAGATCACGCGATCCGCGGTGTCGAGGCTCTTCAAGGCCGGATGCGGGGTGCCGGAGAAGGTGTTCTCGCTCTCGTAGTCGTCTTCGATGATCACGAAGTCGTGCTGCTGCGCGAGTTCGAGCAGCGTCCGGCGACGCGCGATGGGCATGGTGGCCGTGGTCGGGCACTGATGGCTCGGCGTGACGAACACGTAATCGCAGCGGGCCAGCGAATCGCTCAGGCGGACCGGATCGATCCCCTGGGCGTCGATCGGCAGCTCGAGCAGACGCGCGTTGCGGTTCACGAAGATATTGCGTGCATCGGGATATCCCGGATTCTCGAAGCCGACCGTCGTGTGTTTTCCGCACAGCAGGTCGGCGACGAGATAGAGCGCCTGCTGGCAGCCGTTCGTGATGATGATCTCCTCGGGCATCGCGAACACACCGCGCCGCGGCAGCACACGCGTGCGGATCTGCTGGATCAGCGACTCGTCGTCGCGCTCGATCAGGTCGGGCGCCCAGTTGCGGATCTCCATGATCGAGAGTGCCTTCAGACAGCACTCGCGCCAGTCGTTGGTCGGAAACAGCGATTGATCGAACTGCCCGTAGATGAACGGATAGGCGTAGTTTTGCCAGTTGGCGGGTTTGACGATGTTGCGCTGGGCCGAGGGCGGGCGCACGATGCGCGATTTCCACGCGGGCGGGGCGGGCGACCCGGCGCCCCGCGGCCTGACGCCGCCGGGCTGCTGCACCGTCACGCCGTGCAGGCCCTCCAGCATCGATGGGTTGACGAAGTGGCCGCTGCGCTCGCGCGAGACCAGATAGCCTTCTTCCACCAGCATCTGGTAGGCGAGCACGACGGTATTGCGGGCGACGCCGAGCTGCTCGGCCAGCTCCCGGCTCGAAGGCAGCGCGGAGTCGGGGGGCAACTGCCCGTCGAGAATGGAGGCCACCAGCATCTCGCGAATCTGGTGCTGCAGACTTGTCTTCGACTCCGGTGACCGTCGGAACTGCTGGGCCCAAAGGGCGGACGGGGTACGGGTCGGCATGCTTGCTCCTGTGATCGATAAGGCGGGTAAAAGGACGTTTGCTGGACCGGGCCGTCGGCCGTCCAGTCAACACACGATATTCAACACGGGCTGCCCGAGTCGATTAGGTAAATTTCGGAGCGACAGGTCGTTGCAATAATAGGAAGAAATCAGACGGACTGCTGCCGCGACACCTCGAAAAGACGAAGAAGACGCGCGCCGGGCACTGGATCCATCGGATCTTCCCGCCTGGTACTACCCGCCGCTTTATTGATTGAGAATGCTTGACTCAACCGGTGAGATCGCGAATACGAAAAGCGAAATCTGCCCGGATAGCCGCTGACTATACTTGAGAGAGCACCAAAGCAGGGCGTGGAACTTCGAGCTGACGGCCGGTAGTTCAACGCCGTAGTCCGTGCGCCGCGAGTGAGAACGGGTTGACGAAGGGTGTTCGCGGGCGTGCTCATTGTTTTTCAATTTGAGGAGACGGCGGTGAGAGTCTTACCCAGACTAGCAAGGACGATGAAGCACCCCGTCGATTCGACGGCCGAGCCGGTGATCAAGGCCCGCCGCGCTCGCGGGAAACTGAATTCCTACTGGTTGACGACTGCCGTGCTCGTCGTATGCGTCGTGCTTTGGCAGGCGGTATCGATGGCGGGCATCTTCCCGCCGTTCGCGCTGCCTTCGCCGATGGCGGTGTGGCAGGCCTTCGTCGAAATCGTCCGCAACGGCTACGGCGGCCAGTCGCTCACCAGCGACATTCTGATTAGCTGCTTTCGCATCATCATCGGTTTCGTGGGCGCGATCGCGATCGGCGTTCCCATCGGGCTCCTGATGTCACGCAACAAGATCGTGTTCGACATCATCGATCCTCTGCTGCAGTTCGTCCGGCCGGTTCCACCGCTTGCCTATATTCCGTTGCTGGTGGTGTGGTTCGGTATCGGCGAATTGCCCAAGGCCATTCTGATTCTGGTCGGCACCATTCCGGTCATCATCATCGGCACGATGTCGGGCGTGAAAAGTACGCCGCCGTTACGCATCGCGGTGGCGCGCACGCTCGGTGCGAGCAACGCGCAAATCTTCCGCCGGGTCGTGCTGCCTTCGGCGATGCCGGAGATCTTCACCGCGATGCGCGTGGGGATCGGCGTGGCGTGGACGTGTCTCGTCGCCGCGGAGCTGATCGCGGCGAGCAGCGGGCTGGGCTGGCTCGTGCAATTCGCCGGACAGGCGTTGCAGGTCGCCATCGTGATCGTCGGCATCGTGATCATCGGGTTAATCGGGTATGCAATGGAGCTGGTGATTCGCAAGTTCGAAAATTGGGTCGTTCCCTGGCGCGGACATAACTGATCGGGTTATCGAAGGAGACTAAAAATGAAAAAGATGCAATGGATCTATGGCGTGACCGCGGCTGTACTGGCCGGCAGTTGTGTCGTTCCGGGCGCGGCGTACTCGCAGGGCAAGCCCGAGGTCATCATCGGCTACGAAGACAACGGCGCCGATCCGTACATGGTGTCGATGGCCGAGCATATGTTCGAACACCAGATGAACGCCGACGTCCAGTACAAGCTCTTCAGCTCGGGCCCGGCGGCGATGAGCGCGCTGGCGTCGAACAGCCTCACGTTCATGTGCGGCCTCGGCGTGCCACCGCTCGTCACCGCGATCGCCCAGGGCTTGCCGATGACCATCGTGTACAACCAGGAGCGCTATACGAATGCCGCCGGCATCGTGGTCAAGCCCGACAGCGGCATCCACGACGTCGCGGGGCTGCAAGGCAAGAAGATCGCGATCGTTGCCGGCTCGCAGGCCTCTTTCGAACTGGCGACCTTTCTTGCCGCCGCGCACGTGCCCTATGCGTCGGTCACGCAGATCAACATGGCGCCTCCGCAGATGCGGACCTCGTGGGTGACCGGCGCGATCGACGCGGCAATCGTCTGGGATCCGGTCTTCAGCGCGCTGCGCGCGGCCGGCGGCACCGCGATCAAGACCGACGGCGATCTGCCGCGCGAAGCCTCGAGCTACAACGTCTGCATTGCCAACTCGGAGTGGGCGAAGGCGCATCCGGACCTGGTGCGCGGTTTCGTCGCGGCGCTCGACCAGGGCTATCAGATGACGATGAAGAACCGGGACCAGGCGCTCGCCGACATGGCGAAAGCAACCGGCGTGACCGTGCCGGTCGCCACGAGCGAGCTTGCCGGTTACGAGCTGTTCTCCGCCGCCGACCAGACCACGCCGAAAGTCATGGGCCTCGACGCGGGTGTCAAAACCTCCGCGACGTACCAGACCCTGGTGAATACGGCCAAGGTGCTCAACTCGATAGGCCGCATCCCGACGGTGCCGGCGAATTTCGACAATAACGTCGCGCCGCAGTATTCCAAATCGTTCGCGCATTGACCCACGGCTGTCTGACCGTCAAGCAGGAGACGAACTTGAATATCGTCATCGATTCTCTGTACAAGACCTTCGGCACCATAACGGCACTGGAAAACATCAATCTGCAGTTCCGGGGCGGCGAATTCGTCACCGTGCTCGGCGCCTCCGGCTGCGGAAAGACGACCTTGCTGCACCTGCTCGCCGGTCTGGAGTCGCCCACGCGGGGCAGCATCCATGTCGATGGCGAGATCAAGGAGCAGCCCGGTGCCGACCGGGTCGTCGTGTTCCAGCAGGCGGGCCTGTTTCCGTGGCTCAGCGTCGAGGAAAACATCGAGTTCGGGCCGTCGCTGCACGGGGTGTCGAAGGCGCAGCGCCGCAAGGACTCGGCCGAAATCCTGCGCATTATCGGTCTCGAGTCTTTCGCCCGGCACAAGCCCTATGAACTGTCGGGCGGCATGCAGCAGCGCGTGGCGATCGCGCGGGCGCTCGTCATGAAGCCGAAGGTGCTGCTGATGGACGAGCCCTTCGGCGCGCTGGACGCGCAGACCCGCAGTTCCATGCAAACCTTTTTGACGGAGCTGTGGGAACAGCTCCACTGCACGGTCGTGTTCATCACCCATGACATCGACGAAGCGATCTTTCTCGGTACGCGTCTGGTGGTACTTTCGGCGCGGCCGGGGCGGGTCGCGCTCGACGTGCCGATCGAACTGGAACGGCCGCGTACGCCAACGGTCGCGTTCGAACCGCACTTTCTGGAGCTGAAAAAGCGCGCGATGGGCATTCTCGCGCATTGATCCCGCGCATTGATCCAGGGCAGGAAGACAGAAGAGCGCGCGCGAAGGCGACGGCTTTACGCCGCGAATTCAAACCGGTACGCGGCCTCGTTACGCGTCGCGCGCGGCGCCTTGCGCGTCCTTTTCGATCAGTACCTGGTTGACCACGTCGAGGAAAGCCTGCACGAGCCGCGCGGCTTTACGCTCGACAAGACAGGCGACATGCGCGTGAGTCGACACCGGTTCGCCCCGGATCGTCAGCTTGCGCAATCGCGGATCGTCGACGTGTTCGCGCTCCGACACCGCCGCGATACCGAGCCCCAGTATGACCGCTTCGCGCACCGCCTCGCGGCTGCCCACTTCCAGCGAAAAAACCGGCTCGATGCCGTGCTGGCGCAACGCGTCTTCCAGCGCCTTGCGGGTCGTGGAGCCCGGCTCCCGCATGATCATGGACTCGTTGCGAAGCTCTTCCAGCCGGATGCCGCGCCGGCGCGCGAGCCGATGCGCCGCCGGCACGATGATGACGAGCGGATGCTGCCGATAGGGCACGTAATGAAGCAGCGGATTGGCGCCGTATTGCGCGAGCACCGCAACGTCCGTCTCATACGACAGCAGGCCGCGCACGGTTTCCTCTGAATTGCCGAGCCGGATCGATACGCGCAGTCCCGGATAGCGCAGATGGAACGCCGCGACGAGCTCCATCGCGTGGAGCGGCCCGACCGCGCCCACGCGGATGATGCCGGTGCTCAGGCCCGCCGATTCCTTCAGAAAGTCGATGGCCTCCTGTTCGTTGCCGAACATGCGCTGGGCGATCGCGAACAGGGTTTCCCCGGTTGTGGTGAGCACGATGCGGCGGCCGCTTCGGTGAAACAGCTCCACCCCGTAGCTTTCCTCCAGATCCCGCACCTGCGTGGTGACCGTCGGCTGGCTGACGTGCAGCGCCCGCGCCGCGGCCGTCACGCTGCCATGTTTGGCGACCGCGTAAAACGAGCGCAATTGGGTGAGTCGCATAGATTATTTGAATACATCGACAGAAATATTTGTATTTTTACTATATATCGATGTTTCCCATAATTCATCCGTAACACGTACTCAACCAGCGAGGGGAGACGATGAACGGAGTTTTCTGGAATCCTGTCGAGGTGAATTTCGGTGCCGGTTGTCTCGCGCGGCTCCCCGGGATTCTTGGCAGCCGCCGCGCGGTTGTCGTGACATTCGCGGAGGCCGCGCAGATCGGACTGACGCAACGTGTGCGCGACCTGTGCGGCGAGCGCGTGGTCGCGGTGATCGACGACGTGCAACCGAATCCGGACGTCACCCATGTCGCCGGCCTGTACCGCGACTTCTGGCGCAAGCACGAAAGTTGTCCCGTCATCGTCGCAATCGGCGGCGGCAGCGTGCTCGATACGGCCAAAACGCTGATGGTCGGCACGCACAGCAACGAATTCGACGAACTGCTGGACCTGCTCGATACGGGCCGGCCGTTCACGCCGCCGCGCGCGAAGTCGCTGATCACGGTGCCGACCACGTCGGGCACCGGCAGCGAAGTCACGCCATGGGCGACGATCTGGGACCGCACGATCAGGCAGCGCAAGTATTCGCTGCAACTGCCGCAGACGTGGCCGGAAGCCGCCATCGTCGATCCGGATCTCACGTTGTCGCTGCCGCATTCCGTGACGGTGCAAAGCGGGCTCGACGCGCTCTCGCATGCGCTCGAAGCCATCTGGAACGTGAACGCGAATCCGATTTCCGACGAATTCGCCGTGTCCGCCGCACGCGACATGCTGGCCACGCTGCCGGCGCTCGTCGCCAATCCGCGGGACCGGGCGTTGCGCGAACAGGCCTCGCTCGCCGCGCTGAAGGCCGGCCTCGCGTTCTCGAACACGAAGACCGCGCTGGCCCATTCGATTTCGTACGAGATGACGATCCATCACGGTCTGCCGCACGGCATCGCGTGCTCGTTCACGCTGCCGATGGTGCTGGAACTCGCGCTCGGCAAAAACGCCGCGCGCGACGCGGTGCTGGCGAAAGTCTTTCCGTGCCCGCTGAGCGAGGCGCGCACTTACCTGACCGGTTTTCTCGAAGCGCTCGGCGTACGCACGTCGTTTTCAAGCTATGGCGTGAGCGCCGAGGAGTCGGACAGGATGATCGCGCATGCGCTGAGCGGGCCGCGCGGGCGCAATTTCATCGCCGCGACCGCCTGAAGCGCCGGCGGCGGCGAGGCAACGAACCGATATCACGGGACGGTGAGAAAGGAGGAACACGGACAGCCGGTTTCGCACCGGCATATTTCGCAGCGCAGCCAAAGCCGCATAAAAGGCCAGTGCCGAGGCAGCGGACGCCGGACGGCGTCACGGGCCCGGCAACTATCAGGAGACAAGCAATGGAAGCAGTGGATATTGCAGGAGGCGCCGTCGTCAATGCCGACGCCCGATCTGTGAAGTCGGTTGCCCTAGCCAGTCTGATCGGCACGACCGTCGAATGGTATGACTTCTTTCTCTACGGCACGATCACCGGACTCGTATTCGACAAGCTGTTCTTCCCGACGGGGAATGCTTTCGTCTCCACCATGCTGGCCTATACGGTGTACGCGGTCGGCTTTGTCACGCGGCCGCTCGGCGGCGTGATCTTCGGTCATTTCGGCGACCGGTTCGGACGCAAGCCATTGCTGGTGCTCACGCTTTCGATCATGGGCGTGTCCACGTTCCTGATCGGCGTGCTGCCGACCTATGCGTCGATCGGCATCTGGGCGCCGGCCTGTTTGCTCCTGTTGCGGCTGCTGCAAGGCATCGGCCTCGGCGGCGAGTGGGGCGGCGCCGTGCTGATGGCTTTCGAATATGCGCCTCGCAAACAGCGCGGCCTGTACGCGTCCTATCCGCAGATCGGGCTCGCAATCGGGCTGTGCCTGAGCAGCGGCGTGGTGGCCGCGCTGACCACCTGGCTGACGCCCGACGCGTTCCTGCAATGGGGCTGGCGCGCCGCCTTCATGGCCAGCATCCTGCTCGTTGCCGTGGGCATGTTCATCCGCCTGCGGGTCGTCGAAACGCCGGCGTTCGCGAAGCTTCGCGATACGCATGCGGTGGCGAGAGTACCGGCGCGCGAGGTGCTGGCCGAATATCGCGGCAACGTACTGCTGGGCTGGGGCGCGCGCTATATCGACGGCGTGATTTTCAACATTTACGCGGTGTTCGTGCTGAGCTACCTGATCGGTATCCAGCATCACGCGAAGTCGACGATTCTCGTGGCGGTCACGCTTGCCGCACTGGTGCTGATGTTCATGATTCCGCTCGCGTCGCGTCTGTCGGACCGGTTAGGCAGACGCAAGGTGTTCGGCTGGGGCGCGCTCGCCTGCGGCCTGAGCGCGTGGCCGGCCTTCGCGGTCTTTCACTACTCGGGCAGCTCCGTTGCGGTGACGGCCACCATCGTGATCGTGCTCGGTGTGATCTACGCATTCGTTTACGGTCCCGAGGCCGCGCTGTTCTGCGAGCTGTTCGATACGCGCGTGCGCTATAGCGGCATCTCGATCGTGTACCAGGTCTCGGGCATCGTCTCCAGTTCGATCACACCGCTCATCGCCACGTCGCTTCTGCACTACGGCAACTTGCAGCCGTGGTGGATCGCTCTCTACATCGCATGTGTGGGGCTGCTCAGCGCGGTTTGCACGTACTTCATCCGGCGCACGTTCTGAACCTGCCGCCTTCGGGTGACATGTTCGTATTCGAGAGGGCTTGCGAGAAAGCTCATCAGCTTGCTGATTGCCGGTCCTTTTGCCCGACACGGGCCAACAGCCAGTCCAGAAGCGGCTTGAGCTTCTCCCGGTATTCATTGCGCGGGGGATGCACGAGGTAATATCCCGCGCCAGTCTCGACGACCTGCTCGAACGGTGTAACGAGGGAACCGTTCGACAGATTTTCTTCTATCAGGTTGAGGTCGCCGAGAGCGACGCCCATTCCGCGGGCCGGAAGGCATCGCCTTCGCGAAGTCCAATCCGAAGCTGCGTGATGCGGTGCACGCCGCACTCGACAAGCTGGTCGCCGATGGCACTTACAGCAGGATCATCGCGAAGTGGGGGCTACAGTCGAGCGCGGTGCATCAGGTGACGATGAACGGCGCGACGGCCAATTAACCGAAGGGGGGCGGGGATGACCGCCGAAGCCCGGAACCGGAAGCTGCACCGGCTATCTGACGGCCTCGCCATTGATCGCGGCCTGAGAAACGGCGTCGGCCTGCAGGTGCCACCTGGCGACGATTTTCGCGTACGTGCCGTTGGCGATCAGCGCCTTGAAAGCAGCCAGCACCGCGCCACGCAATTGACCGCCGTCCTTTCGGAACGCAATGCCCTGATACAGGCCGGCGAACGGCGTTCCGACCAGCCGGTACGTGTGCGGCTCCAGCGACATGATGTAAGGCAAGGTCTCATTGCCTTGTACCGCCGCGTCGAAGCGCGCCTGTTTGAGCTCCGCGCGGGCGATCGCGTTGTCGGTCGTGCCTTCGATCGTGATCGGCGGCTTGCCGGCGGCAACGCAATGCTCGTCGCTCCACGCCTTGACCTTGGGCGGAAACGATGAGGCGCGGCTGGTGCCCACCGTCTTTCCGCACAGCGCGTCCGCGCTCGTGAGATCCGCGCGCGGGGCCAGTGCATAGAACTGCGCGGACGTGGTCAGGTAGTCGATGAAATCGACGGACTCGCGACGCACGGGGCTATCGTTGATCCCGCTCAATATCATGTCGGCCCGGCCCGTGGCGAGTGCCGGAAACAGTTGCTCGTAGGCGGACTCCTGCCATTCGAAAGACACGCCCAGTTCTTTTGCCAATGCCTCGCCGAGATCGATGTCGAAGCCGATCAGTTGTCCGCTTGCCGGGTCCTTGAATTCCAGCGGCGGATAGATCGCGTTGACCGATACCCTGATCACCTGAGTCTTCGCGATCCGCTCGGGAAGCGCCTGAGCGCGCGCCGAAACGGCGCACGAGGCCGTGAGCGCCACACAGGCAGCCAGCGCGTAACGATGCATGCCGGTCATGCTGGTCTCCTTCAGTTGAACGAATGCCGCTGAATTCGCGTGTAGAGCTACGTTAGCCGCGGCGGGTTCGTCAAAAAAATAGACCAATTTTGGTGGGGCATAGCCGCGCTGCATGCCCGGCTCGCGCCTGCGTGGCGACGGTGGTCGCGCGAGGTTCAGCTATTGCCGTTGACCAGCGCCTTCGGCACTGCGTGGTCCTGAAGGTGCCATTTCGCGAGAAGTTTTTTATAAGTACCGTCGGCAATGAGCTGATCGAGCGCGCCGGCCAGCGCCTTCGAAAGAGCGGCGTTGTCCGTCGCGATACCGATGCCCGTGTATTGCGAGACGAACATCTTGCCGATCGGCGCATACGCGTTCTCGTCGAGACTGTTCTGGTACGGCAGCGTTTCGCCGCCTTGCACGGCGGCGTCGATGCGGTTCTGCCGCAACTGCAGTCGCGCGTCCGCCGACCCGTCGGTGCCGACCACGACCACGGGCGGCTTGCCGGCTTTCACGCAATTCGCGTCGCTCCAGGTGGCGATGTCGGCCGGAAACGAGGTGCGCCGGCTCGTGCCGACGTGCTTGCCGCACAGTGCGGCCATGTTCGGAAAGTCACCCATCTTCGTTTTCAACGTATAGAACTGCGGACCGGTCATGATGTAGTCGACGAACGTGACGGTGCCACGGCGCGCCGGCAAGTCCGTCATGCCCGACAGGATCATGTCGACGCGCTTCGTCGCGACCGCGTTCATCATCTGGTCGAAGCTGGTTTCCTCCCATTGGAGCTTGACGCCAAGCTTCGCGGCGAGGGCTTCGCCGAGATCGACGTCGAATCCGGTCAGCTTGTCGGTAGCCGGATCCTTGAATTCGAACGGCGGGTAGTTCGGCACGATGGCGGCAACGATCGGGTTCTTGACGGTTTGCGCCGTGGCGCACGTCGCGATACCGACGCTCAGCGCGAGAGCGACGCGTGAAAGGCTGGAGAGGCGCATGGTAGATCCAGTAAGCGAAAGGAGTGATGGACGACGCGATCGGTGGATGCGATATCGGAGTATCGGGTCACGCGATCACAGCGGCGATGAAGTCCTGCGTACGTTTGTTCTGAGGGCGCGACAGGACCTGCTCGGGTGTGCCGCTTTCGACGATCCGGCCACCGTCCATGAACACGACGCGATCGGCGACTTCGCGAGCGAAGCCGAGCTCATGCGTGACGACGATCATGGTGATCCCGCTGCTCGCGAGATCCCGCATCACCGCCAGCACCTCGCCGACGAGTTCGGGATCGAGCGCCGAGGTCGGTTCGTCGAACAGCATGAGTTGCGGCTGCATCGCGAGCGCCCGCGCGATGGCGACGCGCTGCTGCTGGCCGCCCGACAGCTCGACGGGAAACGCGTCGCACTTGTGACCGAGTCCGACCCGCTCGAGCAGCGTGCGCGCTTCTTTCTCCGCTTGCGCGCGGTTGCGCCTGAGCACCTGAACCGGGCCTTCGATCACGTTCTCCAGCGCGGTCTTGTGCGGAAACAGATTGAAGCGCTGGAACACCATACTGGTCGCGAGGCGTTGACGCGCGATCTGCCGCTCCGACAGTTCATGCAGTTTGTCGCCCGCTTGCCGGTAGCCGGCCAGCTCGCCGTTGACCCACAGCGCACCGCCATCGATCTGCTCGAGCTGGTTGATGCATCGAAGGAAGGTGCTCTTGCCGGAGCCGGATGGGCCGATGATGCACAGCACTTCGCCTTGTGCGACGTCGAGCGAAATCCCCTGAAGCGCCTGAAAGTCGCCGTACGATTTCCGGATCTCGACGGCGCGTACGATTGCAGTCATGTCTGTCTCCTCTGGTTTCAAGGCTTCATTTGTGCGCGGCCAGCCGGCCGGCGCCGCGCGCGTAGTGGCGCTCGATACGCGCCTGCAGGAACGACAGCACGGTGACCACCACCAGATACCAGAGCCCCGCGACGATCAGCAGCTCGATCACCCGCGCGTTCGCGTAGTAGATGTTCTCCGCGTTGTGCAGGATCTCCGCGTACTGGATCACGCTGGCCAGCGAGGTGAGCTTGACCATCCCCACCAGCTCGTTGCCGATCGGCGGCACGATCACGCGCATCGCCTGCGGCAGGATGATGCGGCGCAGTGCCTGCAGCCGCGGCATGCCGATCGACTTGGCCGCCTCGTACTGGCCGGTGTCCACCGAGAGCAGCCCCGCGCGCACCACCTCCGAGGTATAGGCCCCCTGGTGGATGCCGAGGCCGAGCAGCGCCGCCAGAAACGGCGTCATCACGTCCACGGTGCGCAGCGAAAACAGTCCGGGAATGCCCAGCGTCGGAAACACTAGCGCGAGGTTGAACCAGAGCAGCAGTTGCAGAATCACCGGCGTGCCGCGAAAGAGCCACACGTAGGCTTTCGCGACGGTGCCCAGCACCGGATTGCTCGACAGCCGCATGATCGCGGTGAGCACGCCCAGAGCGATGCCCAGCGCCATCGCGAGGATCGTCATCACGACCGTATTGACGAGCCCCATCATGATGGAGCGCGCCGTCATGAAGCGGCCCACGTAGCGCCACTCGATCTGGCCATGCGCAAAGGCGAACACCACGTAGGCCAGCAGTGCGATGATCGCCACCGAGGCCGCATACCGGCCCCAGTAGCGGCGCCTCACGTGTTGCAGATGCGAAATGCCGCCGCTGTCCGCGGCTGCCTGCGCCGCGTCCAGGCTATCGTTGGATGTGGTCAACATGACGGTCCTCCATAGTTGGCTGCCCATTCGGCTTGCCGGTCGACGGCAGCCGTGAGCCGCGCAATCTGTTCCTCGATCCGCGCGGGCGCGGTGCCGCCGAAGCCGCTACGGGCCTCGAGCGCCGCGTCGAGCGTCAGGTGATCGAGCACGGCCGGCGTCAGCCGGGCGTCGACCTCGTGCAGCATCGCCGGTGTCAGCGCGCCCAGCTCGATCCCTTGCGTCTCGCATGTGCGCACGAGCGCGCCGGTGATTTCGTGCGCCTCGCTGAACGGAATGCCGCGCAAAGCGAGCCAGTCGGCGACTTCGGTCGCGAGAGTAAACCCCAGCGGCGCCTGGCGGCGCATCTCGTCGACGTTCACTCGCATCGTGCCGATCATGCCGGACATGGCCGGCAGCACGAGTTCGAGCGTGTCGACGCAGTCGAACGCCGCGATCTTGTCTTCGGCGAGATCGCGGTTATAGGCGAGGGGAAGCGACTTCAGCGTCGCCAGCAAGCCGCTGAGATCGCCGATCAGCCGGCCGGCCTTCCCGCGTGTCAGCTCGGCAATATCCGGGTTTTTCTTTTGCGGCATGATCGAGCTGCCCGTCGCGTAGCTGTCGTCGAGCTCGACCCAGCGGAACTGCCGCGTCGTCCAGAGGATCACTTCCTCGGACAGACGCGAAAGATTCACCGCGAGCATGCTCGCGACGAACACGAACTCGGCGACGTGGTCGCGCGCGGCGACGGCATCGATGGAATTCTCGCAGGGGGCCTCGTAGCCGAGTTCTTTCGCCGACAGCTCCGGATTCGTGCAGATCGCCGAGCCCGCGAGCGCCGCCGCGCCGAGCGGCGAGCGCGCGGCGCGGCGATCCCAGTCCATCAGGCGATCCACGTCGCGATGGAGCGACTGCGCGTGGGCCAGCAATTGATGCGCGAACGCGATCGGCTGCGCGGGTTGCAGATGGGTAAAACCCGCGGTCACGGAATGCACGTGCTGCCGCGCCTGCCCGATCAACGCGCGCTGCAGGTCGTCGACCGACTGCACGAGCTTGCGCGCCTTGTCGCGTAGATACAGACGCAGGTCGTTGGCGGCCTGGTCGTTGCGCGAGCGGCCCGCGCGCAGCTTTCCCCCGACCTTTGGCGCATGCAGTGTGAGCACCCGTTCGAGGAACGTGTGCACGTCCTCGTCGGCGAGCGACGGTTGAAGGTCGCCCGCGACAAAGTCCGCTTCGATGCGCGCCATCGCGTCGAGCAACTGGCGCAATTCTTCTTCGTCCAGAATGCCTGCGCGAAGCAGCTCCCGCGCATGCGCACGCGAGCCGGCAAGATCGTACGGCGCGAGCTTGAAAAAGCTCGGATCGGAACGTGACAGCGCCTTCAGCGATTCAGACGGACCGGACTTGAAACGGCCGCCCCACAGACGTTCGATCGGCTCGAGAGTGCTCATCAATCAACCTCAAAGGTGTTGGGATTGGATTCACTATAGAGAGGTGCTTTTCTTCTTGCGCAGAGAAATAAATTCCGCTTAAATCAAATTTTTCTCAGCATCTGAAGCCTCCATGAGAAGCCGATTACCCCCGCTGAACCCACTTCGCGCCTTCGAGGCGGCGGCTCGGCGAGGAACGGTAGCGGGCGCCGCCGATGAACTGAACGTCACCGCGAGCGCGGTCAGTCATCAGATACGGATTCTGGAAGGCACGCTCGGCAGGCCGCTTTTCGTTCGAACGAAGGCGCGGCTGAAACTGACCCAGGCGGGGGAAGCGCTGCTCGAACCCGTCAAAGGCGCATTCGACTCGATTGCGAACGCGGTTCAGAAGCTCGACCTGCCGACCATGGCGGGCGATCTGGTCGTGTCGACACCACTGCTGTTCACGTCGCGCTGGATGGCGCGGCATATCGGCGATTTCCTCGAACAATATCCGCGTGTCAATCTGACGATCGTCCCATCCAACGACGACCGCGAAGTCTATTCGCCGGACGTCGATCTCTGTGTGCGCTACGGCGAAGGGCGTTGGCGCGATCGCAAGGTGACGCTCATCACGCACCCCACGTTGTTTCCCGTCGTGAGCCCGGCGTTGATGAACGGCCCGGACGCGATCCGGCGGGTCGAGGATCTGCAGGGCAAGACGCTGTTCTGCGAACATTCGGGCTCCTGGATGCGATGGCTCGCGCAGGCGTCATGCGACAAGCTCGACGGGCTGCGGATTCTCGAAATCGGCAATGCGCATATCTGCATCGAGGCGGCGATCCACGGCCAGGGCGTGGCGCTCGGCGATAGCTTCTCGGTGCGCGAAGACCTCGCCGACGGCACACTGATCTGCCCGTTCAGAACCGTCGTGCCGGCGCGCCATGCGTACTATCTGGTGCTGCGCCCGGAACTCATGCATGCGCCGCTCGTCGTCGCCTTCATGAACTGGCTCGATTCGACGCTTCACTAACTAGCGCGAGTATCGAGCGACGGGCGTTCGCTCATTCCTTTCCATTGATGCCGACCTTCGCGATCCCGAACGGCTGAAGGTTCCAGTGCGCGAGCAGACGCGCATAGGTTCCGTCCGCGAGCATCTGGGTCAGCGCATCGGACACTCGCTTCGTCAACGCCGGGTTGTCCTTCGCGATGCCGATCCCGTTGTAGCGCCAGTGAATCGGCGTGCCCAGTGTCTGATACGCATGGTCGTCCTTGTCATTCAGGTAGTCCAGCGTCTCGCCGCCCTGAACGGCCGCATCGAGCCGGCCTTGCCGAAGCTGCAGCCGGGCGTCGGCCGACCCGTTGGTGCCGATCACGACGACGGCCGGGAGATTCGCGTGGACGCAGTTGGCGCTGCTCCATGCGGCGACGTCGTCGGGCCACGCCGAGCGCCGGTTCGCGCCGACCTGTTTGCCGCAGAGCGCGAGCAGCGAGCCGAACTCCTTCGCACGAACCTTCTGGACGTAAAACTGCGGGCCGCTTTTCATGTAGTCGACGAACGTGACGTGCTCGCGGCGCTCGGGCAGGTCGGTCATCGCGGACAGGATCAGGTCGACCCGATTCGTCTCCAGCGCGCTGATCATCTGGTCGAAGCTGGTTTCCTGCCACGTGGGGGTTGCGCCCAGCCGTTTCGCGAGTTCAACGCCGAGGTCGTGGTCGAAACCGGTCAGTTCATTGGTCGCCGGGTCCTTGAATTCGAGCGGCGGGTAGTCGGGAACGATGGCGATGCGTAGCGTCGCCGGTACCGGCGTTTGCGCGTGGGCAGACGCGTTGAACAGCAGGGCGGCGCATAAGGCGAGCAGCGCGCCCGTTCCGGGCAAACCACATCGAAAGACGTTCATGTCGGCACTCCAGGGAAATCACACGAAAGCGCGGCGCCTGCGGGCATGGTCATCGTCCGGCGCCCGTTACGGCAGCGGTTCGCCCGCCCCGGTCCGTTCGACCAGCAACCGGTAGTGTTCGGGGCGACGATGCTTCGCGAAATTGAAGACGTGTTCGCGAAAGGTGTCGCCGAGCGCGAGGTCGGCATTGACGAAAATCACCTCGTCTTCCTCGGTCGACGACTGCGCGGCGATCTCGCCCGAGGGCGCGACGATGACCGAGCCGCCGATCATGTGAAAGCCGTCTTCGGACCCGCACTTCGCGGCGGCTGCGATCCACATCGCGTTCTGATACGCGCTGGCTTGCAGCGTGACGAGATGCGTGTGCATCCGCAGATGCGGCGGCTCGTTCCAGTGAATGTTCCATGACGGCGTGTTGTACCCGACCACACCGATCTCGGCGCTCTGCAGCGACATCGCGCGCCATGTTTCGGGCCAGCGCCGGTCGTTGCAGATGCACATGCCGATGTTGGCGCCCATCGTTCGTGTCACCGGAAAGCCCAGATCGCCCACCCCGAAGTACTTCTTCTCCAGATGCTGGAATGGAGCGTCGGGCTTGTGGTCGGCGTGTCCGGGAAGATGAATCTTGCGGTACTTGCGGACGATCTCGCCGTGAGAGTCCACGAGAATCGACGTATTGAAGCGCTGGCCTTCGCGAGTGAGTTCCGCGTAGCCGAGATAGAAGCCGATTTCATATTGGCGGGCGGCGTCGAACAACGGCTGCACGGTGGGATTGGGCATCGCTGTTTCGAAGAACCGCTCGGCGGCTTCCTTCTCGCTCATCCAGTAGCGCGGAAAGAAGGTCGTGAGAGCGAGCTCCGGAAACACGACGAGGTTCGCGCGGCGCTCCTTCGCTTCACGCAACATGTCGAGCAGCCGGTTCACGACGGACTTGCGGTCGTCGGCGAGGTGCACGGGGCCCATCTGCGCGACGGCGATCCCCAGCTTGCGGGATTGACTCATAACCTACCTCTTGTCGGATCGGGTGAAGTGAAAAGGTTTCAGATGGCGTTGCCATATGCGGCGCCGAAATCGCCGCCGCCCGCCTGCTGGCCGAGTGCCAGCGAACGGTAAAAGCGGGCCTGTTCCGACGGCTGGCGGGACGTCGTGAACGGCAGCGGCGCCGTCCGCGGGATGAAGCGTCCGCTGCCCGGCGCGGCATCGAGCACACCGTGTTCGACGATCACGCGTCCGGCCGAAACGACGGTGTCGGGCCAGCCGGTGACGCGCGTGCCTTCGTATGGCGTGTAGCCGGTGCGGTCGTGCAGCGCGTGCGCCGTCAGCGTGACCTGCCGGTCCGGATTCCAGATCGCGATGTCCGCGTCGGCACCGGCCGACAGGTTGCCCTTGCGCGGATGAATGCCATACATCCGCGCATGATTCGTCGATGAAAGCGCAACGAATTCCGGCAGCGTCAGGCGTCCTTTGACGACCCCTTCTGAAAACAGCAGCGGCAACCTTGCTTCGAGACCGGGCATGCCGTTCGCCATCTGCTTGAAGGTCGTCTCGTCGCCATAAGGCAGCTTGCCGCTGCGATCGAAGCGATAGGGCGCGTGGTCGGACGAGACGACCTGCAGGACGCCGTCCTTCAATGCGCGCCACAGCGCCTCCTGGGCGGCGGCGTCGCGCAGGGGCGGGCTGCAGCAATACTTGGCGCCTTCCATGCCGGGCTGATCCATCGCATCGGCGGTGAGCAGCAGATAGTGCGGGCACGTTTCGCCATACACCTGGGTGCCGATGCGCCGTGCCGCTTCGATCGTCGCGAGCGCGTCGGACGCCGATACGTGAACGATCAGGATCGGCGCGTCGAACAGCGTCGACAACCGGATCACGCGATGCGTGGCCTCGGCTTCCGCCAGCGCGACATGGCTCGTGCCGTGAAACTTCGGCGCGGTATGGCCACGTTCGAGCAGCCGCTGCGAGACCCAGCGGATGACGTCGTTGTTTTCCGCGTGCACCATGACGAGCGCGCGTTCGCGGGTCGCGAGCGCGAACACGTCGAGGAGCTGGGCGTCGTCGATCTTCAGCGCGTCGTAGGTCATGTAGACCTTGAACGACGTGATGCCGGAGCGGATCAGTTCGACGAGATCCTCGTGGAGCGTGGTCGGATCGGTCTCCGACACGATCAGGTGGTAGCTGTAGTCGATCACCGATTTCGCCGCGGCGAGCGCCGCGTAGTCGTGCGCGGCCTGTCTGAGCGACGTGCCGCGATGTTGCGCGGCGAACGGCACGATCATCGTCGTACCGCCGAATGCCGCCGACACGCTGGCCGAATACCAGTCGTCGGCGCCCATCATGCCCATGCCGGAGCGTTGCTCGACGTGGCAATGCGTGTCGATACCGCCCGGCAGCACCAGCCGGCCGCTCGCATCGAGGTCCCGCAGACCCGCCGGCAACGCGGGTTCCACCGCCGCGATCCGCTCGCCGATGATGCCGATGTCCGCGCGAAACACGGACTGGTCGGTGGCGACGGTGCCGCCACGTATCGTGAGGTCGAAGGCTGTCATGTCGGGGATCGCGAAAGGTTGGGGGAGGAGCCCGCCGCGCATGCGCGTTGCCACCAGGCAATGCACGCGTGTGCGAGCGCGGCGGTCGGATCGATCGTGGGCACCGCGAGCGGCGCGCCGGCAAGCGCCAGCGGAATCTCCGTACAGGCGAGCAGCAGCGCGGCGACGCCGGCACGTTCAAGAGACCGCGCGGCGTCGAGCAACAGCGCGGCGCCGTGGGCGAGTTCGCCCGCCTTGACGGCCCGGATGCCGCGCATCACGGCTTCGCGCTGGGTGGCTGCATCGGGCTCGACCACGGTCATGCCGGCGGCTTCGAGTTCGTCATGGTAGATACGCGCGGCGAGCGTCGCGCTGGTGGCGAGCACGCCGACGCGGCTGCCGCGCGGCAGTCTCGCCGCAATCTGGCCGCACGCGCTCCTGCCGATGTGCAGGATGGTCGTGCTCGATTGCATCGCGAGCCGTGCGTGCCACACATGGGCCGTATTGCACGGAATCGCGATCGCTTGCGCGCCTGCGTGTTCGAGGGTGCGCAGTCCTTCCAGCAGGTACGGCCAGGGTGCGTCCGAACCGTTCAGGAATGCCTCGCTGCGGTCCGGGATCTGCGGGACGCTGTACGCGATGACGGGCAAATGGTCCTGGTCGCGCGTACCCGGTGTACCGAGGATCAGCTTGCGCATGAAGTCGACGGTGGCGAGCGGACCCATGCCGCCCAGCACGCCGAGGCGCGGCAGTGTCGGAGCCGTCGTCATGTGCCGCTCCCGGCGGCGAGCGTCGCGATCATCGCCGCGGCGGCGCCGCCGCACGGCTCGACGACCGGAATCCCCAGCACCGACTCGACGGCCTCGCGCAGGTCGGCCATGCCGGCGCAACCGAGCACGACGACATCCGCGCCGTCGATGTCGCGCAGCGCTCTCCCGGTATCGATGAGCCGCTCCAGCGCACGCGCCGCGTCGCCGGTCTCGTGCACCGGAAGCTCGATCGCCCGCTCGCCCACGATGCACTCCGCGACGCCGAGCATCCGGTAGTGCCGCCAATGCCGCTCCATGCCGCTTGCGCTGGCCGCGATTACGCCGACGCGTCGACCGAGCGCCGCGGCCGCGCGAACGCTGGTCTCGCCGATGCCGAGGACGGGGTGCCGGGTGAGTTCGCGCGCCGCGAATAGTCCTGGATCGCTGAAACACGCGATGATGTAACCGTCGGCCTCGCGCGCATGAGCGGCCACGAAGTCGGCGACGAGGGGTGCGGCACGATCCGAGTCCCGCTGTGTGGCGATGCCGGGCGGTCCGGCGTCGAGCGTCACGCACTCGAAGCGGCAGCGTTCCGGCAACGCGTACGCGCGGACTGCGCGATCGATTGCCGCGGTCACGTCGCGCAGCGAGTTCGGATTGATGACATGGATGATGGCGGACATGAGCAAACCGCGATGAAGTACGTTCCGCCAACCATAGCCCGCCGTTCTCGCGGCGGGAAATAGTTCAAAATTACTTACCCATAGCGTCGCTGCATGGTTTGCCCGGGACGCTTTTGCCGCGCTATGCTGCGGCTCTCGTTCGGACACGCCACCGCCATGGAATTCGACAACGCTCCACAACGCCGGCTCGCGATGAGCCTCCGGCAGATCGAAGTATTTCGCGCGATCATGATTGCCGGCTCGATCAGCGAGGCCGCGCGGTTGCTGTTCGTCGCGCAGCCCTCGGTGACCCGCGTGCTGCAGGTCACGGAAGACCGGCTCGGCTTCCCGCTGTTCGAACGCTCGCGTGGGCGCCTTCATCCAACACCGGAGGCAAGGCGCATTTTCGAGGAAGTGGAATCCGCGTATGCGGGTGTGCAGCGCGTCGACGAACTCGTGCAGGCTCTGATCGAGGGGCGCAGCGGCAAGCTGAACATCGTCTGCAGCCCGAGCCTCGGCGTCCATCTGATGCCGCACGCGATCGCGCGCTTCAACCGGCAGTATCCCGCGCTGCCTATCCATTTCGAGCCGCTCACGCACAACAACCTGATCCCGCGCGTGCTGTTCGGCAAGAACTATCTGGGCGTGTCGATGTTCGACGTTACGCATCCGAATCTCGAAGTGGAACCGCTGAGCCGCGTGCCGCTGATGTGCGTGGCGCCGCGCGGTCGCCTCGGCAAGCGCTCGAGCGTGACGCTGGACGAATTGAAGGACGAGCGGTGGATCGACTACGGGCACGAGACACCGCTCGGCCAGATCGTCGGTGCCGCGTTCGGCGGGATGCGGCGGCCGGCGCCGATCGTCGAGGTGCGGTCGGCCCTGACGGCCTGCCAGCTGGTGCGCGAGGGCGTCGGCATCGCGCTCGTCGATCCGTTCTGTATCGACGGAACGCTGCACGACAGCATCGACGTCAAGCCCGTCGAGCCGCCGAGGATGCTCAGCGTGCACGCGCTGTACGCGCGTTCGGAGCCGCTCTCGCACCCCGCGCACGGCTTTCTGAAGGTTTTGCGGGCAGTCTTCGAAGAGGCGTACCCGCAGCGGTAGCACGCAATGAGCGGTAGCGCGGGCACCGGTGCCAGCGAACAGGGTTGTCCCCGGCGGCGAGATGAGATAGCGCTATCGGAGCGGCGCGTTATTGATCGTGACCTTTGGAATCGCGCTGCTGGCCGACAGGCCCCACTTGTCGAGCAGGCGGGCATACGAGCCATCGTCGATCAGCTTCTGCATCGCGTCGGCCACTTGCAGCTGCAATGCCTTGTCGCCTTTCGCGACACCGATTCCCATCGGCTGGAATTCAACCGGTTCCCCGACCGTTTTGAATGCTCCCTGGTTCTGTTGAATGATGTAGGGAATGGTCAGGCTGTCCATCATCACGACGTCGGTGCGCCCTTGCTTCATCTGGCTGCGGGCATCGACACTGTTCTCGGCGGGCATATAGACCGCCGCCGGGAGGCCGGCTTTTTCGCAGGTCGCGGCGTTCCAGCGCGCAAACACGGCGGGATCGTTGGTGAGCCGGCTGATGCCGACTTTTTTGCCGCACACCGCCTTTGGCGTCGTGATGTTGCTCGATGCCATCGTGAGGAACTGCGAGCCGGAACGCAGATAGTCGACGAAAGCAATCTGCTGCTGGCGCGCAGGCGTGTCGTCCATGCCGTTGAAGAAGATCTCGATGCGTCCCGTCGTCGTCGCGGCGATCAATTCCGCGAAATTCGTTTCGACCCAGTCCACTGGACGGCCGAGCTTCGTGGACAAGGCCTTGCCCAGTTCGACGTCGAAACCGGTGAGTTCGTTCGTCGCCGGATCGCGCATATCGAGCGGAGGATAACTTGGGTAAATGCCGGCCTTCAGCGATTCGGCCGCGTGGGCGGAGAATGACAGCGCGCCGAGCGTGAGAGCCGCGACGAGGAACGGGCGATGAATCGAACGAATGCGCTGCATGATCTTGATGGTCTCCTTGCGGACATTCGGCACGTAGGTGCTTGGGGTTGATGGAAGATGACGCCGTGTATGGCTGGCTCGGGCTTTACGCGTCCAGCCACGGCAGTTCAGACTCAGGCTTCACGATGTCTGGGTTTTGCGCGAACATGCGCTGCCACACCCGGCGCGTGACGGCTTCGGCCTCGGCCAGCAGCGCGGGCTCATCGACGCTCAGCACGCGGCGATCGCGCATCACGAATGCTCCGTCGACCATCACCGAATGAACGATGCCCGGGTGTCCGTAGTGAACGACGTTTGAAGTCAGGCGGATCAACGGCCGCATGGCCGTGGTGTTCAGATCGATGAAGGTCAGGTCGGCTTTCTTGCCGGCAGCAAGACTGCCGATTTCGGCAAGCGCGCCCACGGAGCGCGCGCCGGCACGCGTGGCGGCGTCGAGGATGTCCTGCGGCGAGGGATCGACACCGCCTTCGCGCCCGATTCCGCCGTCTCGCCCGCGGCCCGTGCGCCACGCAATCGAACCGAACGCCATCGCCTGGAACATGTCTTCGCTCATGTTGTCCGTGCCGAACGCAACGCTCACGCCCGCGTCGCGGATCGGTCCAAGCAGTGCCTTATGCATTCCGCGCCGGGAAATGCTGGCCGGCGTGTGGGCCATCTGCACTCCGCGCCGGGCCAGCAAGGCGATGTCGTCGCGCGTGCAGAAGGTCCAGTGGGCCGCGATCAGGTCATCGCCGAGAAAGCCTTCGCGATCGAGCAAGGCGGCGGACGTGAGGCCGTAGCGTTCCTTGACCGATGCCGCTTCCAGCGGGCTCTGCGACAGGTGGATCGTGCGCGTGAGCCGATGCTTCGCCGCCAGCGCGCGAAGCCGGTGCAGCATCGCGGGAGAGCAGTTGTCAGGAGCGTGCGCGGCAACCTGGCAGCGCACGCGATCGCCATAAGCGCCGTGATAGCGCTCGATCAATGCCTCCGCGCGTTCGAAAAAGGCCTCGCCGAATGCAGGGGCGACCGTATAGTCACCGTGCCGGATACGGCGCGTGTCGATATCGGCGCACGCTTCGGATACCCAGAGCCGCAAGCCGGTTGCGGCCATCGCATCGACATAGCCGGCCACGTGGCGGAACGGATCGACGAGCGTCGTGGTCCCGCTGCGGATCGCCTCGACACAGCCGAGTTGCGCGATGACGGCGCGCTCGTCCGGCGTCATCGCATACGAGATGGGCGTCATGTAGCGGTAGATCGAGTCGCCGGGCCAGTCTTCGACCGTGCCGCGCAATGCCATCAGCACCGTGTGCGTGTGCGCATTGACGAAACCGGGCAGAACGGCGAGGCCCCGGCCGTCGAAGCGGGCCAGATGCGGATACGCCGCGGCGAGCGTATCGGTCGGCCCGATTGCGGCGATCCGGTTTCCCACGATCGCGATCGAAACGTGATCGCGCACGCTTCGTGCGTCGTCGCAGGTCAATGCGACGGTGTCGGTGATGAGCAGGTCCATGAAGTCGTGGCGTCAGCGGACGTTGCGCGTCGGGTCGGAAGCCTCGCACGTAGCGAAGTGCCGCGCGATCTGCTCGCCCGTTGCGATCCAGATGTCGCCGTATGCCTGCACCCGCTGCAGGAACTCGCGCAGAATCTTCAGCCGCATCGCCCGGCCGCTGACTTGCGGATGCAGCACGGTCGTGACGAGGCCACCCCATGCGCGCGTTTCTTCCACTTCGTCGTTCCATATCGACAGCACGTGCTCGCGCGGGAACAGCGAGCGCGGACTGAACCGATGCGTGAGCCCGTACATCCAGTCGTCGAATGTCATCGTCACGGGCAGCTCGATGATCCCGGGCGAACCGTCGGCGAGCACGTGACGATACGGTCGCACGTCGTCTCGCCACGAACTCGAATAGAGGAAGCCTCGCTCCTTCAGAAGGACGCGAAGCTGCTCGCAGCTCTCGCCGAAAGGCGCGCGATAGCCGCGCGGTACCACGCCCAGACGGCGTTTGAGCGTGTCGAGGCCACGGTCGATCTCATCGATGATGCGCGGGTCGCCCGGATCGGGCATCAGATGCTCGAAGCCGTGATGGGCGATCTCATGGCCATCGCGCAGGATGGCTTCGACCATGGCGGGATGCGCGTCGACTGCCCAGCCCGCCGTGAAGAAGGTCGCCTTGACGCCCAGTTCACGGAACAGCTCCAGCATCTTCGGCACGCCGACCCGCGCTTCATAACCACCGTAGGACATCGTGACGAGGCGCTCGAAGTTTTTCGGATCCTTGGCAGTCCATGCCGCTTCGGCGTCGACGTCGACCGCGAGGAAGAGAGCGCTCTGGCACCTGCTGCCAGGACCATCGGGCCACGGGTAGACCGGTGCGGGGGGCGCGAGGTTGGCCGGGTGAAGCGGGGTAGGGTTCATCGACTTCATCTCCACTGAGGGCGGCAGGCGGATGCCGGAAAAATGATCGGGTCGCGAGCGATTCACTCGACGATAGCAATGGGCCGAGCCAGCTCGGTAATAGAACAAAATTGCTCGTCTATAGCCTTCGTGTATGGACCTTCGCGCATGCGTTGAGCGGATCTCTGCGCTAGTCACATCGATCGTAGACAAGCCGAGGTAACTCAGCCGTGAGAATTAAATTCCGGCGTTCGGAAATTTTTCTCAACTCGGGGGGCCGGGTGGTGAAGCCAGTGAATGGGTAAATAAATGTTCGATGGGCAGCTGCTTCTTAATTTGACATAAGGTTTTTTATCACCAATTTTGATGTGACGGCTATTTAGTAATGTCCGCTTTTAGCCAAGTTCAAATGCCTGCTTCGCGTAAGCAATTCCAGGAAAAACACTTACTTTAATCGCAATACGATTAAATACATTTCAATGCGATTTTTTTGCTTCTATGCTTTTTCTCAATCCGCTGCTTTCGCCATTTCGCGTCGAAGCCTGCGTGGTCCTCGAGGAACTGCAAATGAACGACGTCTCGCCCCTGATCGCAGCGCTGCAAACCGAACTGGCCGCGGATGCGGTGCTGACCGCGGAAGCCGATCTGGCGGGCTTCATCGAGGACTGGCGTGGGCGCTACAAGGGACCTGCCGCCTGCGTCGTGCTGCCCTCGAACACGACCCAGGTGGCGGCCGTCGTACGCGTGTGCGCGAAGTACGGCGTGCCGGTAGTGCCGCAAGGCGGCAATACCAGCTTGTGCGGCGGCGCCGTCCCGGCCAGCGAAGGCGTCGCACCGGTTATCGTCAATCTGTCGCGGATGCGGCGCATCCGGCACATCGACGCGGCCAACGGTTCAATGGAAGTCGAAGCCGGTTGTGTGCTGAAGACCGTTCAGGATGCCGCCGCCGAGCACAACCGGCTGTACCCGGTGAGTCTCGGCGCCGAAGGTTCGTGCCAGATCGGCGGGAATCTGTCGACGAATGCCGGCGGCACCGGCGTACTGCGCTATGGCAATACGCGCGACAACGTGCTCGGTCTCGAAGTCGTACTCGCCGACGGTACCGTGTGGAACGGTCTGCGCGCCCTGCGCAAAGACAACACGGGGCTCGATCTGAAGCATCTGTTCATCGGCACGGAAGGCACGCTCGGCATCATCACTGCTGCCACGCTGAAGCTGCATCCGCTGCCGACACATCACGCCGTCGCGTGGCTCGCGCCCGTCGACCCCGCCGCCGCGCTGCGCATGCTCGGCATGTTTCAGGGCGCCTGCGGTTCGCGGCTCAGTGCGTTCGAGATGATCAACCGCCGTCAACTCGAACTCGTGATCGAGCATGTGCCCGGGCGGCGCAACCCGCTCGGCGAGTTGCACGACTGGCATGTGCTGGTCGAACTCGCGGACACGAACGGCGGCGACGAAATGGGCGAATTGCTGCAGCAGACACTCGAAGAGGCCGTCGAAGCCGGCCTCGTCCTCGACGCGGTGCTCGCCAGCAACGATACGCAGCGCGCGGCCCTCTGGGAAATCCGCCATAGCGTGTCCGAAGCGAACAAGAAAGGCGGCGTCGGGTTGACGACCGATTGCGCCGTGCCGGTATCGGCCGTACCTGCCTTCATCGATCAGGCGACACGCGCGGTCCACGCGCTCGTCGCCGGACTCGACATTCTGGTGGTCGCCCATCTCGGCGACGGCAACGCGCACTTCATTCCCTTCTTCACCTTCGACGCCTGGCGTGAACTCGCCGATCCCGCCGGCATGGCCGCCGCAATGCGCCGGTGCGTCAACGATGTTGCCCACGAACTGGGCGGCACATTCAGCGCCGAGCACGGCGTCGGGCAAACCGGCCTGACGGAAATGGCGCATTACAAATCCGCCGTCGAACTCACGTTGATGCGTGCCGTGAAACAGGCGCTTGATCCACACCAGCTATTCAATCCAGGGCGGTTGCTGCCCTGACGCCACAATCCGGTCGTTCCTTATTACACCGCTCACGCGGCCTGAACCTTTGCCTCTCTCTTCTCCTGGAGCCGTCATGAAAAAGCAGCCCACACGCGATCAGCTTCAACAACCCGGCCGCCGCGCGGTCATCAAGACGGCTTTGGCAGGCGCCGCGGCGACTGCGTTTCCGTTTGTCTGGACGCCGTCGCGCGCGGCCGGCAAACGGATCGTCATCCGCGACGACGGCGGCATTTACACCAAGGCCTATGGCGCGGTGTTCTATCGCCCGTTCACGGAAAAGACCGGGATCGAAGTCGTCGGCGTGCAGGCCAATGCGGAGCCGACCGCGATGATCAAGAGCATGGTCGATACCGGCAGCTACACGTGGGACATGGCGAAGATCAGCCAGCCGGCGATTCTGCTGCTGACCAGCGGGGGCAAGGAGTACCTGGAAAAGCACGGGCTGGAGTCTGATCCGCTGATCTCGAAGATTCCGCAGCAATACATGTCGCCATACGGTGTGGGCACCAACATCTATACCACCGTGCTCGCCTATCGGACCGATGCGTTCAAGGGACGCAAAGCACCGGCCTCCTGGGCGGACATGTGGAACTTCAAGGATTTCCCGGGGCGCCGCGGACTGCGCAAATATCCGTTCGACACCATCGAACAGGCATTGATGGCCGACGGAGTGCCGACCTCGCAGGTATATCCCTGCAATCTCGACCGCGGCTTCGCAAGCCTGAGCAAGATTGCGAAGCACGTCGACGTGTGGTGGACCACCGGCGCGCAGGTCGAACAGATGTTAGGCTCCGGCGAAGTGGACATGATCAGCACGTGGGTGTCACGCGCGCAATCGGCAATCGCCAATGGCGCACCGGTCAGCATCGTCTGGAACCAGAACATCTGGGGTGTCGATAACTGGTCGATCCTCAAAGGCACGCCGAACGCCAACGCCTGCCGCGAATTCATCAAGTTTGCCGCGGATCCGAAGCGTCAGGCCGCACTGGTCGAATACTTTCCGGCCGGCGTCACGCAACCGGAAGCGTTCAACTTCATCAAGCCGGCGATCGCTCAAAACTGTCCGACGTTTCCGGCGAACATGAAAAACGGGCTGCATATCGACGCCAAATACTGGCAGGCAAATCAGAGCGTCGCGCTCGAACGGTTCAACCGCTGGATCCTGACATAAGCATGATCCGCTGATTTTTAACCACACTTTTCACGGATGCCGATGCCATGTCTGCTTCGAATCTTCAAATCGCGGGACTGTGCAAGCGCTACGGCGATTTCGTTGCGCTCGCGCCGACCAGTCTCGATGTCGCCGAAGGCGAATTCCTGACCTTGCTGGGACCCAGCGGCTCGGGCAAGACGACGCTGCTCAGTCTGATCGCGGGTCTTGCCCAGCCCGATAGCGGTCAGATCCGCATCAACGGCGTCGACGTCACGTACGGCGCACCGTATGAACGCGACATCGGCATGGTGTTCCAGAACTACGCACTCTTTCCGCACATGACGGTCGCGCAGAACATTGCGTTTCCGCTGCAGATGCGCAAGACCGACGCGAAGGCCACGCATGACAAGGTGATGCAGGCGCTGGAGATGGTGCATCTGCCGCACGTGGCGCAACGCTATCCACGCGAGCTGTCCGGCGGCCAGCAGCAACGGATCGCGCTCGCGCGCTGCATGGTGTACCGCCCTTCGATCATTCTGATGGACGAACCGCTCGGCGCGCTCGACAAGAAACTGCGCGATCACATGCAGCTCGAAATCAAGCGGATCCATCGCGAACTCGGTACCACGATCGTCTACGTGACGCACGATCAGGAAGAGGCCATGACGATGTCGGACCGCATCTGCCTGATGAACGCGGGTTCGATCGCCCAACTCGGCACGCCGGCCGATCTGTATTTCCGGCCCAACAGTGTGTTCGTCGCGGACTTTCTCGGCGAATCGAATCTGCTCGACGCGGTCGTGACGGGCCGTGCCGGCGATCAGGTACAGATCAGCCTGCAAGGCGTCGCGAAGGGCGAGGCGATGGCCTACGACCCGATGATCGGCAACGGCAAGCCGGTCAAGCTGATGCTGCGCCCGCAGAACGTGCGGGTTCACGACGGCGCGAACGCGGACGCAGACGGCGCGGGCACGCTGGCGGCCCGGCTCACCGACATCATGGTCACCGGCAGCATGACGAAGCTCTATCTTCAGCCCCACGCCGCCGACGCCGCGCCGCTCGTGGCCGCCTTCCCCACCGACCGTTTCGGCCGCCAGTACGAAGTTGGGCAAACGCTCGCCCTGTCGTGGCTTGCCACCGACGCCGTCGCCATCGCGGGGTAAGTGATGAATCATTCCGTTCTGAGCGCGCAGCCCACCCCCGTACCACCCCCCGCCCCGCGGCGCTCCGCGTGGCGTGCATGGTTGAGTCCCGGATCGAAGGGCGCGCCGCTCGTCGTGCTGCTTCTCGTGATGCTGGTCTATCCGGTGGGCCAGTTGCTGTTGCTGAGCGTGCATAACGACAGCGGCTTCACGCTGATCGAATACAAGCGGCTGTTCGCGTCGCCCGTCTATGTCGACGTGCTGCTGATCACGCTGAAGGTGTCGTTGTGGACCACTTTCTTCTCGGTACTGACCGGTTACCCGATCGCGTATCTGATTTCGTCGCTCACGCGCAAGCGCAAGAACCGGCTGCTGTTCTGGGTGCTGCTGTCGTTCTGGACCAGCTTTCTCGTGCGCACGTTTGCGTGGGTCGTGCTGCTCGGGCGTAACGGCGTCTTCAACCAACTGCTGCTCAAACTCGGCATCATCGACGAACCGTTGAGCCTGCTTTACCACTTCTCCAGTGTGATCGTCGGCATGGTGCATGCGCTGATGCCGCTCGCGGTGCTCACCATGCTGTCGGTGATGGAAAACATCGACCGCCGCCTGCCCAGCGCGGCGGCCACGCTCGGCGCGCGTCCCGGCACGGTGTTCTGGAAGGTGTACTTTCCGCTGTCGTTGCCCGGCGTGGCGGCCGGCGCATTGATGGTGTTCGTCACGGCAATAGGCTTCTTCATTACGCCGACGCTGCTCGGCGGCCGCCATCAGACGATGATCACGCAACTGATCATCGACCAGGTGATGCAGGCGCTGAACTGGGGCTTTGCCGGCGCGATCTCGGTCCTGCTGCTGGGTGTCGTGCTGATCGTGTTCCTGATTTACGACCGCATGGTGGGCCTCTCCACGATGGCTGGCGAAAGTAGCGCGGCCAAGGCTTCGCGCGCCGGTGGTGGCTGGAGCCGCAAACTGGGTGACGCGATCCTCACCGCGCTCGGCGTCGCGACGGATGCGCTGCTCGGCGTGCTGCCCAGGCGCCGCAAGCGGGCCCTGTCCGGCAACGGCGAAAGCCTGAGCCTGCGCGTCATCGTGTTTCTGCTGCTCGTGTTCCTGAGCGCGCCGGCGTTCCTGATGATTCCGCTGTCGTTCGATGCGGGGTCCGGGCTTGCGTGGCCGCCGCATGGCTTTTCGCTGCAGTGGTATCGGCAGATCGTCGATTCGCCGCTGTGGATGGAGGCCATCACGCGCTCGATGCTGGTCGGCCTCGGCACCGGCATACTTTCCATGCTGATCGGCACGCCCGCCGCATTCCTGCTGGTACGCGGCGGCATGCGCGGCAAGGCAGCCATGCTGGCGTTCGTGCTCTCGCCGATCGTCGTGCCGCGCATGATCATCGCGGTCGGTATCTTCTATTTCTTCGCGAAGATCGGTCTGGTGGGTTCGTCGTTCGGACTGGTACTTGCTCACACTACCGTGGCCGTGCCCTACGTGGTCATCACGATGATGGCCGTGCTGCGCAACTACGACACGCGCCTCGACCTCGCCGCCCAGAGCATGGGCGCCCGCCCGTGGGCCACGCTGCGCCGCGTCACCTTCCCCATCCTGGGCGCGGGGCTGTTGTCTTCGTTCCTGTTCGCGTTCGCCACGTCGTTCGACGAACTGACGATTGCCCTTTTCACCTCGGGCGGCGTGAGCACGACCTTGCCCAAGCAGTTCTGGGACGAAATCACGATGCAGATCTCGCCGGTCATCGCCGCGGTATCGACCTGCCTGTTCGTCTTCATCGCCGCGCTTATCTGGGTTGCGGATCGTCTGCGCCGACGCAGCCTCGCTTCCTGACGTCACATCACTTATAGAGACTCTTTATGCTTTCAGCACAACAATTGCGCGGTGTCCTGCCGGCCATTCCCACCCCCGTCAATGCGGACGACACGATCAACGTGGACGCCGCGCGCGCGCTGATGCGCTATCTGCTCAAACAGGGCGTGGACGGCATCGTGCCGCTCGGCGGCACCGGCGAATACGGCGCACTGGCGCGCGCCGAACGCATCCGCATGGCCGAAATCGCGGTCGGGGAAACGGCCGGCAGCGTGCCGGTCATCCCCGGCGTACTCGATCCCGGCTATCACGATGCGTTGCAGGCGGGTAAGGAGTTCGCCGCCGCGGGCGCGGATGGTTTGCTGGTCCTGACGCCCTACTACACGAATCCGACCCAGGCCGGCATTCGCGATTACTTCATGCGTTACGCCGATGAATCGCCGCTGCCGATCCTGATCTATGAGATTCCGTATCGCACGCGCATCGCGATTACCCCTGAAGTGCTGCACGAATTGTCCACGCACGAGCGAATCATCGGCATGAAGGCATGCAACACCGACATGTGGCACTTCCTGCGCACCATCGCCGGCGTCGATCCATCGTTCTCGGTGCTGAGCGGCGAGGACACGCTGTTTCCGCTCCATGTCGCGGCCGGAGCGCGCGGCGGCATCGTGGTCACAGCCAGCCTCCTGCCGGCCGCGTGGCGCAAGATCTACCAGCTCGCCAGCGAGGGCAAGACCCAGGAGGCACTGGCGCTGCACCGTTCGCTGATTCCGTTGATGAGCATGGCGTTCGCCGAGACCAACCCGGGGCCGATGAAGTCGGTGATGGATCTGATCGGCGTGCATGCGCCCGCCATGCTCGCGCCGCTCGTGCAGGCGGCGCCCGAATTGTCGGCGAGCCTGCGTGCCGAGCTCGCGAAACAGCTCGACGTGTTCGAGCGCCGTCTTTGATGGATCAGCGCGGATAACCGGTGAGCCGCGACTTCGAAATCGAAGTCGCGGCAACCTGGACATGTTGCGCGAGTTCGGCTTCCACCCTTTCGTATGACCAGCGGGAGGTCGGCACCGAAATATTGATCGCCGCGACGCCCATCCCGCCGTAATCCGTCACGGGTGCGGCAACCGAGATATCGCCGAGCACGGTTTCGTTTTCGATCAGCGCGTAGCCGCGCCGCGCCACCTTGCGCACGCGCTCCAGCAGCTTGTCAGGATCGGTTTCGGTGTAGTGCGTGAGCGGATCGAGGCGCGTTTGCGAAAGGATTTCGCGCACGCGCTCTTCGGACAACCGCGACAGAATCGCAATGCCCGCCGCGGTGAACATGGCCGGCAATCGCGCGCCGACCACGATATCGATGTTCACCAGGTGCTGACCGGGAAAGCGCGCGACGAACACGATTTCGTGGCCGTCGAGCTCCAGCAGATTAGTGGTTTCGCCGAGCCTCCGGCTGATGTCGAGCAGATATGGCGACGCCTTGTCGATGAGTTCGTTGGCGCGTACGTAGTTGTACGAGAACTGCAGCACCTTGGTGGTGAGGCCGTAGTTACGGGAGTCGGGCACCCGGTACAGATAGCCGAGCGTTTCGAGCGTATGCACCAGGCGCTGCGTCGCGCTGCGGTCGAGGCCCGACGCGCGCGCGATATCGACAAGCGTCATATGCCGGTTCGGACCGTCGAACGCATGCAGCACCTGAAAGGCTTTCTCGGTCGAGCCGACGAAAAGCGACGAACGTGCATTGGCTGGGTCGCGTGGTGTCCTGGACGTTTTGGTTGCGCGTTCTGACATGGCGGTGACCTGGCTGAAAATAGATTGAGATTGAATGAGATCGAATGACGGTTATCTCAATTGTAATGCAATCGAATTGGTCAGTTGAAGTACAACCAGAGCGCGGTGAGCGCCGGGAGTGTTCATGTTTTCGTGTGTCGCCGACTACCGGCAAGCCGCCCGTCGCCGTTTGCCGCGGCTTGCGTTCGATTATCTCGACGGCGGAGCCGAGGACGGCGACGCGTTACAGCGCAACGGCGACGCGTATCGGCGCTGGCTCTTCAAGCCCCGTGTGCTGACCGATGTATCCCGCTGTTCGAGCGCCACGCAATTCTTCGGACGCGCGGCGTCCGCGCCGTTGATCGTCGGACCCACTGGCCTGAACGGCCTGTTCTGGCCGCGCGCCGACGAATTGCTCGCACAGGCTGCGAGTTCGGCGGGCTTACCCTTCGTCATGTCGACCGCGTCGACGTCGTTGCTGGAGGATGTGCGCGCAGCCGCGCCGCAGGCCGACCTGTGGCTCCAGTTGTATGTCCAGCAGGATCGCCGCATTGCGGAAGACCTGATGCGGCGCGCGCGCCTGGCAGGCTTTTCGACGCTCGCTCTCACGGTAGACGTGCCCGTGCACGGCAAGCGCGATCACGACATGCGCAACGGCTTCAGCTTGCCGCTGCGGCTCTCGCCGAAACTGATCGCCGATTGCCTGAGCCATCCGTCCTGGTGCTGGCAAATGCTGCGTTACGGATCTCCCGCGCTGAAGAACATCGCGAAAAGTGTCGGCGAGCGCGATGACCTGGCGCGCCACGCCGCGATGCTGAGCCGCCAGATGGATCTGAAGCTTTCATGGCCGGATCTTGCGTGGCTGCGACGACACTGGGACGGCAAGCTGATCGTCAAAGGCGTTCAGGGTGTCGATGACGCGCTGTTGGCAATGCGTCACGGCGCCGATGGCATTGTGTTGTCCAATCACGGTGGCCGGCAATTAGGCAGCACGTTTGCGCCGCTCGAAATACTGCCGCAGGTCGTCGATGCAGTCGACGGCCGGATCGAGGTGTTGATCGATGGCGGCGTACGACGGGGCAGCGATGCGTTGAAAGCGGTGGCACTGGGCGCGCGCGGCGTTCTGCTGGGGCGCGCGCCGCTGTACGGACTGGCTTCGCGGGGCGCCGCCGGGGTTCGCGAAGTCCTGGCGCTCATGATGAGCGAGATGCTGATTGCAATGCAGTTGCTGGGGTGCGAAAGGATCGAGGATCTGGGGCGGACGTTCGTCGGCCGGGACACGGAATCCGGTGACTTCGAGCGGGCGGAAATGCCGCGCTGAAGCAGCGGTCGACGCCGTTCTTTCCAAATTCTCTAGCATACTGGGATGGGGTATAGGAGAATACTTCGATCCGTATTCTTCGAGACCCCGTCATGCCCCATACCGTCGAGGAAAAGAAGCGCGTTCTGGCCCGCGTGCGGCGCGTGCGCGGCCAGATCGATGCGATCGAGCGCGCATTGGAAGACGGTATCGAGTGCGGCCCGATTCTTCAGCAGATCGCCGCCGTGCGCGGCGCCATCAACGGCTTGATGGCGGGCGTGCTGGAAAGTCACCTGCGCGAAGAGTTTTCGAACCTCGCCGAGGTGGACGGCCCACCGCGGCAGTCCATCGACGACGTGCTATCGCTCGTGCGTTCCTACCTTCGTTAATTCAGATGCGGCGCTCGCCCGCGCCATCGCCGCATCGCCTTTCACCTTGAGAGGATTCCCATGAAATCTCGTGCTGCCGTTGCATTCGGTCCCGGCAAACCCCTGGAAATCGTCGAGATCGACGTCGAGCCGCCCCGCAAGGGCGAAGTGCTGGTGAAGATCACGCACACCGGTGTGTGTCACACCGACGCCTTCACGCTCTCGGGTGAGGATCCCGAAGGCATCTTTCCCGCCGTGCTGGGTCACGAAGGCGCGGGCATCGTCGTGGAAGTGGGCGAAGGCGTGACGAGCGTGAAGCCCGGCGACCACGTGATTCCGCTCTACACCGCCGAATGCGGCGAGTGCCTTTTCTGCAAGAGCGGCAAGACCAACCTGTGCGTGTCCGTGCGCGCCACCCAGGGCAAGGGCGTGATGCCCGACGGCACCACGCGTTTCAGCTATAACGGCGAGCCCATCTATCACTACATGGGCTGCTCCACGTTCAGCGAATACACGGTGGTGGCCGAAGTCTCGCTCGCGAAGATCAACCCGCAAGCCAATCCCGAGCAGGTCTGCCTGCTCGGCTGCGGCGTGACCACCGGCCTCGGCGCCGTGAAGAACACCGCGAAAGTGCAGGAAGGCGACTCGGTGGCCGTGTTCGGCCTGGGCGGCATTGGTCTCGCGGTCATCCACGGCGCCGCGCTCGCCAGGGCCGGCCGCATCATCGCCATCGACACCAATCCGGGCAAGTTCGAACTCGCGAAGGCTTTTGGCGCCACGGACTGCGTGAATCCCAGGGATCACGAAAAGCCCATCCAGCAGGTGATAGTGGAAATGACGGGCTGGGGCGTCGACCATAGCTTCGAATGCATCGGCAACGTCAACGTGATGCGCGCGGCGCTCGAATGCGCGCATCGTGGCTGGGGCCAGTCGGTCGTCATCGGCGTGGCGGGTGCCGGCCAGGAAATTTCCACGCGACCGTTCCAGCTCGTCACGGGCCGGCGCTGGCTCGGCACCGCATTCGGCGGCGTCAAGGGCCGCTCTCAACTGCCGGGCATGGTCGAAGACGCGATGTCAGGCAAGATCCGGCTCGCACCGTTCGTCACTCACACGAAGGAGCTCCCGGAAATCAACGAGGCTTTCGACTTGATGCATGAGGGCAAGTCGATCCGGACCGTCGTCCACTTTTGAGTCGACGGTGGCTGTGCACCCAAGGAGGCACATCATGACTACCGCTATTCATCCAACCATTGATCGAGGCATTCAGAAAGGCGCCGAAAATTTCGCCGGCGGCACATTGCGCTGCCAGTGCAGCAAGGATCCGGTCGAAGTGCGCATCGGCGCGCAGGTCGCGTTCAATCACGCGTGCGGCTGCACCAAATGCTGGAAACCGGCAGGCGCGCTGCTCTCCGTGGTCGGCGTCGTGCCGCGCGACAAGGTGTCGGTCACCGCGCACGGCGAAAAACTGAAGGTAGTGGATGAAAAGGCACCGATTCAACGCCATGCATGCAGCGCCTGCGGCACGCACATGTATGGCCGCATCGAAAACAGGGGCCATGCTTTTTACGGGCTGGACTTCATTCACACCGAACTGTCGGAAGACGCCGGTTGGGATGGTCCTGGGTTCGCGGCCTTCGTGTCGTCGATCATCGAAAGCGGAACCCCGCCGTCGCACATGGCCGGAATCCGTCAATCGCTGCGTGACAAGGGACTGGAACCGTACGATTGTCTGAGCCCCACCCTGATGGACATTCTGGCCACGCAGGCGGCCAAACTGAAGGGCACTTATCGCGAGGCCTGAGCAGTAACAAACCCTGTGTTGACGCTCGCGGCTTTCAGGCGTTTCAACCAAAACTGGCCACAATTACATTAACAACTGCTGCCACACCATCGATATGATTGTGGAAAGCACTATTCATAGCCAGTTATTCCCTACGCCACGCCTGATTGCCGCCCGCATGCCGTTGCGCTGCCACCCCGCCTCGACCTGATACCGGGCTAGCGCTCGCCGATTCCGCCGGGCGTCCGACGAATCAGATCACTATCCGATCACTTCGCGGCGTACAGGCAGTCTCACACAGGAGGCAATATGCACATCGGCGTTCCGAAGGAGATCAAGAACCACGAGTATCGCGTCGGTCTCACGCCGTCGTCCGTGCGTGAGATCGTCGCGCATGGACACGGCGTGGACATCGAGACAGGAGCGGGCAGCGGCATCGGCGCAACGGACGACGCATACCGCGCAGCAGGCGCGCGGATCGCACCGACGGCTGAAGCGGTGTTTGCCGCCGCCGACATGATCGTCAAGGTCAAGGAGCCGCAAGCGCGCGAGCGCGCGCTGCTGCGCGAAGGACAGATTCTCTTCACCTATCTGCATCTCGCGCCGGACCCGGAGCAGTGCGCCGAGCTCGTCAGCAGCAACGCGGTCTGCATTGCCTACGAGACCGTCACGCAGCAAGGGGGTGGACTGCCTCTGCTCGCGCCCATGTCCGAAGTCGCGGGCCGCATGTCGATTCAGGCAGGCGCGTTCTGTCTGGAACGCGCGCACGGCGGCAAGGGCATCCTGCCCGGCGGCGTGGCGGGCGTGCCCTGCGCGAAGATCGTGATTCTCGGCGCCGGCGTGGTCGGCGCCAATGCCGCGCAGATGGCTGTCGGCACAGGCGCGCAGGTCGTCGTGATCGACCGCAATGTCGATGCGTTGCGACGCATGGACCGGCTGCTCGGCGCACGCGTGATCACCGTGTATTCGAATCAGGACAATATCGAACAACACGTGCTCGATGCCGACCTCGTGATCGGCGGCGTGCTCGTGCCCGGCGCCGCCGCGCCCAAGCTCGTGACGCGCAGGATGGTCGAGGCGATGAGTGCCGGCTCCGTCATCGTCGACGTCGCGATCGATCAGGGCGGATGCTGCGAAACCGCGAAGCCCACCACTCACGCGGAGCCGACTTATATGGTCGGCGAAGTCGTGCATTACTGCGTCGCGAACATGCCTGGCGGCGTGCCACGCACGTCCACCTATGCGCTCAATAATGCGACGCTGCCGTTTGTCCTGCAGATCGCGGATAAAGGCTGGCGCAAGGCGCTCACCGATGACGGGCATCTGCGACGCGGGCTGAACGTGGCGTTCGGCAAGGTAACCTGTCCCGAGGTCGCCGAAGCGCTGGGCTATGCCTGCGAAGACGCAGTGGCCGTCGCCGCGGGATAGCGACACGACAGCATGCAGATGGAGCGCGGGCGGTCGTCCGGTCGCGCCTTGACGTACCTTCAGCCCTTCACGCGTTCGGATCGCGGATCATACGGCGCCTTCAGATGCACCGTTGCCCTCACCTGTTCGCCCGCCACGTCGATCGTGTAGCGGCCTTCGTTGAGCCACGCGGCATCGGCGGCACCGTCCGCGCGGCTCACGAAACCCAGTGCAACCGGACATCGCAGCGTATGTCCAAACGCAGCGGACGTTACCGCCCCTACCGGCTCGCCGTCGCGCAAAATGCCCTCCCCGCCCCACAGCATCAGATGTTCGGCGCCGTCGGCCGTCAGAACCACGAGACGCCGCCGCAGCGGTGCGTCGCGTAGACGCAGGAGCGCGTCACGACCGCGGAACGCGATGTCCTTGTCGAGCTTGCAGGCGAACGCAAGCCCTGCCTCGAACGGATTGCAATCCGGCGAGAGTTCGCGGCCCCATGCCCGATAGCCCTTTTCGATCCGCAGCGATTCGATTGCGTAATAGCCGGCGTTGACGAGGCCGAATGGCTTGCCGGCCGCGTGCAGGGTCTCGTAGACACTCACCGCGAATTCGACCGGCACATACAGTTCCCAGCCCAGCTCGCCCACGTAGGTGACGCGCGTCGCGCGCACGCTCGCGTAGCCGATATCGACTTCGCGGCTCTGGCCGAAGGGGAAAGCCGCGTTGCTCCAGTCGGCCTTCGACACGCTTTGCAGCAGCGCGCGAGCGTGCGGGCCCATCACCGCCAGCACGGCGTACTGGCCGGTGACGTCGACGACGACGCAGTGGCGCTCGGGGGCAATCGCCTTCTCGAAGTAATCGAGGTCGCGCGTTGCCTGCGCCGAGCCCGTCACGATCAGGTATTGGTCGTCGGCAAGACGGGTCAGCGTGAGATCGGATTCGTAGGTGCCGCGCTCGTTGAGCACGCCGGTGTAGACGGTGGTGCCGGGCGGCACCGCGATGTCGTTCGCGACGATGCCCTGCAGCACCGCTTCGGCGTCGCGCCCCTTGACGAGCAGTTTCGCAAACGAGGTCATGTCGAACAGCGCGACTCCTTCGCGGCAGGCGCGATGCTCGGCCCCGCTCCACGGCAGCCAGTTCTGCTGACCGAACGCGTAGTCGATGCGCGCGTCGCCGGGGCTCGGCGCGAAGAAGTTGGGCCGCTCCCAGCCCATCTTGCTGCCGAAGCAGGCGCCGTCGTCGCGCAACTGCGCATATAAAGGCGAGCGCCGGAACGGCCGCGCGGTATCGAGCTCGCGATTCGGCCACGGCATCGCGTAATGCAGGCCGAGCGTTTCCTTCACGCGGTCATGCAGCCACCTGTCGTTGCCGTTGAAGCGCGCGAAGCGGCGGATATCGACGGGCCACAGGTCCATCGTCGGCTCGCCGGCGACGATCCATTCGGCGAGCGCCATGCCCGCGCCGCCCGCCGACGCGATCCCCATCGAATTGAACCCGGCGCCCACGAAAAAGCGGCGCAGCTCCGGCGCCTCGCCAAGAATGAAGTTGTTGTCGGGCGTAAACGATTCGGGCCCGTTGTAGAACTGCCTGACTTGCGCGGTCTCGAGCGCCGGCACGCGCACGAGCGCGTTTTCCATCAGGATCTCGAACTGGTCCCAATCATCCGGCAGAAGCTGGAACTCGAAGTTCTCGGGGATGCCCGCCATGCCCCACGGCTTCGCGTCGGGCTCGAAGCCGCCCATCACGAGCCCGCCGACTTCCTCCTTGAAATAGATGTAGCCGTCCGGATCGCGCATCACCGGCAGGTCGCGATGCACCCCGGGGATCGGCTCGGTGACGATGTAGTAGTGCTCAGCCGAATGCAGCGGCACCGTGACGCCGCACAGCCGTCCGACCGCCTTGGCCCACTGGCCCGCGCAGTTGACGACGATGTCGGCGTGCAGCGTGCCTTCGGCGCCGTCCTTGTGGCGCCACGTGACGCCGCAGGCCTCGCGGCCGTGACGTGACGCGCGGGTCTGCACCGCGGTGATGCGAACGTTTTCGACGATGCGCGCGCCGCGCAGGCGTGCTCCGCGTGCGAGCGACTGCGTCAGATCGGTCGGATTCGCCTTGCCGTCGCCCGGCAGCCAGACCGCGCCGAGCAGATCGTCGGTGCGCATCACCGGCCACAGCTCGCCGGCCTCGCGCGGCCCGATCACCTCGCAGGCGACGCCGTAGGCGCGCGCGCCCGCCGCCGTGCGCTTCAGCTGGATCATCCGCTCGGCGGTGCGCGCGACCGATAGTGAGCCGCACTGCTTCCAGCCCGTGGCCAGCCCCGTTTCGGCCTCGAGTTCCGCGTAGAGCTTCGTGGAGTAGCGAATCAGCTTCGTCATGCTTTCCTGCGCCCGCAACTGCCCGACGAGACCGGCCGCGTGCCAGGTGGTGCCGCACGACAGTTGTCCCTGCTCGAGCAGGACGATGTCGGTCCAGCCGAGCTTCGTCAGGTGCCAGGCAACCGAACAACCGACAATGCCGCCGCCGATGATGACGACCCGGGTTTGGCCGGGGATTTCCGTGGACATGGGGCAACCTCGCTGTGAATAAGTGTGGCAATCTGTGGAAATCAATGTTGACACAGAATGCAACGAAATAACGCAAAAAACAACATTAAACGTAGATGGCGATGAAAACGGCGTGGGCGACCAGCACGGTCTGGACTTCGTGTAGACGCAGCAATGACGTGGTTCGGCGGCGTTGCGTAAGTGCGTAGTGTTGAACGATGTCACCGTCGGATCGCGGCAACAGCGCCACTCGCGCGCCGCTTCGCCCACATAAATTTAGAAATTTCGTGGAAATGTGTGTTATTTTGTGGCTTTGTGACATCTGAAAATGGACACGCCGTCGCATGCCGTGTCTGCGCCGCTTTTTTGTTCCGATCACCCTGCTCGCCATGTATCCGTTGCTACGCCGCGCCGAAATTCTGCGGATCGTCCAGTCTCAGCGCACCACGTCGATTACCCAGCTCGCTCAGGCGCTGGCCGTGTCCGACGAGACGATCCGACGCACCGTCAAACCGCTGATCGAGGAAGGACTGCTCGTCAAGGTGCACGGCGGCGTGATGCTGCCGAGTCACCTCGAAGAGTCGCCATTCCGGCGGCGCATGCATGAGCACCAGGCGGAAAAGCAGATCGTCGCCCAGCAGATCGCCGAGCTGGTGCAGGACGGCGATTCGCTGATCCTCGACAGCGGAACGACCTGCATGCACATCGCCCAGGCACTGCGCAAGCGCGCGCGGCTCACGGTGGTGACCAACTCCGCGGCCATCGCCAGCCTGCTCGCGCAGCACAACGGCAATCGCGTGTTCATGGCCGGCGGTGAGCTCTGCGCGGACGATGCCGCCGCGCTCGGCGAATCGGTGCTCGCGTACATCCGGCAGTTTCATGTGAAGTACGCGATCGTCTCGGTAACGGCCGTCGATGACGAGGGACGCCTGATGGACGCGCAGCCCTGGGATGTCGAGTTCGCGCGTGCCGCGTTCGGGCAGGCGCGGCAGCGGGTCGTCGTCGCGGTGCACGCGAAGCTCCGGCACAGCGCGCTGGTGTGTGCGATGAACGCCGACGAGATCGACATGCTGGTCACCAATGAGCCGCCAGACGCGCATTTTGAGCAGATCTTCGCCGGCGCCGGCGTCGAGGTGCGCTATCCGGGCAGCGCGGCCACCGTCCTCGCCGCGCGGATCCCGGTGGTTGCGCCGCCGGATGCGCCAGCGGAGCTTGCGCGCCACCACCTCGGCACGCAGGCTCCGGGCAAGGCAGCGCATCGTTCTTCTTTAATGCGCGGTCCCCTCGACCCGCTCAGCCATCCATCCAGCGGCACCATCGCCGACGATGCGCACGGAGTGCCACACCATGCTCGATAACCGGTCCGCCTCGCCCGAGCCGACTTCATTGAATCCGAATCGCCGGCTCGCGATCGATCGCATCGATTACATCCTGCAGAGGCTCGAGGCGAGCGGTTCGGTCAGAGTCGCGAACCTGTCGGCGACGCTCTGTGTATCGCGCGAAACGATCCGCCGCGACCTGAAAACCCTCGCGGAACAGGGCCGGGCGAATCTCGTGCACGGCGGCGCGGCGCGACCGTCCGTCGCCGAGCCGACGCTGGCAAGCCGCGAGGCCGCGAATGCGCTGGGCAAGGCGGCCATCGGCGCCGCGGCCGCGCGACTCGTCGCGGATGGGATGGTCGTGCTGATCGACTCCGGCTCGACCACGCTGGCGCTTGCCGCGGCGCTGCAGCATCACCGCGATCTCACGGTGATCTCGAACAGCCTGCCGATCGCGCTGATGCTGTGCCGCGCGCCCGGCGTGAAAGTCGTCGCGCTGGGCGGCGACATCGATCCGAACGATGAGGCCGCTTTCGGCGTCGAGACCATGACGGCGCTCAGCCATTTCCGCGTCGACCTGGTGTTTCTCGGCGTGGGCGGCATCTCGCCGGACGGCGAACTCACCGACTATTCGCGGCTCGCGGCCGAGCAACGCCATCTGATGATGAAGGCGGGCAAGAAGGTGTATGTGCTCGCGGACCACAGCAAGTTCGAGCACGACACGCCCGTGCGCATCGCGCCCGTCGCGCATATCGCCGGACTGATCGTCGACGCGGAGCCGCCCGCGGGCATCGTCCGCGCATGCGCCGACCAGGGCCGGGAAATCATCGTCGCCAGTCGCCAGAGCTAGGGGCATGTTCCCCTGACAAAAAAATGATGGATCGCGGGCTGGCCGGACGCCACTAGGTTGCTGGAGGCGACGCGATGGCGGGAAAGCGGACGGTGACACTCAAGCCGGTTTGCTTCGCCTGGTCTGAGAAGTCGAGGCGGATTTCAGCGCCGATGCGATTGGCAATCGTCTGGACGATGGACAGCCCGAGGCCCGAGCCGAGCTGCTCGCTGCCAAGCGTGCGGTAGAAGGGATCGAAAACGCGGTCCCGTTCGGCCAACGGGATGCCTGGCCCGTTGTCCTGGATGCGCAGCTCGGCGTTCCCGCCCGACACATCCACCAGAAGATCGACACGCCCTCCGTCTGGTGTGTAGCGAATGGCGTTATCGACAAGGTTCTTGACCACGGCGATCATGTCCAGCTCGCTTGCCCACACATAGGCGTCTTGTGTGCCCTCGACCCCGATGTCGATGTGTTTGGTCTCGGCCAGCGGCATGAGGTCTTCCAGCACGCGACGATAGATGCTCTGGACGGATACCGGCGACTGTGGTTCGTCGGTGGCTGACTGCGCCCTGGCCAAGGTCAGAAGTTGATCCAGCAGGCTCCGGCCGCGCTCGATGCCCTGGCGCAGCACCGCCAGCCGTTCGCGTGCCAGGCCGGACATTTCCGCGTCTGCCAGTCGCTCCGCTTGCAGCGAAAGAGCGGTGAGCGGTGAGCGCAGCTCGTGTGCCGCATCCGCCACAAAGCGGCGCTGAGATTCCATCGACTGGCTGACACGGGCGAGCAGGCGATTGATCGCCACGGCGAAGGGGCGCACCTCGACCGGAAGGTGCCGGTCTTCGACGGGGTGCAGTTCCTGCTCGGCGCGCTGGTCGATTTCCCTGGAGAGCGCGGCAATGGGCCGGAACATCTTGCGCACCAGGTCGGCGACGACCAGCAGCAGAACCGGCACGAGAATCAGGAAGGGCATCACGGTGCGCAGCGCCCCGTCGCGAGCGATCTTATTGCGAAAGCCGGATTCCTGTGCCACGGCGATGCGTTCCCCGGAAGTGGTGGTCTTGACCAGCACGCGGAACGTCTCGCCGCCGACCTCCAGCGTATGCAGCCCATCGGCCAGCGTCGTCGGCAGGGAAAGCGTGCCGCCTGCATCCACGCTTGCCGCGGACGGATTGGCTTCACCCAAACGTTGGACGATCACACGCGATTCTTCATCGGCATCCTTGAGCCGGGTACTGGTGGCCGGCGGGGCAGGCGACAGGCGCTGACGATCCATGAGCTCCGCCACCTGGCGCAGTACGTCGTCCTGTAGCTCGTGGGCCTCATCGAAGGCGGACAGGAACGAGAAGATGCCTGCCACGATGGCCACCACGAGGATGGCCAGCGACAGGGTAAAGGACAACTTGAGCTGAACCGACTCGTTCAAGCGCCTTTTGAGACCATCCATCCGACTCCCCTGACGTTCCTGATGACCTTGCTGCCCAGCTTGCGCCGCAGTGCATGGATCAGATATTCGACGGCATTGCTTTCGACCTCTTCCCCCCAACCGTAGATGCGATCCTCCAGCTCGCCACGCGAGAGAATGGCCCCAGGCCGCACCAGCAAGGCGTGCAGCAGCGAGAACTCACGGTTGGACAGTTGCAGTGGGGAACCGCCATTGACACTGGCCTCCTTCGTGGCTGGATCGAGCGACACCACGCCATTGCTGAGCACAGGCGCGGCCGTGCCGCCCTTGCGCCGCAGAACGGCGCGCATCCTTGCCAGCAGCTCCGCCATCTGAAAGGGTTTGGACACGTAGTCGTCGGCCCCGCCGTCCAGCCCGCGTAGACGGTCATCCAGGCCGTCGCGCGCTGTGATGATGAGCAGGGGAATCGGGTTGTCCCTGGCGCGGATGCTGGCCAGCACCTCCAGCCCATCCTTGCCAGGCAGCCCCAGGTCGAGTAGCACCAGGTCGTAGTGCTGGCAGCCCAGCGTCGTGAAGGCGGTTTGCCCGTCCTTCACCCAATCGGCGGCGTAGGATGCATCCTTCAAGGCGCCCTGGATCGCGTCGCCGATCATGGGATCGTCTTCGACCAGCAATACCCGCATTCCCCCTCCCTTCAATCGTTATTCAATGTGCCGTGCTGGCCGCCCGCTGCCTGAACAGCAGGATCGCGGTCAGCAACAAGGCCAGCAGCAAGCTCGAACCGCCAGCGTATCCGATCCCGAGCGAACGATCCGCAAAATCGGCGAGCGTCGTGCCGACCGTGGTCGTGGCGATGACGGTGGTCCAGTACAGGAATGGTTTGATCTGCGCGATCACGACGGCAAGGAAGATCGCCGCAAAAATGCCCGTGCCGACCAGGTAGCCCAGGTTCATGGACATCGAGACGGCATCGCCACCAGTTTCGCCGAGCGTCGTGGCGGCAATCTTGATGAGCCAGAAGCCCAGCGTGACTTCGGGCACCTTGGCCAGAGCGTGTTCAGTGGAGGTTTTCATGGGGCACGCTCGCGGGTCAGGCTTTGCCTTCGAGCCTGTCGAAGGTTTTCAGCAGGGCAGCCATCGCTGCCTTGCAGTCGGCCTGGCTTGGCGCGTCGGCGCGCAGCGCCGCAAGCGACTTGTCGATGGCCTTGTCGAGCACATGCCAGTCGTCGGCGGCCCTTGGTTTCAAACCAGCCTCGGCCGTGTCCCATGCGACTTCCAGATCCTTGATGCGGGTCCTGGCAGCGGGCAGGTCGCCCTTGTCAACGATGGCGACGACATCGGTGGCGATGCCGCGGAACGCCGACAGGTCGCCGAGTCTGGAGGCGGCTTTGACCTGTGATGCCGAGACTGTCTGGGCCGGTGTTGTCGGTGCTGCGCTCGCGTTGCTCTGATCGGTCGGCCTGGAACAACCGGCCGCCAGGGCCAGCAGCAAGGCGACCGACACGGCGGCGACAGGACGAGCGATTGAGTGCTGCATGGGCATGTTTTTCTCCTTGTGTTGAGGGAAGAGGGTTATTCGGCGAGCCACGGCCTGTTCACGCTAGTAACGGGCTTGCGCTGGCCGCGATCCATTCCTAGGCTGAGCGGCGCCCATTCATGCCGATCTGCGCGGCGGCCACCAGCATGACGATCACCGAGAGGAACAGGGCACTGGTCCACATGGCGCCCATGCCAAGGCCGCCGTAAGTATTGGCCTGCGTCAGCAGGTCGCCGAGTGAGGCCCCGAAGGGACGGGTCAGGATGTAGGCGATCCAGAAGGTCAACACGGCATTGCCGCCCCTGCGCCAGGCGGCATAGGTGATGCCTATCAGCGCACCGAACGCCACCGCGCCCCAGCTAAAGCCCAGGCCCAATGCCTCGGTCGCCAGGTCGCCAGCAGCGGTGCCCAGCGCAAACGTGCAGAGGATGGCGGCCCAATAGAACAACTCCCGGCTGCGCGTCACGATGTCGTGGATGGACAGGGTGCGCTCGACCCGATACCAGACAAGGAAGATAGCGGCGAGCGCCACGGCGAACGCCGAGGTGCTGATGTACAGGCTGACGCCCAGGCCATCGGTCAGCAGGTCTGTGATCTGGGTGCCGACCACGCTGACCAGCACCACCGTCAGCCAGTAAATCCAAGGGGTGTAGCGGCGGGTGCGCAACTGCGCAAATAGGGCTGCCGCCAGCAAGGCAGCCATGACCGTGCGGGTCACGCCCTGGCCCAGGCCCGCGTTGACCGCCAGAAAATCGGCACCCGTCTCACCCACCGTGGTAGACATGATCTTGATGATCCAGAACGACAGCGCGACTTCCGGGACTTTGTTGAGCCAGCCCGTGGGGCTGCTCGTGGGCAATTTGTTCATGGTGTTCTCCTGCCTGAGTGAAAAGGTTTGCCAGCAGTCTGATCAGGTTGACTTAGCCCTGCCATAGGCTCACTCGCGCACCCATCCCAGTGCGATCAGCCTGCGGAAAATCCGGTGGTGAATGCCGGAGGCAAGCCGGTAGCTCGGCTCCAGATACCAGCGTGCTTCACGCGACGTCATCCAGGCAGAGAATGCAGCGACCGTGGCAGCCCCAGCCATGTCGAACGGGAAGTGAACTCCCAGATAGATGCGCGCCCAGGCGATGGGGATGCCCAGCAAGGCCAATCCGATGCCTGCGATTCGTGAGCCTCGTTGCAGCATGAGACTGAAGGCAACCGCCCACCACAGCGTCAGGTGATCGCTTGGGAATGACGAATCGGCAACATGGGGGATGAGGGTGTGGCCCAGGCCGATCATGAAAGGCCGGGGATGCAACCAGGTCAGGCCGATGACCTGGTTGATGAGCAGGCCCAGCCATCCCGCTGCAGTTGCGACGAGCATCGTCTTGCGGGTGGTCTCGCTGCCGCGCAACCAGCCGGTGCCGATCAGGAGCGGCACCGCCCAGATGAGCCGCTCGGCAAGGAAGATGGCCAGTGTCAGCGCCAAGGCGCCGGGGTGCTCCGGCGCGTTGAGCCAGAGAAAGATTGTCTGGTTGAGTGATTCCATGAGGTCTCCGGGCCGGGTCGCCTCACAGCGGACGATCCGGCCATGCTGGCGAGGTGTCAGTCCTGCCTGTCGTGGTCGTCATCCTGATCCGCCTTGTCCTCGGCGGACGAGATGACCGTGCCCTTGTCGGCATCGACCCGGACATCGAAGACCTTGGCCCCGCTGACGACCTCCACGTCATAGACCCAGCCTTGCTTCGAGTTTTCGTACTCGGCGCGCGACGCCTTGCCGTTGGCGTGCTGCTCGGCAACGGTGACAGCCTGAGTGAGCGGAATCCTGGCCCTGGTGATTGCCAGGGCGTCGTTTTCCATGCCGCCCCAGGCGGCGTGGGCGACCGCGCCGGTTGCAGCAATGGCAATGGCCAGCAGAGAAAGTTTGGTGTAGCGGTACATGATGCTTCTCCAGAAGCGTGCGGGGATTTGCACGGTGGAGAAGCTACGCAGGCAGACTTAGCTCGTACTGAGCCAGGCGATCGCCCTTTGGGATGTCGGGGAACGGCCTGGCGTGCGCGAGACCAACGCGGTGTTCGCCGGCTTCATCGCCGTGTACGTGCTCAAGGAGCCGTTCAGCCGCGTGCGTACCGCGGCCGCTACCCTGACGCTGGCCGGCCTCGCGTTGATGCGGATTTTCTGAGCGCCACCCGTCGGCGGTGACGCGACGCCCGCATCGCTCACGCGTTCGATACCGCCTGTTCAATACCCGTTAACTCACCCCTCCCCTGCCCGCCGCCCACTCCGGGTTTGTCCCGAGCAGTGGCGGCTTTCCCATATCTGTCGCGGACTTCAGCATCTTCAGACGGGTTTCTTCATGCTCACGGCTAATGTGGCAAATTTTGGCGTCTTGACTGTTTTTGTTGCGGCTCCTAGAGTGCTTTTCAAGCACTGCCTCAGTACCTGAATCAACCATGAGGAGACATCGATGACAGGTTCCACGCATGCCTCGCCGGCTTGTTCCGAAACTGGCGATCCGCTGTTGCTGACGCCGGGCCCGCTCACTACGTCGCGCACCGTCAAGGCCGCGATGGTTCATGACTGGGGCTCCCGGGACGCCAACTTCATCGAAATCAATCGCTCGGTGCTCGCGCGCCTCGCCGCCATCGCCAATGGCGCGCCCGACTGGGTCACGGTGCCGATGCAGGGCTCGGGGACCTTCGCGGTCGAGGCCATGCTCACGACGTTCGTGCCGCCCGGCGGCGAGGTGCTGGTGCTGATCAACGGCGCCTATGGCAAGCGCGCGAAGCGCATCCTCGACATCGCCGGCCGCAAGACCGTCGTGCACGAAACGGCCGAAGACACGCCGCCCGACCTCGCCCAGATCGAGAAGGTGCTGGCCGCCACGCCCTCGATCACGCATGTGTTCGCGGTCCACTGCGAGACCACCGCGGGCATCCTCAACCCGATCGCGCAGATCGGCGCACTTGCCGCCCGCTTCGACAAGGGCTATCTGGTCGACTCGATGAGCGCGTTCGGCGCGTTGCCGATCGACGTGCGGGCGATGCATATCGATGCCGTCGCCGCTTCGTCGAACAAGTGCATCGAAGGCGTGCCCGGCCTCGGCTTCGTGATCTGCCGCCGCGACGCGCTGACCCGCGCGCAGGGCAACGCGACCACGCTCGTGCTCGATCTGCACGAGCAGTGGACCAATCTCGAAAAGACCAGCCAATACCGCTTCACGCCGCCCACGCACGTGATCGTCGCGTTCCATCAGGCGCTCGAGGAATTCGCTGCCGAAGGCGGCGTGGCGGGACGCGGCGCGCGCTATCGCAACAACTGCCGGATTCTCGTCGAAGGGATGCGCGCGCTCGGCTTCAGGCCGCTGCTGTCCGAGGCGCTGCAGGCGCCGATCATCGTGACCTTCCACATGCCCGAGGACCCGCGTTTCGAATTCCAGCGCTTTTACGACAGCCTGAAGGCGCGCGGCTATGTGATCTATCCGGGCAAACTGACCGTCGCCGACTCGTTTCGCATCGGCTGCATCGGCCGCCTCGGCGAGCGCGAGATGCGCGGCGCGCTCGCCGCGATCGGCGAAGTGCTCGAAGAGATGGGCATGAGCCGGTCCGTCGCCAGAACGGCATGAAGGAGGATGTGATGAGTACGTTGCAAGACACCGGGGTGAGCGTCAACGGCCGCGACTATCGGTTTCCGTCGGTGCCGGTCGTCGTCATCTGCCTCGACGGTTCGGAGCCGGCCTATATCGAGGAAGCCGCGAAAGCCGGGCACGCGCCGAACCTCGCGAGGCTGCTGCGCACGGGCACGAGCCGCATCGCCCAGTGCGTGATTCCGAGCTTCACGAACCCGAACAACCTGTCGATCGTGACGGGCCGCCCGCCCAGGGTGCACGGCATCGCGGGCAACTACTTCTACGACCGCGCGAGCGGCGAAGAAGTCATGATGAACGACGCCCGCTTCCTGCGCGCGCCGACGATCTTCGCCGCGTTCCACGATGCCGGCGCGAAGGTCGCGGTGGTCACCGCGAAGGACAAGCTGCGCACGCTGCTCGGCAAGGGGCTCGACTTCACGAGTGGCCGCGCGATCGCCTTTTCGGCTGAAAAAGCCAACGAGGCGACGCGCGCGCAGAACGGTCTGGGCGACGTGCTCGCCTACGTCGGCAAGCCACTGCCGGATGTGTATTCGGCGGACCTGTCCGAGTTCGTGTTCGCGGCGGGCGTGAAACTGCTCGACAGCTTCCGGCCCGACCTGATGTACCTGTCGACGACGGACTACGTGCAGCACAAGGCGGCGCCGGGCTCCCCGAAAGCCAACGAGTTCTACGCGATGTTCGATCGCTACGTCGGCGCGCTCGATGCGGCGGGCTGCGTGCTTGCGATCACCGCCGATCACGGGATGAACGGCAAGCATCGCGCGGATGGCACACCCGACGTGCTGTATCTGCAGGATCTGTTCGACGACTGGACCGGCAAAGGCCGCGCGCGCGTGATCCTGCCCATCACCGATCCGTACGTCGCGCATCACGGCGCGCTCGGCTCTTTCGCGACGATCTATCTGCCCGAAGGGACCGACGCGGCGGAAGCCGCGGCGCTGCTCGAGCGGCTGCGCCGGACCGAAGGCATCCAGCTCGCGCTCACGAGCGCCGAGGCCTGCGAGCGCTTCGAGCTGCCGCCCGACCGGATCGGCGACGTGGTCGTGATCGGCACGCGCGCCAAGGTGTTCGGCACGAGCGCCGCGCGTCACGACCTGTCGGGTCTGACCGAGCCACTGCGTTCGCATGGTGGGCTGTCGGAAGAAAACGTGCCGCTGATCGTCAACCGCGAAATCGACTGGCCGGCAGCGCGCGCGCTGCGCAACTTCGACATTTTCGACGTCGCGCTGAACCACGTATTGCAGGGCGCCGCCGCATAGCGCGCCGAACCCGGCCCACGTGCCCCGCCTGCGCGGCGGCACGCGGGCCCCACCGGATCATTGAACGAGGTATTCGATGGACGTGATGACCAAACCCGCAATCAGGCAGGAAACGATGCGCATCGCCGGCCGGCACGTGAGCACCGACGATCTGATCGAAGTCTTCAACCCCTACACGAACGAGGTCGTGGGGACCGTGCCCGCGGGCCGTCCCGAGCACGTGCAGGAGGCGTTCGCGAAGGCGCACGCCTTCAGGCCGCGGCTCACCCGCTTCGAGCGCCAGCGCATCCTGCAGCGCACGGCGGAGATACTGAGCGAGCGCAAGGAGGACTTCGCGCGCCTGATCACCATGGAGTCGGGGCTGTGCTGGAAGGACGGGCTTTACGAAGCGAGCCGCGCCTACGACGTGTGGTCGTTCGCGGCGCAGCTCACCTGCAAGGACGACGGCGAGATCTATTCCTGCGATATCAGTCCGAACGGCAAGAACCGCAAGATTTTCACGACGCGGCTGCCGCTGCTCGGCGTGATCTCGGCGATCACGCCGTTCAACCACCCGCTGAACATGGTGAGCCACAAACTTGCGCCCGCGATCGCGACCAACAACCGCGTGGTGCTCAAACCCACCGAGCTCACGCCGCTCACCGCGCTCGCGCTCGCCGACGTGCTCTATGAAGCGGGTCTGCCGCCGGAGATGCTGAGCGTCGTCACCGGCAATCCGCGCACGATGGGCGACGCGATGATCACCGATCCACACGCCGATCTGATCACCTTCACGGGCTCCGTGCGGGTCGGCAAGTACATCGCGCAAACCGCGGGCTATCGCCGCACGGTGCTGGAGCTCGGCGGCAACGATCCGCTGATCGTGATGGAGGACGCCGATCTCGACAAGGCCGCGCAGCTCGCGGTGACCGGCGCGACGAAAAATTCGGGGCAGCGCTGCACGGCGGTCAAGCGGATTCTGGTGGTGCAAAGCGTGGCCGATGCCTTCGTCGAACGGGTGCTCGTGCATGCGAAAAAGCTCAAATGCGGCGACCCGATGGATCCGTCCGTCGACGTGGGCACCGTCATCAACGAGGCGGCCGCGCAGCTGTTCGAGCGCCGCGTGGCCGACGCGCAAGCGCACGGTGCGCGCGTGCTCTACGGCGCGCCGCGACAGGGCGCGCTGTTCCATCCGACCGTGGTCGACCACGTGCCGTACGACTGCGAACTCGTGCGCGAGGAGACCTTCGGGCCGGTGATTCCGATCATCCGCGTGCCGGATGCGCTCGACGAAGTCATCCGCATTTCGAACTCGACCGCCTATGGTCTTTCGTCGGGCGTCTGCACGAACCGGCTCGACTACATCACGCGCTTCGTCAAGGAACTGGAGGTCGGCACCGTGAACGTCTGGGAAGTGCCCGGCTATCGCACGGAGATGTCGCCGTTCGGGGGCATCAAGGATTCAGGCAACGGATACAAGGAGGGCATGGTCGAGGCAATGAAGAGCTTTACCAATGTACGGACCTGGTCGATGCCCTGGGAGTGAGCGGCCGCGCGGCCACATGAAGTGCTAACTGCATCCGAACCCAACGCAAGGAAGGATGGATATGAAAACTCATCTGATGGCCCTGGCGGTCTGTGCGCTCGCGCTGCCGGCGGCCCCGCTCTATGCACAGTCCGATGTCGTGACCATCTATGCCGCGGATGGCCTGCACGACGGTTCGCCGAGCTGGTTCGGCAACCAGTTCGAAGCCTTCACGAAAGCGACCGGCATCAAGGTGCAGTACATCGAGGCCGGCTCCAGCGGCGTGGTCGACCGGCTGAGCAAGGAGAAGTCGAACACCCAGGCGGACGTGCTGGTGACATTGCCGCCCTTCATGCAGAAAGCCGCGGCCGACGGCCTGCTGCAACCCTACACGACGGCGGCGGCCGACAAGATCGACGCGCGCGACAAGGACCCGAAGGGCCTCTATTACGCGATGGTCGGCAACTACCCGAGCTTCATCTACAACTCGGCGGTGCTGAAGACGCCGCCCAAAACCTATGCCGACCTGCTCGCGCCGCAGTTCAAGCAGAAGATCCAGTACTCGACTCCGGGTCAGGCCGGCGACGGCACCGCGCTGATGTTGCAGACCTTCCACGCGTTCGGTGGCAAGCCGGCCGGCTTTGCCTATCTGCGCAAGCTGCAGGCCAACAACCTCGGGCCTTCGGCGTCGACCGGCAAGCTCACGGCGCTCGTCAACAAGGGCGAGCTGTTCGTGGCCAACGGCGATATGCAGATGAACCTCGCGCAGATGCGCGACAACCCCAATGTCGCGATGTTCTTCCCGGCCGGTCCCGATGGCCGCCGCACGACCTTTGCGTTGCCTTATTACGTGGGCCTCGTGGCGGGCGCGCCGCATCCCGCCGCCGGCAGGAAGCTGATCGACTTCCTGTTGAGCGCGCCGGCCCAGCAGGAAGTCAGCAAGGTCGCGTACGGCTTTCCGGTGCGCACGGACGTGCATCCTGACGACAGCAATTTCCAGGCGTTGAACAAGTTGCTGCAGGGTGTCGACATCTGGCAACCCGACTGGAACCAGGTCCTGCACGAGCTGCAACCCGACGTGGCGGCTTACAACCAGGCGATTTCCACCGACTAACCGAGTCACCGACGAGCGACTAATGGCAAACACCATGACCATGGAGAGGGGGCCGCAGCGGCGCGCCTCCGCGGCGCCGTCCGTCATCGCGCACGAAGCGAGCGGCATCGGCTTCGAGGGCGTGTCGGTGGCTTACGGCAGCCAGACCATTCTGGAGTCTCTGACGCTCGCCGTGAAGCCGGGAGAAATCGTCGCGCTGATCGGGCCGTCCGGCTCCGGCAAGACGACCGCGTTGCGCGCGGTCGCCGGCTTCGTGCAGCCGAGCGCCGGGCGCATCACCATCGGCAATCGCGACGTGACCCGCCTGCCGCCGTACGCGCGAAACATCGGCATGGTGGTGCAGAACTACGCGCTGTTTCCGCATATGCGCGTCGAGGACAATGTCGCGTTCGGGCTGCGTGCGCGCGGCGCAGGCGCCGAGGTGATCCGCGAACGCGTGCCCGAATGCCTCGGCCTCGTCGGCATGGCGAAGTACGCGAAGCGCTATCCGCGCGAGCTGTCGGGCGGCCAGCAGCAGCGCGTGGCGATCGCCCGGGCGCTGGCGATCCGGCCGCAGGTCCTGCTGCTGGACGAGCCGCTCTCCGCGCTCGACGCGCAGATCCGCCGCTCGATGCTCGACGAGCTCGCGAAGCTGCATCGCAATCTGCCGTCGCTCACGGTGCTGTACGTGACGCACGACCAGACCGAGGCGCTGACCCTCGCGAATCAGATCGGCATCATGCGCGACGGCCATCTGGTCGCTTACGGCGACTCGCAGGGACTCTATCGTCATCCGCCCAACCGCTTCGCCGCCGAATTTCTCGGCCGCGCGAACGTGCTGCCGGCGCAACAACTCGAACCGATGGCCGACGGGCGCGCGCGCGTGCGCTTTCACGGCCAGCTTCTCGAAGGATGCAATCCGCACGGGCTGGCGGCCGACGCCGGCTGCTTCGTGTGCATCCGGCCGCACGATCTGCAGCTCGTACCGGGCGGCGCCGACGCCGACGCCAATCAGCCATGCCTGAGCAGAATGACCGGGGTCGTCGTCAGCGTGCAATGGCTCGGCGAAATGCACAGCATCGTGCTCGACGTCGAAGGCGAAACGTTGCGGCTCACCTGCGCGCCGCTCGCGCAGCCGCCCGAGCCGGGCACGGCGCTCACCGTGCGTTTCGATCCCGCGGACGTCACTCTCGTACCGGAGACCGAGCGTCATGGCTGATATCGTCATCGCGCCGCCCGCCCGCGCGGGCCGACCCGCCGCGGGACTGCGCGGGCTGTGGATCGCGCCGCCGCTGGCGGTGCTCGCTGCGCTGTTCTTCTACCCGTTCGGGCTGATCGTCGCGCAGGCGTTCGGCGGCGACCAGCATGTGCTGTCGTTCGCGAACTTCGAGCACGTGCTGCGCTCACGCCAGTTCCTGAGCGGGCTTTATCACACGATCTCGATCGCGGTCGCGGCCTCCGCGGGGTGCCTCGTGCTCGGCTTCGTGTTCTCGCTCGTGATCGCGTTCGTGCCGTTTGCGGGCGCGCGTTTCGTGGGCCGGCTCATCGACACGTTCATCGCGCTGCCCACCTTCCTCGTCGCGCTCGCGTTCACGTTCGTGTACGGTTCGGCCGGGCTGCTGAACCAGTCGCTGATGCAGGTGTTCCATCTGCCGCTGCCGCCGCTCGACTTCCTCTACACGCAATGGGGTGTGGTGCTCTCGGAGATCACGGTGTACACCCCGTTCATCATGCGTCCGCTGCTCGCGTGCTTCTCCCAGATCGACGGCGCGCAGATCGAGATGGCGAGCAGCCTCGGCGCGCGGCCGCCGCGCATCATCCGGCAGATCATCCTGCCCGCCGCGCTGCCGGCGTTGCTGGCGGGCGGCAGCCTGTGTCTGCTGCTGACCGTCAACGAGTTCGGCATCGTGCTCTTCATCGGCGCGAAAGACGTGGTCACGCTGCCTCTGCTGATCTACGACAAGGCGATTCAGGAATTCGACTACACCACCGCGTGTGTGATCGCCGTCGTCAATATCGCGCTGTCGCTCGGGCTCTATGGGTGCTACCGGACAGTCGTGTCACTTTGCGGAGGCCGCCGTGCTGCTTTGGGCTAGATGGGCTAAATGGCTCACGTGGGGCGGCACGGCGGTGCTGTTCTGCGCGGTCTACGGGCTGCCGGTCGCGATGATCGCGCTCGCCAGCATCAGCGGACAGTGGAACGGCATCCTGCCGAGCCATCTGACGCTCGAACATTACGCGCGGGTGCTGCACACCGATTCGGCCAGCCAGTTACGCGTGAGCGTGCTGACCGGCGTGGTCGCGAGCGTCGCGGCGCTGGTGAGCGGCACATGGGCCGCGCTCGCGCTGCGCCGCCTGAGCGGCCTGCCGCGCCGCGTGCTCGACGTGATCTTTTTCGTGCCGAGCGCGGTGCCATCGGTGTCGATCGGGCTCGGCCTGCTGGTCGCGTTCAGCCGGCCGCCGGTGCTGCTCAACGGCACGGCGACGATCGTCTTCATCGCGCACTTCCTGCTGATCTCGGCGTTCACCTACGGCAACGTCGCGGCGGGGCTGTCGCGGGTCGCGCCGGAATACGGCGAGGTGGCCCAGAGCCTCGGGGCCCGGCCGTTCTACCAGCTTTGCCGCGTGACGTTGCCGCTCGTCGCACCGTATCTGATCGCCTCGTTCAGCCTGAGCTTCGCGCTGTCGATGGGCGAGCTCGGCGCGACGCTGATGATCTATCCGCCGGGCTGGGTGACGCTGCCGGTCGGCATCTTCGCGCTGTCGGACCGTGGTGCGATCTTCGACGCGGCGACGCTCACGATGATCCTCGGCGTCGGCACCCTTGCGGTGTTGATGGGGCTCTCGCGCATCTCCAACCGGGCGATGGTGCGCGGATGACAGCGACCCTTCGCCGCGATCCGATCGCGAAGCCGGGTGGCGACGGCATCGCGCAGTCCGAAAGCGACACCAACCTCACGAGCCGCCGCCGCGCGTGGCAACAGCACGCGCTCGATGCGAACAGCCGCGCGCTGATCGAGCGCGACGCCGCGGCGTTCCTGCATCAGTCGGTGTCGTCGCCGTGCCTGAATGCGATCGCGAAAGCCGAAGGCATCTGGATCGAGGACGTCGCGGGCCGGCGGTATATGGACTTTCACGGCAACAACGTCCATCACATCGGCTACGGGCATCCGCGCCTGAAGCAGGCGATCGCCGCGCAGATGGACGTGTTGCCGTTCGCGCCTCGCCGCTATGCCTGCGAGAGCGCCGTGCAGCTCGCGGAAAAGCTCGGGGCCATCGCGCCGGGCCCGCTCTCGAAGGTGCTCCTGACGACCGGCGGCTCCGACGCCAACGAAGTCGCGATCAAGCTCGCCCGCGCCGCGACGGGGCGCTTCAAGACGTTGTCGTTCTGGGATGCGTTCCACGGCGCCGGGATCGGTGCGTCGGCGCTCTCGGGCGAGGCGCTGTTCCGCTCGGGGCCGCTCGCGCCGCTCGTCGCCGGGGCCCAGCACGTGGCGCCGTTCGCCTGCTACCGCTGCCCTTACGGCCATCCGTGCGACGAGCACGGCGCGCCGCGGCTCGATGTCTGCCACATGAGTTGCGCGAACATGGTCGATTACGTGCTCGAACGCGAGGGCGACGTGGCGGCCGTGATCGCGGAGCCCGCGCGCTGCGTGCCGTATCTGCCGCCGCCCGGCTACTGGCAGCGCGTGCACGACGCGTGCCGCCGGCATGGGGCGCTGCTGATTTTCGACGAGATCCCCACTGGCCTTGGCAAGACGGGCCGCATGTTCGCGTGCGACCACGATGGCGTGGTGCCCGACATCCTCGTGATGGGCAAGGCGCTCGGCGGCGGCATCCTGCCGATCGCAGCCTGTATCGCGAGCCCGGAGCTCGATGTCGCGGGCGATTGGGCGTTCGGCCATTACACGCACGAGAAAAATCCGGTCACGACGCGGGCGGCGCTCACCACGATCCAGATCATCGAGGACGAAAACCTCGTCGAGAACGCGGCGCGCGTCGGCGCGCTTGCGCTCGAGTACATGAACGGGATGAAACGTCGGCTCGGCGCGATCGGCGATGTGCGCGGGCGTGGCCTGATGCTCGGCATCGAGCTCGTGAAGAGCCGCGCGGACAAGACGCCCGATGCCGATCTCGCGGAGGCCGTGCTGTATCGCGCGCTCGATCGGGGGCTGTCGTTCAAGACGACGATGGGCAACGTGCTGACGCTTACGCCGCCGCTCACCGTCACGCCGGCACAGATGCTCGAAGCGCTGCGGATACTCGAGGAGGCGATCGCGGCGGGTACGGATCGGGCCTGAACCGGCGCGAAAAAAAACAGTAACGGAGGTGCAGGATGATCATGATCGCGCTTCATCTCGCGGGCGGCGTCGCGCTGCTGACGTGGGGCCTGCATATGGTCGAGTCCGGCCTGATGCGCGCGTTCGGCGCCTCGCTCAAGCGCTTCATGGCGAAGAGCCTCGGCAACCGGCTGAAGGCGTTCTGTGCCGGGCTGGCGATCACCGGCGCGCTGCAAAGCAGCACGGCAACGGGCATGATCGCGTCGTCGTTCGCGTCGCGCGGCTTGATGCGGCCGGTTACGGGGCTCGCCATCATGCTGGGTGCGAACGTCGGTTCGACGCTGATCGTGCAGGCGTTCTCGTTCGATCTGAGCTGGATCTCGCCGGTGTGTCTGCTGGTCGGCATGACCCTTTTCGAGAAGGGCAAGGGCTCGCGCAATCGCGATATCGGCCGCGCGTCGATCGGGCTCGGCCTGATGCTGCTCGCGCTCACGTTACTCGTCGCGACCGTACGGCCCGCCGAGACCGCCCCGGCGCTGCGCACGGTGCTCGGCGCGCTGGCGGGCGAACCCGTGCTGAACGCGGGGCTCGCGTGCGTGCTCACGTGGGCCGCGCATTCGAGTATTCCGGTCGTGCTGTTCGTGATGTCCCTCGCCAACCTGCATACCGTGCCGATGGACACGGCGGTCGCGATGGTGCTCGGCGCGAACGTGGGCAGCGCGCTCAATCCGTATTTCGAGGCCGCCAAGGGCGCCGACCACAGCCGCAGGCGCCTGCCGGCCGGCAACCTCGTGCTGCGCGGCGGCGTCTGCCTGCTGATGCTGGCCGCGTGCTCGCCGCTGGCAAGACTGCTGCAAGAAGTCTACGGCGATCCCGGCCGGGCAATCGCCGACTTCCACACGGGCCTGAACGTGATGATCGCGGTCATCTTCATGGGGCTGCTCGACCCTGTCGCGCGCTTCCTCGAACGGCTGCTGCCGGCGCCGGGCGCCGCTGAAAACGGCGACGCGCCCCGCTACCTCGACGAGGCCGCGCTGCGGGTGCCGTCGCAGGCGCTGGCCTGCGCGACGCGCGAACTGATCCGGATGGGCGATATCGTCGAAGCGATGCTGAGCGCGAGCGTGCCGGTCCTGATCGCAAACGACCGGCGCGCGGTCAACGAGATCGCCGCGCGCGACGACGCCGTCGACATGCTGCACGACGCGATCAAAAGCTACGTCACCGAGGTGACGCGCGAGCCGCTCGACGATGAAGACCGGCGCTGGGCTTCGGCGATCATGACCTCGGTGATCAACCTCGAGCATATCGGCGATATCGTCGACAAGAATCTGATGGAGCTGGCGCAGAAAAAGATCAAGGCACAGCTCAGTTTTTCGGCTGAAGGCGCCGAGGAATTGCGCGCGCTGCACCAGTCGGTGATCGACAGCTTCCACCGGGCTCAGGCGCTGCTGGTGTCGGGCCGCACGCAAACCGCCGAGCAGTTGCTCGACGACAAACAGGCGCTGCGGCGTCTCGAACGCGCCGCGCGGGATTCCCATCTCGACCGGCTGCGCGAAGGCAAGGCCGACAGCATCGCGTCGAGTTCGCTGCACCTCGACGTGCTGCGCGACCTCGTGCGAATCCAGTCGCATATCTGCGCCCTCGCCTATCCGTTGCTCGAGCGCAAGGCAGCTAACGACGACGACGCGCGGGTCGCATGAGGCAAAAAGCGTTTTATAGAATCAACCGGTCATTCACTCCTGTACATCCCGCACGGGAATGGCGAAACCGAGCAGCGGCGCGTGCTGCTGGCAACCGTACATGTCGGATTCGCCGAGCCGTCCTTGCGGCAACGGGCGGCGCATCGTCACCTTGATCGCCTGGCCGCGCGGCACCGCGAAAATCGACGTGATCGCGCGTTCTTCCACGCCGAACAGTTCGGCCATCGCGGCCTTCGTGAAGCGGCCCGATTCCCACACGGTGTCGAAATGCGCGGCGTCTTCGAACATCACGTCGAACGTGAGCAGGAACGGGCCGGCGTTCTTGCTGCGGATTACCGTCGCGAGCGACGCAAGGGGAACGGTCGTCATGATGCGAGCGCCTCGTAGTGGATCGGAAAGAGCGCCGTCGGCGACCCGGTTTTGAGCAGGTGATACGCGGAAAACTCGTACACCGGCCCGGCATCGACTTCGGACGGCGAATACGGAAACGCGAGATTGCCGGCCGTGTTGTACATGCCCGGAAAACTCACGTGCAGCAGCGTGCCGCTGATGAAATGCGCGGCCGCGTGCGCGAGCGACTGTTCGTGCGCGACCGCTTCGATGACGAGCCCGAGTTCGTGGCTCGCCGTCTTCCGCACCGGTTCGAGCCCGCGCATCACGCCGTCGCGGCCATACACGTGGAATTGCACGTCCAGATCGGGTGCGTCGAAATACGCGAGCGCGGCGGCTTTCGCATCGGCGAGCAGCGTATCGATGCGTGCGATCATCGTCGGGCAGCGCACCCCCGCGACGGTGATGGTCCGGTAGCCGCGCCGGCGCGCGCCTTCGAGCTTGACCCAATAGTCGTCCGCGGCGATGAATCGCGAACCGGTCACGCGCACTTCGCGCGCGCTGATCTGCGTGAAATCGCACGCGCACAGATCGAGTTCATGGCCCGGCCCCGCCTGACGGAACGGATTCTCGCGCTCATAGAGCGTGTGCGCGGCGACCGAAGTCAGCGACGCGCGCCGCTTCAGGCTGCCCGGTTCCAGCGTGAAACCCGCGCCATCGATGGTGCCCATCATCACGTCGGTGCCGTGCGGCTCCGCGGAAAACGCGCCGCATTCGAGAATCTTGCCCATATGGATCGCGAGGCCCGGATCGGCGCCTTTCCAGATCGGAAACGCGGCGATCACGGAATCGTCGCAGGCGCGGCCCGCGATGATCACGTCCGCGCCCGCTTCCAGCGCGTCGACGATCGGCTCGTGCCCCATCTGCGCGACGATCGCATCGCTTGCGCGTGCCTGATCCGCGCTCAGCTCCCAGCCGGCCTCGAAGTCGCGCACCTCGCCGCGGCCCACCGCGGCGGCGACGACGCTCGCCGGTATGTCGGCGTAAATCCACGCGAGGCGCAGGCTCAGCGCATGCGCGGCGCCGATCTCGCGCACGATCCGCACCACTTCGTCGACGTGCGCGCGGGTACCCGCGCCGCCCGCGCTGCCGACGATCACCGGTATGCCCGCCTTGCGCGCGGCAAGGATCATCTGCGTCAGCTCGCGACGGATGCTGATTCCGGACACCAGCGATTCGCCGGAGCCGAGATAGTGCGGGCCGGGATCGGTCGAGCCGGCATCGACGGCGATCACGTCGGGCCGCATCGACATCGCGCGTTCGAATGCATCGTCGGCGAAGCCGTAGCCGAGCGTGCAGGTGGGCGTAAGTACGCGGATTGGCTTGTCCATCGGTGTCCTCGCGATGACGCGCGATGCGTCGTGGCAGATGAAGTGCGTCGCCTCAGTCGCGCAGCAGTTCGAGCCGCGCGACCTCGTCGATGCTGTTGATGCCGAGCAGTCCCATGTTCGTGCCGATTTCGCGCTTCAGGATGGCGAGCGCGTGCGCGACGCCGGCTCCGTCGGCGGCAGCGGCGGCAAGCAGGATCGGCCGTCCGACGAACACGAAGCGCGCGCCGCAATGGAGCGCCTTCAGCACGTCCGAGCCGCGCCGTACACCACCGTCGTACATCAGCGTCATCCTGTCGACGCGCGCGGCGATGGCTTCGAGCGCATCGAGCGAGCCGATCGCGCAATCCACTTGCCGTCCGCCATGATTCGACACGACGATGCCGTCGACGCCGGCCTTCTCGGCGAGCACCGCGTCGGCGGCGGACATCACGCCTTTGAGCACGAGGCGGCCCTGCCAGCGTCGGCGGATGCGCTCGACATGCGCCCACGACAGCGCGCCACGCCGCCCGATATCGCGCACCAGCGTGCGCGAGAACACCGGCGGACCCGCCACCGCATCCATGTTCTCGAAGCGCAGCGGCCGGCGCGTGAGCAGACTTTCGCCCAGCACCCGCCAGCACCACGACGGCCGCGTGAGCGCCTGCCAGGCGAGCTGCGCGCTCGCCCTCACCGGCGCACGAAAGCCACGTTTTTCCGCGTATTCGTGCTGGCCATGCACCGCCGTATCGACGTTGATGACGAGCGTGTCGAAGCCCGCCCGCGCGACCCGCTCGAGCATCGGATCGATGCGCGCGGCGTCGCCCGGAATATAGGCCTGGAACCAGCTCGTCGCGCCTGCCGCGCGCACCGCTTCGAGCGGCGTCAGCGACGCGCCGCTCAGGATGAACGGCACGCCCGCCGCGGCCGCTTCACGCGCGAGCAGTTCGTCCGCGTGCGCCGCCGCCATCCGGCTGAAACCCATCGGCGCGATGCCGAACGGACTCTCGTATTCGACGCCGAAAAGCGTCGTGCGCGTATCACGCCGTTCGATATCGACCAGCACGCGCGGCACGAATGCACGCCGCTCGAAACCGCGCAGGTTGCGCCGGTGCGCGGCGCCGTCCTCGGACCAGCCGGACACGTACGCATACATCGCCGCGGGCAGACGGCGCTTCGCGACGGGCGCGAAGTCGTTCAGGCACAGCACGTTGCGCAGGCTCGCCGGCGCATCCGGCGCCGCCACGCGGCGCGCATGCATGCGCGCGAGCGCCGCGGCCCGCTCGCCTATTTCTGGCTCAGCGCCGCGGTCTGTGCCTGCGGCAGCGAGAACATCTCGCTGATCGACACCCCGCCCCGAATGCCATCGATCCACTTCGCCTCCTTCAGCAGATGGGCTTGCGCCGCCTCGAGCACGTCGTTCGCGATCGCGAGCGGCACGATCACCACGCCGTCGTCGTCGCCGAGCACGATGTCGCCGGGACTCACGGGCGCGCCCGCCGCCGCGATGGTCGAATCGACCGTGCCGCCGAAACCGTGATGCGGGCCGCGCGGCACGACCGAGCGGCAGAACATGTTGAACTTCAGACGCCGCATGTCCGCGACGTCGCGGATCGCACCGTCGACCACCGCGCCGCCGAGACCGCGATGCACCGCCTCCTCGGCCATCACGCCGCCCCACACGGCGATGTCTTCCGCGCCGCCCGCGTCCACGACGAGCACTTCGCCGGGCCGCGCGCCGCCGATCAGGTTGCAGATCGGCCCGCAGTCGCCGACCATCGTCGCGACCGTGCGCGCCTGGCCGCACAGCCGCGCGCCCGTGAAAATGGGCTTGATGATCGAAGCCATGACTTGCGTACGGTTCATGCAGTCCGACGCGACAGCGGGCGGAATCGTCCGCCACTGCGCGAGCACTTCGTCGGACAACCGGGTGAAACTCACATCGAGCTGGTGATAGGCCATGACGGTCGCTTTATTGGTTCGAAGCGGGCACGGCATCCTGCCAGCCCGGGTTGACGTTGTTACGCAGCCGGCCGTGCACCAGATAATCGACGAGCATCTGCGCGGAGAACGTGCGCATGTCGAGGTACCCGGCTTCGGAATAGAACGCGGCGTGCGGCGTGATCACGAGGCGCCCCGCGAGCCACGGCTCGTCGTTGCGCCACGCTTCGAGCAGCGGCGGCAGCGGCACCGGCGGCTCCGCCGGCAGCACGTCGAGACCGGCCGCCGCCAGATGGCCCGAGCGCAGCGCGCGGTACACCGCGTCCACATCCACCAGCTTGCCGCGGGCGATGTTGATGAAGATGCCGTTCGGCTTCATCGCCTGCAGTTGCGCGTCGCCGATCATGAAGCGCGTCGCGTCGGACAGCGGCACGTGCACGCTGACCACGTCGGCGCGCGCAAGCAGCGCGTCGAGCGAAGCGACGCGTTCGTAGCCGAGGCCGAGTTCATGGCCTTCCGGCACGAGCGGATCGTGGTAGACGACGTGCATGTCGTGCGCCGCCGCGCGCCGCGCGATCGCGGTGCCGATGCGGCCCATGCCGATCGCGCCGAACGTGCCGCCGCGCAGGCGCCGCACCACCGGCACGTTCTCGGCGACGAAGCCGTGCTTCGGATCGGCCTTCACTCGCGACTGGTAGGTGCCGAGTCCGCGCGCGAGATACAGCATCATCGCGATCGCGTGGTCGGCCACTTCGGTGGTGCCGTAATTCGGCACGTTCGACACCGGAATGCCGCGTTCGCGGCAGGCGTCCGTATCGACGTTGTCGAAGCCGACACCCACGCGCACGATCATCCGGCAACGCGCGAGACGGCTCACCACGTCACGCGTGATCTTCATGCGATGCCAGACGAGAACCGCGTCGCACGACGCCCACTGCTCGCCGGGAATCGCGGCGGCGTCGGTTTCGTCGTAGACCTGGTAGTCGATGAGCTCGCCCGTCACGTTCCTTTCGACATCGAGATCGCGCAGATGCGCGTCGGGCACCAGTACCTTGAGTTTGCTTGCCACATCCCCTCCGGTTGATTCACGCCGCCGTGCGCGACAGGACCTTGCCGAGAAAGCTCCTGAGGCGCGCATCGCGCGGCGCGTGAAAGACGTCGGCCGGCGCGCCGGATTCGACGATGGTGCCGCGGTCGGTGAAGAACACGACGTCGGCCACTTCCTCGGCGAAGCGCATTTCATGCGTGACGAGCACGCAGGTCATGCCGTCGCGACTCAGGTCGCGAATCACCGCGAGCACTTCGCTCACCATTTCCGGATCGAGCGCCGCGGTCACTTCGTCGAACAGGATGATCGCGGGCTGCATCGCCAGCGCGCGCGCAATCGCCACGCGCTGCTGCTGGCCGCCCGACAGTTGCGCCGGGTACGCGGCTTCCTTGCCGGTCAGCCGCACCCGCGCAAGCAGTTCGAGGGCGCGCTTTCGCACCGCGTCGCGTGGCTGACGCAGCACCTGCAGAGGCGCCATCATGATGTTTTCGAGCACCGTGCGATGCGGAAACAGGTTGTACTGCTGGAACACCATCGACACCTGATGGCGCAGCTGCACGAGATCCCTGTCGCGCTTCAGTTGCTCGACCGCGAACGACCCGACGCGGATCGTGCCGCCATCCACCGGGATCAGGCCGTTCAGGCAACGCAGCAGCGTCGATTTGCCCGAGCCCGACGGGCCGATGATGCACGCGGTCTCGCCTTTCCTGATCGTCATCGACACGCCCTTGAGCACGGCGGTGCCGCCGAACGCCTTGTGCACGTCGACGAGTTCGATCAGCGGCACTTTCTGCTGGATCATGCTCATGACTTCTCCCGCATCCGCCGTTCGAGACGACGGCTCAAGGTCGCAATCGGAAAACTGAAGAGGAAAAAGAGCAGCAGCACGTAGAGCTGCACCGCCGTCGCGTAGCGCGAGCCGTCGCTCGCGGTGATCGTGTTGGCTACCGACAGCACGTCCGCCGTGCCGGTCACCACCGCGAGACTGGTGCCGATGAAGAGTCCCGCGTACACCGTCATCATGTTCGGCATGAACAGCGGAATCGCCTGCGGCACGACGATGTATCGCAGGATCTGGTTCTTGCGGTAGCCGAGCGCGCGCGCCGATTCCCACTGTCCGCTGGGAATCGCCTCGATGCCGCCGCGCATCACTTCCGCGACATTCGCCGTCACCGGCAACGACAGCCCGACCACCGCCTTCACGAACGGCGAGAACGGAATCACCGTGCCGAATACCGGTACGTAGAAGGGCAGCAGATACAGCATCGCGTACAGCGCGATCAGCCACGGCGTGTTGCGCAGCAGATTCACGATGCCGAACGCGACGATCCGCGCGCCGCGCGTGTTCGCGATAGTGCCCATGCACAGCAGCACGCCGGTGCACAGCGATACGCACATCGCCGCGATGCTCATCAGGATGTTGGCGCAGAAGCCGCCCGCGAGACCCGAGCCGGGCGCGCCGGTCAGCAGCATGCCGCTGCGCGCCGCGAGCAGCGCGAACGCGTCGCCGCTCGCGCGGCCGTAGCAACCGACGAGTGCCGCCACCAGCAGCAGCGGCACGCCGATCATCCCGTACACGAACGCGCGGATTTCGGGCTGCATCGCTCGCGCGGGGGAAACCGGTTTGATCGCCGCGGTCGTGCTCATACGCCGTACCCCGGAATGCGCACCGCGCGGCCGATGCAGCCCGCGACCGTCGACGCGAACGACGCCAGCACCAGATAACAGACCCACACCACCAGCATCACTTCGAGATTGCGGAAGTTTTCGAGGGTGATCTGCGTGGCGTAGTACATCACGTCGGCCACCGCGACGAACGCGGCCTGCGACGACGTCTTGATCAGGCTCACGATATTGTTGGTCATCGGCACGGTCGACAGGCGCATCGCCATCGGCAACTGGATGTGCCAGAACGTGCGCAGCCGCGAATAGCCGAGACTGCGCGCGGCATCGACGGTCGCCTCCGGCACCGCGTGCAGGCCGGAGCGCACGATCTCCACCGCGATGCCGCCGTTATAGAGCGCGAGCGACAGCACCACGCAGGTGAAGCCGCTGAACACGGGAATCTGCTGACCGGTCGCGAGATTGCGCACCGACAGCCCCAGTTCCGACAGCGTGAAATACAGCGCGAACAGTTGCACGAGCGGCGGCGTGTTGCGCAGCAACTCGACGACGATGGTCGTCAGCGTCTCCAGCAGCGGTACGTGAAAGTAGATCAGCGCCGCGCCGACGATGCCGATCACGAACATCAGCGCGATCGCGCAGACGCACATCGCCACCGTCGTGCCGATGCCGTGCAGCAGCCACGTCCGATAAAGCGGATCGGCCAGCCATGTGAAGTCAAGACTCATGAGCGCCTCTTTGCGCACGAGGTCCGGGAAAAATGCCTGATTACTTCGCGGCGGCCTGCTGCTCGGTCACGAACTTGCTCGTGCCCATGTTGTACTTCTTTTCCGCATTGACGAGCACGCCCGCCGCCTCGGCCTTCCTGATCGACTGGTTCAGTGCCGCGAGGAACGCCGGCTCGTTCTTGCGTACGCCGCCGACGATCGGCACGTATTCGTACGCTTCGAGCGCGATCTTGTCCTTGTCCTTCCAGCCGTCCTCGGTCACCTTCAGCGTGAGATTCGGTCCGTCATAGGCAATCGCCTCGCAACGGTTGTCCTGGAATGCCTTGTACATCTGCGCGGTGCCGGTGAAGAGTACCGTGTCCGCCCCGAGCTTTTCCTGCAACGCGCGGTTATACATGTTGCCCTGGCTGCCGCATACCTTGCGGCCCTTCAGGTCTTCCCACTTCGTAATAGTCGTGTTCTTCGGTGCGAGCAGCACCATGCCGGCCATCATGTAGTACGGGTTCGTGAAGTCGATCACCTTCGCGCGGTCGGGATTCTTCCCGAGCGTCGCGAAGATCACGTCGATGCGCCCCGCGTTGAGCAGTTCAATGCGATTGGACGCCACCACCGGCACGAATTCGATCGCTGTTTCCGAGCCGAACATGTCTTTCGCGACGAACTTCGCGAGGTCCACCTCGAAACCGACCAGTTGACCTTTGCTGTCCAGATACCCGAACGGCACGTAATCGTTGCGAATGCCGACGATCAGCTTGCCGCGCGCCTTGACCATCTGCAACTCGTCGGCGCTCGCGCCGCCCGACAGACAGCCGAAGCCAAGCGCGAACATCATGAGAACGACCCACCACGAACGCTTCGACATGAACGTCTCCAGAAGAAAGACAGGTGATCGCGCGGGCCGTTCCGGCTGTGGGATCGGCGGTTGGCGTGTGAGTATTCTTCGAGCGCCCCATATAATAGTCAAATAGGACAAAATTCAGTTCTTATAAGCTGGTCTTATGGGAAAAACGCATCATGAACGTGCGTCAGCTCGAGGCATTTCAAGCCGTGATGTCCGCCGGAAGCCTCACCGCGGCCGCCGGCCTACTCGGCGTTTCACAGCCCGCGATCAGCCAGTTGATCGCGCAGCTCGAAGGCAGTTGCGGGTTTTCCCTGTTCATCCGCGCCGGCACGAAAGTGCGTCCGACGCGCGAAGCGGAACTGCTCTACGCGGAAGTGCAGCGCATGTTCATCGGCGTCGGGCGCGTCGCGAACGTCGCCAAGGCGCTGCGCGACCAGACATGGGGCGCGCTCGGCATCGCGTCGTTTCCCGTACTGTCGCGGCGCGTGCTACCGGGCATCGTCACGTCGTTCTGCAAGGAGCGGCCCGAAGTGAAGTTCAACGTCGAGAGCATGCGCTCACGCGGGGTCGTCGATGCGGTGGCGACGCAGCAGGTGGACCTCGGTTTCAGCGTGCTGCCCGGCGACCGCCCGGAAGTGGACAGCCTATACGTGTGCACGCTGCGCGGCGTGTGCATCCTGCCCAAGGGGCACCGGCTCGCGAAGCGGCGGCTGATCCGCGCGAAGGATCTGGACGGCGAGAACTTCGTCGCGCTGGGCCCGCAGGACCATTCGCGCTTCCAGATCGACAGGATTTTCGAAGAGGCCGATGTGCGGCGCCGCGTCCGGATCGAAGTCGGCCAGTCGGAAACCGCGTGCGCGTTCGTCGCGAACGGCGTCGGCGTGGCGGTGGTCGATCCGATCAGCGTATACAACAACGCGGGGGCGGATTTCGTCGTGTGCGCGTTCGAACCGAAGATGGAGTTCGAAATCTGGCTGATTCGATCGAAGACGGCGCGGCCGTTCGCTCTGATCGAAACGTTCTCCGCCTACGCGTGCGAGGAACTGATCCGGCTGAACAAGGCAGCGATCGACGGCGGGCGCGGCTGGCACTGACCGGCGCGTGCCTGATGCAGGTCAAGGTGATTCGAGGCGTCGGTTGTTGTCCGGCGGCTCCGTCGCTTTCGCTTCGACGTGCGGCAGGCTCCTCGCGAGCCGCGGGATCAACTCCATGACCGGCAGCCGCAGCGTTTGAGCCATCTCGTCGATCGTGATCGACTGGTCGCCGTCCTGACCCAGCAACGTGACGACACTTCCGGTCCGGGCCTGCGCAATCTCCGTGATATCGATCACGGTATGCTGGAAAGAGCGGCGTCCAAGAATGCGCGCCGCCCGTCCGTGCACCAGCACGCGGCCCAGCGGCGGCACATGATTCAGGCCGTCCCAGAAGCCGATCGGCACGACACCGATACGCACGCCGCGTTCGAGCCGGATCGGCTCCCCGTAGCCGATGCCGAGCATGGAGCCGGCCGGGTGCGCCTGAACGTGAATGATGCGTCCACGTACCGCCCGCAGCATCGGCCGCAGCGGCGCGCGGGCCATCCAGTCCGCGTCGAGCGCGCCGTATAGCAGCCGACCGGGATCGACTGCCTGATACGCCAGATGCGGATGTGCGAGCATGACCCGCGAGCTTGCCAGCATCGTCGTCACGTTATCGAAGCCCGCCGCGCGCGCGTCGGCCAGCGCGGCGTCGAAGACGCCGGCCTGCTGGCGCGTCACGTCGTCGTTCTCCGGCGAGCTCAGGTGCGTGTACACGCCTTTGAGCCGGACTGTCGACTGAGTGCGCAACGCCTCGAACGCGGCCTGCCATTGCGACACCAGAAAGCCGAAGCGCCCGAAGCCCGGATCGATCTCCAGGAACGCATCGACCGCCACGCCCGCGTCGATGAACGCATGCAGGCTTTCCTGACTCTGGATCGTCACCGTCAGTCCCAACGCGGCGACCTGCGCTGCGTGCTCCGGCAAAGTCGCGGCAAACAGCAGAATCTCGCGATCGATGCCGGCGTTGCGAATCGCCACGCCCTCTTCCGGGCTGCCGACGCAAAAGCCGTCGACACCCGCGTGCGCGGCCAGCCGCGCAACCTTCGCGGCACCGAAGCCGAAGCCGTCGCCCTTGCAAACGAAGTAGATTTTCGTGGCTCGTCCGACCCGTTCACGCGCGACCGCCAGATTCGCCGCGATCGCGCCGTAATCGAGCTCGGCCCAACTGGGACGCAGCAAACGCACGCGTTGCGTATCGAGGGCCGCATCGAGGTCTGAGTCGGGGATTGAAACGGACATAGTCAACGCATCCTGTCGTGGTCAGAGTTTGCCGATAGCCGCGGCATCGGCGCCGCTCGATTGCAGGAACAGCGCCTCCTGTCTCGCGACGCGCTCCCGCGAGGAAAGCGTCTGGAGAAGCCCACGCATCCCGGCGGTGCGCCGCTCGTCGATGTCGCGCGCCGCGCCTGCGAGCACGACCCCGTACACCTCACGCGCCATCTGCTCGGTGATGCGCTCGTCCAGCACGTCCTCGCGCACGGCTTCCGGCGAACGCGTCAACGGATCGCCGTGACCCGCGCCGCCCGCCGCGATATGGCAGAAGCGGTCGCCCTTGCGAAGCGCTGTCACCGTGCTCGGCATGGTCGGCAGCAACGTGCTCTGACCGTCGCGGGTCGTCAACAGATTGAGCGACGGCGATCCGCTCAGCCCGCCATCCGAGCCTGACGGCCGATGCCCGCGCCGGTCCGAGCGCAATCCGAGCAACGCGTGGTCGCCGCGCAATTCATAGGCGCGGCGCATCGCGAGGCCCCCGCGATGGCGGCCCGCGCCGCCCGAGTCGGTGACGAATCCGTACTCGGTGATCTTGAGCGGCAGACGCGCCTCGATCAGTTCGACCGGCTGGTTGGACAGATTGCCGAGCGGATTCGCAATGCCCTCGCAACCGTCGTGGCGGCCACCGCCCCAGCTTCCGAGCACGCCGTCGGTAATCAGCCAGTTGCCGCCCCGCGCGCCGTCTATGCCATCCGCGCTGCGCCCGGAAATCGACACGACCGACGGACCGCCTTCGCCCAACGCCGGAATCGTATCCGGCACGATCTGCGCGAACGCGCCTTGCAACACGTCGAACATGCGATAGGCGATGATCCCGCGTGCCGCACAGGCCGCCGGTTCGACCGGATTCACAATCGAGCCCTTCTCCGCATGGACCTCCACGGGCCGCGAAAAACCCTCGCAGTTCGGCACATCGACGCCGATCGCGCAACGCACCGCCGCATACGCGACGGATTGCGTGGTCGCGAACGGACCGTTGATCGCCCCCTGCACCTGCGCATCGGTTCCGGTCCAGTCGATGCCGATCTTCTCGTCCGCCACCGTGACCTTGACGCGAAACGCGATCGGCGCGGGCGTATCGCCCAGGCCATCGATGAAATCCTCGTAACGGTATTCGCCATTCGGCATCGTGCCAATGGCCTGGCGCGTCAGGCGCTCCGCGTAATCGTGCAGTGCTTCGACCAGCCGTGCGAAACCGTCCGCGCCGTATTTGTCGAGCAGTTGCACGAGCCCTCGCTCACCCGCCTTGCACGACGCCAGTTGCGCGCGCAGATCGCCGCGCAACTGGCCCGGCATGCGCGAGTTCGTCTCGAGAAGCGTGACGAGTGCGTCGTTGACGTCGCCGGCATCGCACAGCTTCATCAACGGAATCCGCAGACCTTCCTGATAGATTTCCGTCGCGCCGATCGCCATGCTGCCCGGCGCCATGCCGCCGATATCGGCATGGTGGACGATGGTCGCCACGTAGCCTTCGATACGCGACCCGTAAAACACCGGCTGAATCAGATACACGTCCGGCAGATGCATGCCGCCCGACGTGTAGGGGTCGTTCATGATGTAGATGTCGCCGGGCCCGCCGGCTGTGCCGAAGCGGCGCACGACGTTGTCCATCGCGGCCGGAAACGCGCCGAGATGAATCGGCAAGGTCAGGCCCTGCGCGATCACACGGCCGGCGCGGTCGAGCACCGCGGTGGAGAAGTCCATCGAATCGCGCACGATCGGTGAATACGCGGTGCGCAGCACGACGAGCGCCATTTCGTCGGCGATCGAGGCGAGCGCGTTCTTGACGATTTCGAGTGTGATGGCATCGGTGGGCGCCGAAGCGGCCGGCTGGGGATTCATGCGCATTGCTCCTGCTCCAGAAACGTGATGACGATGTTTTCGTGGGCATCGACGCGCGCGCCGGCATGCGGCGGCACGACGCAAGTCGAGTCGTACTCTTCGACAATCAACGGGCCGGTCATCGGCGCGGCGCGCAGATCGGCGCGCGAGATCACCGGCGTGTCGATAAAGCCGTGCGTCTTGCCGAAATACGCGCGGCGCCGCACCGGCACGCGCGCACCCGGCGAGTTCGCCCGGCTGCCGCCGGCGCGTTGCGCGTCGTAGGCGCGCTCCTGCTGCGAGCGCAGCGAACCGACCGCGCGCAGATTGACGAGTTCGATAACCTCGTCCGCCGCCGCGTGGCCGTAGGTGCGTTCGTGTTCCGCATGAAACGCGGCGGCAATCGGTGCGATATCGAGCGGCTGGCCGGCACGCCATTCGATCGGCACGGTCAACTCGTAAGCCTGCCCCGTGTAGCGCAAATCCAGCGCGCACGTCACGGCGATATCGTCGAAGGCGCTGCCCTCGGCCGCCATGTCCGCGGTGGCCCGCGCCACCAGGTCTTCGAGCGCGTTACCCAGTTCCATCGCCGCGTGGTGATCGAGGCGGCAGAACATCGTCTGCATGAATTCGTGTTGTGTCGACGAGAACAGCAGGCCGAGCGCGCTGAACACGCCAGGGCTCGGCGGCACGATCACCGTCTTCATGTCGAGCAGTTCCGCGATCGCATGAACGATGACCGGCCCGTTGCCACCGAACGCGAACAACGCGAATTCGCGTGGATCGCGGCCGCGATATGTCGAGACGGCTTTCACCGCGCGCGTCATCGTGGAGGCCGCAATCGAGAAAACCCCGTAGGCCGCTTCGTACAGATCCGTGTGCGTGGGCTCGGCGATCCGCGCGCGCATTGCTTCGAGCGACTTCTGCTGGTTGACGCGCAACTCGCCGCCGGCAAGGAACGCCGGATTCAGATAGCCAAGCGTCATCACCGCGTCGGTGAGCGTCGGCACGGTGCCGCCCGCGTCGTAGCACACGGGGCCGGGCACCGAGCCCGCCGAATCCGGGCCGACCTTGACGAGCCCCCCCGCGTCGATCCGCACCAGACTGCCGCCGCCGGCGCCGATCTCCGAGACGTCGATGAACGGCAGCTTGACCGCGTGACCGCCGCCCTTCACGAGCTTGCTGCTGACGTTGATACCCGCACCGACTTCGTACTCGGTAGTGCGCGCCGGCTCTCCCTTCTCGATGATGGCCGCCTTCGCCGTGGTGCCCCCCATGTCCACCGTAATGCAATCGGCGTAACCCGACGCGGCCGCGACGGCGGCACCCGCGATCACACCGGCCGCCGGACCGGACTCGATGATCGTGGCCGGCTTCTGCATGACCGTGGCCGCGCTCATCACGCCGCCGTTCGAATGCATGATCTGCACGGGACCGGTCATACCGATGCCGCGCAGCTTGTCGATCAGCGAATGCAGATAGCTGACCACCACCGGCCCGAGATACGCATTGACGACGGTCGTGCTGGTGCGTTCGTATTCGCGGATCTCCGGCAGGATTTCGTGCGAGCAGGTCAGATAGACGGTGTCCCCCAACACGCCGCGCAACAGATCGCGTATGCGGATTTCGTGTTCGGGATTCGCATACGCATGAATCAGGCTGATCGCCACCGCTTCGATCTTCTCGTCGGCGATACGCTGCGCGATGTCCAGCACCTGCGCGTCGTCGAGCGGCGTATCGACCGAACCGTCGGCGAGCAGCCGTTCGTCGACCTCGTAGCGATGGCGGCGTTTCGCGAGCGGTTCCGGTTTCCGGTACGCGAGGTTGTAGAGCATCGGCACGCGCAGGCGGCCGATCTCGACGACGTCGCGAAAACCGCGCGTGGTGATCAGCGCGGTGCGGGCGCCCTTGCCTTCGAGCACGGTATTCGTGGCGACAGTGGTTGCATGAACCAGTTCGGTTATCTGGCGCGGTTGCGCGTCGAGCGAGGCGAGCAATGCCTGCAAGCCCGCGACGATTGCGATGCCGTAGTCCTGAGGCGTGGATGACACCTTCCTCGTATGAATCACGCCGTCATCGCCGATCACGACGATATCGGTGAAGGTCCCGCCGATATCGACACCGGCCCGGTAAAGTCTTTCAGTCATTACACACCTTACGTGTTAGTCGATGCGGCGCAAACGCGTTGCCGGTTTGCGCCGATAAAAGCAGTGCTGCTAGAACTTGTGCACGAGTCCGACGCTGACCACCGCCTGGTTCTGTCCTGAAGAGGGCAACATGGTCTGAATCTGTGCGGCCAGCATGCCGTTCGAGGTGGCCGGCAACGGTGCGCCGGTCGGTCGCGGAAAATCGCCACCGGCCGCGCGCAGATAGATCACTTCGGTGTAGATCGACGTGCGTTTGGACAGGAACTTGTCGACCAGCAGGTTGACCTGATGCCAGTGCACCTGAGCGGGACCGCCCGGACCGCCGGTGATGTCGTTGCTCGTGTACGTGTAGGCCATGCCGAAGAACAGCGTCGGATCGAGCGTGAAACGCGCGTTCGCTTCATAGTTGTTGAAGCGGTAGTTGATGCCGCTCGTCAGCGTCGTGCCCACGTTGCGATAGATCGCGTTGCTGTACATCAGGCTCAGCTTGGCCGGCCCGATCACATACGACGCGCCGATGCCCGCAATCTGCTCGCGTTCGGACGTGATCGGCGCATCGCAGCAGGTGATCGCGCCGTTGGTGTTCACGTTCGCGGTGGTGTTCACGCCCGGTTCGTTATAGAGCGAATAGGCGGCTGCAATCGAAAATGCGCCCTGCGAATAGATACCGCCTACCGACCACATGCGATTGTTCGCAAAGGCGCCGGGCGCGTTGCTGAACGCGTACATCGCCGTGCCGGTGAAGCCCTTCAGATTCGGCGACACGTATTTAACCGAGTTGTTGACGCGCAAATAATCGTCGGTGTTGTCGTTGTCGTACGGATGCGAAAACATCACGCCGCCCCACGCGCCGTTGGACGTCATCGTCTGCAACGTGCCGACGATCGCGTCGTACTGGCGGCCGAACGTCAGCGTGCCGTAGTCCGGGTTCGAGAAGCCCACGAAAGCCTGGCGGCCGAACATGCGGTTGTTCTGACCGAGCGCGCCGTTGACCGGATTGAAGCCGTTCTCGAGCGTGAAGATCGCCCGGGTGCCACCGCCGAGGTCTTCGGCGCCTCGCAATCCCCAGCGGCTGCCGTACTCGCCGTTGCCGGTCAGTTGCACCGCACTGTGGCCGCCCTGGTTCGACGAGTAGGTGATGGCCTGATTGATGATCCCGTACAGCGTGACCGAACTTTGCGCATGCACGAGACCACTGCCGCCCGCCAGTGCCGCCATGATGAATAACTTTTCCTTCACCGCTCTTCTCCAAACAAGGAATCGCGACACCCCGGTCGGCTAGCGATCGATTGACGATAGCAAATGAATCGATTCACCAGTGGTTTAAAAAAATATCCCCAGGTGGCCGGCTCACTGCTTGATCCGGATCTTCTTCTTTATTGCTCGGACCGCCTCTGCTGTGTCGACCAGAGTTCGGGCTTCAGTGCCTGCTCCGGTCCACCCCTTCGACGCGCCGGCCGATGCCTTTCGGGATCGCCGCCAGCAACTCCGTCGTGTACCGCTCGCGCGGTTCGAACAGCACCTGATCCACGGCTCCCGCTTCCACGACACGCCCTTCCCGCATCACCACCACGCGCCGGCACAACTCGCCGACCAGCGCCAGATCGTGGCTGATCACGACCAGCGACACACCCGCGCCTCGATGAAGATCGCGCAGCAGCCGGATGATCTCCGCCTGGATCGATACGTCGAGCGCGGAAGTCGGTTCATCCGCAACCACCAGTTCCGGACGGCGCGCGAGCGCCCGTGCGATGCCCACGCGTTGGCGTTGACCGCCCGACAGTTGATGCGGATAGCGCGCCAGCACGAATGCCGGCAGCAGCACCATGTCGAGCAATTGGCGCACCGGCACGCCGTCGTTGCCGATCGCTTCCGCAAGCGTCGTGGCAATCGTCTTGCGCGGGTTCAGCGAGTTCGTCGTGCTCTGGAACACCATCTGCACGCGCTGGCGAAAGGTGGCGTTCTGCGCCCGCGTCATCGTGCCCAGCGCGTCGCCTCTGAAACAGATCGAACCGGTGGTGGGCGCGGTGAGGCCGACCATCATGCGCGCGACAGTCGATTTGCCGCTGCCGCTCTCGCCGACGATAGCGAGCGCGTCGCCCTGCGCCACTTCGAGGCTCACGTCCGAGACGGCATGAAAGCGGCGCCGGTCGAATATGCGCTCGAGCGGGGAACGCGCCAGCGCATAGGACTTGCCGACCTCCCGCAGCGCGAAGAGCGGCTGTGCGGCCAGGGTGTCGTTCGGTGCATTAGCGGACATCGCGCGTCTCCTGCGATCGATGGTGACTCCCGGCGCGCGTAGCCGGCAAACGCGGAATGCTCGCGATCAGATGCCGCGTGTACTCGTGCGAAGGCCGCAGGAAGATCTCCTCCACCGGACCGGCTTCGACCACGTCCCCCTGTTTCAGCACGACGGCGCGCGAACACAGTTCCGCCATCAGGTCGAGGTTGTGCGTGATGAACACGAGGCCGAGATCCATTTCGTCCACCAGCGTTCCCAGCAACTCGACGATCTGCGCCTGCACGGTCACGTCGAGCGCGGTGGTGGGCTCGTCCGCGAGCAGCAGTGCCGGTTCACAGACAATCGCGGCGGCGATCATCGCGCGTTGCTTCATGCCGCCGCTCAGTTCGTGCGGATACGCGCGCGCGGTGCTACGCGGGTCCTTGAAACCGACGCGCGCGAGCACGGAATGCACTTCTTCGCGTATCGCGCGGCCGCGCAGCGGGCGGTGAGCGCGGATCACGTCGGCGAGTTGCGCACCGATCGTGAACGCGGGATTGAGCGCCGTCGCGGGATCCTGAAAGATCATCGAGACGCGCCGCCCGCGCAATGCCCGCATGCGCGCCTCGGACGCACGGCCCAGATCCTCGCCGTCGAGCATGATCCGGCCGCCGCTGATACGCCCCGCGTTGCCGAGCAAGCCGAGCACCGCCAGCGACGCGACGCTCTTGCCCGAGCCCGATTCGCCGACGAGGCCGACTGCCTCGCCGCGTCTCACCTGCAAATCGAGCCCATGCAACACTTCGGTTCGCGTGTTGCCCGAACCGAACGTGACACGCAGGTTTTCGATCGACAGCAGCGCTTCGTTCATAGCGACGCTCCCGGCACATTGACCGCATGCGCATTGCGCCGCCGCGGATCGAGAATGGTGCGCAGCGCGTCGCCGAACAGATTGAAGGCGAGCACGCTGACGAACACCGCCGCGCCCGGGAACACCGATACCCACCAGTTGTCGGTGAAAATCAGTGCGCGCGCGTCGGAGAGCATCGCGCCCCAGCTCGGCGTCGGCGGTTGCACGCCGAGTCCGATGAAACTGAGCGACGCTTCCACGATGATCGTGACGCCGAGCAGCAGCGATGCCTGGATCAGCACCGGCGAGATGATGTTGGGCAGAACGTCGGACAGCATGATGCGCGCGCCGCTCGCGCCTTGCAGAACCCGCGCCGCGACATATTCCGCCTGCGACTCGGCCTTCGCGAGACTATGGGTGAGCCGCGCAAGACCCGGCGCGTACAGCACGCCGATCAGCAACACCAGCCTGGTTTCATTCGACATGGCGAGCCAGCCGATATGCAGCGTATCGGTGCCGGTAATGCCGACGAGCGCGATGGCCCAGATCAGCAGCGGAATCGACGCGAGCACTTCCATCAGTTTCATCAGCGTTTCGTCGAGCCAGGAGCCTGCCTTGCAGCCCGCCACGAGGCCGATGCCGGTGCCGAGCACGAGCCCGATCGCGACCGCGGAGAGTCCGATCGACAGCGACGCGCGAGCGCCCCAGATCGTGCGGCTCAGAATGTCACGGCCCACCTGGTCGGTACCGAACCAGAACGCCGCGCCCGGTGCTTCCAGACGATGTTCGATATGGAGTTGCAGCGGATCTTGCAACGGCAGCCACGGCGCGGCCAATGCAATCACGCCCAGCAGCACGATCGCTATCAGACCGATCGCACCGGCCGGTTCACGCAGCAGCGCGCGCAGCAGCCGGCCGGCCGATGCCAGCCATGTGCCGAGCACATGCGGTTTGCGTTGCACGTTGGGCAGGGATGAATCAGCGATCATGTTCGGTTCGCCCTCGGATCGAGATAACCATGCAGTACGTCGGCGCACGTGTTCGAAGCGATAAAAATCGTCGTGATCACGAGTACGATGGCCTGCACCGTCGGATAGTCGCGCTGGAAGATCGCCGTGAGCAATGCACGCGAGACGCCCGGCAAATTGAAAATCTGCTCGACGATCAACGCCCAGCCGAACATGTAGCCGTAACTCATCGCGGCCGTGCCGACGAGCGACGGCAACGCGTTCTTCAACGCATACAGGCGAATACGCGAGCGCGACAGACCGAGCGCCCTGGCGGTCCGCACATAGTCCTGCGAAAGCGCGTCGATCATGTTCGCCCGTACCAGACGGCTTAGCACGCAGACGTAGTACACCGACATCGTCAACACGGGCAGCACGAGCGCGAGCAGATGGGTCGCCGCGCCGTCCGACCACGGCGTGAGACCGCCCACCGGAAACCAGCCGGTTTTCAGCGCGACATAGCGGATCAGCAGCAACCCCAGCCAGAACGACGGCACGGATAAACCGACGATCGCCACGGCACGCAGCAGATGGTCCGTGCCGCTGTTCTCTTTCAATGCCGCGACGGTGCCGAGCACGATCGCCACGGCGATCGTAAAGGCGAACGACAGCGTGACGAGCTCGACGGTATTGGGCAGCGTATCGGCGATCTGCGGGCCTATGGGGTTGCCGGTCACGTAGGACTTGCCGAAATCGAGCGCGAGCGCTCCGCCGAGCCACGCGCCGTATTGCGCGGCGACGGGCCGGTCGAGTCCATATTGATGGTTGAACGCGACGATCTGTGCGACGCTTGCGTCGCTGCCCAACGTCAGACGCGCGGGCGATACGGGTGTCGCGCGACACATCGCGAACAGCAATGCGCTCACCACCAGCAGCACGAGCACGGACGAAAACAGCCTCGAAACGGCTTTCATATCGACCTCATGCGTTCGCGAGATAAACGTTGCCAAGCTTCAGCGAGAAGCCGGTGTTCACCTGGAAATCCCTGACGTTGCTGCGCCACAGGTTCTGCACTTCCAGCGCACCGATCCACACGGCCGGACAGTCGCGCGCCAGCACCTGCTGAAGCTTCGCGAGAATCGGCCCGAGCGCGGCCGGATCGTCGACCAGATAACTGTCGTCGATGAGCTTCAGTAATTCAGCGCTCTCGTAGCCGCTCGCTTTCCAGAGACTTTCGGTGGGCCGGAACAGCGCGTTCAGCAGATAGGTCGGCTCGGGCGGCGCGATAAAACCGGTCAATGCCGCCACGTGATTGCCGACCAGCACCTGCGAAATCATCTGGCCGAAATCGAGCGGATGCAGATTGACGCGCACGCCCAGCGACGCCAGTTGCGCCTGAATGAAAAGCGCGGTCGACGACGTATCGATCAGATACGCCGGCTGTACATAGAGCAGATCGAACGACGCGCCGCTCGCGTACTTCGAGCTTTTCAGCGCCGCTCGCGCATGCTCCGGATTGAACGCCAGGCTTGCCGCCGCGGCCGCGTCGTACCACGGCGAGTCCGGCGCGAACGGCATGCTGCTCGCTTTTACCGCGCCATAGCAGAGGTCACGGCAAATCCTCGCGCGCTCCAGCACGAGCGACACCGCGCGGCGAAACGCCGGGTCGTCGAACGGCGCCTTGCGATTGTTCAGACACATCATCAGCGGACTGGTCGGCGATGGACGGCTATCGCCCGCGAGGCCCGCCGAGGTGCGGATCTGCGCGAAGGTCTGCGCAGGCGGCGCGCTGATGATCTGCGTCTGGTCCGACATCAGCGACGCAAGCCGCGACGACTCTTCCGGAATGATGCGGAACACGACCTTGTCCCAATGCGGCTCGCCTTTAACCCAATAAGCCGGGTTGCGCTTCAGCTCGACGAAGTCGTTCGCCTTCGACTGCACGAAAATGGCCGGTCCGGTGCCGACACCGATCGGGGTCTGCCTGAAGTAGTCGGCCGGGTGCTGCTCGCGGCTGCCCACCGGGAAAATGCCCATGTATTTCGACATGTAGTCGAGCAACGGCCGGTAAGGCCGCTTGAGCCGGATCACCGCGGTATGCGCGTCCGGCGCGCCGACTGACTCGATCACCGTCCAGAACGGCCGGCGAAATGCCTTGTTCGCCGGATTCAGCACATATTCGAAGCTGTACTTCACATCCGCTGACGTGAACGGCTGACCGTTCTGAAAGCTTACGCCGCGCTGCAAATCGAACGTGTACGTCAGCTTGTCCGGCGAGATCGTCCATGCTCGCGCCAGTTGCGGCACCCGTTGACCGCGCGCGTCGACGCCGACCAGATTCTCGAAGATCAACTGGTTGATCGCCATCACGTCGTGATTGGGCTGGTTGATCGGATCGAGCGTCTGCGGATTGCTCGGAATAGCGACCGACAACACGCCCGCTTCAGCCGCAAGCACGCGGCCTTCGAATGCGAACGGCAGGGAAAGCCCTGCGATGCCCGCGGCGCCCGCGCGAAGCAGTTGTCGCCGCCTGTTGCTGAAAGTCATGAAATCCTCTGCCTTTTCAATGCCGCGCAATTCAGCCTGTTTCAGTGAATCGATTCACAGACAATAGTGAGGTTGGCGCGGCGAGTCAACTTTTCAAAAATATCGGAAACCCTGGCTGACAAATTCAGCGCTGTGCCGCGGCCCTAAGCGAGCAGCAACGACGCGTCGGCGAGCGACAGCACCGTCGTGCGCGAATCGAATGCGGTGGAGAAAAGATGGTCGTGCACGACCTGGTCCGGGTCGTAACAGCAATCCTTGACGGTGTACAGGCGGAAGTCCGCGTCGCTCGCGTAGGCGACCGACGACAGCACGACACCGGTCGACGCAATGCCGGCCATGATCAGCGTATCGACACCTTGCGCGGACAACCGTACTTGCAGATCGGTGCCGAAAAACACGCTGGCACGATGCCCGATGATGAGCGGTTCGTTGGCCCGCTGGCCGAGTTCCGGCGCGATCCTGTCATCGATGAAAAGGCCGAGTTGCTTGAGCCCTTGCCCATTTTTGTTCAACGGGCTGACTTCCGGATAGCCCAGACTGAACTGGATCTTCGCGAAATAGATGCCGACGCCCTTGGCCCGCGCGGCATCGCACAGCTTGCGCGTGTTGGCGAGCAAAGCAGGCGCGACAGACGGAAAGAGATTCAGAATGTCGGTCTGGTAATGCATGACCACGAGCGCCGTTTGCGCCGGCACGAGCGCCGCAATCGGCGCACTCACGCTCTGCGCGGACGCGGCGCTGATCCCGCCCTCTCCGCAACCATCGAGACCGAGCCCGGTCGCCACCGCGCCGGCCAGCACGCCTGCTGTTCTCATAAACCGCCGACGGCCTGCGCGGCCGCCTTCCTCGCTGTTGTCCCGCCCCGACTGTAACCCATTTTCCCTGCCATCCATACCGTGCTCCGGGTTTCGGTGAATCGATTCATTTGGTGCGTGCACGCAATGTCGGCGGCGAAAAATCCGCTGTCAAGCAACTTTGCGGTCGGATAAACCCTGGGGAATCGAATCCGGCTAGCGCTTTTTGCGGCGAGCCGGGCTGGGGGGTGCGCCGCACGACTCGCGCACGATCATCCGCATCGGATGTTTCGAGCGGCGGATGCCCAACGGCGCCGTGCCGTCGATCAACTGCAACATCATGTCCGCTGCTTCGCGGCCGACGTCGCGCGGGTTTTGCGTCACCACGGTCAACGCCGGCGACGCGATGCCCGAATACTCGTGCTCGCCGATGGAAATCACCGACAGGTCGGCCGGAATCGACAGCCCGGTTTCCCGCACGACTTCGAGCACGATGGCCACGTCGTTCAGCGTGGCGATGATGGCGGAAGGCCGCCCGGGACCGCCGAGCAGCGCGCGGCAGACGTCCTTGTTGAACGCGCTGGTGCGCAGCACGAGCGCCGGATCGGGCGCGATGCCGGCGGCCTCGCACGCGGCCTGATAGCCGCGCACCATCTCGCGGCCCACCCAGGTGTTTTCATGGCCGGCCAGAAGCGCAATGGAGCGATGGCCGAGCGACGCGAGATAGCGCACCGCTTGACGGCAGCCGTCGGCGTGATCGGTCAGCACCGAATTGAATTCGCCCTGGGCATCGCGCTCCCACAGCACGACCGGCATGTTCAGCGTGTGCAGGAAATTGAAATACGAAGGCGTCTCGTCGTCGGAAATCGCGCCGATGAATCCGTCGATGCGGCGCTGCTTGAGGCTCGACAGAATGGCGCGTTCGCGCTCGAGATCGTAATGGGAATTGGCGATCAGAATCTCGAAACCCCTTGCCCGCAGACGCTCTTCGGCCGCGCTCACCATCTGCGCGGCGGTGTGCTGGGTAATGTCGGAAATCAGACAGCCAATCGCGCTGGAACTGCCTTTGCGCATGCTTCGCGCCACCACGTTGGGCACGAAATTCAACTCGGCCATCGCGGCGCGCACCGCTTCCTGAATGGCCGGCGCCACATTCTCGCGACCGTTCAGCACACGCGACACCGAGCCGACCGACACCTTCGCGAGACGCGCGACGTCCTGCACGGTGGGCGAGCCCTGTGGGGATTTGCGGCTGCGCAACGCAGGCTGAACGGGTTTGCTGGCGCTCTCTTTGGGCATGGCGGAAGGCGGAGGGTGGTCGACCGATTCTCAATGAATCGATGCATCGAGCCGATTATAGTGCGTCCCGGCCCTGCCCCATGTCGGCGGTGCCTCGTGGCGCGAGCCGGTCACTGTTCGTGCGGAAGAAAACGACCGCGGGGTATGCGAAAAACAGATATGGCAGAAATCACCGGCATCCATTCAGGCAACGCATCCTGATTGTTATCAGGCAGATCACGCCCCGCTTTCAACTCCCGCATGCATGAATGAGGAACTGCTGAAACGCCACGGCCGGCGTATCCAGCGTTGCGCCTTTGCGCCATAACATGCCCGCATCCATCTGCGGAATCGCGTTGAGAATCGGCCGCGCGTCGATCCGCTTGCCTTCCAGCGACCACGGACGAAACACCATGTCGGACAGAATCGTCACGCCGAAGCCATGCGCGACCAGACCGCGCAGCGCTTCCATCGAACTGGTGCGAAACGCGATATTCGGCTCCACATCGTTCTGCTTCCAGTAACGCAGCGTGGACTGCTCGCCTTCGTCTACCGTGATCAGAATGTACGGATAATCCGCGATATCCGCGAGCGAAGGCGCATTGAGTTGCGCGAGCGGATGGGTGGGCGCGGTCCACAACTGCCGGCGCGAGCGGATCAGTACATGGTGGCGAAAACGCCTGAGATTTTCGACATTCGACAACAGCACGATCCCCAGATCGACGTCGCCGGCGAGCACGGCCTGTTCGATCGACTCGCGGTCGAGATCATGCAGATCGATCACGACGTCGGGGTACGTCGCACGAAAACGCGCCAGCAACTCGGGCAGAAAATAACCCAGCACCGTATACGACGCCGCGATGCGCACGGTTCCTTTCAGATCGTGCGAACGGAACGGCGCCTTGTAGAGCGCATCGCGCACCGAATCGAGTATGTGTCTCGCGTGATTCAGAAAATCGTGCCCGTCGGGCGTCAACGCGACGCCCTGGGGCAGGCGCTCGAAGAGCCGCGTACCCAGGGTTTGCTCCAGTGCCAGCACCGCATTGGTGATCGCCGATTGCGACACATGCTCGGCCGTCGCCGCCATCGAAAACTGGCCGTTCTGGGCTGCCGCCACGAAGTAACGCATCTGCCGCAGGGTAACGTCTTTTGACATGTGTTTTTCGAATAGCAGAATTCGATATTCGTGATTTTACGTTGGAAATTCCGCTTCCTATACTCCGCCTCAAATCAAGCCGCCGGAGACCTCCACGATGAACGCCCCGCTCACGCCCCCGCTGCGCGACGCGCTCGCCGACGTATCGCTCGACGACAAATACACGCTCGACAAGGGACGCGTCTACATGAGCGGTACCCAGGCGCTGGTGCGGTTGCCCATGCTGCAGAAGGCGCGCGACTGCCGCGCCGGCCTCAACACCGCGGGCTACGTGTCCGGCTACCGCGGCTCGCCGCTCGGCGCGCTCGATCAGGGTTTATGGAAAGCAAAAAAACATCTGCAGGAACACGACGTCGTGTTTCAGCCGGGGGTCAACGAGGATCTTGCGGCAACGGCGGTATGGGGCACGCAGCAGCTCAACCTCTGGCCGGGCGCGAAGGTCGACGGCGTATTCGGCATGTGGTATGGCAAGGGGCCCGGTGTAGATCGCACCGGCGACGTCTTCAAGCACGCGAATTCGGCCGGCACCGATCCGCATGGCGGCGTGCTGGTGCTGGCGGGCGACGACCACGCGGCGAAGTCGTCGTCGGTCGCGCATCAATCCGAGCACATGTTCGTGGCAAGCGGCATTCCGGTGCTGTATCCGGCCAACGTGCAGGAATATCTCGACTACGGTCTGCACGGCTGGGCGATGAGCCGCTACGCGGGTCTGTGGGTCGCGATGAAATGCGTGACGGACGTGGTCGAATCGAGCGCGTCGGTGGATATCGACCCGGACCGCCTGCGGATCGTCCTGCCGGACGACTTCGAGATGCCCGAAGGCGGCCTCAATATCCGCTGGCCCGATCCGCCGCTCGCGCAGGAGGCGCGCCTGCTCAACTACAAGTGGTACGCGGCGCTGGCCTACGTTCGCGCGAACGGGCTGAACCGCGTGGTAATCGACAGCCCCAATCCACGCATCGGCATCATGACCGCGGGCAAGGCGTATCTCGACGTGCGGCAGGCGCTCGCCGACCTCTCGCTCGACGACGCAACCTGCGCCCGCATCGGCCTGCGCGTGCTGAAAGTGGGTTGCGTCTGGCCGCTCGATGCGCAGAACGCGCGCGACTTCGCGACCGGGCTCGACGAGATTCTGGTGGTCGAAGAAAAACGCCAGATTCTCGAATATGCGCTCAAAGAGGAACTCTACAACTGGCGCGACGACGTGCGCCCGAAGGTATTCGGCAAGTTCGATCAGCGCGACGACGAAGGCGGTGAATGGTCCGTGCCGCGCGGACAGACTCTACTGCCCGCGCACTATGAACTGTCGCCCGCGTTGATCGCGAAAGCGATCGCCCGGCGTCTTGCCAGGGTCGATCTGCCCGCCGATCTGCGGGCGCGGATCGACGCGCGGGTCGCCGTGATCGAGGCCAAGGAGCGTGAGGCGGCCACGCCGCGTGCCGTGACCGAGCGGCAGCCGTGGTTCTGTTCGGGCTGCCCGCACAACACGTCGACACGCGTGCCGGAAGGCTCGCGCGCACTGGCCGGCATCGGCTGCCACTACATGTCGATGTGGATGGACCGCAACACGGAGACCTTCAGCCAGATGGGCGGCGAAGGCGTCGCATGGACCGGCCAGATGCATTTCACGAACGAGCGCCACGTGTTCGTCAATCTGGGCGACGGCACCTATTTCCATTCGGGTCTGCTCGCGATTCGCGCGTCCATTGCGGCTCGCGCGAACGTCACCTACAAGGTGCTCTACAACGACGCGGTCGCGATGACCGGCGGCCAGCCGGTGGACGGCGTGCTGACCGTCCCGCAGATCGCGTTTCAGGTCGTTGCCGATGGCGCCGCGCACGTGCTGATCGTGACCGACGAGCCGGCGAAGTACGACGCGAACGTTCGTCTTCCCGATGGCGTGAAGGTCTATCACCGCGACGAACTCGACCGGTTGCAACGCGAGTTGCGCGAGACGGCGGGTACCTCGATTCTGATCTACGACCAGACCTGCGCGACCGAAAAGCGCCGGCGCCGCAAACGCGGCACCTGGCCCGATCCGGCGAAGCGCGCTTTTATCAACGACGCGGTGTGCGAAGGTTGCGGCGACTGCTCGGTGCAATCGAACTGCCTGTCGGTCGAGCCGCTGCAAACGTTGCTCGGCACCAAAAGAAAGATCAACCAGTCGTCGTGCAATAAAGACTTCTCGTGCGTGAAAGGCTTCTGTCCGAGTTTCGTCACGGCAGAAGGCGCACAGGTGAAGAAGCCCGCCAAACCTGCCTCGGCTGGCGCGTTGCCCGATTTCACCGCCCTGCCCCGGCCCGCGATTGCTTCACTCGCGAGACCGTACGGCGTGCTGGTGACCGGCGTCGGCGGAACCGGCGTCGTGACGATCGGCGGCCTGCTCGGCATGGCGGCTCACCTCGAAAACAAGGGTGTCACCGTGCTCGATATGGCCGGGCTCGCGCAGAAAGGCGGTGCCGTGCTCAGTCACGTGCAGATCGCCGCGGCCCCCGACCAGTTGCATGCGACGCGGATTGCGGCCGGTGAGGCGCGCCTGATTCTCGGCTGCGATGCGATCGTTTCCGCATCCGCCGAAGTGCTGGCACGCACGCAGCGCGGCATGACGAAAGCGGCGATCAACAGCGGCGCCACGCCGACCGCGCAATTCGTGCGGGACCCGCACTGGCGTTTTCCGGCCGATCAGACACACCGGGATCTGCGCGCGAGCATCGGCGATGATTGCGACTTCATCGACGCCAATCGTCTCGCCCTCGCGCTGCTAGGCGACACGCTCTACGCCAATCCGCTGTTGCTCGGCTTTGCATGGCAACGCGGCTGGCTGCCGCTCGGCTACGACAGTCTCGATCGCGCGATCGAACTGAACGGCGTGGCCGTCGAAAAGAATCGTCTGGCGTTCGAATGGGGACGCTACGTCGCGCAGCACGGCAAAACCGCCGCGGATGCTTTTACATCGGTGCCCACGGCGCAGCAGGCCATTATCTTACAGATGCCGGAATCGCTGGATCGTCTGATCGAGCGCAACGTCGAGCGGTTGAGTGCCTATCAGAACCCGCGTTATGCGGCGCGCTATGTTGAAGCCGTCGAGCGACTGCGCACGAAGGAAGCGGCTGTGATGGGCGGCGCGAAACCGCGCCTGTCGCTGGCGGTCGCGCGCAACCTCGCGAAACTGATGACCTACAAGGACGAATACGAAGTAGCCCGTCTCTACGCCGATCCGGCCTACATGGATAAGCTGCGCGCACAGTTCGAAGGCGAGCCGGGCCGCGATTACAGGCTGGTGTTCCATCTCGCGCCGCCGTTGCTCGCCGGACGCGACGAACACGGCCGACTGAAGAAGCAGCGCTTCGGGCAATGGATGCTCACGATGTTCCGCGTGCTCGAAAAATTCAGGTTCCTGCGCGGCACCGCGTTCGACGTATTCGGCGGGACGGAAGAGCGGCGCACTGAACGTGAGTTGATCGAGCAGTACTTCGCGCTGATCGACGAATGGTGCGCGACGCTCGATACCGTCCGGTTCGACACGGCCATGAAGCTCGCCAATCTGCCTGACGAGATTCGCGGTTTCGGTCATGTCAAGGAGCGCAGCCTACTCGCCGCGGCAACGAAGCGCGAACGCTGGCTTGCCGAGTACCGGACCCCGGCGGCCAGCAGGTCAGCCGTTTCGTCGTGACCGTGATCGCGCGGGCGTACTCAGAACCGTTCGCCCATCCGCGCAAACGCTCGCGAGAGATCGTCGATGAGATCCCGCGGATCCTCCAGGCCGATGTGAAGCCGTACGATAGGTCCGGCACTCGACCAGTCGGCGCATGTGCGAGTACTCGCGACCCTGGCGACGGTCGCGAGGCTCTCGAAACCGCCCCAGGACGCTCCGATGCCGAAGAGCTCGAGCGAATCGACGAAGCATGCGGCCGCGGCCGGACTGGCGCCGGCGAACTCGAAGGAGATCAGGCCGTTGGTGCCGGTGCAATCGCGTTGCCACAGCGAATGGCCGGGATCATCGGCAAGTGCCGGACAGTACACGCGCGCGACGGCGGGATGGGCGGCGAGCCACTGCGCCACTTCGAGTGCGTGACGTTCATGCATCGCCAGACGGGCGGCCAGCGTGCGCGTGCCGCGCAGTACGAGGTATGCGTCGTCGGGACTGACCGCGACGCCTTGCGCGTCGCACATCCTGGCGACCGGTTGCCATGCATCCCGGGTGGTCGTCAACGTCCCCATCATGACGTCCGAGTGCCCGCTGAGGTATTTGGTCGCGGCCATCACGGAGACGTCGGCGCCCAGTGCGAGCGGCCGGTACTGCATACCCGAGCCCCACGTATTGTCGGCGACCAGCAGCGCGCCATGACGATGCGCGATTTCGGCCAGCGCCGGCAGGTCGCACATCTCGTAGACGAGCGAGCCTGGGCATTCGACGTAGACCAGCTTCGTGGCGGGTCTCATCTGCCGCGCGAGGTCGCTGCCGTCAGCGAGAAAGTACGTCACCTCGACACCCCACGGCCGCAGGAACGTGTCGACGAAATGGCGCAGTGGCTGATAGACGCAGTCGGCGATCAGCACGTGATCGCCGGGCCTCGCGAACGCCATGAATACCATCGAAATCGCGGCCAGTCCGGTCGGGAAGAGTCGCGTGCGATAACCGCCTTCGAGCTGCGCGACGACATCTTCCAGCGCGAAGGCAGTGGGGTTGCCGCGCGCGCCGTAGGTGAACATCCGCTCGCTGTCACGCCTGCGGCGGGCATCGTCGAGCGCATCCGTCGACTCGAACAGAACGGTGGACGCCCGCACGATCGGCGGATTGACGGCGCGTCCGCCTTCGAAAACAGGCGACATGCCGCCCTTGACGAGGCGAGTGGCCAAACCTTGCGATGAGAATTTCGATGACATGTCTGTTCCGGTTGTAATGACCGGACGTCGAGCGTCCGGCAGATTCGATCTCATGTTCGCAAAAGCAATCGACGCTTACGGCGCCACGGCGTCCGGACCGACCTTGAAGCCAGCCAGCTCCTGCGCATCGAGTTGCGCGAGCAGTCCCGTTTCCCATGCAAGGTATTGCCGGGCCGCCGCCTTGTTGCCATCGTGCCGGTCGTGCACGAAGAACAGATAGTCGATGCACTCGCTGTCGGGAGGAAGCTCGGGTGTGACTTCGACGGGCCGCCCCGCTCCGCTCCACGCGGCAAAACCGCCGGCCAGCAGCGCGATGCGCGCGTTGCCGCGCGGCGCATGCCGGCGCCAGTCGGCGGCCGCGAGTTGCGCGACGCGTTCGTCGTCGGCCACCAGCACGATATCAAGACCGGCGGCGAATACGGGTGGGCGCGAGCGAATGGCCCACGTCGAGCCTGGCACGTGCGCGCATCGATAGGCCATGCTCGGCCGCAGATCGACGACTTGCGCCGTTCCGGCCGCCAGCGCATCGGCAAGGGCCTCGACGCTGACGCGAGGCAATGCCGGCGGCACGGCCGCGGCGGGCACGGGCAACGATGCGCCGCTCGCGATGCCGTCGCGCAGCACGTAGGCGTCGTGCCCCATCAGGCGCAACCAGCTCGCGACAATCGCGGCACGCACGCCGTCGGCGTCGAAAAGGACCAGACGCGCGTGACGTACGCCGATGTACTGATCGGTCGCCTGGATCAACTGGCCGCCCGGCGTATGCTGCGCACCGGGCAGACTGCCCTCGGCGAATTCCTCCGGCGTGCGGATGTCGCACAGGAACAGGCTGTGCGTGCGTTCGTCGACCCAGCGCGCGAGAGTGGCGCTGTCGATGTAGGGAACGGTAAAGCGCTCGGCGAGTCGATGGCTCGCGCGTCGCATGTCTTCGACCGCGGCGGGCGTGACCGCGTCGGGATAGCGGCGCGTACTGCCGTGCTCGAGCGGAAAGTCTTCCAGGAACCAGCCCTGCGTGCCGTTCTCGAGCGCCATGACGGGATTCGGAATGCCCAGATTGATCAGCGTCTGCGCGCCGATGATGCTGCGCGTGCGCCCCGCGCAATTGACGACGATGGGCGTATCCGGACTCGGCACCAGTTCGCGGATACGGTAACCCAACTCACCGTTGGGGCAGCAGATCGACGACGGAATCGTCATCTTCAGGTACTCGTTGACCGGCCGACCGTCGACGATCACGACCTCGGCGCCCGAGTCGCGCATTGCCGCGAGTTCGCGCGCGGTGACGCGGGGCGTATGGAACGCCGCTTCGACGAGTTCACCAAAAGCCTTGGACCGCACGTTCACACCGGCGAACAGCGTATAGCCCGCGCGCGTCCAGCCCGGCGTGCCGTCCTCCAGCACGTGCACGTCGGTATAACCGAGAGCTTCGAGGCGTTCGGCGGCGTCGAACGCCACGGTGCCGTCGCCGTCGTACACGACCACGCGTGCCACGCGGCGCGGCGCGAGGCGCGGAGCGTCGATCTCGAGCCGGCTGAACGGTAAGGACACGGCGTAGAACAGATGGGCTTCGCCGTACTGGCCGTGCTCGCGCACATCGAACAGCGCGATTTCGGCGCCGTCGTGCAGCCAGGCTTTCAGGTCTTTTGCGGTAACCAGCGATGTCATGACGATAAGAGATCGAATCGAAAGGATGAACGGGGCCGCACCGCGAGCAACGCTTGCGGTGGGCGGCAACAGGGTGTGTCAGGCAAGGCGGGCTCCGGGGCGGCGACGGTGCCGCCCGGAACGCGCGCGAATCAGCGGCGCGTTTTGACGCCGATGTCCATGATCTGATAGCGGCCGGTGGCCAGATCGAACGTGATGCGCTGGGTCAGCGTTTCGAGCGCGCGACCGTACATGTGCAGATGGCGTATCGGTGCGTCGCCCTTGATCTCGACGGCATGGATGTCGTCGGCCGCGAGCGCGATGCCGTGACCCGGATCGACGACTACGGTGTCGGCCACCTCCAGTGTGCCGACGCCGGGGATGCTGCCGTCGTCGGTGCGGCGATAGACGTAGTTGTACTCCGTCCCCTCGACCGCGGCGATGCATGCCCACGTCGTATGGTTGTGCGGTGTGATCTTCTTGCCGGGACGCATGACGTTCAGGTACAGCGCGTAGCTCTGGTTCGCGTCTTCCGAAATCAGATAACGCGCCTGCAACTCGCCTTCGGCCGGCGGCGGGAACTCATCCTCCTGCCAGAACGCAGTATTCGCGGCGAGGGCCTTGACCTCTTCGAGCACGGCCGCCAGCGCGGCGCGAGTCTCGCCCTCGCGTGCCAGCGTGGCCTTCATGGCGGCAATGGACGCGGCGACGGCGGCCTGACGTTGTTGAGGAAGGGACGGCGTGGACATAACAGGATTCTCCGAACGGTATTGAGCAAAAGTGAGTCGTCGAGTCGGTGAGGCGATCAGCGGCTCAGCCGACCAGGTTGGCGGCGTGAGACGCGGGGCGCAGCACGTCTTGCAAAAAGCGCTGCGCGCGTGCATGGGCGGGACGATCGAAGAACTGCGCGGGCGGCCCGTCCTCGAGCAATTCGCCCTGGTCCATGAACCAGACACGGCTCGCGACTTCCCGCGCGAAGCCCATCTCGTGGGTGACGATCATCATCGTCATGCCTTCGTCCGCCAGCGAGCGCATCACCTGCAGCACTTCCTGCACCATCTCGGGATCGAGCGCGCTGGTCGGTTCGTCGAACAGCATGAGCGGCGGCTTCATCGCCAGTGCCCGCGCGATCGCCACCCGCTGCTGCTGGCCGCCGGACAGATTGGCCGGCATCGCGTCGATCCGGTTGGCCAGCCCGACCTTGGCGAGCAGCGTCTCGGCCTGGGCGACGGCCTCGTCGCGCGACATGCCGAGTACCCGGGTCGGCCCAAGAATCAGGTTCTGCCGCACGGAAAGGTTCTGGAACAGGTTGAAGCTCTGGAATACGAAACCGATTCGCGCCCGCAGCCGGTTGACGTTGCTGTCGCGCGCGGCGACGTCGCGCCCCTCGAACAGGATGCGTCCGCTCTGGATTGCCTCGAGGCGCGTCACGGTACGGATCAACGTCGATTTTCCGGACCCTGACGGACCGCACACCACGACGACTTCCCCGCGGCTGATCTTCGCGTCGATTCCCTTCAGCACGTGGTAGGTGCCGTAATACTTGTTTACGTTCTCGAATGCGAGCATGGTGTAGTGGTCTCCTGATTACGCGAGCCCGATGCGATGACGGGCGACGCGGCGCTCCAGCCACCCGGCGAAGCGGGAGATGGCGAAGCACAGCACGAAATAGAAAGCGGCGAGCACCAGGAAGGTCTGCAAGGGCCTGGTCAACGTGATCGTGTTCACCTGGGCCGCCGAATAGGTGAGTTCAGGTACACCGATCACGTACGCAAGCGAGGTCGCCTTGATGATCGACACGGACTGGTTCACGATCGACGGCAGCATGTTGGCGAGCGCTTGCGGCAACTGCACATAGCGCATGCTCTGCAACCACGACAGACCGTTCGAGCGGGCCGACTCCATCTGGCCGCGTGGCAGGCTTTCGAGGCCGGCGCGCACGATCTGCGCGAGAAACGCGCTCTCGTAGACGATGATCGCGCACACCGCGGTGGTGAAGGCCGAGACTTCGGCGCCCACCAGCAGCGGTACGGCGAAATACGCCCAGAAGATGATCAGCAGCAGCGGGATACCGCGCACGAGGCGCGTCCACGCGCCGGCACCGGTGCGGAGCCAGCGCCACGGCGAGACCTGCGCCATGCCGATGGCGATCGCGAGCGGAAACGATGCGACGAGCCCGAGCGCCGCCAGGACCAGCGTATTTGCGACGCCGCCGAGCGGGCCGTTCGGCCATGCGCCGACGAGGAATAGCGCGAGGTGGTCATGCAGGATTTCAAACATGACGTCAGGCTCCTGTGGGCGCCGCGCGGCGTTTGACGAAGTGTTCCGAAAGCGCCATCAGCGCCAGCGTGCCGATCAGATACAGAACCGTGGCCACAAGGAAGATATCGAAGGTGCGGAACGTGAGGTTGTCGATCTGCTTCGTGCGGTAAAGCAGTTCGTGCACGCCGATCGCCATTGCCAGCGAGCTGTTCTTGAACAGCAGCAGCGCCTGGTTGAGCAACGCCGGAAGCGCGGCCCGGATGCCCTGCGGCAGGATCACGTAGCGCAGCGACTGCAGATACGTGAGGCCGATCGACCACGCCGCCTCCTGCTGGGTATGGGGTATGGCGCGCAGCCCGGAGCGGATGTCCTCGGAGACGAAAGCGCCCGAGTTCAGCGAAAGCGCGACGGCGGCGAGAAAGAACTCGGTATTGCCCGCGTTGATCCATAGCTTGAGCGATTCCGGCAGGATCTGCGGCACGCCGAAATACCAGACGAGAATCTGCACCAGTACCGGCACGTTGCGATGGTATTCGACGATCACCACGACGAGCGCCTTGCACAGGCGGATCGGCAATGCGCGCAAGGTTGCGAGCACGATGCCGATCACGCTTGCCATCAGGCCCGAGACGACGAACAGGCGCATCGTGGTCAGCACGCCGTTGCGTAACAGCGTCAGGTAACCGTCGCCGAGAAGGAACGAGAAATCGAACATTGTTCTGGATCACTGTGCCTTGATGGGTTCGACCTTGTAGTCGCGCGTGAACTTATAGACGGAGTTCGTGCCGAGCCACTTGTCGAAGCTCGTCTGCAGGCCGTTGGACTTCTCGTAGTCGAGCAGAATCCTGTTGACGGCCGCCATCAACGCGGGTTCGTTCTTGTTCATCACCACGCCCCAGCGCTCCTCGAACACCGGGGTGGCGAGCAGCCGATATTGCTGGCCGTGGCTCTGTGCCGCCTCGTTGGCAAAGCGCGCGAGGATGAGCTGGCCCGCGACGAGGCCGTCGACCTTGTGTTGCTGCAACGCGAGATAGGCGGACGAAATGTCGTGAAAGGTCAGCAGGTTCGAGTCGGGCAGGCGTGTCACCGCGACCGCCGCCGAACTCGAGCCTTCGGACGCGGCGATCTTCTTGCCGGCGAGCTGATCGAGCGTCTGGATCGGCGAATCGGCGCGCACCAGCACACGAATCGGCGCGACGAAGTACTGGTCGCTGAAGTCGACCTGCGCGGCGCGCGCCGGCATCCACGCCATCGCGGCGGCCAGCAGGTCGACCCGATGGGTCTTGAGTTCCGCGATTCGCGCATCGGTCGACAGCGCGCGCTGGTCGAGTTTCACGCCGAGGCCCTGCGCGAGCGCGCGGCAAACGTCGACGTCGAAACCGACGATCTGTCGCGTGGCGGTATCGGGAAAGGCATAAGGTTCGCTGGCATTCTGCGTGCCGCACACGAGCGTGCCGCGCGCCTTGATGTCGGCCAGCGCGTCGGCGTGCGCGACGCCGGCGGCGACAGTCGTCGTGAAGATAAGAACAGCCAGTTTTCGTTGCCACATGGTCTTTCGTCTCCGATTGAATAAAGCTGATTCCGCGGTTCGACGTCACGCGGGGTGACCGCGCGGCGTGCCGACGTTATTGCCAATCCCTTAAATATTGCTTGAGTGTCGAGCAGGTTATCCGTGAGAATGACGGGCAACAATTTAATTCTTAACGCGAAAACATTAAGAATTCTGAAGTGAGCGAAGCGGGTGATGCGAAACCTCGATATCGATTTGTTGCGCACTTTCGTCGCGATTGCACAGCACGAAACTTTCGCGGCGGCGGCCGAGCGCGTGGGCCGCACGCAGTCCGCGGTGACGCAGCAGATGCAGCGGCTCGAACAGGAGATGGGGTGCGCGCTCTTCGAAAAGCGTGGGCGGCACAAGTCGATGACGCCCGACGGGACGCGGCTGATTGCCTACGCGCACAAGATCCTCGCGTTGAACGATCAGGCGGTGCAGGTGATACAGACGCGTGGGCCCATCGAGAAAATTCGCATCGGCTCGCCACACGACGTGGCCGACTCGATCCTGCCGAATCTTCTGCGGCGTCTATCGAAGCTCTCGCCCGAGTTGCAGATGGAGATCAACGTCGGCCGTAGTCCGTTCCTGATGGATGCGCTGCGCGACAAGGAACTGGATCTGGCGATTTCCACGCGCTACGACGATGCGTTTCCGGGAATCAAGCTGCGTACTTCGCCGATGGTATGGATCTGCGCGGAAGACTTCATCTTCGACGCAAGCGCGCCCGTGCCACTGGTGATGGCCGACGAACTAAGCCTGTTTCGCCAGGTGTCGATCTCGTGTCTCGACGCGCGCCAGATCCTGTGGCGAACCAGTTATATCTCGCCGACGCTCGTGGGGATCAAGGCGGCGATCAGCGCCGGTTTGGGTGTGACCGCGCGCACCACCGAATTGCTCGACGCGAACATGCGTGTGCTGACCGAAGCGGACGGTCTGCCGCGCCTGCCGGAAGTCGCGTTTTATCTTTATGTGCAGCCCAGTTGTACGAGCCCGATTCTGCGCGAACTATTCGATTCGAACGAACACATTGCGACGCGTTTCGGTCCGCAGTTCGTATGAGCGGTGCGTCAAAGGCAGCCCGTTCACGGTCGCTCACTATGCGTTGCGTGAGAAACGCTGCCCCAGTTCGCGCAACCACGTCAGAAAGATATCGATGGCGGGATCTTCGAGGCGCGCATGGCGGACGTAGCTGCAATAGCGCCATGCCGGCAAGGCCGGGCCGTCGAACGGAAACACGAGACGGCCCTCTTCCACATCGAGCGCGACGAGCGCGGTCGGGCCCATCGCGATACCCAGGCCGTCAATGGCGGCTTGCAAGGTCAAATAAAAGTGGTCCAGTTGCCGGGAATTGCGCGCGGCAAGCCGGGGATTGCCGCACGCCGCAAGCCATTCGGCCCACAGGCCGGGATAGGTCGCCGTATGCAGCAGGGTGTGATGCGCGAGGTCCGAGACGTCGTGTATCGGATGAGATTGCAACACCTTCGGCGAACACACCGGCAGCCGCACTTCCGACAGAAATTCGTTGACCACGTACCCCGCCGGTTTCTGCTCGCTGCCGCGAATCGCCACATCGCATTCGTCGCGTAGCCTTTCGATCGGTTCGTCCGACGTGGTCAGTCGGACTTCCACCGCCGGATTGGTCAACTGGAAGCTGGAAAGCTGCGGCAATAGCCAGCGCAACGCGAAGGTAGTGGGCGCATTGACCTTGATGATCTGCTGTCGCGTGACCCGGATCTGTTCATGGGTCGCCAGCGCGATGCGGTCGAGCGCCGCCGATATCTCCGACAGATAAGCGCGCCCCGGCGCGGTCAGCACGACCCTTCGGCCGCGGCGTTCAAACAGCTCGTGTCCCAACCAGGCCTCCAGTTGTCCCACTTGCCGGCTAACGGCCCCGTGCGTGACGCAAAGCTCGTCCGCCGCGGCTGAAAAGCTCTCGAACCTGGCGGCGGCTTCAAATACGCGCAATGCGTTCAATGGTGGCAGGCGACGCGGCATGCGGCACACCTCTTTGTGAGTTTCTCTGACAAACGAGATGAGTTTATATCGATTTTCGTAGCCATAAGTGGCCTTTATATTGAGCTGGTCGGCGGCGGATCCGATTCCGGATCTGTTTGTTTAAGTCACCAGGAAGATTACCGTATGTCGAATGTTGTCGTGGTTGGCGCGCAGTGGGGCGATGAGGGCAAAGGCCGGATCGTGGATTGGCTCGCCGGGAACGCGGACATCGTGGTTCGCTACAACGGCGGCCACAACGCCGGTCATACGCTGGTGGTGAATGGTCAGACTTATAAACTGGCGCTGCTTCCGAGCGGTATCGTGCGCGGAAAGCCTGGTCTGATCGGCAACGGCGTCGCCCTCGATCCCGCGGCGCTGCTCGCGGAGATCGACCGGATGGCCGGGCTTGGCATCCGCGTAACGCCGGAGCTGTTGCAGATCGCCGGGACGGCTACGCTCGTCCTGCCGGTCCATCGCGCGATCGACGCCGCTCAGGAACGCTTGCGCGCCAGGCCGATCGGCACCACGCTGCGCGGTATCGGTCCGGCCTACGAAGACAAGGTCGGACGCCGGGGTTTGCGCGTCTGCGACCTGGCTGAACCGGAACTGCTCGCGCAAAAGCTCGATGTACTGCTCGCGCACCATAACGCGTGGTTGCGCGGCCTCGGTCTGGAGCCTTTCCAGCGAGACCCGATGTTGAGCGACCTGCTTTCGATGGCGCCGAGAATCCTGCCGTTCATCGGACGCGTGTGGGAACAGCTCGACAACGCCCATTCATCGGGCAAGCGCACGGTATTCGAAGGCTCGCAAGCCGTGATGCTCGACGTGGACTGGGGCAGCTATCCCTATGTGACGTCGTCGAGCACCGTCGCGGCCGCCGCGGCCAGCGGCACCGGCATCGCCCCGTCGCGGCTTGGGCAGGTACTGGGCGTCAGCAAGGTCTATGCAACGCGTGTTGGCGAAGGCCCTTTCACGTCCGAAGTGGGCGGCACCCTCGGTGATGTGCTCAGGCAGCGCGGCGGCGAGTATGGCGTCAATACCGGCCGCCCGCGTCGCTGCGGCTGGCTGGACACCGTGCAACTGCGCCAGGGCAGCAAGGTCGCCGGCATCGACCTGCTCGCGCTGACCAAGCTGGATGTGCTCGATGGCTTCGATTCGATCCACGTGTGCGTAGGCTACGAGCTCGATGGGAAGCGCATCGACTACCTGCCGCTCGGCGACGCCGAGCAGCAACGTCTGCGGCCGGTTCTCAGGCGCTTCGATGGCTGGGAAGGTTCGACCCGCGGCATCCGGTCTTATGGCGACCTGCCCCGCCAGGCGGCGGCATTGATCGAAGCGATTCAGCGGGAGGTCGGCATTCCGGTATCGATGATTACCACTGGCCCCGAACGTGATGACGCGATTGTCCTGCGGTCTCCATTCGTGGAAACGGACGACGCGGGAAAGCGGTGCTTTTCGTCGTGAACAGAGTTCGCGCCTCATCGGGTGGCGCCCTTTCGTCGAGCGCCGCCAGGTAGTTTCGCCGATGAAATTCGCGTCAGACGACAGCGTGCTTTTTTATCAGTAGAATGCTGCAATCGCAAAGATCCGTATTATTCCGAAACCGGCTGTCAGGCCCACCAGGCTAACGGCTCCCGTTAAAACCGTGACGCCATTAACACACGTGCTGTCGTGAGGTGACACAGGTCAGACAAATGAAGGAACGGGTTGCCGTGGCGGCAACTGAAATATCGATGGCGACGCTTCGTCACCCGAACCGGGAAAACCATCGACGCTGAGCTGGCCGGCCTGTTGGCCTGGGTATGGCACCAAATTTCAAACCAACTTCTCGTGGTACTTACCTGGCCGCAATACCGTGTATTCCAAAACGCAAATCGATCCGGTAGTGAGCTTCCGCAACTCGCAGGGTGAGCAGGTGCGGGGCACGATCATCAATCTCCAGCGCAAGTCCCTGGTGATGGAGGTCTACAACCCGTACTCGATTGTCCAGGTCAGTGAGGTGCTGAGCGACCTGTCGGTCAAGATGGGCGTGGAACACGCCTATTCGGGCAAGGCGGTCGTAATCAGCATGGTCAATACCGGCCTGACCGCCATCGTCTCGGTGACGCTGATCGCCGAGTGGCGGGAACTGAGTGGCGGCGTGCTGGAAGCGCGCGCGGTGGGGGAAGAAGCCCGCCAGTTCGTGCGGGACTGGGTCGAGCGTTTCCAGATCCGCCGCGACTACCAGATCGCGGTCAACCAGATCCGGGCTTTTCTCTCCGACATGTCGCGCTGGGTCGAACAGGCGGACCTGGCCGACACCATGCCGAAGGAAGGCAAAAGCCTGCGCGAGGACTTCTTCCTCGAACTGGCGTCGCCACTGATGGAAAGGACCAAGTTCTACTTCGACGAATTCGAAGGCGAGGCGCGCCTCGTCGACGAAGAGCTGGCGCCGGCACACCGCGCGTTTGCCCAGGCCGCGCTCCATCCGCTGCTGCTGCGTTCGCCGTTCGTCTTTCGCACCTTCACGAAGCCGCTCGGCTACGCCGGCGACTACCAGATGGTCAACCAGATGCTCGACGATCCCCGCCAGGGCCCGAGCACCTATTTCCAGATCGTCAACGCGGCCTTCCTGCAGACGGCCGTGGCCCGCGCGCACCGCAATCGCATCGAGCTGCTGGTGGACTACCTGACCCGGCTGGCCAATGAAGCGCGTGCCGCGGGGCGGCCGTTCCGGGTGCTGAACGTGGGTTGCGGCCCCGCTCAGGAAATCCAGCGCTTCATGCATGAATACGACGAACCGGAGTGGCTGACGTTCGAACTGCTCGACTTCAGCCAGGAGACCCTGGACTGGACGCGCGAGCGCCTTGCGTCCATCGCGCAGAAAACGGCCACGCGGATGACCATCAGCTATACGCATGATTCGGTCCACCACCTGCTCAAGCGCCGGATGGACGCGGATGCATCGGACGTCCGCGAGTTCGACGCGGTCTATTGCGCCGGCCTGTTCGACTACCTGTCGGACAAGGTCTGTGCCCGGCTGAACCAGCACTTCGCCAGCCGCATCAAACGGGGCGGCCGCCTGCTGGTCACCAATGTCCACGCCGACAACCCGGAGCGCTTCAGCATGGAGCACGTGCTGGAGTGGTATCTGATCTATCGCAATGAGTCACAGATGGCCGAAATCATGCCGGAGAACTGCGGCGAGCCGCGCCTGTACACGGACGCGACCGGGGTTAACGTGTTTGCCGAGGTGACGATCGGCCAGCAACCCGTAGCCTGAAATGACAACCTCCGTGGCTGGGCTACATTCGGATTATCGCGAAGAGCTGCGCGACTATCGGCTGCTGTGCAGCAAGGCTGGCGGCCTGACCGTGATCGTGCTGGTGCTGATGGGCGTGGCGATGGACTATGTCGTGTATCCGGCCGAGCAGAAGCACTTCGCCATCATTCGGGTGCTGACCAGCGCGGTCATCGGCCTCGCATTGCTCTCGCTGTACACGGAAACGGGCAAGCGCCACGTGCAGGTCATCACCTTCTTCTGGCTGTTGCTGCCGCAGGCCATGATCTCCTGGATGATTTATGCCACGCAGGGCGAGCAGTCGCTGTTCTATGCCGGGCTCATGCTGACGATCTTTGCGGTGGGAATCCTGTTCCCTTCCGGCTACTGGCAGACGCTGGCATTCGGCCTCGCCACGGTCGGTCTCTACTACATCGCCTGCGTGGCCCATCCGGGCGGCATACAGGACCCGAGCAAGTTTCAGTTCCAGCTCATCCTGATCTTCTTCTGCGCGGTAGCCAGCTCCATTTACACCTACTTCAACGAGAAGGGCCGTTTCCAGCTTTTCCGGCTGAAGGACGAGGTGGCGCAGAAAAACGACCAGCTCGCCCGTACCAATGAAAGCCTGGCGCAGATCAAGGGCCAGTTGCTGCAACAGGAAAAGATGGCGGCAATCGGTACGTTGTCCGCGGGGCTGCTCCACGAGGTCAATAACCCGGTGAACTTCTGCCTGATGGCCATCGAAGTAGCGATGGAGGAACCGCAGGCCAAGGAGAATCCGTCGCTGCAGGAGTGCCTGATGGATGCCAGGCAGGGCATGCATCGCATCCAGCATATCGTGTCGGACCTGAAGACCTTTGCCTACCGCAAGCCCGGCGCGGCGGCGGAAGACGTGCCGTTCCTGTTCGAGAAGGCGCTCGACTCGTCGATCCGGCTGAGCGCGCACGAGTTGCGCGGCGTGAGCGTCACGCGCGAACTGCCCGCCGACACCCTCGTGCTGGGCGACGAAGCCGCCATCATCGGCGTGCTCATCAACCTGTTCTCGAATGCCGCTCTGGCCATGCAGAAGGCCGGCACCGTGTCGCCGCAGGTCCATGTCACCGCGCAATGGCGCGGCGACCGGTTGCACGTGAATGTGCGCGACAACGGCCCGGGAATCGCCGCGGAGAATCTGGCGCGGGTGTTCGAACCGTTCTTCACTACCCGCGAAGTCGGCCAGGGCTTGGGCCTTGGCCTGTCCATCAGCTACGCGGTGGTGGAGCGGCACGGCGGCACGCTGTATGCGGAAAGCCAGTTGGGCAAGTGGGCCGCGTTCAATTTCGATCTGCCGCGTGTCGAGTGATGTCGAGATGAGAGAGACCCAGCAAGCGCGACACACTGTCGTCTATGTCGATGATGAGGAATTGGCCCGCAAGTACTTTGCGCGCTCGGCCGGCGGCGCCTATGAAGTGCTGCTCGCCGGCAGCGCGGACGAGGCCGTGTCGATCCTGCGCCGCGAAGGCGCGCGGGTGGCGATCCTGGTGACCGACTTCCGCATGCCGGGCCGGCATGGCGACGACCTGCTGCGGCAGGTCTCTCAGGAGTATCCGCATATCGTGCGGATCCTGGTGACAGCCTACGCGGACAACGACGCGCTGCTGGAAACGGTCAATTCCGGCGAGGTGTTTCGAATCCTGGAGAAGCCGCTGGGCGTGGGCACGGTCCGCGAGGTGCTGGCATCGGCGATAACGGCCCTGACCTTACGCCGGAAGTGATGCAGCGCCTGCTGATCGACCTCGTTATCGCGAGCGCCGGCGTTAACGGCTTCGGCATGATTTTCCGCAACCGCGGCATGCAGTCCTTCGGCGCGAGCATCAGGATCGCATCCGCGTCCGGCGCCGGCACGACCGTGACGCCGGAATTCCCAAATTTCAAGGATCGAATGCACAGGAGTTACCCTTGAGCGATACGATTGCCAACCAGACACCGCCCCCGGCGATTCTGTTCGTTGATGACGAAGCCACCGCGGTCAAATACTTCGAGCGCGCCATCGGCGCGATCGCGCCGGTGGTGACGGGCGCCTCCGTCGAGGACGGCAAGGCAATACTGGATGCCCACGCCGCCAGCCTGGCCGTGCTGGTATCCGACCAGCGCATGCCGGGCGAATACGGCAACGAACTTCTGCGCTATGCGCGCGATCGCTATCCCCACATCGTCCGGATCCTGACGACGGCCTATTCGGAGCTGGACCAGACCGTCGAGGCCGTCAATCAAGGCCAGATACATCGCTATATCAAGAAGCCGTGGGACATCAGCGCGCTGCGCATGGAGATGAAGCAGGCGCTGGAGCTGTCGGGACTGCGCAAGGAACGCGACCAGCTCGTGCGCGAGAAGCTGGGCGTGCTGCAGACGCAGACCGTGGCCACCCGCATCGGCATCGTGCACACGCTGTGCGCCAGCCTGATCGGCCCGGGCCGCTTCCAGCCGGTGGAAACCTACCTGGCCGGCACCGACCTGGCGGGTACACGCAATGTGGAGCCGGACTGGCAGCGTATGGACTACGCCGACCTGGTGCATGCCGAGAGCGAACGCAGCGGCAGCTTCGGCCACGCGGTCGGCATGCGCCTCGCGGACCTGCGCACGCGGAATGCGGGGCGCGGCGCGGCCGATGCGGTGCAGATCTTCACCGAAGCCCTCGGCGCCACGGTACGCGGCGATGGCGATGCGCTGATCTGGACTTCGCCGGCCACGCTGAGCGAATTCCTCACCCGGCCGGTGGGTCAGGCCGTATCGGCCGAGCACGCGACCTGGCTGGCCTGCCTGCTGTGGCTGGAAGAAGCCGGCGGCGCCCTGCAGTTCGCGCGTGATGGCGACGCCATCGTCTGCCGCGCCGGCACACGCGCCGCCAGTTTCGCGGCCGACCGCCTGGCAGTCTGGATCGAGCGGTTCTCGGAGCCGGCGTTCGACCAGGGGAAGGAAACGAATCGCGCTTAAAAGGGGTAACGGGCGGTGAGCGGCCCGGAAGGGTCGGTTTCGGCCGACTACATCGGGCGACAGTCGGCCACTTTCCGCCGCTCGCCCGTTGCACAAATCAGTCACTCGAACAGCTGTGCAACTCCGAAAACCATCGATGGCCGACGCGGGCGTCCCGGCGTTTACGGCCGCTGGGTCAACATGATCAGCGTTGCCCTTGCTAAGGAGGATGAAAAGAGGGCACTGAGATAGCGACGACAGGCACGACCGCTTTTCACCCCTGGACGCCGCCTACAGCCAGACTCTCGAACAGCGGGGTTAGGCAGATTGCCCGCATCGGCCGCAACTGCGCGCTAATCCCTTTCCCAGCGCCATCGGGTTGGTTCGCCTTTCATCCAGCACACAATTGTAAAGCCCGCGACTAGCACTGCGACGATAGAGCCGAACGCCACCGGATGCACGGCCGGATGAAAGAACGCCGCATCGGTCCATACCAGTCCGACGAACACGACCAGTGCGACCCAACCCTGCCAGCGCACTGGCCATCCCCAACCCCATCCGCGTCGTTTCGAGGGGAACCAGTATCCTTGAGTGAGTGGCATCGTCCTTCCCTCACGCGAGTCAGTTTCTTCTATCTTCGCATGTGCGAGGGCGGCCGAGCGAGAGGTGAATGCGCAGAGTGAAGTGCCGCTTCGAAGAGCGGCCGGTTTCGAGGACACGCTCGTGCGCGAGCCAATGATCGCAGGTTCTCGTAAGCTGTCGTCGGGCTTTCCAGATGGCGACAGTCCGTTTGGGGTCGACTCCGGAAGCTGGAGACTGACTCGGGACGCGCGATCGTCGACAAGCTTCGAATTTCCGGGGTCGGCCAGCTTCGGTCATTCGACCGAGGTTTAGAATTGGCGTTGTTTGGGTTTCCACACCGAATCTGCGTAGTCACTGAAAGGCCGGCGATGACGAAAGAAATACAACGGATCAGCCTCGAGGCTGGTTTCCCTGGGACCTGCCGTCAGATTACCGTGCATCGATATGGGACTCGCGGTGCTCGACCAAAGATCTATATTCAGGCTGGTCTACATGCCGAGGAGATCCCTGGCATGCTGACGATTGCACATTTAGCAAAACGTCTTGACGAGGCGGATTCGCGTGGAGAAATCCTTGGGGAAGTCGTGCTCGTTCCGTTCGTGAACCCCCTCGGCGCGGCCACCTGGATTAACGGCGTACTTGTCGGCAGGAATGATCTTGGCGGAGAAGGCAACTTCAATCGGCACTGGCCTTCAGTCGGAGAGAGCGTCGCGGCGGAAGCACAGCACAGACTTGGTGACGACGAAGCCGAGAATTTACAATTACTTCGTCGAATCCTCGAACGGCATGTGGACGACCTGCCCGATCAGACCGAAGTTCAGAAGATAAAAAAGACGGCGTTCCAACTTGCCTTTGATGCTGATGTTGTCATCGACGTGCATTGCGATCGGGATGCAATCATCCACGCGTACACCTATGAATCGACTTGGCCGCATGTCGCTGATCTCTGCGCGCAGACTGCGTGCGAAGCGGTTTTCCTTGAAGATGGGTTAGAAAACGCAGGCACTTCGACCGACCTGTTCACGGGCACGTGGGAGATTGTTCGGAAAGAGTTGGGGCACCTATTTCCCATTCCAATTGGCTGCCATTCAGTGACATTGGAACTGCGCGGGCAAGCTGATGTCTGCGACGAGTTTGCGTCTGCCGACGCGGACGCACTACTCAAATTCCTGCAACGTCGAGGAGTTGTCTCTGGCGATCCCGGACCGCTTCCCGAGCCACTATGCAAAGCCACAAGTCTGGATGCGACCGACCTCCTTGTCGCGCCACGAGGTGGGATTGTCACCTATAAGGTGCCGCTTGGCGCAAAAGTCTCGCGCGGTGCGGTGATCGCGGAAATCATCGATCCGAGTGCAGATGACCCGCTCGGATCTGCTACCGCAATTCGTACCAAAACTGACGGGATCGTAGCGACTCGGACGTTGATCCGATTCGTCCCCCGCGGAGAGGTGATTGGCAAAGTGGTGGGGACAGTCCGGCTTAGGTCGGGGCCATTGCTTGAACGTTAGGCTGCGCCGTGCTTCATGTCTATCTGCCAAAGCCGCCTGAATGGCCACTTCTGAGAAAAATCACTGACCGTTGCGAGTCGACTGCTGCCTAATGTCGATCGGTCAAGGCCGGGCCACGGCGCCAGTTCGACGTCGGACCGAGTTCGGCCAAAAGCCGACGTGCGCGCAACACCGAAAACCGTCGTTCCTGCGACCGTTTTAATCCTGGAGCGGTCGGATGGTCGGCGCCACGTTTTACTTGCGGCCATGTTCGCAATCTGTCGGGCTATCGGGCGATATTAACCGGCATCTTGGCCCTGTCATGCGGGCCCACGCCGGAGACTAGCGCAGCGCGACGGTGGGGCCATCACTCTCAACGAGATCACGGTGATTAGTGAACCGTACCCAGACCCGACGACGTGGAGCTCAGTGCCGACAAGCGCTATCTATGAGGTGGGATTCAGGTTTGCGAGGCATGTTGGCGTGATTGATATGACCACGCACAACCTGATCGACACAATTGCGTTGTAGGCCGTTCGCCGCACGGCATCTTTTTCGACATCTGTGCGCCAGTCGTCGCGCCTAATCCAGGCCAGGAAACGCCGTTCCTACTCATTGAACAGTTCGCTTCGCGCCGCACTCATGATCGTCGCGACCGCGGGATGACTGATGTGGCGCTCGATCGAAATCGCAAAGAACTCTTCGACGATCGTCTTGATCTGCCCGATCATCGTCAGCCTGTGCTCGGCCTTTAACTGACTCTCCAGCACAGTGGGTGCGAACAGCAGGCCGCGGCCTTCGCGGCCGAACGCCATGGCCATCGCCCCGTCGTCGAATTCGCCGACGATGTGCGGCGATATGGCATGTGACGCAAGCCAGTGATCCAGCTTGCGACGCACGGCCGATTCCGTGCCCGGCAGTAGCACCGGCAGCTGGCCGAGCAGCAGCGGGAAGCGTTTCTTGCCGCTCTTGATCAGCGTCTGCGCCCCGAAGCAGCCCAGCGTCGAACGGCCGAGGCGGTGGTTGAACGCCTTGATGTTGACGTCGGCGGGAATGGGGGCGTCCGTGATGATCATATCGAGGCGATGCACAGCCAGTTGCGCAAGCAGCGCATGCAGCTTGCCTTCGTGACAGATCATGCGTACCGGTACTGAAGCGCTCAGCGCGGGTTCCAGTAGCCGGTACGCGATCGCCTTCGGAACCGAATCTGCAATTCCGACACGAAACCGCATTTGCGCACCGGATTCGTTCTCGCGCCGCACCGCGCTCTCAAGCTCCGAGCCCAAAGAGAATATTTCGTCCGCGTAATCGAGCACCAACCGGCCAGCATCGGTCAATTCGATGGTGCGCCCGCTCTTCCTGAACAGTTTTCTATCCAGCGCTTCCTCGAGCAGCTTGATCTGGCCGCTCAGTGTTTGCGGCGAGATATGCAACTGCTCGCCCGCCCGGACGATTGCTCCTGCGTGCGCCGTGACCCAGAAGTAATGCAGATGTTTGAAGTTCACGCTCCCTCCGTCGATCGGTCAACGCTACGGTTTTTTCGATGTATTGGCAATAAAAATACGAATTTTCTATTCGATCCGGTTCGGATAGATTGAAGCCTCGGTCGTGAACGTCAACGCGCGGCTATCGATAACGGACAAAGGTGATCTATGACATCGGTTGCGCAATTTCTTCGCTTAAAAGTTTCGCAGACAGTGTGGGCCACGGAGGCGTCTGCATCGGTATACGACGCGATCGCGATCATGGCGTACCGGAAGGTGGGCGCGCTGATCGTCGCACATCAGGGGCGCCTCGCCGGCATCGTCACGGAGCGCGACTACGCACGGAAAATCGTGCTAATGGACCGTTCCTCAAGGGATACGCCCGTGCGCGACATCATGACGGCGGAGGTGCGCTACGTCAGTCCGCATCAGACCACCGACGAATGCATGGCGGTCATGACAGAACATCGCATACGGTATCTGCCCGTGATTACGGCGGGGCAGGTGATTGGAATGGTGTCGATCGGCGACCTGATCAAGAACCAGATTGCCGAGCAGGAACACACCATCCGGCAACTGGAGCACTACATCCATGGCAACGGCTTTCACGCTGGCCGTAACGGCGTGCAGACACAATCGGCGCAACTATGATGACCTGGAAATATTACTATTCGTAATTTAAAGCGCTTGCTTTGCGGGCGCGCGATCCAGGTATCCCCGACTCACCACTGGAGAGATTTTTATGTTCACGCAATTCGTCAATCAATTTCGACGTGCTGCCGGTTCGGTGACGCGCGGGACCGCGGCGCTCGGTCTGGCGGGCCTGCTCGCGCTTGGCGCCGTGGCATCGAACGATGCCGAAGCGAAGCGGGTGGGCGGCAGTCAAAGTATCGGGCGTCAGTCACAGACGGCGTCACCGTCTGGGCAAACGCAGCGAAGCCAGCAAGCCCAGCCGGCGCAACAGACCGCGCAGACGCCTGCTGCCGCGGCCGGTAACCGCTGGATGGGCCCGCTTGCCGGCCTCGCCGCTGGCCTTGGAATTGCGGCGCTGCTGTCGTCGCTTGGCTTGGGTGAAGGGCTGGCGCAAATGCTGTCGAATGCGCTGCTGATCGGCCTCGTGGTTCTCGCGGGCGTGATGTTATTCCGCTTTATCGCCAACCGACGCCGTCCGGATCTGGCTTATGGGCATGGCGCGGCGAACCGGCAGCAGACCGACGGTTCATCGCTGTTCAACCAGTTTGGCCATGCGCGGTCTGACGCGAGGTCGGACAACTGGCCGGCTGCCGCGACGGGTTCGAGGGGAGTTGCAGGCGCCGTGAAGGCTCCGGAGCTCTCGTCTGGGTCCGACCAGTCTGCCTTTCTGGCATCGGCGAAGACTCTGTTCATGCGTCTTCAGAGCGCATGGGACCGGAACGATCAGGGCGACATGTTCGAGTTGACGACGCACGACATGTTCATGCGGCTCAAGCAGGATCTGGAAGCTCAAGGCGGAAAGCCGGGTGTGACAGAAGTGACGCAACTCGACGCCGAAGTGCTGGGCACGGAGAGCAACGCCGATGAAGCGCTGATCAGCGTGCGCTTCTACGGTCAGATGCGAGAGGACGACGCACAGACTGCCGAGCCGTTCCAGGAGATCTGGAATCTGGTGAAGAACGCGCAGGGCGGCCAGGCGTGGCGCCTGGCGGGTATCCAGCAGATCAACCACTGAACGCGCATTGTTGTAAGGGCATCGGCCGGCTGCATGTCAGCAGGCCGATGCCGTTGGTATTGCTCGGCAGTCGCCGTTGCACAACAGTGACTGAATCGTTTCTTCCCTGCATGCCGGGCTCGACGCCAGTTCAAGTGGCAGGACGATTGTCGGCGATGTTGACTCAGATGTCGACCGACGCAGTTTGGCCGCAAGGTCTGCTCGCCGTGCTCAGGTTCCAGTCCCGTCGTAAGCTGGCCCAAGCAGCACCTCACACCATTTGGCTGGAAAACCTCTTAAAGGATCGCCCTTGCTGCAGAGAAATAGCAGTGCATATGCACCCTCCTTTGGTGTTCGTAGATATTGGGGAATCGAATCCTCGCCCGGCCCCGTCCCACGGCATCATCGTGGGGTTGGGCTTTCGCCTTTGATCTGTCGAACGTTTGCATTTGACCAGATTCAGGAAGCAACGCACTTCCTTGAATCTAATGAACAAGTCGGGAAGATCGTCGTCACCTTAGAATGAGTGCGCTTTGAACATTGGTGCCCTGGTTGTCAGAACGGCCGTAGCAATCATCCAGTACCCGTTTCGATTTGGCGGCTCGCAAGTCCTAGTCGTTCGTGATCCCCGTTGTTAGACGTCTGAAAGGCGGTTGAGCTCGGGTAACGGACAATCGGAAGCTCGAGCGACGAGCGGCAGCGAAGGGTCGACCGCGGACTGCCGCGTCGGTCGACCCTCAACCATCTTCCGCCGCTCGCCTGAGCCACGCAGTGGTCACTCGAACGGCTGGTCCACTCCGAATGCCGCTCAAGTTTGACGATCTCATGCCGACAAAGCGTCTGTAATTCCATTCGACAAATCGATTTCGTCACCCGGAACACCCAGATGCAGAAACGACTACTCCCGATCCTTATCGTCAGCGCAAGCACGGCTTTTTTCGGCGGATGCGCCGCCACGTTGCAGACCCAGGACAATTCGTCCCCGGGTGAAAGGACCTCGGAATCCAGCATCGTCGTGCCGCCCGCTTCGACCCATACAGTCGTCCTGCGCATGACCGGATCGCAGGTAGCCACGGCCTCGTCCGACTGGCCGCGGGTACAGACTGAATGGCGGGAAGCCATGCAAGGTGCCGCGAACCCGGCGGGACTGACCTTCATCGATGAAACCGCGGGAACGACAACCCGGAGCGGTGCCGGCACAATCGTTGATGTCTATGTCGACGACTACCACTTCGTCTCGCAAGGTGCGCGGATCGCATTCGGAATCATGACGGGCAATGCCTTCATCCGAGCCAAGGTTACTTTCCGCGATCTGCAGACTGACCAGGTATTCGGGGAGCGCTCCTACAACACCAAGTCCTCGGCGTGGCAGGGCATCTTCGCACCGACTACCGACAGGCAGACCCGCGCCATCGTGGCTGATGTCGTCAAGCAGATCAATCCACGCTAGCGCATCGCGTAACTGCCGGCCAGATCGGGCGCATGGAAAACTGCTTGCGATTGCCTCATCACGACCCCGGCGTCGTAATCTGCCCGGCCCAATACGCGAAAGTTGCCCGGACGATCGAGGACTGCAGCAGAAAGTCGTGCGCGGCCGTCGCGAGATCCGCGCGCACCGGCTGGATCGTCCCGGCCGCCATGGCGAGCAGGACCTGTTCCGCCGCCTGCTCCATCGACACCGCGAGATAGATGCTCTCCTCTATCGACGCGCACGCGCAGATATAGCCATGATTGACGAGCAGCGCCGAACGGTAGTGGCCGAGCGCCGCCGTGATGATGCGCCCTTCTTCGTCGCCGATCGGCACACCCGGCCATTCGGCGAGGAACCCGCAGTCGTCGTGGAACATGCACGCGTCCATATGCGCGACGGGCAGCGGTATGCCCAGCATCGACAGCGCGGCAATGCTGCGCGGATGGGTGTGGACGATCGCGTGCACGTCGGGCCGATGGCGATAGACCCACGCATGAAACCGCACTGCCGGATTAGGCGCGCCCGCGCCTTCGAGCACGTTCAACTCATCGTCCACGAGGACCATCGACGCGGCACTCGAGCGTGCGAAGCTCTGGCCAAGCGCGGGCGTCCAGTAACCGCGGCACTGCGCGTCGCGCCACGTGACCTGCCCGGCCAGGCTCGCCATGTGGCCTTTCGCGTAGAGGATGCGGCACGCGTCGGCCAGCGTGTCGAGCGGCGCGCGGTCAAGGTCGTTTACGGTTGCACGGGACTTCATCGGTTCATTCTCCTCGAGTGCGCGTCGGCGCCTGGGTTGCATGGATTCGTACGGCGCCGCTCATGAGCCGCGTGCAGAGCGCCGCGACCAGCGCGAGCGCGGCGACGTACAGCGCGATCGCCAGCAGCCCGTGATAGCGCGCGGTGAGCGACGTCGCGACGATCGGCGCGAGGCCTCCGCCGAGCGCCGCCGCGAATTGAATGCCGATCGAAATGCCGGAGCAGCGCACGTTGACCGGAAACTGCGCAGCGAACAGCGCCGATTGCGGACCGAACAGAAGCGAATAGTTGATGCCGAGCGCGATCGCCATCGCACACTTTAGCGCGACGAGACTGCCGCCGTCGATCCAGCGCAGCAGCGGCACCACGCAGACCGCCATCGCCAGCGCGCCGCCCAGATAGAAGCGTCGCACGCCCACGCGGTCCGCGAGCCAGCCGAACAGCGGCAGCGTGACGATCTGCAGCGCGGCACCCATCATCACGGCGCCCAGCACGTCGGCGCGGCCGAAGCCGAGGCGCGTCGACGCATAGGCGATCATGAACACCGTGAGCACGTAATAGAGCGTCACCTCGGGCAGCTTCGCGCCGATCGCGAGCAGCAACGCCTTCTTGTGACGCGCGAGCAGTTGTAGGAGCGGCACGTCGCGCGGGCCGCCCACCGCGGCGGCGCGCTCGAACGCGGGCGATTCGCCGACGCTGCGCCGCACGAACGCACCGAGCCCGACGAGCAACGCGCTCGCGACGAACGGTACGCGCCACCCCCAGCTCTGGAACGCGGCTTCGGGAAGGCGGGTCAGCAGATTGAACGCGCCGGTCGACAGCAGCAGGCCGACCGGCGGCCCGATCTGCGGCAGGCTACCGAACAGCCCCGCGCGACTCGCGGGCGCATGCTCGACGGCCAGCAGCACCGCGCTGCCCATTTCGCCGCCGAGCGCGATGCCCTGCAGGATCCGCAGCGCGACGAGCAGCACCGCGGACCACACGCCGATCGCGGCATAGCCGGGGATCAGGCCGATCGCGACGGTCGAGCCGCCCATCAGGAATAACGAGACCATCAGCATCGAGCGGCGCCCGAGGCGGTCACCGAAATGGCCGAACAGAATCGCGCCGAGCGGCCGCGCGAGAAGCCCGGTCGCGAACGCACCGAACGACGCGAGCGTCGCGCTCGTCGGATCGAGGCTCGGGAAGAACTGCCGGTTGAACACGAGCGCCGCCGCGGTGCCGTACGCGATGAAATCGAAGCCTTCTATGATCGAGCCGGCGGTGGCCGAAAGGATCGCCTTGCCGCGCGCGCCCGGCGTGGAGCGGGGCGCCGCGCCGACGAGGCCGCCGAGCGTGGAAAGCGGTTCATTCACGGGATGTCTCCTGACGTATGGGACCGGCGTGGAACCGCCGAACTGCCGTCAGTATTCATCCCGCGCACGCCGCGAGCCATGCGTCCAGAAATAACTCTGGATTAACCGGGCGTTATGGCGGGCGTTATCGCGAGCGTGCCGATGCGCCGTGCAATCTCGAGCGCCGTATCGAACGCCAGCGAGGCGCGATGCCCCCTGCGCGACAGCGCGACCAGCCGGCGGCCCGGCATCGAGGGCAGAAGCCGGCGCCGCAGACCTCGATCCTCGACCATGTCACGCGGTAACGTCGACGGCAATACCGTGACGGCGTCGGTCATCGACACGAGCCGCAGGCTGAGTTCGAGGGAATCACATTCGATGTACGGCTGAACCGCGGCCCCGAATGCCCGCTCTACTATCCGACGCAGCGCATACGCGCGTGGCGGAACGATCAGCTTCATCGCCGCGAGGTTCGGAGCCGCGTCGGCGTCGGCTTCAACGTCGGCGTCGGGACCGGCGCGGGTATACAGCGTCAGTGTCTCCTCGAACAGCGGCTGGCTGACGAGATCCGGCCCGTCCACCGCGGTCTCGTAGACGAAACCGATATCGGCCCGGTCCCGTTCGATGCTCTCCACGACATTCGTGGAACTATCGCAATGGATCGTGAGGCGCAGGTCCGGGTAGTCGTCGAGCAGCTCGCGGCTCAGCATCGGCATGAACGACGCCACCAGCGTTTGTACCGCCGCGATCCGGAGCGTGCCGCCATGTCGCGATTGCAGCGACGAGCGCGCAAATGCCGTATCGAGCGCGTTGAGCAGCGGTTCGACTTCGAGAAACAGCGCGCGGCCGTCGGGCGTCAACTGCATCCCCCGTCCGTGCCGCAGGAACAGCGTCCTGCTGAGCGAGGCTTCGAGTGCTCGAATCTGCTTGCTGACCGCAGGTTGCGTCACACCGAGGATGTCGGCCGCCTCGCGCAGCGAATTCGCTCTCGCGACGGCAACAAACATGCGGAGCTGGATGTCCCGGCTGGCTGGAGCGTGCATGGAAGAGTCGAATAGCGGTCGTCGGAGATGCCGCCATCTTATCCGACGCCCGCCTCTCTCTGGCCACGCGCCTTTCCAGCCCGAAGAATGATGCGGACTCGCACGCGAGTCGTCACGTCGGCCTGGTGGCTATGGACGGTGGCTATGGATATTCGTTCGTGTCCGCGCCCCGCCATCACCCCTTCGGCGCGGCGCTCGTGCCTCTTACCACCAGTTCAATCGGCAGGCATTCGGATTCCGGCGGCGTCTCTTCTTTCACCCAGCGCAAAACGGCACGCGCCGCATGCACGCCGAGATCATAGGTCGGCAGCAGAACCGTGGTCAGCGACGGGGTGATCTGCGAGGAGATGGGTAGATCGTCGCAGCCGACAATCGACAACTGCCCGGGTACATCGATACCGCTATTCTGAGCCTCGAACAGACATCCCATCGCCAGTACGTCGTTTCCGCAAAAGACCGCGGTCGGCGCCGGCCGCAATTGCATCAGCATCTTGAGACCCGCACGCCCTCCTTCGTAGCCGAACGGCTGCTCGACGACGTTCGCTTCAGGCAACCGGATGCCGTTGTCCGCCAGCGTGCGCCTGAAGCCATCGACCCGTTGCCTCGCGCGATCGTTTTGGCGCGTGAAACCGGAAATCATCCCAAAGCGGCGGTGCCCGAGTTCGAACAGATGTTGCGCGGCAAGCCGACCGATCTCGCGATTATCGAAGCCGATGACGGGTGCGACGTTTTCCGTCCCGCCCGGTGCTTCTCCGGGGTAGGTCCACATCAGGAGCAACGCCACGCGGCTTGCCCGGATCAGTTCGAAGGTCTGCGGAGCATGATCGAGACCGACCAGAACGATGGCGTCGACCGACCGCTCGAGCAGCGCGCGGACAACTTCGATTTCCGCCGCCGGATTGTATTCGTGCGCGGAAATGAGCAGTTGATAGCCGGAACCGGACAGCGTGGATTGCAGGCCCTGGACCGCGCGCGCGAAGATCGCGTTGTCGAGAGTCGGCACGATCGCGCCCACCAGACGCCCGCGCCCGAGCGCCAGTGCCCGCGCCGAGCCATCCGGAACGTAACCCAGCGCGGCGATCGCGTCCTGTATGCGGGCTCGCGTGTCCGCCTTCACGACATCGGGGTTGGACAGCGCGCGCGAGACCGTCGATGTCGATACGCCGGCAAGAGCGGCGACATCGTTGATGCGGGCCCGGGACAATGTACTCATGACGCGCGGTGTGAGACTCGTTCGTTCAGTTAGCGGGATTCTAAACCAACGTCTGCAAGCGTAAGACAGAACGCGCCCATCCGGTCGTGGGTAAACACGGATAGAACCTCGTCGAGATCGGCCTATATTTGCATGCAAGCGCTTGCATTTCAACGCATGCTCTTGTCGGAAAGATTTAACGACGAACGAATTTGAGGGCTTTCGAGCCCTTTAAAAATTTCCAGAATGCAAGCGCTTGCATTTTTTGCAGATCACCGAGGAGAAGGTAATGAGCGCTGTCTACCTGAAGAAAGCGACCAAGACGCCCGAGAGTGAAACCGCGACCGCGCAGCAGGTGGTCGGCGAAATGCTTGCACGCATCGAGACCGGCGGCGAAGAGGCCGTGCGCGCCTACGCGAAGCAACTGGATCACTGGGAAGGCCCAATCATCGTGTCCGCCGGGGAAATCGAACGACGCGCCGCGGAAGTGCCCGCGCACGTGAGAGCAGATATCGACTTCGCCGCGCGCCAGGTGTTCGATTTCGCGGTCGCGCAGCGCCGTTCCATCGAAGACTTCGCCGTGGAGCTGTACCCCGGCGTCACCGCGGGCCAGAAGATCGTGCCCGTCAATGTGGTCGGATGCTACGCGCCCGCCGGACGATACGCGCACATCGCGTCCGCGTACATGACCGTCGCGACCGCGAAGGCGGCCGGCGTCGAGACGGTGATCGCGTGCTCCAGCCCATTTCGCGGCGGCGGCATCCACCCTTACGTGCTCTATGCGTTCAAGGCCGCCGGCGCCGATGTCGTCATGACGCTCGGTGGCGTTCAGGCGATTGCGTCGATGGCGCAAGGTCTCTTCACCGGCAAGCAGGCCGACGTGATCGTCGGGCCGGGCAACAAGTTCGTCGCGGAAGCCAAGCGGGCGCTGTTCGGCAAAGTGGGGATCGACGTGTTTGCCGGCCCGTCCGAAATCGCGGTGATTGCCGACGATACCGCCGACGCGCGGATCGTTGCCAGCGACCTGGTCGGCCAGGCCGAGCATGGCCACGAGTCGCCCGCATGGCTCCTCACCACCTCGAGGACACTCGCCGAGGATGTGATGCGGCTCGTGCCCGAGTTGATCGCCGGTCTTCCCCCAACCGCGCGTGACGCCGCGGGAGCCGCATGGCGAGACTACGGCGAAGTCGTGCTCTGCGACACGCGCGAAGAAGTCGTGGAAATCTCGGACCGCTATGCAGCCGAACACCTCGAAGTGCAGGCCGCGGATCTCGACTGGTGGCTCGAGCACCTGACCTGCTACGGCTCACTCTTTCTCGGCGAAGAGACCACGGTCGCATTCGGCGACAAAACCAGCGGACCCAACCACGTGCTGCCGACCAAGGGCGCCGCGCGCTACTCGGGCGGCCTGTCGGTTCACAAGTTCATCAAGACGCTGACGTGGCAGCGCATGACGCGCGACGCGGCCGGGCGGATCGGCGCAGTGACCGCGCGCATCTCCCGGCTCGAAGGCATGGAAGCGCACGCCCGCACCGCCGACGACCGGCTGCGCAAGTACTTTCCGAACGACCAGTTCGTGCGCGGCGAACCGGTTCTGGTTTGACGCAGCGCGCTCACACGTGCAAAGGAGTTCGACTTGAACATACACGGCATGTTCGATCTGCACGGCCGCACCGCGCTCGTCACGGGCGGCAACGCCGGGATCGGCGCCGCACTGGCGCGCGCACTGGGTTTGGCGGGCGCCCGCGTCGTGCTCGTCGCGCGCCGGCGTGCCGCGCTCGACGCCACCGCGAGCGCGTTGCAGGCAGAAGGTATCGATGCGCACACGAGCGCCTGCGACCTGAGCGATCTTGCGGCCGCTCGCGCATGCGCCGTCGAAGCGGTAGAGCGGCATGGATCGATCGACATTCTCGTCAATGCGGCCGGCGTCAACCTGCGTCAGACGTTCGAGGAAATCACGCCGGATAGCTGGCAACAGCAGCTCGCGATTCATCTGGGCGCGCCGTTCTTCCTGACCCAGGCACTGGCGCCGCATATGAAGGCGAACGGCTACGGCCGCGTCATCAATATCGCGTCGCTGCAATCGTATCGCGCGTTCAGCAACAGCGCGCCCTATGGCGCCGCGAAGGGCGGCGTCGTGCAGTTGACGCGCGCGATCGCCCAGGCGTGGTCCGTGCACGGCATCACCTGCAATGCCATCGGCCCCGGCTTCTTTCCGACCGCGCTGACCGCGGCGGTTTTCGACGATCCGGAGCTCGCGGACCGTCACGCGGCGCAGACCTGCATCGGTCGCAATGGGCGCCTCGAGGACCTTTACGGCGTGGCCGTCTTTCTCGCCAGCGACGCGTCGGCCTATATCACCGGGCAGACCATCATGGTCGACGGCGGTTATACGGCGCGATGAGCGGCACGCTGAACGGCGCGTTGCACACGGTAACGGAGAACAGCAATGAAAGCTCTGGTTTATACGCAGCCTAACGAAGTCCAACTGCTCGAACGCCCGTATCCGGAGATCGGCGACGACGAGGTCGTCGTCCGGATCGACGCGGTCGGCATTTGCGGCTCGGACATGCACGCGTTCCATGGCCATGATCCACGCCGCAAGCCGGGGCTCGTGCTGGGCCACGAGTTCTCGGGAACGATTGCCGATACGCGCGCGCCCGGCCTGCGGCGCGGCACGCGCGTCACCGGCAATCCGTTGATCACGTGCGGCCGCTGCGAGTACTGCGAGCAGGGGCGCGACAATCTGTGCGTGAATCGCACGATGGTCGGCATGACGCGGCCCGGCGCGTTCGCGGAATACATGTCGATTCCGGCGTCGAGCATCATCGAGATACCGCCGGACATGCAGGCCGCGCACGCAGCCGTCACCGAACCCGCGGCGACCGCGTTGCATGCGCTGAACCTGTCGATGCGCGCGATGACGAGACCGCTGCCGGAAACTCGCGCACTGGTGATCGGCGGCGGCGCAATCGGCATGCTTTCGGCACTGCTGCTGCGCTCCTATGGATGCCGCGCGATCGAGCTGGCCGAGGTTAATCCTTTGAGACGCGCATCGGCTTCCCGGCACGCCGGTTGCCATGCGTTCAATCCGCTCGAAAGTGCCGTAGCCGGGAACCGGTTCGACTTCGTGATCGACGCGGTAGGCGCCAAAACGACCCGCGCGCTTGCAATGGCTGCCGTCAAGCCAGGCGGCGTCATCATGCATATCGGTTTGCAGGATTGGGCGAGCGAGATCGACATGCGCAAGCTGACGCTCGCCGAAATCACGCTGCTCGGCAGCTACACCTATTCGATGGCCGATCTTCGGGCAACCGTAACGGCCTTGCACGAAGGGGCCTTCGGCTCGCTCGAATGGCTCGACATCCGCCCGCTGCACGAAGGCGGCCTCGTCTTTACGGAACTCGACAAGGGCCACATTGCGGCAAGCAAGGTGATCCTGACACCGGAGGCATCATGAAACAAGAGTTGGTGATTCGAAGCGCAAAGGACGTTTCGGACTTTGTCGACGAGCAACCCGGCGGCCGGTCGACTTTCCTGATCGTCGTGATCGCCCTCGGTGGCGTCTTCGTCGACGCTTACGACTTCACGAGCCTGGGGATCGGTGTTCCGGCGCTCACGAAAACATTCGGGCTCAGTCCGCTCGAAGTGGGCAGTGTCACGGCGATGATGGCAATCGGCGCCTTCATCGGCGCGATCTGGGGCGGCAAGGCAACCGACAAGGTCGGCCGGTACAAGATGTTCCTGGTCGATCTCGTACTGCTCGTCGTGGCCGCGCTCGGCGCGGCGCTCTCCGTCAACCTGGCCATGCTGCTCGCTTTCCGGTTTCTCCTCGGCCTGGGCGTCGGCCTCGACTTCCCGGTGGCATTGAGCTTCATTGCCGAATTCGTCAACAAGCACAAGCGCGGCGCCGGCGTGAATCTGTGGCAACTGATGTGGTACGTCGCCGCGTCGTGCACCGGGCTGATCGCCATCCCCTTCTATTTCGGCGGCTTCGGCGACGACCTGTGGCGCGTCGCAGTCGGTTTCGGCGCCCTGCCCGCGCTGCTGATCCTGATTCTGCGCTTCAGGTACGTCAAGGAGAGTGCCCCGTGGGCGGCGCAGAATCTGGGGCTGGGGGAAGCCGCGCGCATTCTCGAAGCGACCTACAAGATCAGGACACGCGTCGTGCCGGGCGCCGCGCAACCTGCGTCACAGTCGCGTCAGCAGGCGGCTTTCGGCGAGATCTTCACTTCCCGTTTCGTCAAGCGAACGATCCTCGTCTCCGTGATTTGCGCGACGCAAAGCCTCGAATATTTCGCCATCGGATTCAATCTGCCGTCCATCTCGCAGTCGCTGTTCGGCAAGGCGTTCATCAACGCCATCCTCGGTGCCATCGCCTTCAACGCATTCGGGATCGTGGGCGCGCTGCTCGGTGTCGCGGTGACGCGGAGAATGGGGGCGAGGCGCATGGCAATAGCGGGTTACGTGCTCGTGCTGCTGTCCCTGCTCGCACTGTTCAAGCTGCACGACACGCTGCCTATCGGATACATGGGCCTGCTCGTGGGCCTGATGATTTTCGGTCATGCGTTCGGCCCCGGCGCTCAGGGAATGACGATGGCGGCGCTCTCCTATCCGACGCGTATTCGCGGAGTCGGCACGGGCTGGGGACAGGCGATGGTGCGCGTGGGCAGCATCACGGGCTTCTACTTCTTTCCTCTGCTCGTCGCAACCGTGGGCTTCTACAACATGATCGGCATTCTGATGCTCGCTCCCGCGCTCGGCCTGGTCGCGGCGCTGCTCATCAAATGGGAACCGGTCGGGGCCACGATCGAGGAGAACGACGAGCAACGCCGTGAAGATGCGGTGCTGGAAGGAAACATCTGAGATCCAGCAGGCCCCGCCGGTATCGGGGCCGAGCGGATCAGCAGCGCAGGCATCGGCGGGCGCCGGGCCGGTTATCGGCGCGCGTCAAACCAGGTTCACCGGCGTGCCGCCGACGAACTGCTCGATGTTGTCGATCAACTGGTCGGCGAGCGTCTGCTGCGCCTCGTCCGATGCCCACGCGACATGCGGCGTCAGAATCACGTTGGGCCGTTGCGCGACGCGCATGAGCGGGCTGTCCGGACGCGGCGGCTCGCCGTCGCAGACGTCGAAGCCCGCGCCGCTCACGAGCCCCTCGTCGAGCGCCGCGACCAGCGCGTTTTCGTCGACGAGGCCGCCGCGCGCCGTGTTGATGATCAACGGCTTGCGCCGCATCGCGCGGAACTCGGGCATCGCGAGCATGTTGCGCGTGTCGGGCGTGAGCGGACTGTGGATCGTGATGACGTCGCTCGTCGCGAGCACCTCCGGCCACGGCGTATAGAGCGGACCGAGCCCGGCCCGGCCCTTGTGCGCGGCGAACATCGGCACCATGCCGAACGCCTTGCCGAGCTCGGCGACGCGCTGGCCCAGCACGCCCTCGCCGATGATGCCGAGACGCGCGCCGCCGAGGTCGCGGATCGGGTGGTCGAAGAAGCAGAACTGCCCGGACCGTTGCCAGACGCCGTCCAGTACGTCCTGGCGATACGCGACCAGGTTGCGGCGCAGCGCCAGCATCAGCGCGAACGTATGCTCGGGCACCGTGTTGACCGCGTAGCCGCGGATGTTCGTGATCGCAATGCCGAGCCGCTGGCACGCGGCCTTGTCGACGCAATCGGTGCCGGTCGCCGCCACCGCGATCAGCTTCAGCTCCGGCAGCCGCTCCAGCACCGCCTGCGTGAGGGACACCTTGTTGATGATCGCGATCGCCGCGCCGGCGAGCCGCGCGCTCACCTCGTCGGGCATGGTCCTGTCATATTCGACCAGCTCGTGAGCGAAGGCCGGCTGGCGCAGGCGGATTTGCGGCGCGAGCGTCGCGCGGTCCAGAAAAACGATTTTCCGTGTCATGCCTGCTCCTCGAAATCCGGTCTGGTTTCCTGCGACAAAAGGTGGCGCGCCGCATCCGCGACGTGGCGCGCGGTGATGCCGAAGTGCTCGAACAGCACCTCGGCCGATCCGGACGCGCCGAAGGTCTTCATACCGATGAAATCGCCGCGCTCGCCCAGGTACTGGTCCCAGCCGAAGCGCGCGGCCGCCTCGACCGCGACGCGCACCGTGCCCTCGCCGAGCACGGCGGCGCGATAGCCGGCGTCCTGTGCGTCGAACAGCTCCCAGCACGGCATCGACACGACGGCCGTCGGCACGCCTTCCGCCTGGAGCCGCTCACGCGCTTCGAGCGCAACGGCCACTTCTGAGCCGGTCGCGAGCAGCGTCACGCGACGCTTGCCGCCTTCGGCCTCGGCGAGCACGTAAGCGCCGCGCCGCGACAGGTTTTCCGCGACCTGCGCGCGGCGCACCGCCGGCAGCGCCTGGCGGGCGAACACCATCGTGCTCGGGCCGGTCCTGCGTTCGAGCGCGATCTCCCAGCACTCGGCGGCTTCGACCGCGTCGGCCGGACGCATCACGTGCATGTTCGGCATCGCGCGCAGCGAAGCGAGGATCTCGACGGGCTGATGCGTGGGCCCGTTCCTGCCGAGCCCGATCGAATCGTGGCTGAACACGAACTTCACGGGCAGGCCCATCAATGCGGCCATCCGCATCGCGGGCCGCTCGTAGTCGGAAAACGCAAGGTAGGTGACGGCGGTCGCGAGCACGCCGCCGTGCGCGGCCATGCCGTTCGCCATCGCGCCCATCACGTGCTCGCGCACGCCGCAATGCACGTAGGCGCCACTACGGTCCGCCGCGGTGAACGCGTACAACTGGCGCTTGTGGCTCGTCGACGCTTCGAGGTCGGCGCAGCCGACCATCCGCTCGGGCAGCGTCGCGGCGAACAGATCGTTGATCTCGCCGGAAACCATGATGCCCTGGCGCGCTTCGCCGCTTTCCACCGCCTCGCGTCGGTACGCTTCGAGCGCATCACGCCAGCCGTCGGGCAGACGGCCTGCCTGAATACGCTCGAACTCGGCGCGCGTTTCGGCCGGCAGCGCGGCCACGCGCGCCTGCCACGCCCGGTATTCGCCCTCGCTGCGCTGACCCGCGCGGCGCCACGCGGCGAGGATGTCCGCGGGCACTTCGAACGGCGGATGCGGCCAGTCGAGCGCCTGGCGGCTCGCTTCGGCATCGGCCTCGAACAGCTTGCCGCTATGGCCGCCACGCTGCCCTTGCAGCCGCGCGATGCCGCGTCCGATGACGGTGCGGCACGCGAGCATCGACGGGCGCGGATCCTTGCGCGCCAGTTCGAGCGCCGCGGACACGGCCTCGATGTCGTGGCCGTCGACGTCGATCACGTGCCAGCCCGCCACGCGAAAGCGCGCGCACACGTCCTCGCTGATCGACAGTTCGGTGCTGCCGTCGTCGGTGATGCGGTTGTCGTCCCAGCACAGGATCAGCTTGCCGAGCCGCAGATGCCCCGCGAGCGAAATCATCTCCTGGCCGATGCCTTCCTGGAGGCAGCCGTCGCCGACGAACGCATAGGTGTAGTGGTCGACGATGCCGCTGCCGAACTTCGCGTTCAGGTACGCCTCGGCGACGGCCATCCCGAACGCGTTCGCGATGCCCTGGCCGAGCGGGCCCGTCGTCACTTCGATGCCGGCGGCCGGATCGTACTCGGGGTGCCCCATGCAGTGCGAGCCGAACTCGCGGAACGTCCTGATCTGGTCGAGATCGATGCGCGCATAGCCCGTCAGGTAGAGCAACGAATAGAGCAGCATCGAGCCGTGTCCGTTCGACAGCACGAAGCGGTCACGGTCGGGCCATTGCGGATCGGCTGGATTGAACTTCAGGTGCCGCGTGAACAGTGCGGTCGCGATCTCGGCCATGCCGAGCGGCACGCCCTGATGGCCTTCGCCGGCGCGCAGGATCGCGTCGATCGACAGAAAGCGGATCGCATTCGCGAGCGGCTGGACGTCGAGGGTAGACATGGCAAAAACGCTCCTTCCACGCCGCTTCCGGAGAAGCGGCGCCAATGACGACAGTGAGTGAACGCGTCGCGCGCTGCCGTGGCAGGCGCCCGCGGAGTCAGGGATGCAGGAAGCCCGTCGAGATCCAGGGCACGGCGGCCACCACGATCAGGCCGATGACGAGCGCGACCATGTAGCCGACTATCGGTTTTATGCCCTCGTCGGGGTGAATGCGGCTCACCGCGCACGCCGAGTAGTAGCCGACACCGAACGGCGGCGCGAACAGACCCACGCCCATCGACAGAATCACGACCATCGCATAGTGGATGTCGCTGATTCCGAGCTCCTTTGCGATCGGGAACATCAGCGGACCGAACAGCACGATCGCGGGAATGCCTTCGAGCACGCTTCCGAGCACGATGAACACGACGATCGACGCGGCGATGAAGGTCGCGGCCCCGCCCGGCAGGTTCGCGAGCGTATCGGCCAGGTCGCTCGAGAAGCCCGATTGCGTGAGTGCCCAGGCCATGCCGGTCGCAGCGCCGATGATGAGCAGGATCGCGCCCGACAGCGACGCCGTCTCGATCAGCATCGGCTTCAGGCGCGACCATGCGAAGCGCCGGTAGATCAGCAGGCCCGCGAGCACGGTGTAGGCGATGCCGATCGTCGAGACTTCGGTGGCCGTCGCGACGCCGCGGATCACGGCGGCGCGGATCACGAACGGCAGCGCGAGCGCGGGCAGCGCGACGATCAGCCTGCGGAAAATCTCGGCACCGCTCGCGCGCTTCACGTGCGACAGATCCTCATGGCGGTTGCGCCAGAACACGAGCGCGCACAGCGTCACCGCGAGCACGACACCGGGCAGCATGCCGCCGGTGAAGAGCGCCGAGATCGATGCCCCCGTCACCGAGCCGAGCGTAATCAGCACGAGGCTCGGCGGGATCGTCTCGGTCTGCGCGCCGGTCGCGGCCAGCAGCGCGACGAGCTCGCCCGGCTTCGCGCCGCGCTTCTCCATCTCGGGAAACAACACGGGCGCGACCGCCGCCATGTCGGCCGCCTTCGAGCCGGAAATGCCGGACACCAGATACATCGCGCCGACCAGCACGTACGAGAGACCGCCCCGCACGTGTCCAAGCAGGCTCGCGAGAAAGCCGATCATCGCCGCGGCCATGCCGGTCATCTCGATCAACTGGCCGAGGAACACGAAGAGCGGCACCGACAGCAGGATCAGGTGCGACATGCCTTCGTCCATGCGGCCGACGACGACGGTCAGCGGCGTGCTCGTCGTCAGCGCGAGATAGCCGAAGGTGGCGAGCGCGAACGAGAACGCGATCGGCACGCCGGACAGCACACCGAGCGCGACGAGCCCGACGAAGAAGATCAGCAGGTTGTAGTTGCCGAGATCGCGCAGCACCGGACTCAGCGCGACGAACACGCAGCCGAGCGCGAACACCGCCGCCAGCGCCGCGAGCACGAGCCGCCAGTTGGCTTCGCGGATCAGCCGCACGACGACCACCAGCAGCATCAGCGCCGAGCCCACCGGCAGCGCCGCCGCGCGCCAGGAGTCGGACAGGCTCAACGCCGGTGTCGTGACGATCGCCGCTTCCTGTGCAAACTGAATCGCCGGCCAGATGACGAGAACCAGAAACGCGAGCGGCGCCGCGATCGCCACCATGTCGAGGAACGCGCGCATGCCGGGCCGGCACATGCCGATCACGGCCGTCATCCGCATGTGCTCGCCGCGGCGCAGCGCCACCACGGCGCCGAGCATCGCGAGCCACAGGAACAGGATCTCGGCCAGCTCGTCGGACCAGACGAGCGGCGAGCGCAGCACGTAGCGGCTGACCACGCCGGTCAGCAGGACGACGATCTCGGCGAGCACCAGCAGCGCGGCGGGAATCTCGACGAGCGGCCCGAGCGCGGCGTCGAGCGCGCCCGCGAAACGCTGCGGCGAGTGATGCGGATAGGACAGCGTGACCATGACTTCCCCTCTGGTTCAGGCGAGTTTCCCGGTGATTTTTTCCAGCAGGCCCCAGGCCTCGTCGCCGTATTTCGATTTCCAGTCGCTATAGAAGGAAGTCTTCGAGAGCGCGCCGCGGAATGCGTCGCGATCCACGTCGACGAACGTAATGCCCTTGCCCTTGAGATCGTTGCGCAGCGACACGCTCAGCTTCGCGATATCGGCGCGCTGATCCACGCCCGAGCGGGTGAACTCGCGCTGCACGATCGCGCGGATGTCGGGCGGCAGCTTGTTCCACGCCGCGACGTTGCCGAGAATCCAGTAGCCGTCCCACACATGCGACGTGAGGCTGATGGACTTCTGCACTTCGTAGAGCCTCGCCGTCGCGATGATCGGCAGCGGGTTTTCCTGGCCCTCCACCACACCCGTTTGCAGCGCCGAGTACAGTTCGTTGAAGTTGATCGGCGTGGGGCCCGCGTCCAGCGCCTTGAACAGCGACGTCAGCATCGGCGCCTGCGGCACGCGAATCTTGAAGCCCTTCAGGTCGGTCGGCGTCTTCAGCGGATGCGTCGACGAACTCATCTGCCGGAAGCCGTTATCCCACACGGGACACACGGAGACGATGCCCGACTTCGCGATCTGCGCGCGGATGTAGTTGCCGAGCTCGCCGTCCATCGCGCGCCAGACCGTGTCGTAGTCCTTGAATGCAAAGCCCGTGTTGACGATGCCGGCGGCCGGCGTGAGCGTCGCGAGAATCGACGATGCCTGGTTGAAGAACTCGACGCCGCCGTTGCGCACCTGCGAGAGCAGATCGGTATCGGAGCCGAGCTGGTTCGCCGGAAAGAGCCGGATGTCGAGGCGGCCATTGGTGGCCGTACGGATGCGGTCGATCGCTTCCTTCGCGCGAAGATTGACCGGATGCGAGGGGTCCTGGCCCGTCGCCAGCTTGTACGAGAATTCGGCCGCCGATGCGCGGCGCGAAATACTCCAGAGCGGCGCGGCGACCGACAGGGCCGCGCCGGCCTTCAGGAACGTGCGGCGGTCGAGCCCGCCTGCGCCCTTCGACACATTTGACATGATGTGCTCCTCCAATATGAGTGTTCGTTTTATTTGTCTTGTTCGATGCGGCGGCATGGGAGCCGCCATCCGGGCCGTGGCCCAACGCCCAACCGCGGACACGCCCTCCTCTATGCGCGCCCGCGGCCCTTTGCGCCCGGCTCAGCCGTGAATCAGCATGCCGCCGTTCACGTCGATCACGGCGCCGGTGATATACGACGACAGCTCCGACGCAAGGAACAGGAACGCGCCCGCGACGTCGTCCGGCGCGCCGATCCGGTTCAGCGGAATGCCCGCGAGGATCTCGGTGCGCTTGTCGTCGCTGATCTTGCCGGCGTTGATGTCGGTCTGGATCAGGCCCGGCGTCACGCAGTTCACGCGGATGCCGTCGATGCCGAGCTCGCGCGCCATCGCCTTCGCGAGACCGAGCACGCCGGCCTTCGCGGCCGAGTAGTGCGGGCCGCCGAGAATGCCGCCGCCGCGCTGCGCCGACACCGACGACATGCAGCCGATCGAGCCTTTGCCCTGCTTCTTCATTTGCGGCACCACGGCCTGCGACAGATACAGCACGCCGCGCAGGTTGACGTCGAGGACGCGGTCCCAGCTTTGCGGATCGATATCCAGCAATTTCGCGGCTTGAGTGATGCCCGCGTTGTTGATCAGCACGTCGATCCTGCCGAAGTCGGCGATCACGCGCTCGACCGCGGCCTGGCATGCCTGGCGGTCGGTGACGTTGCACGCATAGCCGCGATGGCCGGGGCCGATCGAAGCGGCGGCTTCGCTCGCCGCGCCTTCATCGAGGTCGAGGATGGCGACGCTCGCGCCGTGCGCGGCGAACATGCGCGCGGTGGCCATGCCGATCCCGCGCGGCGATGCGGCGCCGGAAATGACGGCGACCTTGCCGGCGAGAAGATTCGACTCTGACATGTTAATTCTCCTGATTTGGCGCAATACGCGCGATGAATCGTGTTGTTTGAGGAAAGCGTCGATGCGTTCAGCGACTTAGCCCAGCCAGCCCTTGATCGTGTCGCACATCGTCTCCACCGAGATGCCGTAGCGGTCGTGCAGCGTCGGCAGCGCACCGGCATCGAGGAATGCGTCGGGCAGCGCGATCTGCCGGAACGGCGGGTTCACGCCGGCCGACAGCAGCGCCGTCGCCACCGCCTCGCCGAGGCCGCCGATCGTCGTGTGGTTTTCCGCGACGACGACGAGCCGGCCCGAGCGGCGCGCCTCGCGCAGGATCGTCGCCGTATCGAGCGGCTTGATCGTCGGCACGTGCAGCACGCCCACGTCGACGCGGTCGCGCTCGAGCGCCTGCGCCACTTCGAGCGCGCGCATCGTCATGATTCCGGTCGACACGATCAGCACCGACGCGCCGTCGCGCAGCAGCTTCGCCTTGCCGAGCTCGAACTGGTAGTCGTACCGGTCGAGCACGAGCGGCACGTTGCCGCGCAACAGGCGCAGATAGACGGGTCCGCGATGGCTGGCGATCGCCGGCACGATCTGCTCGATCTCGTGCGCATCGCACGGATCGATGACCGTCAGGTTCGGCATCGCGCGGAACAGCGCGAGGTCTTCGGCGGCCTGGTGACTCGGACCGTAGCCCGTCGTGAGACCCGGCAGCGCGCAGCAGATCTTCACGTCGAGGTTGTCTTCGGCGATCGTCTGGTGGATGAAGTCGTACGCGCGGCGCGCGGCGAACACGGCGTAGGTCGTCACGAACGGTTGCGCGCCTTCGTGCGCCATGCCGGCCGCGGCGCCCATCAGCAACTGCTCGGCCATCCCCATCTGGTAATAGCGTTCGGGAAACGCCTTCGCGAAGATGTGCAGATCGGTGTACTTGCCGAGATCGGCGGTCATACCGACCACCTGGGCGCGCTCGCGCGCCAGCTCGACGAGCGCGTGGCCGAACGGCGCGGAACGCGTGAGCTGGCCTTCTCCGGCGATCGACGCGATCATCGCCGACGTCTTCAGACGCGGCCTGGGTGCGCTAGCCTGGCTCATGCCTGTCTCCCGTCTTCGAGCGCCTTCAGCGCGAGTTGCCATTCGTGCGCATCGACACGGATGAAGTGGTTTTTCTCGCGGGCTTCGAGAAACGGCACGCCGCAGCCCATCTTCGTATCGCAGACGATCATGCGCGGCTGCGGCGCGCGGTGCGCGCGCGCCGCGTCGAATGCTTGCATCACCGCGGCGAGATCGTTGCCGTTCACGCGCTGCACGAACCAGCCGAACGCTTCGAGCTTCTCGACGAGCGGCTCGAACGCCATGATCTGCGTCGATGGACCATCGGCCTGCTGGTTGTTGACGTCGACGATGCCGACCAGGTTGTCGAGCTTCCAGTGCGAGGCCGACATGATGGCTTCCCACACGGCGCCTTCATCGAGTTCGCCATCGGAGAAGAGCGTGTAGACGTACGAGCTGGAGCCCTTGCGCTTGAGGCCGAGGCAGCGGCCGACGGCGATCGTAAGGCCCTGGCCGAGCGAGCCGCCGGACATTTCCATGCCGGGCGTGTAGCTCGCCATGCCGGACATCGGCAGACGGCTGTCGTCGCTGCCGTAGGTTTCCAGTTCTTCCTCGGGGATGATGCCCGCCTCGATCAGCGCGGCATACAGCGCGATCGCATAGTGGCCGTTGGACAGCAGGAAGCGGTCGCGGTCTTCCCAGTCGGGATCGTCGGGCTGGTATTTCATCGCATGAAAATATGCGACGGCCAGTACGTCGGCGATGTCCAGCGCCTGGCCGATGTAGCCCTGGCCCTGCACCTCGCCCATCAAGAGCGCATTGCGGCGAATGCGGTAGGCGCGCTCCGCGAGTTGGGCCTGCAGCCCGGCTTCGCTCGTTGTCACCATCGTCTCCTTGTACGGCAAGGCACATTGCGTCGCGCCCGGCCGGTATCGATTACGGCAAGACCGAAGGGCGCGCTTTCCCTTCGTTTGCCTCGTTGCAGCGGTACCGTTGCGAGTCGTGAATAGCGTAGGCCCTTGAGTTCGCGCGCTCAAACGAATTAAAGTGGGCATATTGCTGAATTGAATTCATCCGAATGCTGTGATGCACCATCGAATCACACTCAAGTCGATACAGGCTTTCGAGGCCGCGGCCCGACTCTCATCGTTCGCGCTTGCTGCGGACGAGCTGTTCGTGACGCCGTCGGCGATCAGCCATCAGGTCAAGCTGCTCGAAGAACAGTTGAGCGTGAAGCTCTTCCACCGTGTGCATCGCGCGGTCGTACTGACGGATTCGGGACGGCAATACGCGGAAGAAATCGCGGCGGCGTTCGCGCGCATCGACGCGGCCACCCGCCATATCGGGCGCGTCGCGAAAAGCGACATTCTGACGGTGCACGCCACGCCCAGCTTCGCCACGCAATGGCTGATGCCGCGCCTCGCGCGCTTCTCGGCGCTCAATCCGGACATCGACGTGCGCCTGAACGCATCGTCGGATCCGGCGGACCTGACGACGGACGCGGTCGACGTCGATATCCGCTACGGCGCGCGCAAGCTGCAGCCGGTGGGCACGATGGTGCTGGAGCTGCCGCCGGAAACCATCGTGCCGCTATGCGCGCCCGAGTTGGCGAACGGCGAGTTTCCGATCCGCACCACTGCCGATCTTCGGCACCACACGTTGATTCACAGCGAGAGCTGTCTCGTCGGCTGGCGCGACTGGATGCGGCTCAATCGCAAAACGCGGCTCGACATCACGCGTGGGCCGCGTTTCGACCGCTCGTTCATGTCGGTGAGCGCCGCGGCGGACGGCCTGGGTGTCTGTCTGGAGAGCCTGCTGCTCGCACAACGCGAACTGGAGACAGGACGCCTCGTCGCACCGCTGGGCATGGACGGACTCAAGGTTCACGGCTATACGCTGAACCTGCTGGAATCACGCGCGGACTTGCCGAAACTGCGTAGCTTCCAGGACTGGCTGTTTGCCCAGCTCGAAAACTAGAGGCCGCGAGCGAGCGCCGAAGTTGTGATGTGCGGGCGGCGAAGCGCTCGGGTAAATGGATAGATGAACAGCGGAACGAATGCCGTTCAGTCAGGCAACTGAACGGCATTTTTATTGGTGGTGTGAGACCGGTTGTAGTCAGTGAAAACCTTCCGACGGTGCCCGTTCACACCCCTGCCTTGCCCAACTCGAACGGCGTCTCCCGCCACCGTTTCCCGGTCAGACTGAACACCGCATTGCCCACCGCCGGCGCCACCGAAGGACTCGACAACTCCCCCACGCCGCCGGGCTTCGACAGATCCCCCTGCACGATCAGGATATCGACCTCCGGCATGTCGCTCATCCGCATCACGCGGTACGTATCGAAGTTCTTCTGCTCGACCCGTCCATGCCGGATATCGATGCGGTCCGCCGTCGCGTGCCCGAGGCCCCACATCAGCCCGCCATACAACTGTTCCTCGACGCCGCCCGGCGACACCGCCAGCCCGCAATCCGCCACGCAGGTCAGTTTTTCGATCACGACGCCATCGCCCTTGCGCGCCACCCGCGCGACCACCGCGATATAGCTGCCATACGCCTGATTCGTCGCCACACCCAACGCCGTCCCAGCGGGCAACGTCTTCCCCCACCCGGCCCTTGCCGCCGCCTCGCGCAAAACAGCCCGATGCCGCGCATCCTTCATATGCGCGAGCCGAAACTCGACCGGATCGCGATGTCCCGCGTGCGCGGCCTCATCCATGAAAGACTCCACCGCGAACACATTCGGGATATAGCTCACCGCGCGATACCATCCCGTCGGCACACCCGTTTCGTGACGCACCCAGCCGATATCCACGTGCGGCGCGCCATACGCGAACTCGTACTGGCTGATCGCTTCGGTGGTGCTGTAATCCATCCGGTCCGGCCGGTCGAAATAGCCGGGCTCCCATTGTTCCGGCGACGCGGGCATCACCGCCCGCAATTGCAGCGCCGTCAGATTGCCGCGCGCATCGAGCGCCGCTTTCGCCCGGTGATAACTGGCCGAGTGATAGTAAAGCGCGCGCATTTCATCTTCACGGCTGTTCATCAGCTTGACCGGTTTGCCGACTTTGAGCGCGAGCCACGTTACTTCGAACAGCCAGTACTTCGACTCGCGCGCCCCGAAGCTGCCGCCTGAAACGAACTCGTGCAACACCACGCGATCCGGCGCAATGCCACCGATCACCTCGGCCGCCTCCTGCACCGTCGACGGCACCTGCAAACCGCCCCAATACTCGATGCCGCCGTTCTTCGCCCACGCGGTGACGTTGATCGGCTCGAGCGGATTCTGCGCCTTGTAAGGCATCGAATACGCCGCCTCGATCACGCGCGCGCCCGGCGGCCACGCAGCCTTCGCATCGCCGCTCTGAATGGTCGGCACCACGTGCGCCACCGGATCGTCCAGCCATGCGGCCTGCTGCGCGGCGAGCGTGCGGCTGTCGAACGTTTCAAGCGGACTGTCTTCCCATTCCACCCGCAACGCCGCCTGCCCCTTATGCGCGGACCAGTAATCGTCCGCCAGCACGGCGACGCCCGCCTGGTTGCCGCCGAGAATGTCGGGGCGGCCGGGAATGTTCAGGACCTGCCGCACGCCCGGCACGGCGAGCGCGGCTTTGGCATCCACGCTGCGCACGCGCGCGTCGATCACCGGCGCGCGCGTGACGACCGCCACCAGCATGCCCGGCAACGACACGTCGATGCCATACGCAAACGTGCCCATCGCCTTCCGCGCGGCGCCGCGCTTTTTCTGCAATTTGCCGATGTATTTGAATTGCGACGGCTCTTTCAACACGACGTCTTTCGGCGCGGGCAATTGCGCGGCGACCCGCGCGAGCGAGCCATAGTTCGCACGCCTGCCGCTTGCCTTGTCGATCACGCAGCCGTTGTCCGTCGCGCACGTCGACGGCGCCACGTTCCACTGTTTCGCGGCGGCGGCGATCAGCATCGCGCGTGCTGTCGCACCCGCGTGCCGCAAGCGCTCGTATTCCAGCGACACGCTCGTGCTGCCGCCCGTCGAAAACACCTTCCACAGCGGATGAATGTAATCGCCGTAAAACGGATTTTCCGGCGTGATCACGTCGACACGAAACGGATCGACGTCCAGTTCTTCCGCGACCACCGCGGCGAGCGCGGTGCGCGTGCCCGTCCCCGAATCGTGTTTATGGACGACCAGCTTGATCGTATCGTCCGGCAGCACGCGCACCCACGCATTCGGCTCGAATTCGCCGGGCTGGGGTTTGGGGTCGCCGCTTGCATTGGCGCTCGCGGCGCCGGCCTCGGGCAACTGGAAGCCGATCGCGAGCCCCCACGCCAGCAACTCCGCTCCCTGTTTGACGAAGCGGCGGCGCGCCGCGCCGCGCGCGCTGGTGAGTGCTTCCCTGTCGTTGCGCATTCAGGCCTCCCCGTTCATGACGCGAGACGGGCAGGCCGGCACGCAGGCGGACATGTCCACGGCGGCCAGCGCGGGATCGCCCGATGCCGCCCGCCGGATCGCCTTGCGAATCCGCGCGTACGTGCCGCACCGACAGATGTTTCCCGACAGCGCCGCCGCGATGCTGTCGTCGTCGACGGCCGGCTTGTCCTTCAGAAACGCGGCCGCCTGCATCAACTGGCCGGACTGGCAGTAGCCGCACTGCGGCACGTCCTCGGCGACCCACGCGAGTTGCAGCGGATGGCGGCCGTCCTTCGACAGTCCTTCGATCGTCGTGATGCGTTTGCCGGCCACGGCGGCGATCGGCAGCAAACAGGAGCGCACCGCGTCGCCTTCCAGGTGCACCGTGCAGGCGCCGCAAAAACCGCCACCGCAACCGAATTTCGTGCCGGTCAATTTGAGCCGGTCGCGCAACACCCACAACAGGGGCATGTCTTCCGGTACATTGTCGAGCGAGTGCCGCGTGTCATTGACTACGATCTCGATCATGCGCTGTCTCCTGAATGTCATCGTGCAGCGCGGCGCAGCAAAGAAGAACAACGAGCGAGAAACACGGGCCGCGTGCTTGCGGCCATTATTGAAAGCCGTTGAGCACAACGCCAGCGACGATTTCTTCCATCATCCGTAAGTCCGGCTAACACCCATGTTGAAGCGCTATCCGTCCATCCAGTCGATGCAGGCCTTCCTGCAGGCCGCCCGCGTTGGCAGCTTTTCGAGCGCGGCGCGACAACTGTCGCTCACGCACAGCGCGATCAGCCAGCAGATCCGCACGCTCGAAGAGTTCGTCGGCCAGCCGCTCTTCGTGCGTGAAGGCGGCCGCGTGACGTTGACCGATGCGGGCGTGCTGTTCGCGAATCAACTGGCGGATGGCTTCGAGCAGATCGATCGCGCGTTGTCGTCGGTGAAGGAGCGCACGGTCAGGCAATCGCTCACGCTCGATGTCGACCCCGAACTCGCGCAGAGCTGGCTGGTGGCGCGCCTGCCGGCGTTGCTCGGCGCGTTGAGCGGCCTATCGCTGACGGTGCTGTCCACGCCGCGCCACGACCGTGGCGCGTTCGAGCGCGTGGATATCGCGCTGCGCTATGGCTATGGAGAATGGGACGGCTTCGAAAACATGCTGATTTGCGGCGATCGTCTGACTGCCGTGGGCGCGCCGTCGCTGTTGCAGGCACGCGGGCTCAGCGTGCCGCTCACGCCCGAACAGCTACTGGCTTTGCCGTTGCTGGGCTATACGAAGCGTTCGTGGATTCCCTGGCTCGCCGCGGCCGGCCTGCCCGAGGTCGAGCCCGACGCGGTAGCGGTTTTCGACAACGCGGCCGGCCTGATCGCCGCCGCCGCGGTCGGCGTGGGCGCGGGTCTGGCGCGCGGCCTGCTCGCCGCCGACGCGCGGCGCAACGGCACGCTGGTCGAACTCACGCAGGTGGAAATTCCGACGCACTACAACCTCTACGCGGTGTGGCCGCGCGAAAAAGCCGCGCGCGTGGCACCGCTCGTGGACGCGATCCGCGATCTGGTCGCGCGAACGGCCGGCCCGCGTTAACTCATGTCGGCAGCCACGCCCCGCAAGGTATCGAGAAACAGCGACAACACCGGCGACGGCGGCTCGGCGCGATAGCGCGCGTGCAGCGAAACTTCGGGACGCGGCGCGGCCACCGGCACGAACGCGACGCCGCCCGTCGACAATTGCCGCGCGGAAGAAGGTAGCAACGCCACGCCCAGGCCCTCGCGCACGAGGCACAGCAGCGTATGCACCTCGACCACTTCCTGTTCGATGCGCGGCGAAAAGCCTGCGTCGACGCAACAATCCTGTAAGAAGCGCGCCAGTTGCGACTGCTGCAAACCGAACGACACGAAGCGCTCGGTCTCCAGCTCGCGCAACGCAATCTCGCCACGCGACGCCAGCGGATGCTCCAACGGCAACGCCACCACCGCCGACTCGCGCATCACCACTTCGCTGCGAATCTCCGGGTCTTCATGCGAGACACGGAAGAAACACACGTCGAGGCGGCGCTCTTTCAACGCGAGAATCTGCGCGGCCGGCGTCATCTCGTGCAGCGTCCATCGCACCTGCCGGTGCTGTTCGGCGAATACCCGCAGCGCGCGCGGAATCGGTTCGACCATCGCCGAGCTGATGATGCCGATCTCGAGACTCCCCACTTCGCCGCGCCCCGCGCAGCGCGTCAGATCGATCGCACGCTCGAACTGCGCGAAGATCAACGGCACCTGCTCCTTAAGTGTTTTCCCGGCCTCGGTGAGTTCGACCCGATGTTGCGAGCGCATGAACAACGCGGTGCCCATCTCCTCTTCGAGAATGCGGATCTGCTGACTCAGCGGCGGCTGGGAAATGTGCAGCCGCGCGGCTGCCCGGCCGAAATGCAGTTCGTCGGCCACTACCGCGAAGTAACGCAACAGCCGGATGTCCATATCGCAAAGATATCAAGATCGTGGTTAAAAAATATTGTACAGAGGGTTTTTCTCTTGTGAGACTGCATCGCAAGCAGCAGTGCACGTCAGTGTGACACTCGATGCCGGCGAGGGGAAGGCGCAAACCGCAGCGCCTTGTAAAGGGCCGCATGGGCAAGCCCAATGGGCTGCGTTCCATCGATGCGCCTGCCCGCGATCCGGCAACTGGATACACCAGTTCCTCTCAAGGAGATCGAGTACATGATCATCGACACCAGCTGTTATCCGACCAACCTGGTCGACCTCGCGTGGCGCCATGACGGCGAGCCATTTTCCGGCGAGCGTCTGATCGAGGTGATGGACGGCCCCTACATCATCAACGGCAAGCCTCGCCGCATCGACAAGGCCTTCATCCAGCCGCCGCAAGGCAACACCATCTATACGTGGACGGACGGCGAGCGCTCCGGCCGCGAATCGATCGACGACTACATGGCCTACACGGTCGAAATGGTTCAGAAGTATCCGGACCGTCTGCTCGGCTGCTTCGTGTACAACCCGCGTTGCGGTCCGGAGAACGGCGCCGAGGCAATCGAGTTCTATGCGAAGGAGCACGGTTTCAAAATGGTGCAGTTGCAGGCCAACATGCACGCGTACCGTCCCGACCGCGCGCTCGACTGGCTGCGCCCGGCATTGCGCAAATGCGCGGACCTCGGCCTGCTGGTGAAGCTGCACACCGGCGACGGGCCGTACAGCATTCCGAGCGAGTGGTATCCGCTGATTCGCGAATTCCCGTCGGTGAATTTCATCATGGCGCACTTCGGCGTGCAGACGGGCGGCGTGTATTGCTTCGAGCCGTATCAGATGGCGCTCGATACGCCCAACGTGTATTGCGAATCGAGCTGGTGCCTGCAATCGCGGATCGTCGAATTCGCCAAGGTGCTGCCCACGCACAAGATTCTCTATGGTTCCGACACGCCGCCGAACGAGCCGGGCATGTGGCTCAGACTGCTCGAAGTGTTGTGCCACGAGCCGCCGCAGGGCCTGAATCTCGACGAAGACACGCTCGAGGATTATCTCGGCAACAACCTCGCGCGCATGATCGGCATCGAGCCGAGCGCACCGCCGCGCAGCGTCGAGGAAGCGCAAGCCTATCTGAAACACCACGCCGGCGCCGCGCAGCGACACGCGGGCGCGGCCGACTACGCAGGAGCCCGCTGATGATCATCGATACCCATCTGCACCCCACGAATCTCGTCGACGAAGCGTGGCGCCATACCGGCGAGCCGTTCACCGGCGAACGCCTGCTGAAGATGATGGACGGCCCGTACATCATCAACGGCAAGCCGCGCCGCATCGACATGGGCTTCATCCAGCCGCCGCCCGGCAATACCGGCTATCGCGACGGCAATCGCCGCGGCCGTGAAGGCATTCGCGATTACATGGCGTATATCGCCGAGTTGACGCAGAAGTACCCGGACCGCTTTATCGGCAACTTCACGTACAACCCGCGCTGGGGTCCCGAAAACGGCGCGGCCGAGCTCGAATTCCACGTGAAGGAATACGGCTTCAAGATGCTCAAGCTGCACGCGAACATGCACGGCTACCGGCCGGATCGCGCGCTCGACTGGTTGCGCCCGGCGATGAAGAAATGCGCGGAGCTCGGCGTGGTCGTGCTGATTCACACGGGCGACGGTCCGTACACGATCCCGACGCAGTTCTATCCGATCATCCGCGAGTTCCCGATGGTGAATTTCATCATCGGTCACTTTGGAATCCAGACCGGCGGCAACTATTCGTTCGAGGCTTTCTGGATGGCGATGGATACGCCGAACGTGTATTGCGAGTCGGGCTGGTGCTACCAGTCCCGCATCGTCGAATTCGCTCGCGAACTGCCGCGCCACAAGATCGTGTTCGGCACGGACTCGCCGCCGAACGAGCCCGGCATGTGGCTGCGCGAGCTCGAAATGCTGTGCGGTCCCGCGCCGCAGGGCATGAACCTCGACGAGGATGGTCTCGAAGACTATATGGGCAACAACATCGCCCGTCTGGTCGGAATCGAGCCGACCCGGCCGCCGAAAGATCTCGCCGAAGCGGAGAAACGCCTGAAGGCCACTTATGTGAACGACGCGACGCAGCCGGCGTAACGCCGGCCGGTGCCTGAACGCAGGCGCGCGGGCGCCGCGCCTGCGTCGATCGTTTTACGTAGCGCCCCGCTTTCGTTATCGCTTTCGACGGAGTTCAACATGGCGGATCACTTCTTGCGCGCGACGCAGGATTTTCATGGCTTTGCGCATGCGTATCGCGAGCGCTATCCCGACGACGTGCTGACGCTTGCGCAACCGCTTTGCGCCGACCAGGACGTCACGGCGGTCGTCGCGGAACTCGCCGCGCGCGGGCAGCACCCCATGCTGATCTGTGAAAAGGTAGACGGCATCGCGACGCCGCTCGTCACCAATTTCTTCGCTTCACGCGCACGCATCGGACGACTGTTCGACGTCGACGCGTGCGGCCTGTTCGAAGCGTATCAGCAACGCGCCAACGCGCCCATTGCGCCGACGTTCGTCGCGCACGGGCCGGTGCTGGACCAGGTCATCGAAGGCGACGCCGTCGATCTCGCGCAACTGCCGATGATCCGCCACTTCGATACCGACCGCGGCCCGTACGTCACCAATGCGGTGATCGTCGCCGAAGACCCGGTCACCGGCGTGGCGAACCTCAGCTATCACCGCTCGATGCGGCATGCGAAGAATGCGCTCGCCACAAGCCTGCACTCGCGCGGCCACCTCTGGCGCATGCTGCAAACCGCGCGGGCGCGCGGCGACACACTGAAAGTCGCGATGGTGATCGGCGCGCATCCGCTCTTCATGCTGGCCGCCGCCGCACGCGTGCCGTACGGCACCGACGAGCGCGCGATTGCCGGAGGTCTGTTCGGCGCGCCGCTGGAACTGGTGCGCACGCCGCGCCACGGCATCGGCGTACCCGCTTGCGCCGAGTTCGTGCTGGAAGGCTCGATCAATCCGGCCGCTGTCGCCGAGGAAGGCCCGTTCGGCGAATTCACCGGCTACTCGTCGGACCGCTCGACCAATAACGTGCTGCGCGTCGACACGATGATGCGCCGCAACGACGCATGGCTCGTCGACGTGGTCGGCGGCCCGTACGCGGAGCATCTGACGCTCGCGCGCCTGCCGCGCGAAGCGGAGATGAGCGAGAAGCTGAAGGCGCGCTTTCCCGCGGTGACCGCGTTGCACTACCCCAATTCCGGCACGCACTTTCACTGCTACGTGGCGTTGAATCAGACCCGCGACGGCGAAGCGCGCCAGATCATGCTCGCGCTGCTCGGCTGGGATCCGTATCTGAAGAACGTCGTGGCGGTGGACAGCGACATCGACATCACCAACGATTCCCAGGTGCTGTGGGCGATCGCCACGCATTTTCAGCCGCGCGAGGACGTGTTCATCGTGGACGGCCTGCCGGGCAGTCCGCTCGATCCTTCATCGTCAGCGGCGGGCACGACGTCGCGCATGGGTATCGACGCGACGCGCGGCGCGCATTTCGACGGCATTCGCGCGCGCATCAGCGAACGCGCGTCGCACCGGGCCGTCGACATTCTCGCCCGCGCCACCGGAGCACGGCGATGAGCGCGCGGCGACTCGTGGTCGGTATCAGCGGCGCTTCCGGCTTCACGTATGGCGTGCGCCTGCTGCAACTGCTGCGGCAACTCGATATCGAAACACATCTGATCGTCTCGCGCGGCGCGCTGCTCACGATGACACACGAAACCGACTATGGCTTCGCCGAGGTCAGCGCGCTCGCGAGCGTCACCTACCGTTGCAACGACATGGCCGCGGCCATTTCCAGCGGCTCATTCCGCTCGCTGGGCATGATCGTCGCGCCCTGTTCGATGAAAACGCTTGCCGAAATTGCCGGCGGCATGTCGTCGGGCCTGATTTCACGCGCCGCCGACGTCACGCTGAAAGAGCGCCGCCCGCTGGTGCTGCTCGCGCGCGAGACTCCGTACACGCTCGCGCATCTGCGCAACATGATCGCGGTGACCGAAATGGGCGCGATCGTCGCCCCGCCCGTGCCGGCGTTTTACGCACGCCCGTCCTCGCTCGACCAGATGATCGATCACACGCTCGGCCGCGTACTCGATCTGTTCGGTCTCGACACGGGCACCGTCAAACGCTGGCGGGAAGCCGACGCACCGGCACCGTATATCGCCTGATAGCCGAATCACAGTACGAACGAAGACACGGAGACGAGCCATGAATCACATTCACACCACCCACCACGACATCGAGAAAATCCCCGTCACGGTACTGACCGGCTTTCTCGGCGCCGGCAAAACGACGCTGCTCAACTACATCCTGCGCGAGAAGCACGGCCGCAAGATCGCAGTGATCGAAAACGAGTTCGGCGAAATCGGCATCGACGGTGGTCTCGTGCTCGAATCGACCGAGGAAATTTACGAAATGACGAACGGCTGCGTGTGCTGCGTCGGCGCGGTGCGCGAGGACCTGGTGCGGATCGTGCGCATGCTGGTGGAACGGCCGGACCGGCTCGATCACATCATCGTTGAAACCAGCGGGCTCGCGGATCCGTATCCGGTTGCGCAGACTTTCTTTCTCGACGATCCGATCGCGAAGCAGGTCAGCCTCGACGCCGTCGTCACGATGGTGGATGCAAAGCATATCGCCGCGCATCTGGACGATCTGGTACTCGACGGCAGCGATAACCAGGCGGTCGACCAGATCGTGTGCGCGGATCGCATCGTCATCAACAAGGTCGACCTGGTGGGACCGGACGAGGTCGCTTCGCTCACGCAGCGCATTCGCGGACTCAACGCGACGGCGGAGATCGTCGAATCGAGCTATGCGCAGATCGATCTCGACAGGATTCTCGGCGTCGGCGCCAACGAGTTCTCGCAGATTCTCGTCGAGAGCGACGGGCTGCATGAGGAAAAACCCGCGCACGGCCATGAGGATCATGACGGGCATGGGGAGCATGACGAACATGAGCATGCCGATCATGCCCATCACGCCCATCATGCCGATGACCACGACGACCACCAGCACGACGAAAGCGTGTCGTCGGTCGGCATCGAAGTCGACGCGGATATCGATCTCGACGCGCTACAGACGTGGCTCGCCGAGCTGCGCGGTTCGGAGGCCGCGAACCTGTTCCGTATGAAGGGCATTCTCGCGGTGCGCGGCCAGTCGCATCGTTATGTGCTGCAAGGCGTGCACAACGTCATCGAACTGCGCGCGGCCCAGGTATGGGGCGACGAGCCGCGCTCGTGCCGCATCGTATTCATCGGACGCGATCTCGATCGCGCCGCGCTGACCGACCGCTTTCATGCCTGTCTCGCCGCGCCGGTTGCGGCCTGACGGGGGATCCGGTCGGCGCGTGAAGTAATGCCGCGCGGCAAGGTCCGCGCGGCGCGCTCCGATCGAAAACGATATTCAGGAGACACGTGATGAACACTGCCATACACCCCGTCGATCAGATTCTGCCGAAGCGCCAGATGATCGCGCTCGGCTTGCAGCACATGCTGGTAGCCTACATCGGCGCGATTGCGGTACCTTTGATCGTGGCGTCGGCACTGAAGATGTCCCAGGCCGATACCATCGTGCTCATCAGCACGGCGCTGTTCTGTTCAGGCATTTCGACGATCCTGCAGACGGTCGGCATCTGGAAGTTCGGTGTGCGTCTGCCGATTCTGCAGGGCGTGGCATTCAGCAGCGTCGGGCCGGTCATCGCGATCGGCACGAGTCCGGGTGTCGGCTTTGCCGGCGTGTGTGGCGCGGTGATCGGCGCGGGCCTGTTCACGATGTTCGCCGCACCGTTCGTCGGGCGCTTACGAAGATTCTTTCCCCCAGTGGTGACCGGCTGCATCGTCGTCGTGATCGGCTTGCAACTGTTTCCCGTCGCGTATCTGTGGGTCGGGGGCGGCGAAGCCGCGCAACAGCAGTTCGGCGCGCTGCCCTTCCTGAGCGTCACGCTGTTCGTCGCCCTGGTGATCATCGCGATCAACCGCTTTGCCAATGCGTTCCTGCGCAATCTGTCGGTGCTGCTCGGCCTGATTGCGGGCGCCATTCTCGCGTGCCTGCTCGGCATGAGCAACTTCTCGAGCGTCGCGCAGGCGCCGTGGTTCACGCTGCCGTTGCCGTTTCACTTCGGCACGCCGGTGTTTTCGCTGGTCCCGGTGCTGACGATGATCGTCGTAATGGTCGTGCAGATGGTCGAATCCATGGGCCTGTTCGTCGCGATCGGCGACATCGTCGCCAGGGACGTGAGCGAGGAGGACGTGGTGCGCGGCATGCGCGCCAACGGTCTGGCGAGCGCGATTGCCGGCATGTTCGCGGCGTTTCCGTTCATCGCGTTCATGGAAAACGTCGGGCTCGTCATCCTGACCGGCGTGCGCAGCCGCTGGGTGGTGGCGATCAGCGGCGTGCTGATGTGCGCGGTGGCGCTGGTGCCGAAGATCGGCGCGGTGGTGGCCTCGACGCCGCCCGCGGCGCTCGGCGGCGCGGGTATCGCGATGTTCGGCGTGGTGGTGGCCGCCGGCGTGCAGACGCTGGCGAAGGTGGACTTCGAGCGCAATCGCTACAACGTGCTGATCGTCGGCTTTACGATCGCCACCGCGCTGATTCCGGTGATGTCGCCACAGGTCTTCAAGCACATGCCCGGCTGGACGCAACCCTTCCTGCATAGCGGCGTGGTGCTTGCCTGCTTCGTTTCCGTGGTGCTGAACGCGGTGCTCAACGGCGCGCGTGAAGAAGACGTCGTGCCGGCGCACAACATGGTCGGCGAAAAACGGCCAACGTAGCGCGAGCGCGGCCGCCGTGACTGTCTGTATCGGCGGCCGCTTCGTAGTCAACGAAAGGATATCGAATCGTGAGCATGCAAACTGAAGCGTTGCTGATCAAGAACCCCATTGCGGTGATGAGCGGAATGAGCGGCGCGCGCGCCCGGCTGGGCCAGGTCGATCTGCGCATTCGCAGCGGCCGCATCGAAGCCATCGCCGCCAATCTCGAACCGCGCGCCGATGAGCGCGTGATCGACGCCCGTTCCTGCGTGGTTTATCCGGGCTGGGTGAACACGCACCATCATCTGTTCCAGAACCTGTTGAAGGCGGTGCCGTCCGGCATCAATGCGGATTTGCAGGAATGGCTGGCCGCCGTGCCGTATCCGCGCCTTGCGCGCTTTACGCCGGATCTCGCGCGCGTGGCCGCGCGTCTCGGCCTGGTCGAGCTGCTGCTCTCCGGGGTCACCACCTGCGCCGATCATCACTATCTCTATCATGCGGACGGCACCACCGAAACCGGCGATCTGCTGTTCGACGAAGCGGCTTCGTTCGGCATGCGCTTCGTGTTGTGCCGCGGCGGCGCGCTGCAGGCGGCGGGAGATCATCCGGGGTTTTCCAGAGTGGCGCTCAAGCCGGAGACGCTCGATCAGATGCTCGCCGACATCGAACGTCTGAAGGCGCGCTATCACGACGGCGGCGATGCGTCGATGCGCCGCGTGGTCGTCGCGCCGACCACGCCGACGTTCTCCCTGCCGCCCGAGCTGCTGCCCGAAGTCGCGCGCGCGGCCCGGCGGATGGGCCTGCGGTTGCATACGCATCTGTCCGAGACGACCCGCTACGTCGATTTCTGCAGGGAGCGTTTCAACAAGCTGCCGGTCGAGTTCGTTGCCGATCACGAATGGCTCGGTCCCGACGTGTGGTTCGCCCATCTGGTGCATCTACAGGCGAGCGAAATCGCGATGCTCGCGGAAACCGGCAGCGGTTGCGCGCATTGTCCTGTCAGCAACGCGCGTCTGGGCAGCGGCATCGCGCCGGCGCCGCAAATGGCGGCCGCGGGTGTGCCGATGTCGCTGGCCGTGGACGGCGTGGCGTCGAACGAATCCGGCAGCATGACCAACGAAGCGCATTTCGCGTGGCTCGTGCATCGCGCGGCACAAGGCGCGGCGGCGACCACCGTCGAAGAGACGATCCATTGGGGCAGCGCGGGCGGCGCCGGCGTGCTGGGTCTCGATGCGGTCGGCACGCTGGAAGTCGGCAACGCGGCGGACTTCGTGCTCTACGACGTCAGCGATCCGCGCTTCAACGGCTTTCACGACCTTGCCGTCGCGCCCGTGGCGGCGGGCGAGCCCACGCGCGTTCGCTATAACGTCGTGAACGGCCGCGTGGTGGTGGACAACGGCGTGATTCCGGGTCTGGATCTCGACGCGCTTCGTCATGAAGCCGCCGAAGGCGTGAAGCTGCTGCTCGCCGACTAGGACGCTGCGATGCCAGGCAAACGAATCAGGCTCGGGATCCTGACGCCGTCGTCGAACACGGCGCTCGAACCGATTACAGCCGCGATGCTGAGCGAACTGCCGCACGTCAGCGCGCATTTCGCCCGTTTCACGGTGACGGAGATTGCGTTGTCCGACCAGGCGCTCGGACAGTTCGATGTGAGCCGGATTCTCGCGGCGGCACGTCAACTGGCCGACGCGCGGGTGGACGTGATCGGCTGGAGCGGCACGTCGGCGGGATGGCTGGGGTTCGAGCGCGACGAGGCGTTGTGTCGCCGGATCACGAAGACGACGGGCATCCCCGCGACCACCTCGGTACTGGCGCTCAACGAGATCTTCGCGAAGACCGGCGTGCGCCGGTTCGGTCTGGTGTCGCCTTATACCGACGACGTTCAGCAACGGATCGTGCGTAACTACGAAAAGCTCGGCATCGAATGCGTGGCCGAACGGCATTTGGGGCTACAGGACAATTTCAGCTTTGCCGAAGTGTCCGAGACCCAGCTCTCGATCATGATGCGCGAAGCCGCGTTCGCAAGACCGGATGCGGTGACGACCTTCTGCACGAATCTGCACGCGGCGCCGCTTGTGCGCGCGTTCGAGACGGCTACGGATATTCCCGCGTACGATACGACGGCGACCGTGGTGTGGAAGGCGCTGAGGATGATGGGCGTGGATACCGAGATATTGGCGCGATGGGGGCGGTTGTTTACGGAAGCGCACTAGCTTTGCGCCGGACCCGGGGCGCCGCGCCGCGCAGCCACGCGCCGCCGGCTGCCTAGCCGCTTATTGCCCCCAATACACTCATGATCTCCTCGGCGAGCAGCAGGCTCGCCAGCCCGCGCCCATGCTTTTCGCGCCGAACGAGGGACAGCACGTTCTTGCTGAACGCGCGGTCGCGAATCTGCCGGTACGTCAGTACCTCATTGCGATATTCGTCGGCGATGTCGAACTTGCTGAGAAACGCAATGCTTTCACTCGCGGCCGCGAGGTGTTTCATCGTCTCGATCGAGTTGGTTCGAAACGCCGGCTCGACGCTGAGGCCCGCTTCCGCGAAGGTATCGGCGACGATGCCGTGAATCAGCATGGACCGGTCGGCGAAAATGAGCGGATAGGACGTGCAATACGCGAGCGGGATGGACTCCATGCGCGCCAGCGCATGCTGCGGGGAAATCACCGCGCCGAGGCTGGTATCCATTTCCCACACGCTTTCGAGTTGCGGCGACGGCGGCAGATTGAAGCCCAGACCCAGGTCGGCTTCGCCGCTGACAAGCGCCTGCAGGATTTCGCGCACGAACATCACCCGGATTGAAATCTTGATGTGAGGGTGAAGCGCGCAGAAATTCACCGCCGCGGTCGACGCAATTCCGCTGGCCAGCCCGGTCACGGTGGCTATGATCACTTCGCCCTTCTCCAACGCCTTCAGGTCGCGTATCTCCGCTTCGACCTGGCGATACTCCGCCATCGTCCTGCGCACATGAGCCAGCAGGATCTCGCCCGCCGGCGTAGGCCGCAACCCGCGCGGCAGGCGCTCGAACAGCGGCTCGCCGATATCTTCCTCGAGAAGCAGTACATGCTTGTTGATCGCGGACGGGGCCACGTGCAGCCGCTCGCCGGCCGCGCGGATGGAGCCGCAACGCGCCACTTCGTCGATATAGCGCAGCAATCTCGAATGAAGCATGGTCGCCTACCTCCCAAGGGGTCGGCATAGCGTACTCGAAAAGCGCACACTCCGTGCAAAAAACGCTTCTTTTTAGAAACGGTGATTTCGGTTTTCATTACATCTGTCGCGTGAGTTGGCGATTGGATCCGGCAGGCAGACACCGATCAATCACGCTCACGACCGGCCGCGTCGCAAACAAGGTTCTCCATTTGCTCCGACGAATGGGCTTTTGCGGCGAAACAAGCAGGCTCTAATTAATTGATGAAAGCGAGACAAGACATGTACCAGGAAGTCAGCGAGAGAAATGCCAACGCAGCCGGTCAACGTGACCGCGTTGCTGCCCACTACGATCAGGTGAAGGCGATTTTCGAAGTTCTCAACGGGAAAAGGGAAGCCGATCTCCTTCTGAAGAATCTGAATGTCCTCGATGTCCACAGCGAAACGGTCTATCAGGGATCCATTCTCGTCTACGACAAGCGCATCGTCGCGTTGAATCCGGACGAGACGGCTATCAAGGTGCGTCAGGTGTTCGACGGCGAAGGCCTCTATGCGATTCCGGGGCTGATCGACGCTCACATCCACTTCGATGCGCAACTGGCTCATCCGGCGGCATTTGCCGAGGCCATCGTGCCCTGCGGCACGACCACCATTTTTTCCGAATGCCTCGATTTCGTGAGCGCGGCGGGCACCGAAGCGGTGCAGGCCACCGAGCAACTGTTCAGGAACCACGAGCGGCTGCCCTATCGCGTGTTTGCGTTTGCGCCCGGCAAGAAAACGTCCGTGGAAGTCACCGACTCGCTGCTGAAGATGGATCCGGTGATCGGCCTGGGCGAACTCGCGCATCTGACCTACAGCGTGGGCAACGACGACGATTTCCGCAAATCGGCGTTGGGGCGTGCCAAGGGTGGTTTCATGAACACTCACTGGGGCGTGACCACGCTGTCGGACATGATGCTGAACTACATGCCCGCTATCGGTGCGTTCGCCAATCACGATGTCTGGAAGGAGGACGACATCGAGAAAAGCGTGCGTTACGGTCTTCAGACGCAAATCAAATTCGGCGTCGGCAGCAGCGAGGTGATCAAGATCATGCTGCGCGCGATCGTCAAGCGCAAATGGCCGGCCGAGAACTTCCAGCTTTGCGCGGACAACATCTCGGTCGACCGTCTGCTGACCAAGGGGCATATGGACTGGATCGTTTCGCTGTGCGCCGAAATGGGCATCGATCCGATCAAGGCGATCAAGATGGCAACGCTTTATACGGCGCGCGCGTTCCGCATGGACAACAAATTCGGTTCGCTGACGCCGGGCCGCTTCGCCGATATCGTGCTGACCGATAGCCTGTCGAAAATCACCCCCCGCTTCGTTTTCAAGGACGGCGAGCTGGTCGCTCAGGATCGCAAGCTGCTGAAGCAGGCCGATATCGATTATTCCGGCATGGTGAACACCGCGGTTCCCGGCCTCGGCGATCTGACGCCGGAGCAACTGGATCTCACGCCGCTGGAAATCTCCGCCGACGGCAAGCAGGCGAAGGTGTACCTGTTCGACGTCTACGGCCGCGGCCACGAAAAGTTCTACCAGGAAGTGTGGGTGCCGTTGCAGGACGGAAAAGTGGTCCCCGAGGTAGCGGGTGTCAGGCTCAACCGGATTTCGGTCGTGCAGCGCTACGCGAACGGCAAGCGCCATGTGGTCAACGGGCTGTTCAAGGGCGTTTATATCGATCGCGGCGCGGTGGCGACATTCTGGCCGGCGCCCAAGGCGTACTTCGTCGCGGTCGGCCAGGACAGCGCGGAAATGTGCCATTGCCTCCAGCAGGTCGACGCCTACGTGGGCGGTTGCGTCGTCACCGAAAACAGGGAAGTGAAGGCTGTGCTGCCGCTGGACATCTATGGCGTCATGGCTAATATGAACCTCGCCGAACTGCTCACCGCGACCCGCGCGATCGACGCCGCGCTCGAAGCGATGGGCAATCGCAATGAAGGCGAGCCCGTCGTGAACAAGCTTCTGACCTTGTTCATCTCCCTCGACCGTTTCGGTTTCATGGCCTGACGCCAGGCTGACAGGAGGAGACCGCCGGCGGGTGCTCCCGAGCCCCGCCGGGCCGAAGTAAACGGGGATGGGCAGGGCGCATGCGCCGCCGCACATCTGCGTGGAACCCCCACAACGGCTCGGCGCCCCATCATTAAAAAAGGCTGCCGGTACGTACGAAAGAACGAATACGACCAAGGGACAGTCATGGCGCACCATGCAAGGGAAGCTGAAGTTATCGACACCGGCAGCCTGAAACGGCGCTGGATCACCTACATCATCGGTATTTACATACTGACCATGGGGATCAGCCTGGCCATCCGGGCCGGCATAGGCATTTCGCCGCAAAGCAGCCTGACGCGGACGATGACCCTCGTGTACCCGCATCTGAGCCAGGGGACTTACAACTTCATTCTCGAGTTGTTCATGCTGTTCCTGACTTATCTGGTCTTGCGCAAGGATTTCAAACTGCAGAACTTCGCGTCGCTGATCCCGGCATTCGTGCTGGCCACGTGTCTGGATCTGAACCTGATGCTGACGAGGTCGATCGCTCCGCAGGAGTATTTTCTGAAATTGTCCCTGTTGGCCTTCGCCGATGCGGCGCTCGCATTTGGCCTGTTTCTGATGATTCGCGCGAATCTCGTGCTGATGCCGATCGATATGTTCGTCAACACGCTTTTCAAGCGCACCGGATGGAAGTGGGGGGACATCAAGACGAGCTTCGACTGCACGTTGCTGGTCATTAGCGCGGTGATCGGCCTGACGTTTCTGGGGGCGCCCAAGTTCATCCGGGAAGGCACGTTCATGAACGCCATCCTGGTCGGGCAATACATCAAGCTCTACTTCTTCCTGTTCAAGAAGCTCAAGGCTTCGGTGGTGTCGTATCACCGAAGATCGCTGGAACACCGGCCGAATTAGTACCCGCGTTTTCGGATCCACGCGGCCGTCAACGACACGGTCGAAGGCAATCGCTGGGCTTTGCATGTAGCGCCGAAATCGACGGCGCGACATGCCAAAGCAACGCAATAGCGCCGGCCGCGCCACACAACAGGTTGTTCAAGATCGTGTGATCGCTCGCAGCTCGCATGCGGCGGCACGCTGCCGCATTGTCATGCGGCCAGCGCCCGCATTCAACACCGGCTTCGGGAAATCAGCCAGGACGTCGATAACCGCTCACCAATACAAAGAGTAGGAGAGGCAACATCATGCGAATGGACTGTACTTGCATTACTGCACTGAAAAGAATCTGCCGAATTATCGCGACCCTCGTTCCCGCGGCGATAGGCACGCACGTCTACGCGCAGTCGAGCGTGCAGCTATACGGCATCGTCGATGGCTGGGTCGGCTACGAACGGCTCCCCGGCAATTCAGGCGCCGCGCAAATGGGCGGCGGCGGTTTGTCGACGTCGTTCTGGGGAATGGGCGGTCAGGAAGACCTGGGCGGCGGTTATAAAACCGTGTTTGCGCTGGAAGGATTCTTCCGCCCGCAGAACGGTCAATACGGCTCGTTCAATGGTGACACGTTCTTTTCCCGCAATGCCTATGTCGGCCTGGTGTCGCCTTACGGCACCTTGACGATGGGGCGGCTCAGCAGCCTGCTCTATTTACAGTCCGCGCAGTTCAACCCGTTCTATGCCTCCTTTACTTTTTCGCCGACCATCAATCAGCTTTATTCCGCGTTGGGCACCTACCCCGATTACCCTACCGATCAAGGCATTCCTGGCGGGACGTCGTGGAGCAACGCAGTTCAATATGCGACGCCGGGCTTCAATGGTTTGAGCGCTCAGGCCATGTACGCACTCGGCAATCAGGCGGGCGAGAACGGCGCAAAGAAATTCTCGGCACAGACGACGTTCGTGCGGGGCCCTCTCGCAGTCGGGATGACCTATCAGTACCTGAATTTCAGCACCACGCCGGGGGACCTCACCAAATTGATAAAAGGTTTCCAGAGCCAGACGGCGGCACAACTCGGTGTGTCGTACGACCTGCGCGTCGTGAAGCTGTTCGGCGAATATACGTACATTGGCAACAAGCTGCTCACCAGTAATTTCCACGTCAATATGTTACAGGGTGGGTTGTCGATACCGGTTGGCGTGGGCAGGGTGCTCACCTCGTACGCCTATTCCCGCGACAACGGCCCATTGAGCCAGACTCGCCAGACAGCCGCGCTGAGCTACGATTACCCGCTATCCAAGCGCACCGATGTATATGCCGGCTATATGTACGATCACATTTCGAATCTGTCGAGCGGCAACACCTTGGGCGCCGGCATTCGGACACGGTTCTGAACTAACCGGCGCGACAGTCGGCGGATGCGCATCCGCCTGCTGGATCCCCTGCCAGACCGGATACGCGGCGCTGACGAACCTCACCGCGTTGCGGACCGACGCCGGCGCCTAGCGCGCAAAACTGATCGGCGTACCGCCGCACGGACGCGGGACGATGCCCATCGGTATCCCGTAGATGTCCTCCAGCGTGTCCGGACGTATCAGTTCCGCGGACGGACCATTCGTCAGCAGGCGGCCGCCTTTGAGCGCGATCAGGTCGTCGCAGAAGCGGGCCGCCATGTTGATGTCGTGCAGCACGACCACGACGCTCAAACCGCGCTTTTCACTGAGCGTGCGCACGAGGCTCAGCACTTCGATCTGATGCGCGATATCGAGCGCCGAAATCGGCTCGTCGAGCAGCAGGCAGTCGCTGTCCTGCGCGACCAGCATCGCGATCCACACACGTTGACGCTCGCCGCCGGACAGCGCATCCACCGGGCGATCCGCGAAGCGCGCGACGTCGGTCAGCGCCATCGCTTCGCTGACTTTCGCGCTGTCGCGCACGCCGAAGCGGCCCAGCGCGCCATGCCACGGATAGCGGCCAAGCGACACGAGTTCCCGCACGGTCATGCCGTCGGCGGCCGGTGGCTGTTGCGGCAGATAAGCGACCTTGCGCGCCAGCGCGCGATTGTCCCATTGCGCGAGCGGCGCGCCGGCGAACAGCACGCTGCCGGTGGTCGGCCGCTGCTGACGCGCGAGCAGTTTGAGCAGCGTGCTCTTACCCGAGCCGTTGTGGCCGATCAGTCCGCACACGCGCCGCGCGGGCAACGTCAGATTCAGCGGATGCAGCAACGTGCGCCCGCCCACGGCGAACGAAGCGCCGTCGATCTCATAGATGGGAGACACCGCCATGCCGGCCTTCGCCGTCTCATTCAATGGATTCATGTTCGATACGCGATGTACGTGGAAAAGAAACCGCGGACAGTCATAGCGCCGCCCTGCCGCGCAACATCAGCCACATGAAATACGCGCCGCCGATCAGCGTCGCCAGCAGGCCGACTGGAATCTGGAAAGGAAACAGCACGTTGCGGCCGAGCCAGTCGGCCAGCACCATGATCAACGCGCCCAGCAGCGCGGCGCCGCCGAGCTGCGCGGACGCCCGCCGAAAGCCCAGCATCCGCGCCAGATGCGGCGCCATCAGACCAATGAAGCTGAGCTGGCCGATCACGATCGTCGCCATGCCCGTCATCAGCGCGGCGAGCAGCAGCAACGCGAGCTGGCTCACGCCGGAACGCACGCCGAGGCTCGTCGCGACGGTCCCGCCGAGCGGCAGAATGTCGAGCCAGCGCACCAGCACAAAGGCAGCCGCGCCGAAAACGAGCAGCGCGATGCAGGCAGTCGCCGCGTCCTGCGTCGTCACGCCGTAAGTCGAGCCGGCCATCCATGCGAGGAGCCCTGTGAAATGCGGGTCATCGCTTGCGAGCAGCACCGTGACCAGCGCGCTGAACGCGGTGCCGAGCGTGACGCCCACCAGCAGCATCCGCTCGGGTGCGAAGCCATAGCGGCGTCCGAGCACGAGCATCGCAAGCAGCGTCGCGAACGCGCCCGCCCCCGCGGCACCGGTTTGCAACAGGTGGCCCGCACCGGGCGTGACGAACAGTAACGCGATCAATCCGAGCGACGCACCGGCGGAAATGCCGAGCACTTCGGGGCTCGCCATCGAATTGCCGGTGACCCGCTGCATGATCGCGCCCGCCACGCCGAGAAGCGAGCCCGCTGCCAGCGCGGCCGACACGCGCGGACCGCGCCAGTGCAGCAGCGCGACAAGATCGTCGCCGGCCGCCCAGCGCCAGCCGTCCGGCGACGCCCCAAGCAACAGACCGACTACCACGGCCGCCGCGAGTATCACGATGCCGAGCGCGATCCAGACGGGCAAGCGCCGCCGCGTGCGATGCGCGTCGTGCGTCGACATGTCGACGGTATCCGGCAACGCGGGCAAGCGCGGCAGCAACCAGAACAGGAATGGCGCGCCGACCAGCGACATCGCCGCGCCGGTCGGCACGCCCGCCCATGCGCCGGAGAACGTCTGCACGAGCTGATCGGCGAGCCACAGCAGCACCGCGCCGAAGAGCGGCGCCCACACGAGCCGGCTGCGGAAGCGGCGCGCGCCGGCCAGTCTGACGATCATCGGCGCCAGCACGCCGAGAAAGCCGATCACGCCGACCGTCGCCACCACCGAGGCCGCGAGAAACACGGCCAGCGCGAGCGCGGCCAGCCGCAGGAAACGCAACGGCACGCCGAGGCTGCGCGCGCTGCCGTCCGCGAGCGACATCATCGTCAGCGGCCGAACCAGAGCCGCGGCCACGCACGCGCCGGCGACGAGGTGAGGCAGCAGCGCGCGAGGCGCATCCCAGTTGTTCTGGTTCAGCGAACCGGCACCCCACAGAAATAGAGACTGCAGATCATCGTGATGGAACAGCGTGAGCACCGCGTCGATCGAGCCGCAATAGAAATTCAGGATCAGGCCGCCGAGAATCAGCGCGACAGGAGACAGACGGCGGCGCCACGCGAGCGCCACCACGATCAGCATCGCCAGCGCGGCGCCCGCGAGCGCCACCCATTGCTGGCCGACGAAGAGCCAATGCGGCGCGAACAGCGACACGGTCGACAGCGCGAGCGACGCCCCCGCGGACACGCCGAGCGTCGTCGGCTCGGCGAGCGGATTGCGCAATACCTGCTGGAAGATCGCGCCGGCCAATGCCAGTTGCGCGCCGGCCAGCCAACAGACGGCGACGCGCGGCAACATGCTTTGATTGACGACGGCCTCGCGCATGTCGCGCAGGTCGGGGGAAACGATTGCGGGCCACCACAGGTGCATCGGCAGCAGCATGCCGATCTGGCGCAGCGACAAGGCCAACGCGCAGCAGGCCAGCACGCCGACCAGCCAGGCCGGATGCATCGACGGACAGCGCCGCGGCGTGCGAAGCGCGATTCCTTCAGCCATGTCAGGCACCCGCCTGCCGGTCGAGCGCGACGAGGCCGGCCGTCAGTTCGTTGGCGAACTGCACCGCGCATGCCGTCGCGCCATAGGCGAAGAAACCCGGCAACGGCCGGAAGCGTTGCGCGTGGACGAACGGCAGGTTTTGCCAAAGCCCGCTGCGGCTCAGGTTGTGAAGCGCGATCTTGTCGCGCGCGCCGTGGCTGATGTAGAACATCCGCGCGTCGCCCATCGGCGCGAGTCCTTCGATACCCAGCAGCAGATAGCCCGAGCCGGTCGAACCCTGCCACGCGTTGCGCACGCCGAGGCGATCCATCACGTCCTGCATCATGCTGTTCGGCCCGTACAGGTAGAGATGCCGGCCGTCGTCGTAGAGATCGGCGATCAGCACCGGCGGCGCGGCCCCGAGGGTCGACACGGTGCGCGCGCGGGCGGCGAGTTCGTCTTCGACACTCAGCAGATAGGCCTGCGCCGCCTGCTTGCGCCCGAGACGCTGCGCGATGCGCAGCGTTGTCGCGACCGCGAGCGCATACGGTTTGCCGAGCCGCGCGTTGTAGATGTCGACGGCAATGGTTGGCGCAATCGTGCTCAGGCGCGCTTCGAGGCCGAGCTGATTGACGTCGATGACAATCAGTTCAGGCTTCAACTGCTGCAACAGTTCGAGATTCGGCTCGCTGTGCGATCCCAGTTCGAGCACGCTCGCGGGCATCGCGGGAAGCGCGCCGGCGCGCGGATAGTCGGCTCGCTCCGTCAGCGCCAGCGGCGTGACGCCGAGCGAAACGAGAATCTGCGCGCCGGCCCAGCTCAGCGAGACGACTCGCGGCTGGGCATGCGACGCGGACCCGGCCACCGCGGCCGCGGCAGGCCATGCGAACCCCGTGGCGCCGAGCGCCAGCAATGCCTTCAGGCAGTCGCGACGGCCTTTCGCGGCGGGTAGCTCACCTCGGGAAAAATCAGGCTGAGTCATTTGACTGGATAGACTGATGCCGTAAATCGGCGCCGAGGCCGTGCTCGACGACCCGGCCGTATTCGAGTTTCACGTAGCGCGTCGCCAGGTGGAAGTAACGATCGTCGTGCGTGATGACGAGCACCGTCTTGCCTTGCTCGCGTAACCGCGGCAACAGACGGCGATAGAACACTTCCTTGAAAACCGGATCCTGATCCGCGGCCCATTCGTCGAACACGTAGAACGGGCGGTCTTCCAGATAGGTGACGAGCAGCGCCAGCCGCTTGCGTTGCCCCTGCGACAGCTCGGTCGTCGAAAACACGCCGTTTTCGATCTTCACCTTGTGGTCGAGATGAAGATGTTCGAGCAGCGTCTTCGCCTGCTGGTCGAGCCCATCGAGCTTCATGCCGAGCAACGCGTCGAACAGGAAAAAGTCGTTGAATACCGCGGAAAAATGCTGCCGATAGCTGTCGCGCGTGGCTTCGTCGACCGGCTGGCCGTTCAGCAGGATGCGGCCGCTTTCCGGCACGTAAAGACCCACGAGCATTTTGGCCAGCGTGGTCTTGCCGCTGCCGTTGCCGCCGATCAGATAGACGAGTTCGCCCGGCTTGAACGCGAGGTCGATCGGCCCGAGCGTGAACACCTCGTCTTCTTTCTCGCGGTAGTAGCGGTGCGTCACCTGCTCGAGCACGATGCTGTGAAACGATCTGGCCGCCTCCGCGGGCACCGTATTCTCCGGCGGCAGATCCCGCTGGATCAGGTTGATGCGCTCGATCGCGACTTTCGCCGAACTGACGGTCGGCAGCGCGGACAGCAGCCCCTCGATCGGCATGATCATGTACAGGAAGATCATCGCGTAGCCCGACATCACGTGGCTCGACACCGGGTACCACCGGGTCAGAACGAACAGCACGCAGCCGATGAACGCGAAAAAAATGAAGCTGCCCCAACTCGCCGCCGCCGCGTATAGCACATAGCCGCGCGTGCGTTGCACGCGCACGGCTTCGACGTTCGTCGCCAGCGTGCCGTCGATCAGCGCGGCCTTGCGCTGGCGATGCAGCTTCAATTCTTTCGCACCGTCGAAAAGCGCCCGGAAATGCCTGATCAGATCGTCCTCGCGCCGGCGCGAGCTGCGCAGATGAAACTCCGCGCGGCTGTTGGCCAGATGAAATCCCAGCGAGCCGATGAACACCGTGACGACCGCGAACAGCAGGATCTGCCACGACAGATAGCCCAGATACGCGAGGCAGCCGGCAATGACGGCGCCCTGCATCGCGAGATTCGGCAGACTCACGAAAAACACGACGATCGTATCGAGATCGTCGGTCAGCACGGACAACGCCCGCGATGCGCCCTGCCTTTCGAGGCTCTGGTATGAAGCGTCGCCGATGCGGCGAATGACGTCCATGCGCAGCGTGGCTTTCGCGTTCTGGCCGAGACGCATGAAGAGTGTCGACGAGACGGCTCGCGTGATCAGCACCAGCACGCTGAGTCCGAGGAACTTGAGACCGAGTTCGCCCAGCGTCTGCCGGGACGCGCCAAGCGCCTGGTTGATCAGCGCGACGAGACCCGCGCTACTCAAACCGCTGATGACGCTCGTGACGATCGCCACCAGCAGCGTTTGACGCGAATGACGGATCAGATAGAGAACGAGGGACATAAATTTTTCTATGATCGATGCCGGCGGCCCGCGCGTGCCGCCGGCTGATCGCCGGCATCGACGTGTTCAGGTAATACCGCGCTCACCACTGGTAAGTCGCGCGGCCGATCACGCTGCGTCGCAAGCCATAGGCGCAATAGTTCGTCCCCTGGCAGTTGACGTAGACGCGATCGAACAGGTTCTGCGCATTCACCGAGAAACGCCAGCGATCGATATCGTAGTGGATCGCCGCATCGAACAGCGTGACCGACGCCATTTTCACGTCGTTCGCCTGGTCCCCGTACTGCGGGCCGATATAACGCACGCCGCCGGCGATTCCGAAGCCCTTCCACCATCCCTGCTGGAAGGTCTTGTCGAGCCACAGGCTCGCCATGTTGTGCGGCACGTTCATCGCCTGGTTGCCGGCGAACCCCTGGTCGCTCTCGGTAATCGTGCCGTCCATGTAGGTGTAGGCGGCGGTAAGACTGAGACCGGAGCCCAGGTCGGCGACGCCGGACAGTTCGATACCCTTCACGCGCTGCGCGCCGGTCTGCACCACGAAGTTGCCTTCGGGATGATCGACGTCCGGCTCGGTCACGTTCTTCTCCAGAATGTTGTAGAGCGACAGCATCGCAAAGCTCTTCTGACCGGGCGGTTGATATTTGATCCCCGCCTCGACGCTCTGGCCGGTCGTCGGCTTCAGCGCCGCGCCGTCGAACGTGCTGCCGAGCCCCGGCTGGAACGACGTCGAATAGCTGACATACGGCGCGAAGCCGCTATCGAACAGATACACGAGGCCCGCGCGATAAGTGAAGCGGTGCGCGTCGTTGCTCTGGTCCGTCTGACCCGCTATGCGGTCGAATTCGTCGGTGCTGGCCCAGTCCTGACGCACGCCGAGGGTGGCGACCAGCTTGCCGAAACGGATCTGGTCCTGCGCGTAGAGGCCCACCTGATCGAGATGATGCTCGACGCTGTAATCCACCCCGCCCAGCGTGATCGGGCCACCATAAACCGGGTTGTACAGATTGAGCGACGGCACCGAAGTCGCATCGTTTTCCGCCCAGCGGTCGATCGAATGTACGTAGTCGATGCCGACCAGAGCCGTATGTTGCAGAACACCCGTCCCGAACCTGAACTGCGCCTGATTGTCGAGCGCGAAGACGTCGGAGCTGGACTTCGCCTGGAACGCGTAGCGGTCGATCGTCGCGAGATCGTCTTCGAGGCCGGCGTTGCCGACGATGTCTTCATCCAGATCGACGTGTGTGTAACGCAGATTCTGGCGCACGGTCAGCCAGTCGTTGAAGCGGTGCTCGAACTCGTAGCCGATGGACGCTTCGCTGCGCCGGATTTCGTTGAAACCGGGTTCGCCGTCGAATACGTTGGTGCCGATCCGGGTCCCGGCCGGTCCCGGATACAGCGTGCCGATGGCCGGCAGGTCCACCGTCGGATTGCTGCTGTTGCGATAGCTGTAGTGCGACAGCAGCGTGAACGTCGTGTCGGCCGACGGCTTCCACGTCAGAGCGGGCGCAATGTACACGCGCTTGTCGGTCTGATAGTCGACCTGCGAGCCATTGCTCGACACGTCGCCGGTGAAACGGTAAAGCAGCGTGCCGTCCTTGTTCACCGGGCCGCTGAAATCGAAGCGGCCGCCCACCGAGCCATGGCTGCCGACGTCCATCGACACTTCATGCAGCGCGTCGCCGGTCGGCCGCTTCGTCACCAGGTTGATCATGCCGCCCGGGATGTTCTGCCCGTACAGCACCGAGGTCGGACCGCGCAGCACGTCGATGCGTTCGAGCCCATAGGGGTCCACTGCCGGCGCGAGCAGCGTGAAGTAGGTCTGCGTCGAAAGACCGTCGACGAACGGAAACTGGTTCGGAAAGCCGCGCACCATGTAGTAGTCGACCGTCGTATTCAGGCCGCCATATTCTTCGCCGATGACGCCCGGCGTATAACGCAACGCCTGTCCGACCGACTGGGCCGCCTGCGACTGCATCTGGTCGGAGGTAATGACCGAGATGGACTGCGGCGTCTCGATGATCGGCGTGTCGGTTTTCGTGCCGGTCGTGCTGCGTTTCGCGACGAAGCCCTGAACCGGGCTCGTCGCCGTCTCCTGTTCGCGCTCGGCCGACACTACCACCGGTGGCAGCGACGTGTCGGTTTGCGGTGCCGCGCTCCGCGGCGGTTGCGATTTTTGCGCGGTCGTGTCGTCGGAATTGGCGCCGACCGATTGTGCGTGCGCGGCGCTTGCCACCATGCAAGCCGCCGCGATCACGGATAGCTTCCAGATACTCCGGTGCCCCGCTCTTCCATTAACGCCCCTCTGGGCCAACTGACTATTTCGTGAAGCTTTCATCCCCGGTCTGCTCGCAGTCATATAAAAAAGCCGTTTGACGACACGCGTTTCATGCCCCGGCAGAAATAAGCCGGGCCAATGAATCGTGAGAGAATGAGAATCATTAACGTCAAAAGACGGAATGATTCAACGCGCGCCGTGATAAGCAGCAAGGATAATGGCGACTGGTTTGCGCTGTATTGCCATCCCATATCGCAAACCGGTCAACTTTTTGCCCAAATTCGATGAAACCAACCGAAATTGAGAATGTGAACCCTGTCTGGCGACAGCGGTACAGCGCCGGCCGGGCCACATTGGCGGCTCCGGTGGTCACGAGTAGCTGGGAGTACGAAAACGGCTTCCGGGAGGTCTGGCATGCGCATGAAGCGGCGCAACTGATCTATGTGACGCGCGGTGTGTTGCGCATCCTCACCCCGGCGGGAATCTGGACATTGCCGCCGTTTCACGGCATCTGGCTGCCGCCCACCGTGCCTCATGAACTGCATGCGATCGGCGAGGTCATCGTGCGCACGGCGTGGGTCGCGCCGCAGACCGACCCGGCGTTGGACCGGTGGACGCAATGCCAGGTGCTGCACATGAGTCCGTTGCTCGACGCGCTCGTGAGCGCGCTGGCCGACGAAACGGATAACGACGATCGACGCGCGGCGCTCGCTCTGCCGCTCTTTCTCCTCGAGCTAACGCGCGCGCCCAGGTTGACGAGCGGAACCCTGCCTCTGCCGCAGGACCGGCGCTTACGCTCGATCTGCGAAGAATTGCTGTCGTATCCGCAGAATACCGACACCATCGAGCTGTGGGGCGAACGGGTCGGCGCAAGCACGCGCACACTCGCTCGCCTCTTCAGGGAAGAGACGGGATTGAGCTTTGGACAGTGGCGTCAGCAGCTTCGCCTAGTCGAAGCGGTCGCGAAGCTCGCGCTCGATGTTCCCGTGTCGACGATTGCTGCCGAATTGGGGTATCAGAGTTCGAGCGCGTTCATTTCGATGTTCAGGAAAACACTCGGCGAGACGCCGCAACGTTATCTGAAGAAACGCGACGGCTCATAAGTTGCCCCGGCCTTTTGGGAAAGCCTTTTCACCTGCGCAGTCGCAAACCTCGCGGAGGGTTGTGGATGTCCAGGCAGCGGCCTAAAATCGCCGATATCGAAAGGGAGATGGCATTCTCCATAACCGCCCAGGTGGGCTGATGATGCCTGCGAGTTGCCAGGGTATGGTTCGGCGCACGCCGGTGTCGTCCCCTGGCTTCGCATCATGCGTCGTCGGGGATTGAATGTCATATTCTTCCAGATCCGCGGAGCGTCGCGGGCCAGCGAAACTGACAAGCGCGGTTGCACGGCTCAAAGCCAATGTGGTGTCGGCTTCAATAGACGCACGGGTACGCCAGTGACGAGCGCGTCGACATGGCTTACGCCGATCATCAGCGGCAGCCGCCAGATAGGGCTGCCGCTGATGGGCACGGCGGGTCTCGCGATATGTATCGGCGCGTTCCTGCCCACTGGCCAGTTCGAGCCCAGCGAAGCCGTATCGATGCCCAACAGCGGCGGCCCCTTGCCGGACTGGTTTTTCCCGGCGGCGATCACGCTAGGTTCGGGCGCGCTGTTCCTGCTGTTCGGGCTCTTCGCGCGGTTGCGCCGCAGGCGGCGTGCTGCGGACCCGGACGACTACGACGAAGTGTTCGAGCCGCCGCCGGTATCGCCGGTCATCGGCGCGCTGGTGCTCGTGACGACCGCGTTGCTGGTCATTTTCGCCGTGCAGGCATTGCGGTCAGGCGAACGCGCCGCCGGACCACTCGCCCGGACCGGTCAACAGATGGCAGGCGAACCGCTCACTGCCACGCTACCCGCCGCTGGACGCGCGCTCACTCATTCTCCGATCGCGGGCATCGCCGTCGCTATAGTCGCGCTTCTCGCCGCCGCAGCCGCGTTCGCGTTTGCATGGTGGCTTCACTTCGGCGGCACGCGGCTGCGATCCGCTTCTTCATCGAATCACAATCACATCCCGCAGTTGCTACAAGCCGTCGACGCGAGTTCCGACGCCTTGCGTTTCGGCAGTGATCCGAAGGCCGCAATCATTGCGTGCTACGAGGGTTTCGAGCGGTCTCTCGCCGAGTCGGGGCTGGCGCGGGTTCCGTCGGAAACCGCAAACGAATTCGCGCAAAATGCGTCGCGTCGATTCCGCTTGCCCGTCGACGCCGTGCGCGACCTCGCCCATCTCTTCGAACTCGCGCGCTTCAGCAATCAACCGGTGGGTGAAGCCGATCGCGAGGCCGCATGGCGCGCGCTTGACGCCGTGAGGGCCGCGCTCGGCGCAGGAGTCGATCATGCGCGGACCGACTGAACAGCGCCGCCGGGGCTCGGCGACAGGCCCTTTTCTCGTGCTGCTGGCGCTCGTCATGATCTGCGGGGCGGCATGGCTATGGGTAACACCGGTGCATCGCGAGTTCGGCGCCCGCATCGGCGTCGCCGTTCTCTTCGCGTACGTATGGGCCGCGGCGTTGCGCTTTCAGCGCAACATGACCGTCGCCGAGCCGCCATCGAACTTCGATCTCTGCCTGAACCGCTCGCCACCCGCCCCACGATTCGATCCGCTATTCCTGCGGATGCGCGACGAACTCACCGGTAGTATCCGCAGCCAGTCCTATTTCTTGCATGTTCTCTGGCCGCGCCTCGTTGCGCTTTCACGTCAATACGAAAGCCCGCTGCTTTCGCCCCCGCGACAAAGCCGTCTGCCCTGGCAGGGACAGTCGCTCGACGCGCTTGACCAGCTCATCGCGCGGATAGAGTCCGGCGAGGCGAAACGGCCATGAACATGACGGACTTTTCGACTCGCTGCAATGCGGTGCTCGACGCGCTCTCACAGGTCATCGTCGGCAAGCACGCTGTTCTGCGCACCCTGCTCGCGGGGCTGCTCGCGAACGGCCACATCCTGATCGAAGACAATCCGGGGCTTGCGAAGACGCTGATCGCGCGCCTCGCGGCCCAGGCGCTCGGTCTGGAATTCAAGCGCATCCAGTTCACGCCTGATCTTCTGCCCGGCGATGTCACCGGCAGCTCGATATACGATGCGCGGAGCGGACGTTTTGAATTTCGTGGCGGCCCGATCTTCACGCATCTGTTGCTTGCCGACGAAATCAACCGCGCGACGCCCAAGACGCAATCGGCGCTGCTCGAGGCGATGCAGGAGCGGCAGGTGACTTATGAAGGTCTGTCCCGTCCGCTCGGACCGCCGTTTCTGGTGATTGCCACGCAAAATCCGATCGAGTTCGAAGGCACGTATGCGCTGCCCGAAGCGCAACTCGACCGCTTTATCATGCGCGTTGCCGTCGGCTACCCGGAGCGCGATGCGGAAAGTGAGATCCTGCGCCGGCGCCGTGACCGGCGAGCCGACGTCGTGAATATCCCGCCGCTGCTGTCGCGTGAGGAATTCATCGCGTTGCAGGAGATACTGGAAACCGTCCATGTCGACGGCGCGGTGAGCGACTATATCGTCGATCTCGTCAGGGCGACGCGCACGGACAACCGCATCTCGGTGGGCGCCTCGCCGCGAGGCAGCCTCGCGCTTCAAAGCCTTGCGCGTGCCTGGGCCGCGCTCGATGGGCGCGCTTACGTCACGCCGGACGACGTCAAGGCGATGACGGTGCCGGCGCTGGCGCACCGGCTGGTCCCGCGGCCCGAACTCTGGGTCAGCGGTATCAGTACCGGGCGGGTGATGGAAGATCTGCTCGAACGCGTACCGTCACCCTCCGTACGCCCGTCATGACCGCCCGTCCTTCGCCTCTCGCCGCCGCCCTGCTGACGCTCGCGGGCTGTGCAATCGTTCTGGGCATACTGACGGCACAGCCCGCGCTCTTCATCGTCGCCGTACCCTCGCTGGTGACGTTGTGGCTGGCACCCCGCCCCGGCGCGTTGCCGGCGATCTCGCTCGAATTCGAAGTACTGCCTCCGCGCGCAATCGAAGGCGAGCGCGTCGTGCTGAACATCCGGCTCGCGACCGATGCATCCATCGCGCTCGTCGACCTGCTTGTACCGCTGCCCACCAACCTTGTCACCGAATCCGGCACGGCCTCCGTGCGATGGATCACCAGCCTCGCGCATCGCAAGGAATTTCAGCAACGCGTCGAGCTCGAGGCGATGCTGAGCGGACGCGCGCCGATCACAACGGTCATGATTCGCCAGTCCGACGCCACAGGTCTGTGGACTCGCGACACCGGGATCGACACAGCAACCGAGGTGCTCGTCTATCCGCGCATCGTCGCGTTGAAGCACATGCCCCGCCCCCTGCGCACGCGCACCACGCTCGGCAACCACGTCTCACGCCAGACCGGTGAAGGCATCGTGCCGGACGAGGTTCGCCCATTTGCCGCCGGCGATCGCATCAGACGCATCAACTGGCCCGCGTCCTTGCGTCGTCAACAGATTTACGTGACGCAGTTCGATGCCGAACGCAGCGCGGACGTCATTCTGCTGGTCGATACGTTTGCCGTGGCCGGCGCGCGTCCGCGCTCGACGCTCGACGCCTGCTCACGAGCCGCCGCCGCGCTGGCCGTGACGTGCATTGCGCGACGCGACCGCGTCGGCATGATCGAGCTGGGTGGATATCTGCGCTGGCTCAGGCCGGGATCCGGACGCGCGCAGCTCGATCGGCTGCTTGGCGCGATCGTGCCGGGCGACGTGGTGTTCACCTACGTCTCGCATAACCTGAACTACGTGCCGCGCGCAGCGTTGCCGCCGCAAGCCCTGGTTCTTGCGGTGACGCCGCTCATCGACGCGCGCTTTGAAAACGCAACCCTCGATCTCGCGCATCGCGGCTACCAGGTCGCGATGCTCGCCGTGAGCCCGCTCGGTTTCATGCACGATGCACTGCCCGAAACCCGGCTGAATCAGACGGCACTGCGCCTATGGGCACTCGAGCGCGACGCACACCTTCGCCGGCTGCGCGCGCGTGGAATCGCGGTGATCGAATGGGACCCGGATCAGCCGCTTGCCTCAACGCTTGCGCTGCACGCGTGGCCGCCCACTGGCGGCGGGAGATATTCATGACGCGCCTGCCGGTTTTCGCAATCCTGATAGCGACGGGCGTACCGCTCGTGGGCGTCCACAGATGGCCGGTAGCCGCCGTTGCCATCGGGGCGACCGTGCTGCTCCTGACAGGGTTAAAGCGTGCCTCACTCGGCGTGACGATCATCGGCGGCGTGCTGGCGATTTCCGAGCTGGCGCTCGCATTGACGTCGACGCGACCCGCCCTGGTCCTGCTGCGTCCGGTGGCGGTCGGACTGGCGCTCCTGTATGTCGTCGAGGAGGTCGAGTACGCGGGACGTGTCGCGCGCGCCCACGTCGACTCCGCCGCGCAGAAGACGAGAAACCAGGCCCTGATGCAGCAGACGGTCGCGGCGGTCACGACAACTGTCCTGCTCGCGATGCTTGCCTCAGGCATCGCCGCGTACCTGCCGTTGCACGGGGCCGCGCGAATCGTGGTGGCTGGAATCGGCGCGGTTGTCGCGTTGCTCGCGGCATGGATCGGGGCATCGGGATTCAGGCTGAAGAAGACGCTGACCGGCAAGCCGGACACAACGTAGCCTCCGCACCCCTTGTCCGGCAAGTCAGCCTGGTTCGGACCGGCCGCGCACGATCGTCACCGAGCAGGGCGCATAGGCAATCACCTGCCTTGCGATCGAGCCGAGCAACCAGCGTTCGAACGCCGTCTTCCCGCGGTGCCCCACTACCAGGTGGTCGATGTTGTGTCTTTCCGCGTACAGAACGAGTTCTTTCGCCGGATGTCCGGTGATCATCTCGAGGTGAACGGAAGCCGACGTGGGTCGCAGCTTGTCTTTCAGCTCGTCGAGAAGCATCTTGCTGTGCTTCTCCTGCGCTTCAATCAGATCACGTTTCTCCACGTCGATCACGCCCCAATCGGGGGTCGCCGCGACCGCCACGATATGCAGTCGGGCGCCCTGCCGCTCCGCCAGATCCAGTGCGAAATCGACCGCATGGTGAGCGGAAGTCGATCCGTCGTATCCCACAAGCACGTCATGCATGATGTCCTCCAGACGCGCAGTCGGGCGCCGGACAGATTCCAGCGCCAACGATAGCGTGGTCCAACGCACTACCACACTATCGATTTGATTTTAGGCCGCCATTGCACCGACAGCAACGGCATACGACACGCCGGGCCTGAAAGGCCAAACGGTAAAAACGAGTGGTAAAAATGAGCATTGCGAATAGCAACGCGTTTGGCTAAAGTGAAAAGGTATTTTACGGAGATGGCATTCTCCGCAAACCGTCGGCGTTCGCCGGCTGATGATGCCTACAGCCATCCGGATCGGGGCGCTGTGGCAGACCACTCCCCCTCTTCGATGGCAACGGAATCACCGGCTGGTGTTCCGGTGGGTGTCTTTTTCCCTCCCGGAAAGTTAGCGATCAACAGTCTGCTCGCCACGCAAACAGGACGGATAACGCAATGCCCCATGACGAAATCGGCAGCGGCTCGAATGCCCCATCGACGTTTAACGTCATCATCGAAATGTCCGCCTTTGGCGAGCCCGTCAAGTACCAGGCGGATCCGCGGTCCGGACGACTTCGGGTAGAGACGTTCATGATGACGAGCATGCGATATCCGGCCAACTACGGCTTTGTCCCGGATACGCTCGCGCCCGACGGCCGGCCGCTGGATGCGCTCGTTATCACACCGTTCCCGGTCGTGCCGGGTGCCGTTATCGAGGCGCGGGCGCTCGGTACGATGCACCTGACCGACGAGCAGGGAGCCGACGCCAAATTGATCGCGGTTCCCGTGGACTCAGTGTGCGCCACCACGATCAACCTGCATTCAGTCGACGACTTGCCGCAATACCTGCTCCACGAATTTCGACACTTCTTCGTCAATTACAAGGTACTGGAGCATGGCAGATGGTCGCGCTTCGAACACTGGGGCTCCCCCGACGACGCCAGGAACGAGTTGATCAACGCGATGACTGCTTTTGCACGTCTGTCGGACGTGCAAAAGCAGTAACCATCTCTACACGACACCTGCCAGGTGCGCCGTTTCATTGACACTATGCACAGTGGTCGTACCGTCCGCATGAATGTCCACCAGGTTGATGCAGCATGGCCCCTGTTCGATACGCCAGTAGGCCGACAGCGGCAGATCGAGTGCCTGTGTCAGCAGCACCCGGTTGACGCTATCGTGAGCGACGAGGACGATCGTATCGTTCCCGAACGACTGAAGCAGTTCCCGCACCGCGTCGGCTGTACGCAGCGCCACGGACTGCAGTGACTCCCCACCTGGAAAACGCATCCATTGAGGCGCCGTCTTCCACAACGCGAATTCGCCCGGAAACTGATCACGGGCTTCGTCGTGGCTTTTCCACTGCCATTGACCATAATCGAGATCGTCGATACCCGGCTGAACGCACGCGGTGCCGCCACATGCCGCGGCAATGACAGCCGCTGTATCGCGACAGCGCTGCATCGGACTGCTGTAGATCGCCGCGGGCCGGTAGCGCGCGGCCACCGCGTTTGCCAGAGCATCCGCCTGGCGTCGGCCCCGGTCTGTCAACGCGAGCTGCATCCGGCCGCGAAAGCGCGGTGGATCGATACCTTCTACCTCTCCGTGACGGGTCAGAACGATGCGCATGAGTGCCTCCTTGATTTACCTGTCGATCGACAATACGCCGATCGTGTGGAAATAGCATTCGGGAAAACGTCGCTTAGCCTCCAGCCGGAAAGAAACCCGGCCGGCACGGGTACAGCTATTGCTCGCCGGGCCACGGCGCCCAGGTAAAAAACAGGAAGACAGGCGATGGACAAACGCATTCGTGACCAGGAAGACAATCATCCGGTCGCCAAACCGCTGACCGACAGTACGACGATAGCCATTCGCGAGGCGCTCGAAGGACGGCGTCATGGCATCGCTCTACTGCTTCCTTTTGCGGGACCCGCGATTGTCGTGTCGGTCGCCTATGTCGATCCGGGCAACTTCGCGACCAATATCCAGGCGGGAGCGCGCTATGGGTACACGTTGCTTTGGGTAGTCGTCGTTGCCAATCTTATCGCCATGCTTTTTCAGGCGCTTGCGGCAAAACTGGGAATCGTCACCGGGCGCAATCTTGCCGAGCTCTGCCGCGAGCATTTTCCTCAACCCCTGGTACTGCTGCTGTGGGTCGTCAGTGAAGTCGCCGCCATGGCGACGGATCTCGCTGAATTCGTGGGTGGCGCACTGGGCTTCTCACTTCTGCTGCATGTTCCGTTGCTAGTCGCGATGGTCATCGTCGGAATTGCGACCTACGGCTTTTTGCTGTTTCAGAAGAACCGCTTCCGTCCGCTCGAGAGGATGGTCGGTGCCATGGTGGGGGTGATCGGCTTGTGCTATCTGGTCGAGCTGTTCATCACGCCGATCCATTGGGCCGCGGCTTTTCCACATATGATCGTGCCGCGGTTGCCCGACAGCACCGCGCTGACGATTGCCGTCGGGATCATCGGCGCGACCATCATGCCGCACGCGCTTTTTCTTCATTCCGGACTGACCGAGAGCCGGGCACCCGTAAAAAACGACGCGGAGCGGGCCAGAATATTACGCTATTCGAATATCGAAGTGACGATTGCTCTCGCAGTCGCGGGCCTGATCAATATAGCGATGGTCCTCACGGCAGCCGGCGCTTTTCATGCCGGACATCCGGAAGTCGCCGAAATCCAGTCGGCTTATCACACACTGGCGCCCTTGCTCGGCAAGGCCGCGGCCGGGGTCTTTCTCGTGTCCCTGGTCGCCTCGGGTCTGTCGAGTTCGGTCGTGGGTACCGCCGCCGGTCAGATGATCATGCAGGGATTCGTCGGCTTCAGTATTCCGCTATGGCTGCGACGTGCAATAACGATGATCCCCAGCTTCATCGTAGTCGCACTCGGAAGCAACGCCACGCAAGCACTGGTGAGCAGCCAGGTCGTTCTCAGTTTCGCGCTTCCGTTTCCGGTTGTCGCGCTGGTCTGGTTCACCTGCCGACGGGAAATCATGGGACGCTACCGGAACGGGTTCCTGATTGGCGGCCTGACCATCGTCGCGGCATTGCTGGTGCTTGCATTGAACGTGCTGTTGCTTCTGCAGATGGGCGGCATCGACGTTCCCGGCATGCAGAGTTAGCGCGCGCCTGCCGGCCCGGGAATGGCAGTATTGCGGCCGTGCTATTTGCGGCCGTTTCTCCAGGCCGATAGAATAGATTCACGGAGATGGCATTCCTCCGTATAACCGCCTCCCGGCTAATGATGCCTACGTCTCCCGGATGGGACGTAGGGTCACGCGCCGTCGTCGCCCTGTCCGGGTTCGTCAGGCTCACAGAACCGGACATTCCTGATGATTCCCGCTGTTTCATCGACCGCATGCGGGGCAGTCGGCCCCAGCCATGCAGATCGTTCCCGCGCAGCAGTCCCGGCAAGTGCGCGGGGTCACGTATGACCAGTCCCCTGTCGATCGGCGAGCCCCTTATTGAAGCGGTGGCGTTACTCGCGGGCATAAGCTGGCTATTGCGCACGATTCGCCGAACCGTCACGACCCGCCGTGATCTGCTCCGGCTCACGGCCGCCGCCGCGGGCGTCGCGATTATCACGGCACTGGTACTCGAATACGCGCGCCTCAACCTGCCGGGAAAAACGCCCCGCGCGGTGACCGATCTGGGATCGGCACTCGTATTGCTGATCGTGGGCATCGCATGGTTGAGGCCGGCAATACTGCTATCCACTGGGCTGCACCTGCGGCCGTCGTTGACGAGTTTCGTGCCGCCGCTGAAGAATTCTCCGCCGCCGGACTATTCCTCCGGTACGCCTGCGAAACAGCGCAGGTGTAGCTGGCCGCTCGTCGGTCTCGCGGCCGGTGTTCTCGTCGCCGCTCTGAATAACGGCGATCTGCCCATCGCGGCTTCGATGCCGGTATCGATCGCGTTGCTGTTCGTCTGCTGGCGGCTCGCCATCGACCTCGCCAACAGTCGGGTCGCAATCACCAACTCGACGCTGCGAATCATCGCCGGTTCGCTGTTTGCGGCGCTCGGTTCGTTTCAGGTCAGCGAGATGCTGAACGTCGGCTGGCGCCATCCTGCTTCCGTGCTTTGGGCACTGGTTGCGGCCTATCTCGCTACGACCTGCTGGCTCATCCAGACGTGCCGCGACGGCGTGCCGAAGCATCCGCGGCCTGGCCGCTTGCATGCTATGCCCGCGGCCGACGTCGTCCGATTTCCGGCGAGTACGCGTTCCCGAACCATCCTGCTCGCCGTCGAGGTGTGCGCGTGGACCGCCGCCCTCGCGCTGTGCCTGCATTTCGGATGGCACCGGGTGGTCGGCATGATGGACTGGCAGGCAGGCCTGTTGCTCTTCGCCGGTTTCATTCTGGTGCTGGGACACAGTGTCCTCGTCGACATACGCCTGCCGGGCGGCGGATAAGCGCATGGCGCGACGGATACGACGCGCGCGGCCCGATGACCTTACCTCGCGACGCCGTGGTCCGGCTCGCACGAATCGAGGAGAAACCGGATGCTATCGGTCCAGATATTCTTATTTCTTTTCTTCGTGGCTCTAACGGCGTTTTTCAATATCGCTGAAATGGCGCTCGTGGCAGCCCGTCCTGCCCGGCTCGATGCATTGTCGAACCGGCACTGGTCCAACGCAAAACTGGCTGCATCGCTCAAGCAGGAACCCGGCGACTTTCTCTCAGCTGTCCAGTGCGGCATCACGGCAACCAGCATTCTCGCGGGAACATTCTGCGTCAATGCATTTATCGCATCCCTCACGGCCGCGCTCTCCACGATTCCCGGCGCGGCCGCGTACGCGTCCCCGGCCGGGACCATTATCGCGGTGGTCATCGCCACCTACCTCACTCTGGTGCTGGGTGAGCTTGCACCCAAACGGATAGCGCTGGCCGCCCCCGAACGGTGGGCGGCCGTGATCGCCCGTCCGCTGGAATGGACCATCACGCTCGGGCGCCCGTTCATCCTGCTGCTCGGCCGTTCCAACGATCTGCTGCTCAAGGCGTTTGACGTTCAGGAGCAGGCAGACGATTCCACGACCGGCGAGGAGATCCGCAGCGTCATTCTGGGCGCGTTGCGCTCCGGCACGATCCAGGCAGCCGAACGCAGCATGCTGGAGAGCATCCTCCAGTTACGGGTTCGGAGCGCCCGTACGATCATGACGCCGCGTCGATTGCTGGAATGGGTCGACATCGCGATGTCCGAGCAGGAGATCAAAAAGCGTATCGCCGAGTCGCCGTGTTCCAAACTCATCGTTACCCAGGGGCATGACGTCGATCATCCGCTCGGTGTCGCCGCGAAAAAGGAAATACTCAGAACCGTCATGTCCTCCGGCGAACTCAACCTGGCGTCGCTCTGCCAGCCGCCGGTATTCGTTGCCGAGAACTCGTCGATCCTCGAATTGCTCGGATCACTGAAGCCGGCCAGAGCTCAAATGCTTTTTGTCGTCGACGAATTCGGGACGGTCGTCGGTATCGTGACACTGACCGACGTTCTCGAAGCAGTGGCAGGAGACGTCCCCGAGCCGGAGCGACATCGAGGCGGCGGCACCCAGATCAGAAAGGAGTCGGATGGAAGCTATCTGGCGTCCGGCCAGTTACCCGCCGACGATCTCGCGGAGTACTTTGGTATTAAAGACCCGGGGCCACCCACTTACAAGACCGCTGCCGGACTCGTCCTCGCTCATCTGAAGCGCCTGCCATCGGCGGGCGAACGGCTCACGATCGGCAACTGGACAATCGAGGTGGTCCAGGTCGATGCGCGAAGCATCCTGCAGCTCAGGCTGATTCCCCCTTCCGACACCCGCAAGGCTGGGAAGACGAACCCGTGACGCCGCTGCTTTTCAGTCTGCCTCAGGGGAAGCCCCTGCCGTTCACCGCGCTCGCCGCAATTCACGCCGCGCGAGTGTCGCCCTTCGTCTCCGGATACACCAGGCGACGATGGTTGAGCCCTTGCTGCTCGATCATGGCAAGAAGCGCCATCGCAAGCGTATGGCCGCGCGCTCGCGCGCCGTCTGCCGCGATCAGCATGAAGCCGCCTTCAGAAAATCTGAACACGGCAACGTGACCCAGACGGGAAAAGGCCCAATCGCAAAAGCGCATCTCTTCTTTCGCCGGATCAGGGCCATCGTCCGACGATGTTCTCTGCGCGACTTCACCAATAGGTCCGAGTACCATGCCCCGCTCGGGAGCATGAGCCAGTTTCAGTTTTTGGACTGGCGGCCGTACAAGCTTTTCAGATTGTTGTTCCATCGCATCTCCGTTCCATATCGAACTCGTGTCCGGACGGCGATCGTGCGAAGCGCCGCCCCGTTTGTCGCGCGCTAGCTCAAATCGCGAGACGACCGTGATCCCCGTGGGCGCCGCACGCTAATGGGTACAACGGAAAGCGATGCATGAAACGCGCGCCCCACGAAAGGCCGATGAAAGTCGAGGTGGGCGGGAGATGGGCGACCGAACCGGCCAATGCGATGAACGAGGCGTAACAGAGTTCTCATTTTTGCACCTACTGTTTGATGTAATTTACCGTGCAATGCCATGCACGAAACAGTAGGCATCATCAGCCAGCTCATCTGGCGTTTAAGGAGAATGCCATCTCCTGTTGACAAGCATACCGCCACTTGTCGCCATGCCGCAAGCGTTCGCGCGAGCCCACCACAATAACGAGCCTGGTACTTTCCAGCGTAAGTCGGATTTCCTGAAAGCTGATTCAGAAACGCATGCCACTCGCACTCTCTTCAGTCACTTGAGTCCACTCGACTTCATGGTCACAGAACGGGAAAGATGGACTGACGCCGCGCGTGCGTGTGGACGCAATGACGACAACGGAATACGGGAATTGAGCGTACCGCGAAGCGCGTTGACTCGCCGCAGGGACGAAGCACAAGCTCGCGAAGTCTGAAATGGAATCACGATGAGCACCTGGCAATGTGGGAGCAGCCGGGTGCAGAACGCTCTGGCGAACGCCTACGATTTCCACGCCGGGACTCGTAGGCATCATTAGCCGCGCAGTTGCGGCAGTTAAGGAGAATGCCATCTCCGCCCGTGAAGAATAGCATGCGACATACGTGTGTGCAAAAGCGCAAAAAAAGCTGCTTTTAGAGAACATGCCGCACTTTGACGCCCGACACGTCGATGATAAAATCTGTACTGGAGATGGCATTCTCCTTTAACCGCTCTACTTGAGCCGATGATGCCTGAAAACGCCCTGAGCAGAAGTCGCTGAAAAAGACCTATGCTCGTGTACGTTATCTTTTGAGGCACATCGCATGTATCCATCAATTCTCGCGGTCGCCCTCGGCGGCGCTCTTGGTTCTCTGTTCCGATGGTTTCTGGGGCTGCGCCTGAACGCTCTGTTCCCGGACTTGCCATTAGGTACACTCGCCGCGAATATCATCGCGGGATATATCATCGGCGTCGCCATTGCCTTTTTTGGCAGGCTCCCTGAAATCCCAGTGGAATGGCGGCTGTTTGTTATCACCGGATTGATGGGTGGTCTTTCGACATTTTCCACTTTCTCCGCCGAAGTCGTGGCCGATCTACAGCAGGGCAAGCTCAAATGGGCTGCCGGCGAGGTTCTTATCCATGTATCGGCGTCGCTCGTCATGACGATACTGGGCATCGCAACCGTCACCGTGGTCGCCACCGTCAGCCGGTTCGCCATCGCACGTTAGAACGGCGGGATGTGCACGCAGCAGCATGCCGACTGTACAGCGCTACGCTATTGTGAATGACACGACACGCTACCCGTCCATCAGTTCGGGGTGTAACTGCAGGTACAGAACGACGAGCCACAACTTCGGACAGCCCTCCTTCACGGACTTCACTCTGGTGCGCGTTTCATCGCGGGTCAGGAAGCCGCTCCTGTCCGCCACAACGTACGCGCGTTGCGCATCCATCTGCAACCAGCCGGCGACCAGTACCGTCGTAATAGCACCAAAAATTCCAAACTCGACGGGTGACGTATCGACTGCAAATATTCTCGCGACGGCGGACAGAACAAAGGAAAGTGCCTCGGTCACGCATAGCGCAACCCCGAAGACAGTTATCTTCGCCCTAACCCTTATCCGGTCACCACGCTTCATGCAACGTCCATAAGTTGCGGGTGCATCGGCGATACGCTATTCGCGCGTCAAATAGTCCGCGACGCCTGCGACGATCAGCCTAGCGGACCGCGGGCCGCCGATAACCGCCCACGACGCCTTCTTTCGATAACACCCATTGCCATAGCTGGATGTCACGTGCGCGGAATGCGCCCGCGCAGGACAACAGGTAGTATCGCCACATCCGGTGAAAGCGCTCTCCCATCTGGTTCGCGAACCGCGGCCATGCGGCTTCTACGTTCGCATGCCAGGCCATCAGTGTCCGATCGTAGTCAGCACCGAAGTTATGCAGATCCTCGACCACGAAAAGACCGCCGGCGGCGTCTCCGATATGGCCGATCGACGGCAATTCGCCGTTGGGAAAGATGTACCGGTCGATCCACGGGTCCGGCGTCGACTGGCGGCGGTTCTTTCCGATGGTATGCAACAGGAAGAGGCCGTCGTCGTGCAGGCATCGATGCGCCACTTCCATATAGGTACGGTAATTTTTTGCGCCGACGTGTTCAAACATGCCGACACTCGCGATGCGGTCGAACCGCTCATTGAGCGTGCGATAATCTTGGAGCCTGAACTCCACCGGCATTCCCGCATACCGCTGTTTTCCCCACTCCGCCTGCTCCCGTGAAATGGTGACGCCCACGCATTTCACGTCGTAGTACTCTGCTGCAAAGCCCATCAGGCTGCCCCACCCACAGCCGATATCCAGCAATCGCATTCCGGGCTTCAACTGAAGCTTCCGGCAAATGAGGTCGAGCTTTTCTTCCTGCGCGGCCTCCAGTGTGCGTGCGCCGCCCGACCAGTAACCGCAGGTATAGGTCATCCTGCTGTCGAGCATGGCCTCGTAGAAGGCGTTGCCGATGTCGTAATGGACCTGTCCCACCTTCCATGCGCGCCGCGCCGTTTGCCGATTGAGAAGCCGGGCACGCAATGCGTGAAAAACGAGTCGGGATGGATGAATCCCTTCGTCGATGTGGGCACGCATGATCCGCGCGAAAAACTGGTCGAGCTCGTCACACTCCCATTGCCCTTCCATATACGCCTCACCCAATCCAAGATTGCCTTGAGCAAGAACACGTTCGGGCACGCCTTGCGCCAGCAGCCGGATGTCCCATGGACGTTCACCGCCGATTTCGATATCCGCTCGCGCCAGCATCTGTTCGACGAGTTTGTAGGCCGCCGTTGGCGAGCCCGTTCTCGACTCCGCGGCCGGCATGACCTTGTTCGATGCTTCGGCGGAACGGTCCATGTTCGCAATTGACATGTTTTCTCCTTGGTTATGCGCGAGTTTCCGGATATGCGCACCAGGCTGTATCAGGTTTGCGCGACGGGGGTTTCGTTTTCCGTTGCATGCGTGTCTTCCGTGAAGATCTTCTCGTACAGGTCTTCGCCATAACTGGTTTCGAGCGGTTCTCCGGGCGAGATGCGGAATGTCCGCTCACCGCCTTCCCGTCGCTCGGCTCGCAAAAACACGGCTCCCGTCTTCATCGTTACGTACATGCCGTGCGCAAATTCGTACATATGCGTCACGAAGAAAATCTTGACCCGCTTTTTGAGCAATGCACAAACGATCTGCCGCGCTACCTCGGATCCTTCCCGTTCATTGGTCGAGGCGAAGGACTCGTTAAAGAGGAGGATGGAGTCCGGAACGATGCGATCCGCAATCTGGTCCATTCGCACCAGTTCCTCGTCGAACTTGCCGCTTGTCATCGACGCATCTTCTTCCCGCTTGTAATGCGTGAACAGACCTTCACAGACGTTTGCCCGAAACGATCCGGCGCCCACGATCATTCCGGCCTGCATCATCATCTGCGCGAGCCCGATACTGCGCAGGAAGGTCGATTTCCCGCCCTCGTTGGCACCCGTGACGACGACCAGTTCGGCGCCATCGGCATCGATGCCATTGGGCACGACAGCGGTCTTGAGGCGCAACGACAGACAGACGTCATACAGTCCCTCGAAGACATGCTGACGCTCGGCCAGAGGCGCCGGCTCCGGGTAGCACACGCTCTGACCTCTGGCGGCCAGTTCGTTGGCTAGATTGAGACAGCCGATATAAAAGCCCAGCTCGGTGCGCAGCATGCGGAAAAAGCTCAGCACGTGATCGGCCGCCTGCGCGACAGCGTCGGCGGCAAGATTGATGCCGCGCCCTTCGAGTTCGGATAGCTCTCTCGCACCCGCTTCATCCCGGTCCGCAATATGAAAGGTCAGTGACGGCGGCTTTCGTTCGAAAAACCGTTTCAACAGATTCCGGTCGAGTTCGTTGGGCTTGCGCAGTACATAGGACATGCCCTTGTTGCCTTTCCCAAGCGCGGCGCTAATCAATGTACCGTTCCTGAAGCGCAGTTCCTTCAGATGTTCGTCGAGCGTTTCGAAATAATCGTCGCCCAGTTCGTGCTGTATCATCAGGAAGAAATTCCTGAACCCCTCCGATTTGAAGTCGCCACTCGACTGGTCGGCGACCTGCCTGAGCTTGACGAGCACCGCAATGAAAGCCTGCATCAATTCGCGGGCGCTGCTCAGGATGGCCGCGGGATAATGGCTGAAAAAGCCGAAGTAGCTTTTCTTCTCAATCTCGATGGCTTCGACCGCAATGCCGTATAGCGCGCGAACCGTCGCTGCGTTCGCCACGCAATCACGCAACACGTCCTGCCGATAGACGATCTGCTGTGGGTCGCGAAGACTCGTCATCACAGCCTTGCGGGCAACGTCGAACAGGAAGGTGTCGTCCGCGGCCATTGCCGAGAAAAGCGTGTTCAGCTCGAGATCTGCAATGAGCGTATCGGCTTCCCATGGAAGATCGCCAGCCAGCAGGAAGTCCTGATCCCTGTACATCAGATGGGCTTTCATGATCCGATCCGTTCGGTTAGCTGGTCATAGGTCAACCGGTATTGACGCGCGAGAGATAGCGCATAAGACCGGCCGTCCGCCGGGCGCCTGAGCACCCTGAACGTTCTCGACGAAATCGCATCGTGCTGAACCTCGCTCAGCATGCTGACCGTCTGCGCGCTCAGGCAGGAAAGCTCTTCGATGAACGTCACGTAGACACCCAGCGCATCCAGTTCCATGATCCGCCCCATCACCTTCTGGCTCAGATAGAGCGCGTCCTTGAGCGAGGTCGAACTGAATATCTCGTTCATGATGATGATGCTCCGGGTAGTCGCACGCCCCAGGATGCGATGAATCCGGTAGAGATCATCGTGCAACTTTCCGCGCAGGTTCTTCATGTCTTCCTGCCGCTCGAAGTGCGTGAAAATCTGGTCGAAGAGAAACAGCCTGGCTTCACGACCCGGAACCGGCCAACCGATAGCCGCCAGATAGTGAAGTTGCCCGAACGTACGCGAGAAAGTAGTCTTGCCGCCCTGATTGGGACCGGTCACCACGATGATCCGCTCGTCACCCTCGAGGTAGAAATCATTGCAGACGATTCGCGCATCTTCGCGCCGCAGTTTTTCCGCGAGCGCAAGGTCAAATCCGTCCATGCTGCGGATCGCTTTGGACACGTCCAGCACCTCCGGATAACAGAACGACAGGCCCACGCCTTTGAGGCGCGAGATGTGCTCGAGATACGCCACGTAAAACTGGACTTCGCGGTCGAACCGCTCGACGACAGGGTCGATAAAACCGGCGTGAGCATTGCAGAATTCGTCGAGTGGCCCGAATGCTTCCGGATGAAGCCGCGCGACGAAGTCGAGTACGTTCGCTTCGACATGGCCCATTTCCGGATAGTCCCGTATCTCGGTACTGTGGCTTTTTACTTTACCCTGCTTGAACTTTTCGAAAGTCTTCTGCACATCTTCGCTGTAATCGATCTCGCCGGCGTATTTACGCACGGTAACGGCATTCCCCTTGATGAGGACGCTGTAGCGAATCTGCGCCAGCGCGTCACGGATACGCGCTTCTTCCTCCTTGATTGCCAGGAATTCGGGGCCATTCGCATAGGCTTTGAGGTATTCCATGAATGCCAGGAGGCCCGAGGAGCGTGGAGCCGCCGCCTCGAGGTCCCGCGCGAATGCAACTATCGCGGCACAATAAGTCCGCACGCCGTCGAGGAAGTACCGTCGCTTCTGCCACCGGAAATACAGCTTGGCCGCGACGCCGAGCTCGGCCCGCATCGCCCGCATCTGTGCCGCGAAGGTGTTGATGACCGTCACGATTTCATCGCGCTCGAGGTCACGCATGACTTCCTGGCGGTAGCTAATGGAGTCTATATCGGTCAGTGCCACGTAGAAGAACGGTTTGAGATTGTATTCATCGCGGCCGTGAACGACCGAATCGATGATCTGATCGAGATTCAGATCACCGAAGAACTCCGGCTCGCTCGCGCCATCGATCGTGTCAGCCGCGCGACCGTCCCTGAACAATATGCTGTCGAATGTCATTTTTTCTCTCCCGATCGTTCTTCGACTATGGTTTGCCCGCCGGCCCGGCGTTGAGACGAGGCGGTTCGCGATCAGCTCGGCGCCGTGGCGCGGCCCGTTGCATCTGACGCGCGAGCACGTCGCGATACATGCCGGGGCGCGCGGCGAGCTGAGCAGGACTCCCCTCGTCGATGACGCGGCCACGATGGACCACCACGATCCGGTCGAAATTCTGCAGCGTGGACAGCCGATGCGCGATCGCGAGCACGGTTCGCCCCTCCATCAACCGTTCGAGGGCCGCCTGAATTGCGCTTTCCGATGCGCTGTCGAGGGAAGACGTTGCTTCGTCCAGCAGAAGGACAGGCGCGCTTTTCAGAATCGCTCTTGCAATTGCGATGCGTTGACGCTGTCCTCCGGACAGCTTCACGCCGCGGTCGCCGACGATCGTATCGAAGCCCTCCGGCAACGAGGCAATCAGATCGGCGCACGAAGCATGAACCGCGGCCACCCGCACTTCTTCCTCCGTTGCCTCGGGTTTTCCGTAGCGCAGATTCTCCAGCAGCGAGCGATGAAACAGCGATACGTCCTGGGGAACGACCGCAAGGGCGTCCTGCAGGCTATTCAGCGTGAGCCTCGAGATATCCTGGCCGTCGATGCGAATCGAGCCACGCTGCGGTTCGTAGAAACGCTGAAGCAACGCAAGTACCGTGGTCTTTCCCGTTCCCGAAGGACCAATCATCCCGACGCGTTCTCCGGCCCGGATTCGCAGACTGAATCCATCGAGGATTGGCCGGCTTCCCGGATAGGCAAACGTCACGTCATCGAACTCGATGCCGGCGTTCCGCGCCTCGAGCGCGACGGCATCGGCGCGCTCCGTCAGGCCACGGGGCACGAGCAGGGTGCGGACGGCTTCGGACAGCCGCGCGACGTGTTGCGTGACATCCACGAGCGAGACCGCGAGATCGCGCGTACCGTGCAGGATGGTGAATCCAAGCGAGCTGACCAGCACGACGTCTCCGGTGGTGGCCCGCTGCTCGGTCCAGAGCCACAGGACCCACCCGAGCAGACCCGCGGAAAGCATCGCGGTCACCACCGCATGCACGAGCCTCAGGCGCTCGAGATACAAAAGACTGCGCCGGCGGGATGCCGTCTCGAGCTCGACGCAGGCATCGAAGCGGCGATGCTCGCGCCGCATCGCGCCGAACGCCCTGACGGTGCCCATGTTGCCGATGACGTCTACCAGTTCGCCATCCACCGATGCCGCACGTGTCGCGAACGTCTGATGGATCGCCGCGCCGCGATGCGCAAACCAGAAGAGCGCCGTTGCGAGTGCGGCGGCTATGGCGACGAGAGCGGCGGCCATCGCCGGATCGACAGAGGCGATGATGCCGATTGCGCCGACTACGGCGAGACACGGCGGAAGCGCATTCCAGGCGACGGTATTTTCCGCGGTGTACACGGCGTTGGCGGTGGCGCTGACGCGACTGGACAGCATGCCGGGCTGCTTGTCCGCAAAATAGGCTGGTGCATGGCCGACCAGGTAGGCGAAAAGATCTTCGCGGATGTCGCCGGTGACCGCAACGAAGGTCCGTGCCGCGATCCAGCCGCTCATCCGCCAGAAAAGGTTATCGGCGAAAATCAATGCAACCAGGACGAGGAAAGCGCGCTCCACCAGCCACGGATGACCACGGCCGACGCCCAATGAATCGATCAGGCTCCGGATCGCGTACTGTGACGCGAGTGCGCAGCCGACCGCCGCGACGATACCGGCCAGAATCAACGCATGTGACAGCGCGTGCCGCGCGACGTAACGCAGCAGCAAGCTCACCGACCGGTTGGCGAATGCGCTCAGCGTTTCCAGGCCCGGATCGGTGGCAACGGTTCTCCGTGGCAACGGCTTGCGCGCAAACCCGGTGCGGCTGGAATTCATCACGCGCCCCCCGCGGTATGAACCCGCGGACGGCGGAACGTCCCGCTGTCTGCGTTCTTACCGCATGCCAATGCGCCGCGTTGAATACAGGTTGCCATGCTCGTATCCGCTCTCGCCCGTTACACGTTCGCAACCGCCCGGTCGTCGGTTCGAGGCGAGGTTCGCCATTTCCGAAGACGTGGAAGTTGTTGCCGCTGTTGAGAACACTGGAAGGCCGCAGCGTTGCGATGAACGCAACGTTGTGCGAATGAGAGCTGACGGACGAGCCCACAGTGCCTGTTCCAGGCCTGTAGGCATCATTAGCCCGAAAGGGCGGTCAAGGGAGAATGCCATCTCCGCTGAAAAACATTCTATCGTTGCTTCCCACCCGCGACAACCGTTCCGCCTGAAAAACCGGCGCTCGAACCGGCTGCATCAGAGCCTTGTTCCGCCGGGCTGCCGATGTCCATCAGAACCCGCAAAATTCAGACCTGAGCCGGCGTTCAAAACCAGCGGCCGCACGACAGGGCCATTGCCTGTTTCATTTTCTCCGGCACTGTCGTGCGAACGGACGGGCGTCAGCGCGAATGAGCAAACGCCTTCGCGCCGGCGAACACAGCGTTGTTTCCCAGCATTTTCTCGATCTCGAGCAGCCGGTTGTACTTCGCCACGCGCTCTCCCCGCGCGGGCGCACCCGACTTGATCTGTCCGCAGTTCAGCGCGACCGCGAGATCCGCAATGCTGGTGTCCGGCGTTTCGCCTGAGCGATGCGACACCAGACAGGTGTAACCGGCGCCGAATGCCATCTGCGCGGTATCCATCGTTTCCGTTACGGTGCCGATCTGGTTGAGCTTGATGAGGATGCTGTTGCAACAGCCCTCCTCGATGCCGCGCTTGAGGAATTTCCGATTGGTGACGAACAGGTCGTCACCGACGATCTGCACCTTGTCGCCGAGTTCCTTCGTGATGGTCGCGAAGCCGGACCAGTCGTTGTCCGCCAGCGGATCTTCGAGCGAAACGAGCGGATACGCATCCACCCATGCTTTCCAGTAGTCGATCATGTCTCGTGTCGCGAGCGTGAGCCCGTCGCGCACCAGGTGATACGCGCCGTTTTCATAAAACGAACTTGCGGCCGGATCCAGCCCGATCGCAACGTCTTCGCCGGGCCGGTAGCCGGCGCGTTCGATCGCGCGCATGATCGCATCCATCGCCGCTATGTTCGACTCGAGCTGCGGAACGAAGCCGCCTTCGTCGCCGACGTTGGTCGATACGCCCATCTCCGACAGAATGTCGCGCAGCGCATGGTAGGTTTCCGCCCCGTACCGGTAGGCCTCGCGAAACGTCGGCGCGCCGAGCGGCACCAGTTTGAATTCCTGCACGTCGGGCCCGTTTGCCGCGTGCTTGCCACCGTTCAGCACATTGAACATCGGCACCGGAAGCACGTGTGCGTCGGCACCGCCCAGGTAGCGGAACAGCGCGAGCCGTTGCGACTGTGCCGCCGCCCGCGCACAGGCTAACGAGGCCCCGAGGATCGCGTTTGCGCCGAGCCGGCTCTTCGACTCGGTGCCGTCCAGTTCGATCAGCGTATCGTCGATTCGCCGCTGGTCCAGCGCGTCGAGCCCCTTGAGCGCATTGGCTATCTCTGTGTTGACGTTATGGACTGCCTTGAGCACCCCTTTTCCACCGTAACGCGACGCGTCACCGTCCCGAAGTTCGACCGCCTCGAATTCGCCGGTGGACGCGCCCGACGGGACAGTGGTCTGCCCGAGCGTGCCGTCGTTAAGCGTCACCGTTACCTCGACCGTGGGGTTCCCGCGCGAGTCAAGTACTTCGTCCGCGATGAGCGCTGCAATCTTGGGTTGGCTGGTCATGGTGTTGACTCCGTCAGGCGGCAGAACCGCCGGGTTAAAGGATGTTGGACTCTTCGGGATGCGGCAGATCGAGAAAACATCGTCCGAGCGGCCGGATATCCGCGTCGAACCAGTAAACAAGGGGCACGCCATTCGCGATATCGAGGTGCGTGATTTCCGCGTCGGGAATGTTGTCGAGTACCTTCACGAGCGCGCGAAGACTGTTTCCGTGCGCGCAAACCAGTATCCGTCTGCCCGACCGGATCGAAGGCTTGAGCATTTCTTCCCAGAACTCACGCACCCGCTCCGTGGTATCGCTCAGCGACTCCGTCCGAGGCAAACGTGCGCGCGCAATATGCTCGTATCTGCGATCGACGGTCGGGTCACGCGGGTCCTCCATAGGCAGCGGAGGCGGCCTCGCGCGAAAGGAGCGGCGCCACTCGAGCACCTGCTGCGATCCATGCGTGGCGATGACTTGCGCATGGGTGTGTGCCGTGAGATCGCCGTAATGGCGCTCGTTCAGACGCCAGTCGGTAAAGACGGGCAGCCACGTCTGATCGAGCGCATCCAGCATCAGCCACTGCGAGCGGATGCAGCGTTTGAGAACGGAGGTAAACGTCAGGTCGAACTCCCAGTTCTCCTGTCTGAGCAACTCGCCGGCCCGGCGAGCCTGCTGTTCGCCCTGCGTCGTCAGGTCCACGTCGGTCCACCCGGTAAACCGATGCTCCCGGTTCCAGAACGACTCTCCGTGACGTACGAGCACCAGCGAAAATGCGCCCCGGCGATCGGGTTGCGGCGAGCGTAACGCAGACGACGCGTCGCCACGGGACATGCCGTGCTCGGACAGGGCAAAGGAAGGCGGATACATCGAATCCAGACCTGAAAAAAGTTCTCAAATCCGGGAGAGGAAGACTGTGGAGACAAACCTACAGCTCCTGACCCAGGAATCTGTAGGCATCATTAGCCGGCTGAGCGGCGGTTAGGGAGGAATGCCATCTCCACGCCGGCAGTGTAGCATGGCGTAATCGAATGACAGGGTCTGATGCAGGCCGTCTTTTCTCCTGGAATCGGGCCGATCTCGACACGCTATTTCCTGTCATTTCCGCCATGCTCAAATCACTTTCTCGCCATTGAGTTCGGTGAAGTTCGGCGCTGCCGCGGAATTCGTCACCGGCGGTTCACGCGGCGTCCTTCTGAATAGAGAACCGGAATCGTCTACGCATCCGGCTGATGAACCTGCTCCATTGCGTTCGTCATGTTCCCGACTTCCGCGCGTAACGCTTTCCGGAGCGATTCGTAATCGAGGACGAAATCCTCACCAGGCGAACCGTACCCCGAAAGCGCCAACGGTGACATCTCCTCGAGCGCTATGTCGAGAAACCGAAGGTCGACTGCCAACGCATGCGAAGACAGGACCTGTTGGGCCGGCAGGTCAAGACCCCATCTTGCGCCAAACGCGTCCAGTTGCCGTCTGAACCGCGCGACGCCTTCCAGCACCGCGGAGCGGCTTGCCTGCGGCACGTCCAGTTCGTATCGGTAAAATAGCCTGCTTGTACGAGCGACCCCGCAAGCAGCCTGCGTTTTTGCGAGTAGTTCGTCGAGATAGACGAAGTGCGCGGCGAGCGCGTGTCGAACACTGGTTCCCACACCATTCATTGCGTTACCCCTGAAGTTCTCTTGAAGTTCTCTATATCCCGACTGGAAACACGGCGCGTTGCCACAGCGCGCAAACGCTGCAAGGCGCCGGCGATCAACACCCATGCGCGGCACCACCGACGAGTCGATACCCGACCGCCAGCGATAACAGCTCCCAACCGCTGCACCATCCCGCCGCGGCGATCAACGCCGCCAGGCCCTCCCCTGCGTCGACGCCCGTGCTCTCCGGCAAAAACGTCTCCAGATAGGTGCTGAGCTGCCGGTCCAGCGCGTCGAGCACGGCGACCTGCCGGTCCAGCGTGGACATGTCGGCGTCACCGCCCGCCAGCAGCGCTTCAGCCGCATGCGGGCGACACAGTGGGCCGCTCGCCAGATGAACACATGTGCTACACACGAGCGGCGACCAGCGTTCGACGGTGTCGTTCAGAAGCGCCTGCAATCGCTCCAGACTATGCGGCAACGTAAGCCATTCACGTCGAATCAGGCCGGTGGAATTTTCGTCCAGGCCCAGCTCGCACATCGGGCAGGGCTCGTCATTGCGAAGGGATCGGGCGTTCCCCGCGCCGGCCGATGCGCAGCGTCGCAACACCGCAATCGCGTTTCCCGTCACGCGCTGATAGAGCGTGCCGGCCGTATGGAGACCCGCGCGCGGGATGCTCGCGCAAACGGCAAGCAGTCCGAGCGTATGCCGCTGGCAGAAACCCCATCGCTCGATCGCACAATTCAACATGCCGTTCCTGCGACCGGATGGCTCCCGGATGAATCGCCTGAAAAATGCGAGTTCGCCATCGGAAAAGGGCTCACATGGCAACAATGCTTGCGTCATATCGCACCCGTGGGACATAAAAAAGCCTACGCGGCGCGACGGGACGCGCAGGCGTAGGCATCATTAGCCGGCCGTACCGGCAGTTCGATCGGAGGTATGCCATCTCCGCGAGGTTATCGGCAGTCTAGCAGGGATATCGGCCGGCGGTGCCGCGCCTGGCAACGCTGCAGCGCCGGAAATTCCGCGGCGGCCCGATGTCCGATCAGCGCGCAGACGCCAATTGCGAAATGTTGCGGCTGGTCATAGAATCAAAATATTGATGCGGAGATGGCATTCCTCCGAGCCAACCGTCGCAGCCATGCGACTGATGATGCCTACGGTCCCTGGACGGGGAACGGTAGGCGCTATCTGGCGTCCCCGTCCGGGCTTGCGCATTTTTTTTGCGAGCTCGGCATCCGATGTGTCCTCCCTGTGATTTCTCCCCCCGTTGCCGGCCGTCGCGCACGGTGAACGCCAGAGAAGGCATTCACGTGACACCGTTGTTGTCGCCGTTGTTGTCTCGACGGGGTGGCGCGTGAGTCCCGCCATGATGCCGTCCACTGAACGGCCTCTTTCCGACGGCGAGGTCGATTTTCTGTGGTGGTTCATCCAGGGCAGTCTGATGGACGCCGACGTGCGCGCGCGTCTTCATTTGCATTGGGGGCTCTGCGCTCGCCACAGCCTCGCGTTTTTTATCGTCGAATCCTCCTTCCGCCCTCACCTGATACACGGCTGCACGATCCTCTATAACGAGTTGATGCACCGGGCGGTAAAGCATCTGAGTGACGAGGGCATTCATAGTCTGATTCCCGATCGTCTCGCGCTCCACTTCCTGCGTACGTCAGGTCCCTGTCATATCTGCGATCTCGGCTACGGCCCCGACTCGCCCGGCAATGCGCCGCGCGAGCGGCTCGAACAAGGCCGCGACATGAGCTCCGCGATCCGTTTCTCGAGCGACAACCGCGGTGGCTGGAAACCGTATGTCTGCGGAATATGCTCCGGCAATGGCTCCGCGGCGCTGTGCCGTCCTCATCTTGTCGCCGCGATGGAAGCCAATGGCGGCAAAAGCGCAGTGGCGCAACGTGAACTGGTGAAGAACATAGCGTCGCACATGGACCGCTTCGACAATTCATTTCGCTGGGAGCAGCGGGACACCGATACTGCCGAGGACCGGGGCGCGCTCATCGCGGCAATCGGCTGGTGCAGTGGCTGGAAAAGTCTGCTGGATGGTCCTTTAAAGGATCTGATGACCGCCGGCACGGCAGAAAGTACCGGAGGCTCTCATGGCCGTTAGCCGCCGCGGCAGCTTTCCTCCCGACTACACGGATCGTGTTCTCAGTACGTTCCAGCTGATCGACGACCGTCTCAATCGATGCGTGCGCACGCTGGACCCCGAGGTCCTGTCTTCGCCGTTTTCCGCCCATGCGGCGGATGTCACGGCCGCGCGTCACGCAATCGTCGCGGATCATTGCCGGCACGTGCGTGGCGTCATGTCGTCGATACTGGAGCGTCAGCACATACCGGCTCCGGTCCCGGCCACCAGTGCGCAACGCTCCGCCAGGGCGCTGATCGACGAAGCACTCGTTGCCGCCGCCGGGCTCAACCCGCGCACGAGTGCCGGTCCCGGCGCGATGAATGCACAACAGCAGGAAGACGCGTGCCGGATCGTCGACGAGATGATGAATCTGCTTCTCGTCATTGCGAATGATCTCGGTGTGCGCAAGGACATCACCGCGATCACGGCCGACGCACGCGCGCAGCCTGTGACAGGGCTCGATACGCGCCTGTCGGACATGAAGCAGGTGAGCGCCCGGCATGGACTCGCACGCCTCGAATCATGCGTCGACGCATTGGCGGCGCGCGTACGGTCGGGCAACATTACGATTGGCGTATTCGGCGAAAGCAGCGCGGGCAAGTCATCCCTGCTGAACTGTATTCTCGGCACCGCGCTGCTGCCGGTGGCGACCATGCCGACCACCGCCGTCCCCGTGGAGATAAGCTACGGCCCGCAGGAGTGCGGCAGCGTGGATTTTGCCGACGCCATCTCCGAGCGCTTCGAACGCGGCAGGCTGGCGGAATTCGTCGATGCCCACTCCAATCCGCAGAACCGCCGTCACGTCACCCACATACAGTTCAATACGCCGGCGGCGATACCTAAACGCGGTGTCACACTCATCGATGTGCCGGGCTCTTCGTGTGCGCCAGGACACGCATCGCTGGTGGATCCCGCGCTCATGTTCCGCTGCGATCTCGCCATTGTCCTGATATCAGCCGTGGCATCGCTCACGCTCGACGAAGCACAGCTCGTGGATGAGCTGCATCATGCCGGCCTCGACACGATGGTGCTTGTCACGAAAGCCGATCTGCTGGCACCGGAGGATCGCTGGCATACCTACGGGCATGTGGTGCACGAATTGTGGCGGAAGGCGCGCTACGACGTGCCGGCTTATCTCGTCAGTACAAAAGACACCGATGCGACTTTATGCAAGGCATGGCAAGACGGGCCGCTGACAGACTATATCGCCAGTTATCCCGAACGCCAGACGAGCCTCCTCACCGGCAGGGCAAACCTGCTTGCCGCACAGATTCGCGCGGCGCTGGAGCAACGCGTCGAGCGTGGCGCCATTTCCCGAACACCGGGCCAGAATGCCGCATCGTTACAGGCAACGCTCGACGACATGCAGGCAAAACTGCAGCACTCGCGTGACGATATGCAGGAGTGCGAGTCCGCTTCTTTCCTGCAACCGTTGATCAACGAAGTTTCTCACAACGCCGCCGCACTGTGGGCCGAGGAAAAGGACGTGATGTTCGACGTCTCGGCGATGCTTGAACTGGCTGCCACTGCCTACGCGCGCAACCTCTCGACGCGAGCCTCGTGGCGCATCGAACAACTGCGCTCACAGGCCGCCGTCACGCTCGTCCAGGTTGCCAATGCACTGGAGATACCCGGAAGCGACCTCGGCTACATGCCGGCCCTTCCCGAACTCCCCGAATTCAGGTTCGACCGCTATCTCCCCGCTACCAGGAATCTGCCGGTGACCGTGATCCGGCGCGGTCTCGGATCGACCCTCGGGCGCTGGGGTTTCTATCTCGGCGCGCGCAGGGCACTGCGTCACAGCCCCGCCATCGCGATCATCAAATCCGCGCTAGCCGATCACATTGCAACCATCGGGACATGGCGGGTCACGGCATCACGCATGCTGTTTGACGCATTCGCCGCGCAGCGGTCGGGACTCGAGCAGCGGCTCCACGAGATCAGTACTGTCAAAACCGATACCGGCGGCGGCGATGAATGGCTTCGACAACTGGAGGCCGACATCTCCCGGTTGCGCGAACCGTCGATCCCGACCGGCCAGCCGGCGCCGGGTACCGCCGAACGATTATCCGAATCGACCGTCGCACCTGAAAACCACCCGAGGAGAAGCCGTCAATGAGTATCGTAGCCCCGATCTCGCACGATCACGCGCATGAGCGCCCCGTCGGCTGGCGTCGCTGGTTGCTCGCGACGAACCACAAGGACATCGGTACGCTGTACCTTATTTTTTCGTTCACCATGTTTCTCGTGGGCGGTGTGCTCGCGCTGATGATCCGTACGGAACTGTTTGAACCGGGACTGCAGTTCATGCGACCGGAATTCTTCAACCAGCTAACGTCCGAACATGGCCTGATCATGATTTTCGGCGCCATCATGCCGGCCTTCGTCGGCTTCGCCAACTGGATGATTCCGTTGCAGGTCGGCGCTTCGGACATGGCGTTCGCCCGCATGAACAACTTCAGCTTCTGGCTGCTGCCGGTCGCCGCGATTCTGCTCGTAGGCTCTTTCTTTGCCCCCGGCGGCGGGCAGGCCGCCGGCTGGACCATGTACGCGCCATTGTCCGAACAGATGGGTCCGGGCATGGACATGACCATTTTCGCCGTGCATATCATGGGCGCGTCGTCGATCATGGGCGGTATCAACATCATCGTCACGATCCTGAACATGCGCGCGCCGGGTCTCACGCTGATGGAAATGCCGATGTTCTGCTGGACGTGGCTCATCACTGCCTTCCTGCTGATCGCCGTGATGCCGGTGCTCGCCGGCGCAATCACGATGCTGCTGTTCGACAGGCACTTCGGCACGTCGTTCTTCAATGCGGCGGGCGGTGGCGACCCGATCATGTATCAGCACATCTTCTGGTTCTTCGGGCACCCGGAGGTGTACATCATGATCCTGCCTGCATTCGGCATCGTGTCGCAGGTGATTCCGGCGTTCTCGCGCAAACCGCTGTTCGGCTATGCGTCGATGGTCTATGCGACGGCATCGATCGCGATCCTGTCCTTCATGGTCTGGGCTCACCATATGTTCGTGACCGGCATGCCTGTCGTCGGGCAACTCTTTTTCATGTACGCGACCATGCTGATTGCCGTGCCTACAGGCGTCAAGGTATTCAACTGGGTCGCGACGATGTGGCAAGGATCGCTGACATTCGAAAGTCCCATGCTCTTTGCAATCGGCTTTCTGCTGGTGTTCACCATTGGCGGGCTGACGGGCCTGATTCTCGCCATGGCGCCCATCGATATCCAGTTGCACGGCACCTATTACGTGGTGGCCCATTTTCATTACGTGCTGGTCGCGGGCTCGCTTTTTGGCCTGTTCTCGGGCTGGTATTACTGGTCACCCAAATGGACCGGCCGCATGTATAACGAGACACGCGGCAAAATCCACTTCTGGGCTTCCATCATCTTCTTTAACGTCGCATTTTTCCCGATGCATTTTCTTGGTCTGGCAGGCATGCCGCGCCGCTATGCGGACTACCCGGCGCAATTCACCGACTGGAATCAGGTCGCGACGATCGGCGCATTCGGGTTCGGCCTCGCGCAGGTCTATTTTCTTCTTGCAGTGGCATTGCCGGCCTACCGCCGCAGTGAGCGCCTCGCGAAGGCGGCGGACAAGCCGTGGGAAGGGGCGGAAGGACTCGAGTGGACGGTCCCGAGCCCGGCGCCGTTTCATACGTTCGAGACCCCGCCAATCGTGAAATAGTGCTGTATTTACACAGGCGTGCGCGCAATGGGCGGGGGCACGGGCGTACCCGACGCCTGTTAGAAGAAGCGCCCGGCCCGCTCCGGCATTTCCTTCCGTTACCGCGTGTACCGCATGAACTATGACCGGTGACGGGTGGTATCGCGCCAATGGTGATTCATACGCTGGAGCAGCCTATCGCGAAGATGTTCACGACGATAGTGATCGGCGATCAGTACAACAATCATACATACGAAAAACAGGCCGATGATGGTCCCCACACTCAATTCGTCCATTACAGCCTCCATACATAGCCACTTTCTATTCGCCTCTTCGGCGCATGCTCAGCAAACACCATTCTGACTTCGGCCCGCTCTTGCGCTGCGCTGTTCGCTCTGTTCAGATTCCCGCACGGCGCCTCGTTCACATACTGCTCTGTGCGTGCTGGAGTTTGCACGCACAACCGCTGGCGGCCCAGGCGAGCGGGACGCCGACACTGGTGCTTCCGCGCGAGCAACGGTCGGAAAACCAGCCTGCTCCACCCTGCCGCGCCAAACGCTCATCCGACGCGCGCTGCATAGACCGCTTCCGTCCACGCCCCACGCCCGACGAGTTGCGGGAGTGCCATGACAGCGACGATGCGCGCCCGTCCCCGGATTCACCGGATATTTCCTCGCCGCGCTGAAAGCTCAGGCGTTAACACACGACCCGCGCTCAGCGTTGTCTGGCCCGTAACGATCATCACCTCACACCCTGTTCCCGCAAGAAGACGCTCGACCCGCCATGCGGTGGACATTATTCTCGGGACCACCGCCCGCGGGCGGCCCAGTACGACATGGCGCACGTCGAATTCGCGCGCGTAACGCACGATCTCCCGAGCCGGTTCTCCGATCCGGAACGTGTACTGGGCATCCTTCAGCGCGAGTTCGGAACTCAACGTCAGCAACTGCCCCGTGACGGCAGCGATGCACTCTTCGATGACGTCATCGCCGACAGCGATGTCCATTCCGGTCGACGGCAAACCGGCCACCATCAGCACATGCAGACGCGCGCAACAGCGTTCCGCGACCTGTGCGGCGTGCACTACGGCCACGCGCGAGCGTTCTGAACCGTCGAATCCCGCCAGTACATATCTCATGACGGTCTTCTATGATTTGCCGACCTGACTGAATTCGTCGCTGCTGTCGGTCTCCTTGACTGCGCAGAGCTGGACAAGCCCAAAAAGCGCGGCGGCGAGCGTTCGCCCCTTGACGGTATGCCCGCCCTCACTCGTTACAACGAAGCGGGCGTCGTGCTCGTCCGGCGCGGTCGCGATGGAGACGCGTCCGAGTTGCAGAAGTGCCCAGTCGCAAAAACGGGAATCGGCGCTCTTCAGCCCGGTGCGTTCGATGTAGTCGGGGTTGATGCTCGCAATCGACAGTTTCAGGCCCAGCACCTCCTCGCGCGAAAGTCGTACGACTAACGCGCGTGCATTCATCGCTTCCTCGCGTGAATGGCATCTGAAGAGCACCCGTCCATCGACAGTCTGAACGAGCCATTCGCGCCCTGGCCCTTCGGTTTGCAGTTCTTCAATGCGTTGGCTAAGTGCATCACGAAACGCGGACATGGCTGACTCCCCCAGATTCGTTCAAGCGCACGCTCGTCGCAGCAGCGACGCAGCGACACCGGATCGGACGTCGATCCGTTTAGCGCGTGGAGAAGCTCAGGCGGGGTAAGCGGCAATCTCGCCGTCGAGACTGGAAGGCCCGGAAGAGAAGAAGCGGAAGTGGATAAAGCGGCTTCATGTCAGCACCTCGAATGGTGAAGCACGGCGCGCGAAAACGCATCGAGCGACAGGCATCATCAGCCGACATGGCGGTTAAGGAGAATGCCATCTCCTGTTCGTAAACATACCCTTCGGGCAAATGGCATGCAAGGGGCAAGCTTGCGCGCGCAACCACGCGAGACGCGGGAATTCACACCGTCCGGCGAACGCGGTGTCCGGCTTTCAATGGTCAGCAGGCCGGCCTGACTAACTGAGATACGTCCCGATCTGCGCGACCAGTGCGTCCTTGGACGAAGCACTGAACGATTCGCCGTCGAGCAGCGCGGTCCATGTGCCATCCAGATGCTCCGCCCATGATCCTTTCTCCTTGCCGTCCACTTCGACCGAGCCACGCGTGCGCAAGGTCGAGTCGGTGGGATCGAGCACTTCATCATCGTTGTGCAACAGGGTAACGCCAGCCATTGCGAAACTCCTTCCAGATCTATTGACGATGCTTTTTATCGTTCTGCCGCCTCCGGCAGGTTCAATGGGACATGAGAACCGGAACCGAAGGATTGTGAAGCAGATCCTTGCTCGCACTGCCGACCAGGGCCTCGATCAGCCGCGGGTGCCCGAAGGCGCCGGCCACGATCAGATCGGCCTGTTGCCGTTCGAGGCATGAAAATAGCGCATCAATCGGCGCGATGTCCGACGCATTCGGCCACGTGAAAATCTCGCTGCTGACGTCGTGCTGACTCAGGTGGGCCTGCACCAGGCCGGGCGCGGAATCGACGTGATCGACGAACGGCGCGAATTCAAATATCGTCACCCGTTTTGCGTGCCTGAGAATCGGCAGCGAGTCGTGCAATGCGCGGATCGATTCCCTGCTGGAATTCCACGCGATGACCACGCTTTCTCCAATGGCTGCCGGGCCCCAGATCGGCGGGAGAACGAGGACCGGAACGCCCGCGCTCATCACGATATCGTCCGGAATGCCTCTGGCGACGAGATCATCCGAGTCTTCGTCGCGCCCGGTCGCGACGACCAGATCGGCGTAATGCGCATAGAAGTCCTTCCAGCTCGACGTGCGGTTCTCGGCGACACGGTATTCGCCCTTGATCGCCCCTTCCTTGATCTTCGCCTCGAATGCGGGTTCGAGCCCCTTGGCCACGTCGGCAAATTCACCGGCGAACGCCTCTGGTGTACTCACGTCCACACCGATGAGCCGCGCGTCGAACCGTTGGCAAAGCGAAACGGCGACATCGAGCCGCGTTGCAGTGGAGCGGCCGGCATCGAGAAATACGACTATGTCTTTGTAACTCATCGACGGCTCCAGATGACGTCAGCGCGGCCAGCCGCACCGCGGCAGCCGGTAGCATCATGCAGGGCTGAATGCCCGATCCTAAGTCCCGTGGTGCTTTTTGCTCTCATGTTCAACGAATGCGTCGGCCGCGGCCTCAATAGCCTTAACCGCGTCGTGCTCATCACCCCATCCTTCAAATCTCACCCATTTACCCGGCTCGAGCGCCTTGTAATTCCGGAAGAAGAACTCAAGTTCGTCGAGCGCGTGCTGACCGAGGTCCGACAGTTTCAGGATGTGCGCCGTCGACGGACATACGCTGTCGACAGGCACTGCAATAACCTTCTCGTCGGGGCCAGCCTGGTCGGTCATGTTCAGCAGCCCGATCGCCCTGCACGCGATAAGTGACAGTTGTGCCAGCGGATACGGCGCAAAAACGATGATATCCAGCGGATCCCCGTCCCGCGCCAGCGTACGCGGCACGAACCCATAGTTCTGCGGATAGCGCATGCCCGTGCTGATAATCCGGTCGACCTTCAGCAGACCAAGGCGCTTTTCCGCCTCGTACTTCACCGGCGCGCTTTGCGCGGGAATCTCGATGATCGCGTTGACTTCATGCGGGAGATTGTCGCCGGCCTCGATAAGATTAAAGTTCATCTGCCTTCTCCTTCTGCGGTTCGCCCAGGTATCCGAACTCAAGCTGAATTCGCGTGTAAAAAAGCCGCGGACCGCCCTTGGCCAGTTCCGCCAGCAGCGAGTCGATCTTCTCGTCCAGCGCGACCACGGTTACGGCGATTGGCTCATCCGCCAGTTCGAGGAAATGAGCGGCATGGACCTTCCCGTGCGAGTCAATGCCTTCGCTGCACTCGACAATGGTCGCGCCATGTATGCCGAGCGCCGATGCAGTTTCGAGAATCCATTCTCCGACCTGCTGGTGGCCTTTTCGGATGTTCCGGCTTGCAAAGATCGTTATCTGACTGCCTTGGGGCATTATGAAAAATTCTCCTCTGGAGGTTCCTGCAACAAACGAGTACGTGTCATATACGGCTGGACGTAGCAACGCGGGTGCCACGCCTGCTGCGGCGTGCCGGCAGTCTTTGGCGCGGGGCGCATGTACGCCGCCCCGAGTGATAACGGACAAACATTCAATGATCGTTGAAACCAGATCTGAGCAATTTCAAATCCGGGCAGCAGGACGCTACAGGCGAGTACCTACAATTTCCTGAGCCAGGAACTCGTAGGCATCATTAGTCGGCGAGGGCCGGCGGTTAAAGGAGGAATGCCATCTCCGTAGTGCGATGATTCTAGCATGCACGCTCGCGTCTGTTGCTATCGGCAATAGCAATGCGATCATCGCCGTAGTGAACAATTGATTCAGCGCAAGCAGCGGCAAATAAATGAGTGCCCGGCAGAGAGTGCTAACCTGTCTCTCCTTGCCGCAAATTGCCGATGCCAGCCATGCCGCTTCCAACTTTCCACACCGACCGCCTGGAGCTTCGACCCAGAACATTGCAAGACTTCGACGCCTGTCTTGCCATGGATCGGGATCCCGAGGTGGTCCAATTCATTGCGGGACCCTGGGACGATCTTGTGGAGCACGAACACTTTCTCAAGAGTCGGATTGAAGCGAACTTCGGCGAAGGACTGGGTTACTGGTCGATTTTCTCGAAACAGATTTCCGGCCGCTTTCTCGGCTGGATCCTGCTCATTCCGTACGATGCGGTCGGACCCGAGATCGAGATCGGCTGGCGTCTAAACAGGGATGCATGGGGGCACGGTTATGGGACGGAGGCGGCACGCCCGGTGGCAAGCTATGCATTGGGCGAACTCGGGTTGCGGGAGATCGTAGCCGACATTCATCCGGAGAATCGCGCGTCGATACGCGTGGCATCCAGGTTGGGCATGACGCATCGCTGGGACGGCCTGCACAACGGTGTGCCGTGCAGACGTTACGCGATCACGCGAGATGAACTCCAGTTGGCGGCCGACGGCAAAGCAGATATCTCCTGATACGCTATGGTTTCGTCCATCTCACGGCCTTTCATCGCGCACTCAACATGCTGAAGGGACTTCTGACGCTTCTGATCTTCATCGTGCTCGTCGGTATCGGGCTGCATTTCCTGCTGCGCTGGGTGTAATCCGATTAGTGCCGCGCGACGTCCGGTGCCGCCGACGGTTCATGCGCGTCTCGCACCGAGGGGAGCCGACCCGAATCGATAACGCGCTCCATTTTTGCGGCTGCTCGCCGAAGCAGATGAGCGGGTATCGTTGCAAGTTGCTCGTCCTGCATGCGCAACACTGCCTCGAGAGCGACGCACGCAGCTTCGTCGACCTTCCAGAGCCCACCCTGAGGCGCACGTTCGATGCATCGCCGCAGCCCCATCTCGGCGGTCTCGAAGATCGTGGGATCAGTGTTTCCCGAATCTCGCGCGAGAAGCCACGTCATGTACACCGACTTGACAAGCTCTCCCGCGAGACTGCCGTTTCCCTGCCCCTTGCGCATCGCGACAAGGGCAAGATGTGCACGCATGGAGCGCATCTGGGCCTTCGCAGCTGGAATTGGCAGCAACATCTCGCGCGTCAGATGCCGCCTTGAAGCTCCCTTTCCGTGTTTCCCTGGCATTTCCCCTACTCCCGCATCAAGATTGACACCGCTGATCCGTCCATCACGATTCATTTCACGGACCCGCTCAACCGGTTGGCTGACCTGTCTCGTAGAGAAGAGCCTTGTCTGTCAGTTCAAGAACCCTGCGCGCGCATTTCTCGCTGGCCGACACGCCCCGCCGGTACCACATCAGTGCCTGTGCGGTATCAGGCAGTAAATCTTCGCCCCTCGCCATTCCCCAACGCCCTTCCCAGTACAACCCCATGTTCCAGGCAACCTGTTTGATGCCTAAGCGGAAGGCCCTTTCATAATTTCGCAGCGCCTCGCTCGCATCCGGCGCACCCTCCCGTCCAAGTCTCGAGCTGTCGCCGAGAACTACGAAAACCAGTCCCCTGAGCTGTTCCGGTAGCTCGCTGTCACACAGTACGTCACGCATGACGACATGAGCCTCGGCAATGTCCGGGGCGACGCCTTTCCCGTCGAGAAGCGCCAGAGCATGGACGATTCTCAGTGCGGGATGACGGTCGACACCGACCTGCCCGAGTAATCGTTGACCCAGATCCGCGGCGCCGGAAATGGTCGAGATCAGTAGCGCGTTCGCGGTCGTGGCAACCGACTCCAGTGGAACAAAGCCCGCCTTGTACGCAGTCAGAATGTGTCGGTAGAAGCGTCCGACGTTCAGCCTCTGATCGTTGCGTGCGAGGAGAATCCAGTCGTGCTCGATCTGGGTCAGCCAGTTGGTGTCAGTGGACATGGCCGCCCCTCTTCCCAGGCCCGGCGTCGGGCGTTTGCGGCAATCCGGATGACAGCGTGCGTGCACGCAGACAGAGTGCATCATTGAAGGCATTCGTGGCCTTGCGCTGTGGGCGAAGAACACGCTGCCCGCCGAAGCGAATAGCTGGCAAGAAAGAAATAATTTCGACCGTCACGATATCCCACCCGTTGAAATACCGACGTATCAGATACGTCACCGGTAGGAGTCATCAGCCTGACGGCGATTAAGGGGGAACTCCATCCCCACGGCAAAAGATAGAAAGCGGACTTCGCGGCGTCAAGTCAATCCTGCAGCAACGCACGACTCACCCCGGCCACAGGACAACACCGAGTTGCTTCATCGTCCTGAGCGCGCGCTCCGTCAACTCGAGGTCGGGAAGTGCACCGGGCGAAGCAGCGAACCCGCCATTTCCTGTCTGACAGGCGAGAACGAACTGAAGCGCGGCTACCGGATACCGGACAGGCAACCCCAACATGGCGCAGCACTGCGCGCCCGCGAAGACGGTGTTGAGCGTCGACACTCGCGTATCCGGACACAGCGTGAAACCCGATGGCCCGCCCTGCAACAGGTCGACGAACCTGGCCGTCCCATCCGGCATCTCGGCACCCGCGATTCGCATGATGTCCAGCGCAAGCCATGTATCCCAAAGGTTCGGTGTTGTCCCGAAGCCGCCGTCCACTGCCTGGTCGCGCACGTATTCCGCGATCGCCGATATTTCGTCGTCTCCCTGAGCCACCCTCTTCTTCAGATGGGCGACGAAGCGCGTACGTTCCAACCAGCCAGTCTGCTGGAATTCGCGAGCAGGTACCGCGAGAAAACGGAGTCTGCCGATCGATCCCGCGACCTCGGCGGCCAGCGGATCGGCCTTCAGCTCGTCTAGCGCCGTGGCAAGGTGGAACAGATACTCGGGCTGCGAGCTCACTCCCAGTCCACCGAGAAAGGCTTCCACCCGATCGGCGTGCGGAACCGGTTGACCGAGAATCGCAAAAGATCTCACTGCGCACGCTGTATCCGCGATGTTGGGATGATCGGTGTACCTGGATCGATAAAAGCAGAATCCACCCGATGGAGACTGCCGTCCGGTCAGATACTCGTGAGCCTTTTCTCTCGCCGCGCTGACGTCCCGGCGCAGTTTTTCCAGGCGGACATGCGCCTGATCTTCAATGCCGCAGTTCATGCGTTCCCTCCCGACCGGACGTTCTATGTCATGTGCTCCTCACCGTATCGTCACATTGCGACCCCGGCCCCCGCGTCCACGCAGCCGCGACCGGACGCCGCGCATTTTGCAGATAGGACGCGGACTGCATTTCCTTGAGACGCGACACCGTTCGCGCAAATTCGCCTGCGAGCGGTCCGCCCGGATAAAGCTCGTCCGGTGCGACGGCGGCCGACACGATCAGCTTCACGTTATGGTCATAGAGCACGTCGACGAGCCACGTAAACCGCCGCGCCGCCGCTTCCGTTTGCGCCGTCATCCGCGGCACGCCCGAGACCATCACGGTCTTGAAGCGCGCAGCAAGCGCAAGATAGTCATTCTGCGAGCGTGGGCCATCGCATAACGTCTCGAAGTCGAACCAGATCACCCCATTTGCGCGGCGACGCGCCCTTACTTCGCGTCGCTCGATGTTCAGCAGCGGATTTTCATCCGGTCCGCCGGCCAGTGCGTCGAACGATGCCTCGAGGCCGGACTCGGCTTCGTCGCCGAGCGGAAAAAGATACGTCTTCATTCTGGTCATCGTTCGCTCGCGATAATCGACGCCGCCGTCAACCTCCACGATTTCCAGTTTGTCCTTTATCAGATCAATCGCGGGCAGAAAGCGATCGCGATTCAGCCCGTCGGGATAGAGGTCTTCAGGAAAGAAGTTGGACGTCGCCACGATCTGGACGTGATTTTCGAAGAGCGTGGAGAGCAGCCTGTAGAGAATCATCGCGTCCGCGATGTCCGACACATGAAACTCATCCAGACAGACGAGATGGTATAGCGACGACAGCCGCCGCCCGAGTGCGTCGAGCGGATCAGACTGCCCGCGCAGGTCCTCGAGCGATAGATGCACGTCGTGCATGAACTCATGGAAGTGAAGCCGGGTCTTTTTCGTGACCGGCGCGACCGCGTAGAAGCAGTCCATGAGTAGCGTCTTGCCACGCCCGACACTTCCCCACAGGTAGATCCCCTTCGGCGGCTCGGGGTGTGTGAGCAGGCGCCGCAGCGGATTGGCAATCTCCGCCTCGTAGGTACGCCATCCCTCATGGCATCGTTGCAGGTGTCCGAGCGCCGCCATCTGGGAAGCATCGGGAACCAGCGAGCGCGCCCGGGAAAGTTTTCGAAAATTCTCTGTGACGTCCATACGTACCTGTGTGGGCATCCTGAGCTGCGTCGACGACAGGTCCCTGACTTCCTGTTTGGCCACCTGTTCGCAACAGATGCGCACAGCGACAGAAAGACCGTCGCAGACGAACGTGCGAAACAGCGGTTGGTGCAAAGTGGAAAGCGCGGCCCTTGCAGAAACGACAGGGAGGTCGTCGATAATCCCCGCAGGGCGCAAAAGACTCCACCGAAGTCGCCGGGCGAGCCTCAGGTTCCCATGAAGGGTCCTATAGGCATCATCAGCCCGGGAGGGCGGTTCAGGAGAATGCCATCTCCGTAAAGTCAAATCCTACGCTTCGCGCGCAAAGGCCACAAGCCGTTCCGGGCCGCGCATCCTTTCTTCATGTTCACTGCTTCGCGCGAAGCGCCAGCCAGTCGTCGATCGCCTCCTCGATCTCGCCATAAACCGTCAGAAGCGCATCGGTATTCGACGCAAGTGTGGCGTTGAATCGAGGGCCCGTCTCGCCGGTCGCGAGAACCCGGGTCTGCGCATGCGCGGCGATGGCACCGGAGGATTGATGCACGAGTTCGACCGCAATCACCAGGCCGCGATAGATTCGTTCATGGATTTCGCCCATCATCCGTCCACTCCTTTGCCCGATTTACCCCGCGGGGCATCACGTTGCCATAGGCCATCCCGGGCACTACACTCGAAACATGGAGATGGCATTCTCCCAATTGCCTGTCCGGCTGATGATGCCTGCTCACCAGCACGTCTGGAGGGTGCGGAGCAAACCGCTTCCGGTGACCTTCCAGAAAGGATGTGCGAGGTTGGCTCGCGAATGAAGAGGACGCGCAGCCGCGTGGATGCTCAGCGGCCGCGCGGTGACGGCATTGCCGTCCAGCCTTTTCAGCGGACGGCCGCGCACGGGAGATGGACATGGAATTCTCCGTTGAAACGCTCGACGCGTGGCGTGCCGAGATCGGCGTGCAGCCGTCAGGGCTGGCCGACAAGCTTGAAGCGCTGGGCGGCGCCGGCGCGGACCTGGCGCTGGTACTTGCACGGTTCGACACCCTGGATCGCGCGCATGGGAGTGTCCTCATTGCCCCCGGCACTGACGACAGGGCAAAGAATGCGGCCCGCGACGCCGGCTTCGACCTCGGTCACCGCTTGCATCTGGTCCGGATCGAGGGCCCCGAGCGGCGCAGTCTGACCGCGCTCATCATCCGGCGGCTCGCGGACAACGGCGTGAATATCAAGGGCTTCTGGGCATCCACGGTGGGGCCGCGCTTCACCGCGGCAATTGCCGTGGATACCATCGAGGACCTTGGGCGCGTGCTGCACACGTTGAGCCAGATCCGGCAGTAGGCCGACTGTCATGTCCGACTGCCCTCGCCGATCGCAACAGGATGGTTGTCCCGCATGTTTACTCCTCGCTCCACGGCACGTGAACATTGGCGAGCCCCGCGATCAGCTTGAGGGTCCTGTCGGCGGCCTCCGTCTCTTCGGCGCTGGCGAGCTGCCGGCGTATGGCATCGTGCTTCGTTGCGTAGCGCCGCAGATCGTCGGCCAGCCTCGATAGAATCGCTGCCTCGCGGGTAAGCACCCGCTCAGTCAGTTCGGCATCCTCCAGCGCCGCAACCAGGGCCGGCAGGTGCAGCATGCAGATACCGGACAGCGACGCGGCCTGATGTTTCGTGTCCTGCCGCAGGCTGCGCGCGATATCCACGACCGACTCATGCAACGTATCCATGCAGAGCCGGCACAATGCGCATTCGTATGTGCCGGGCAACACGTCCTTGCGATCGAGTACGTCCTGTACGCCCACCGAAGCCGCTCGCGCCGCGCGCTCCAATGTCGTGGACAGCGCTTCGAGAAGCGCCGGGTAGCCCACCGCGACACCGCGCGGCGACGCAAGCTGGGCAAGCTGTCGCGTGTGCGTGACGCAGAGTCCCCTTGCCTGCGCGTGGCGGTTCTGCGACTGCGTACTGACGCTCAGTTCATACTGGTAACGGCATAGAAAGTCGAAGCTGACCGACTGGATCCGCTGGCAGATTTCGCATGGCTCGAGTTCCTGCAGCGAACCCACGTCGACCGTCGACGCCGCAAGGTGGGGACGCGGAAGATGAGCCACGCCACTGTCGGCTTCGAGCCGATGCAGAAACTCCTGTACTTCGAGAGCGACTGCGGCAAATGCCGCATCCGAAGGATCCAGTCGGGTGACGTCGAGCACACGCTCGCAGAAACTCGCGAGGAATGCGCGGCGTTTGCCTTCCAGCAGAAAGCTGACCAGCGCCTCTTCAAGACCGGCCATGCCGCTTTGCCGCACGGCTTCCGGATTACCCTCCAGTTTTGCTGCAAGGCCATCGCGCGCGGACACGGAAAACGGCGGTGACGCACGGGGCCCAAGCACGCGCTGCAACTGCTCGTTCACGTAAGCAAGACCTTCCTCGCGCTGCGCCTGCGTCACGGTGTCCTGCTTGTTCAATACCATGAAGACGCGGCGATCATAGCGGGCCGCGAGACGCAGAACCGCAAACTCTTCTTCGGAAAGGGGACTGTCGTAGCTGGTAACGACGAGCATCGCGTCCGCTTCCGGCAGGAAGGATTCGGTCGTGCGCGTGTTTTCCGCGATCGCGGATCCCAGGCCGGGTGTGTCGACGAAATGAAATCCACGCCGCAGGATTTCCGCGGGCAATTGCACTTCGGCCGTCCTGACGCCGCGCACGTTACCCGGATTGGTGCGCTGTGTAATGAACTGCGGCAGTTCATCGAGGGTGATTTCCGTCGCAAGGTGTCGCCCCTCGTAATGAATGATCACCTTCTCGGTACTTCCGTAGACGACAGTCGTGATAACCGACGTGAGAGGCAGAATGCCGGTCGGCAATCTCTCCACGCCGATCAGGGCATTCATCAGGGAGCTCTTGCCGCGCCCGAAGCGCCCGACGATTGCGAGGTTGAACCGGTCTTCCGCCAGTCGGACAAACAGATCGCGGATCTTCTCACCTGTCGGATCGCCCTTGTCCTTCGCCGCCTCCGATAATGCGCGCAACTGTTCGGCGAGCTCGAACTTCGCGTTTTCGTATTCACGCAGGTCCATCGTTCCGCCTCCGTTGTCCGTGCAGCCCCGTCCGGCTATACCCCGAGGCACGTATTGCGTGAATGTGTTCTGGAATAGGGGGGCCTGCATGCACCTCCCAGGCCTCGATGTGCTTTACGTCGAGTTCCATTCGACTTGCCTCGCAAGGTTTTGCGCGACCGTCGCAACGAAAACCGGATTGAACTTTCCGTACCTGGACAGCGGGGGACGGCCACGCGCGATGGGCACAGTCTGGCCGAAGGGAACTGGTGGTCGTGCCAGTGCCGCCTTCGAACAGGCCAGCAGGCATCATCAGCCCAGGAGGGCGGTCAGGGAGAATGCCATCTCCACCAGTGTGATTAAATTTTATCGCCGGTTCCCGTGGGTCGCAACGGATTTGCGCGCCTCGGCAAGCGTGCTGCAATGCTTCGCCGCCCGCATTGCAGGGCGGCTTCGAGATACGATAGACTGCGCAGCAGGAGATGGCATCCTCCCTCGAACCGCTGCGCGCTCCCTTCGCGGCTAATGATGCCTACGGACCCCTGGGGGTGAGCCGTAGGCCATCTGGCGCAGCCATTCTCAGGTCACGTAAGCAGCAGAACCTGAACGTGACTGCCATGCGATCAACGCAATCATCCCCGGCCTGCAATGCCAGTTCCGCCGGTAACCAGCACACTGCCGGGCGTCACGTCGATGTCGCCGCACATCCGGGCTGCACCATCTGCGCGCAGCTCGCCGACGCGGACGGCCGATACTTCGGGCGTCTGATGCGCGATGCACGGGCACGAACAGCACTCGCCCAAACTATTGCGACGAGCATGGGATTCTGCTCCGATCATGCCGCCCTCATCGCATCGCCTGACAGCGAAGCGCCGCGCGCGCTGGAGGCGACCATGCATGAAGCGGGTCGCCATCTCGGCTCATTGCTCGAACGCACGGTCCTGCAGGACGAACTGCTCCAGGACATTCTTTTCAACGCTCGTGGCCGCTGCCCGGCGTGTGCGTATTTTCACCGCAGCGAAGGCCGGGCCGTGGCCCGAGTGCTGCACGGCCTCGAGAGCGGCAGGCATGCGCCACTGCCGCCATTGTGTTTCGTCCATACCCAGCTTCTCGTCCAGCGCACGGAACCACCGCTGCGCGGTCGCCTGGTGCGCCTTCTGCGCGCGAGCGCGCGCGCTGCGATCGCAGCGCTCGATACGCCGGCAACCATCAGTGCCGGCGAGCGCGTCGGCGCGGTACGCGATCTGATTTACCCGCTTGCACGCAGCGATACTTCTCATGCGCAGGCGCCCTGCACGTGTCCGGTCTGCATGGCGATCCGGACAGCGCGCAGTCAATGGCTCACGGCCGCCGCCGAAAACGTGCGTCTTGAACAGCCCGGATGGATCACACTCCCCACCTGCCGCACTCACCTGCTGCTCTGTCTGGATCAGGCGGACAGAAGCCTGCAACGCGCCGCGCTTCAGCGCTATCTGGAAGTGGCGTTGCCCGGTCGCCCGGCTTCCGCTCAGGATGCTGAAGCCGCCCCGAAGCGGCGTCGCCGCAGCAAGGTCCGATGGTTCGACGCCGCGGCACGCGCCGCCCAGACGAATGGCACGGCGCCCTCCTCACACGCGGCCACGACGCCTCAGCACGAGCCTTGCCCCGGCTGTGACACGGAAGAAATCGCAGCCCGTCGCGCGATTGCCCAGTTGATCCGCAAAGTCTCCCGCGCAAACGACGAAGACGCGATGGCGATCACTTCAGGCGTCTGCCTCAAGCACTTCGCGGAAGCGCTCATCTACGCGTCGGACCCGGTCATCGAACATCGGCTGAGCAGTGCGCTGTGCCGCGCGCTGCGCCGCGATCAGGAAGTTGCGACGCCCGCGCCGGCGATATCCGCACGCGCTGCCGGCAGCAGGACAGGGCTGCCTAGCCGTCAGCGGATCCCGAATCCTGTTGCGCAACCTTCCGCCGGCTGACCCATGTGAATACCGGCAGGGCCAGCAGTTGGGAAACGACGCAGAACAATACGGCGCCCGTGATCGACCGGTCATAGATCCAGCCGATCAGCGCGCTACCCGCGAACCAGCACACGCCATAGACCGCCGTGAAGGTGCCGAACGCGGAAGCCCGTCGCGCCCGGCTGACCATGGGCGCCACGGCCGCGGGAATGATCGATTCGTGAACACCCATACCCATGCCCCAGAGCGCGGCGCCCACGACCGCATATTCGATGCGCCCGGAAAGAAACACGAGTGGAGCGAAGGCTGCCGCAACGACTGTCAGCACGATCAATACGCGAAAACCAAACCGGTCGAAGAGGCGCCCCAGAAAGAGCGAAGCACCACCGCTGACGGCCATCGCGACTGCGTAAAGCAGCGGCACCCAGTCTGCGGGAACAATGCGATGGATCGACCAGTGATACGCGATCAGCGGATAGTCCGCGAATCCCGCGGCGACCAGACCCGCGCCTGCGAGATAGATCCAGTACTCCGTCGGATAACTATCGGCGACGGGCACAGCGGCTTCGCGCTGTTCGAGATCCTGGGGGCGCGGAAACGAGATTCGCGCCAGCGCGACGAAGCAAAGATTGATGAACGCGGGAACGGCCAGCGCGGCAAACGCGAGACGATAATCTCCATGTACGGCAATGATGCCGGCAACGACGAGCGGCCCCACCATTGCGCCGAACTGGTCGAACGCCTCATGAATTCCGAAGGCCCAGCCGTATCCGCCGATACGCTTTGCGGCGCTCGCCAGCATCACGTCGCGCGGTGGATTGCGAATCGCCTTGCCCGTACGCTCCAGCACGATCAGGACCGCGGCGGCCTGCCAGCTATGGACCAGTGCAAGGAGCGGCACCGCGCTCATCTGGACCACGTAGCCGACGATCGTGATTGGCCAGAACCGGCGCGATGCATCGGCCAGCCTGCCCGACACGACACGCAGTCCGTAACCCAGTAGTTCGCCAAAACCAACCACGATGCCGATCGCCGTCGCGGACGCACCCATCGCGGCAAGCCACGGGCCGAGCACGCCGCGCGCCCCTTCGTAGGTGAAATCCGCGAAGAAGCTGAGGACACCGACGAGCAACACGAAACGCATTGCACGCCGTGCCGCGAGGCTTTCACCCGTATCCTTCATGACAGTCTCCGCAAAGAATGGATGATGCCGCCCGATGCTCGCACCGGCGCTACTCCGGATGCATCCGAATATGCAACTGCACGAGCCAGCGGCTCACCGTGTCCGCGGACCCCCGGTCATCCTTCGACCGCTGCCCTTTCGCAGGGAAGAAAAACGGCGCGCACGTTTTGCAGGCCCTTGCCATGCGTGCCCCAGAACTCCCTCACCTTGCTCTCGAGATCGATCAGCTCGATGCAATGCGGGAAGCGATGATGCGCAGCCTCGACGTGCTCATGGTGCAGCCGGTCACCGTTCAGATAACCCGCATGGACACGATGCAATACGGCCTGCTCGATCCCCGCGCGCTTGGCATGACTCAATAGATGGCGCGCCAGGCTCGGGCGCGTGATCCGTTGCCAGAAGCGTTTCGGGTGATGCGCATGCGCGCGCTCGGAGTGATGGAAGTACAGGCGAAGCGAAATCAGTTTAGACATGGTTTTTTCGTAAATGGAATCTGGAGTCACGACTGGGTCGGCGTGGCAGCCGGGGCACGACGCGCGCGGCGCAGTGCCGGAATGTCGGAAAGCCGCATGCCGGCAGGCAGCAGAGGATGTTTTGCGTGGCCCACGCGCTGGGCGCGATAGATGCCGGTATGGCCGGAAAAGAGATAGGCCACGACACAGGCAAGAGCCGCGTAGACCGCGATGTCCGAACCGAACAGCTCGATTGCCATGATGGTGGAAGCGATCGGCGTGTTGGCCGCGCCGGCGAAGACGGCAACGAAACCGAGACCGGCCAGCACGGGGATCGGCAACGCGAGCACGTGCCCGAGCGCGTTGCCCAGCGTCGCGCCGATGTAGAACAGCGGCGTCACCTCACCACCCTTGAAGCCGGATGCAAGCGTCACGGCGGTGAAAACGAACTTGCCGGCAAAGTCGTAGACCGGGACCGGCCCACTGAAGGCCTCGACGATCGTGGGAATGCCCAGACCCAGATACTGCGGGACGTTGAGCGCGAGGCCCGCGATAGCGACGATCGCGCCACCGAACAGCGGTCTTGCCGGAGCGTAGCTGATCCTGCGCTTGATGAAGGCGGCAAGAGCGTGTGTCGAGTCGGCGAAGAGCATGCCGACGACACCGAAGGCAATGCCCGCGACGATGACCGAGCCCAGACCCAGGGCGGTCACCGGAGGAATGAACGGAATGCTGTAGACGGTATGGTGAATGCCCCAGACGCGGCAGACCTGATCGGCCACGAGCGACGACGCGATACACGCGAGCAGCGCGTCATAGCGAAGGCGCCCGATGGCCAGCACCTCGAGTCCGAAGATCGCGCCGGCGAGCGGCGTGCCGAAGACGGACGAAAATCCGGCTGCGATGCCCCCCATCAGGAGAATGCGCCGCTCCTCCCGGTTCAGCCCGAACAGCGCGGTGACCTGGTCGGCGAGCGCGCCGCCCATCTGGACCGCCGTCCCTTCGCGCCCCGCGGAGCCACCAAAGAGATGAGTCACGACAGTGGCGATCAGAACGAGGGGCGCCATGCGCTTCGGAACGATCTTCTGTGGATCGTGGACCTCGTCGATCAGCAGGTTGTTTCCACCTTCGACGGACTGGCCGACACGGTGATAGACCCACCCCATCGCAAAGCCCGCGAGCGGCAGGAGCCACAGCAGCCAAGGGTTATCGAGGCGGATATCGGTTGCGCGATCAAGCGCGTACAGAAAGACAGCGGATGCGGTGCCGGCAAGTGCGCCGAGTAGGCAGGACAGGAGCAGCCAGCGTGCCATGTACGGCAACATCGCCACCTGCTCCAGAGACTTCAGGTTTTTCATGTTTTCCAGGTTTGAAGCTTTATCAAACCTGGGCGACGGAGAGCACGGCACGGACGACCTACGACCTCCTTCACCCAGGAACTCGTAGGCATCATCAGCCGCTAAAAGGACGCGACGGTTACCGGAGGCATGCCATCTCCGAAAGCCGTGCGATTGTAAGGACGAAACTCTCCCCCTGCAACAGCATGTCGCAAAAAAAGGACGCACAAACACTCTCCTTCGCGCCCGAACAGACGCGTAAATGGAGTACGTCCGAACCGCCCGGCTAGCCCGAAAAATCAGGCATGCCGCCGGCTACAGTGAGGGAGACGCTACAGGAGCGTGAGAAAAAGAATGGCGATCAACAAACCCCCTATCAACGCGAGGTAAAAATTCAGGTTGCCCGACTGCAATGCGCGCAACTTCTCCGCGCAAAAGATCACGACGCGAACCGCGGGATCGAATAGATGCCGTTCGAACAGGTCGGTCACGCCCGCGGAAAACACCAGCCGCTTGATGAAGTACTCGCGCTGCTCATGCTCGCGCGTGGTACTGATGGTCGGCTGATACACGAAGCTGTAGAACGTGCGCATCGCATTCGAGAAGGTCAGCGCGGTCGTCATCGCGTCCCGCTGGTTCGTCGTCATGCCGCCGAACCACACGGGTACGCGCCGCACGGCGCGACGCTTCGTCAGCCACAACAACGCGATAGGCAGGATCGCAAGCAGCGGCATCACGATGATCAGTTTCGATGGCGAGATGAAGGCAAACTTGTCGGTCAGCGGAACGAGCAACCAGCCGGCCACCATCGCCTGCGGGCTGTTCGCGTTGAACAGCGCCTGCGCGCCGGCCGCCAGTACGTTGAGCCAGAGCGGCGCGCCCACGGCCACGGCAAGCACGCAAAGACCCAGGATGCCGACCGAGATCGCGTTTGCCCGCGGCACCAGTGGCGTCACGTCGACGTCCGGCAGCCCCAGCAAGCCCAGTCCGAAAACCTTCACGAACGTGGCCAGCGCGACGGCCGCCGCGAGCGCGAGCCCCGCGCCGGCGAGCACAAGCACGAGCCTTCCGATGAACGAAGACAGGTGGAAGCCCTGGAAGACGGACTGGAACACGTACCATTCACTGACGAATCCCGCCTGCGGTGGAACCGACGCGAGACTCATCACCGCGAATACGGCACCGAGGCCGAGTAGAAAGCCGCTGCGTTTCAACCACCCATGCTGGACGATGTCGTAATTGCCCGACGCAAGAAAAACACCGTCGGCGGTGAGAAAAAGCGCCCCCTTGGCGAGCGCGTGCCCCGCAAGGTGAAGCAGCGCCACCGTCCAGGCCAGCCCGGCCAGATCCGCAAGATGATCCGCGCGAAAAAGTTGCGTCACGCCCAGCATGACGATCGCGATCGACGCATTCTCTGCCGACGAGTAGCTCAGCAATGCGCGCCAGTCGTCCTGCTGGAACGCAAAGAGCACGGCCAGGATCGCACTGACAACGCCAAGCGCAATGGCAATCACGCCGAGCCCAAACGCCGTACTGTCATGAACGGCGACATTGAGCCAGCTATTCCATCCACGGCTCAATGCGAAGTACGCGGCATTGAGCACGACACCGGAGAACAGCGTCCCCGTCGCGCCGCTGCCGCTTGAATAAGCCCGTGGGAACCACTCGTAAAACGGCAGCATGCCGAGCTTTGCGCCGAACCCGACGAGCAGCGCAAGCCCTGCAAACCATGTCACGACGTCGCCCGACGTCGCGGCACCGCCGACGAAACGCTCAAAACCGATTCCCCCCGCGGCATGGTCGAGCAGGATGATCGCCAGCACCAGCGCGACGGCCCCCACCTCCAGAAGCGCGAGCATCAGCAATACCGGCTTTGCCTCGTTTTCCTCGGCACGCTCGCCCGCGAGCATCAGTGCGCCACCGAGGCTCATCACCTCCCACGCGACCAGCAGCGACGTCCCATCCTGCAGACCGGTGACGCCGAGCGCGCCGAGCAGGCTGAACGCCGCGCCGGCGTACCAGCGGCCCGAGTGGCCGACGCGGCTCGCGAGCGGCGAGCCCAACCAGCAGGCCAGGATCGCCGGCACGAGTCCAAAGCCGAGCAGCCACAGGCCGGACGGTTCGATCGCGAACGCAACGGGGTGAGCCGCGAGAGAGAACCCCAGCAAGACGGGCGGCATGCCCACCGGCAACGCGACGAGACAGGCGAGCATCCCGACCAGGCAACCGAGGCCCAGCAATGCGCGGACGACCGCATGCACGGCGCGCAACGGAGACAGCAGCGCCGCGACGATCCAGGCCGTGACGGCGATGGCGAACAACTGGTTAGCGGTCAATTCGGCCTCCCCTCATTCGCTGCTCCGCCCGCCCGACGATCATCAGCAGCGCATGAATGAGCGCTGCCGGATTGGGCGGGCAGCCCGGAAGATAGATGTCGACGGGGACGACACCGTCAAGGCCGTTCCCGCATGCATAGTTGCCGCCCGAGACGCCGCCCGAGACCGCGCAGGTCCCGGTTGCGATGACCCATCGGGGCACCGGCATGGCTTCCCATGTTTCGAGAAGCGGTCCGTGCATCGCCTTCGTGACCGGTCCCGTTACCAGCAGCACATCCGCGAAACGCGGTGACGGCGTGAAGAAAATGCCGAGGCGGTGCAGGTTGTAGAACGGATTGTTCAACGCCTGAAGCTCGGACTCGCAGCCGTTGCACGAGCCCGCGTCCACGTGCCGGATATGCAGACTGCGGCCGAAGGCGCGACGCCCGCGCTCCACCACCTCGCGGGCGACACGTTCACTCATCGCGTCGTCCCATTTGAGATCGAGCCGTTCGCTGACGCCCAGCGCCCAGTCGGCCGATGCGGTAAAGGCGCCGGTGGGACACGCTTCCGTACAGCGCTGGCACACGATACAGCGTCCCCAGTCGACTTCCGGTGGCGCGGCTTCATTCCGCGGCGACCCGAAGCTGATCGCATGGGTGACACAGGACTGGACACACGCATCGCATTGCGGCCGGCATTTCGACGGATCGTAGCGCGGCATGCCGAGCACGCCCGGCTGCCCGTCGTCGTCGCCCTTCAACGGCCAGTCCGTGCTCGCGCTGCCTTCCTTGATTCCAAACCAGGTCCAGAGTGACATGGGATGTATTCCTCGAAACGCGTGTGACTGCTAGCGGGCACAGCCCGAAATCGTCAGGCCGAAACTTGCTTCGTTGATCGCGTAATCCATCATGTTGCTGTCGTGCACGGTCGACGGAAACACACGCCAGTTGGCAAACGACGGCGACTTGATTTTCACGCGCATCAGCCGTCCATCCGCACCGAGATGCACCGCATAAAGGATCGTGCCGCGTGGGGATTCCGACCACCCGAGCCCCTCGGCGCCCGCTGCCGGTGCGCATGCGGCGGATAGCGGGCCAGCCGGCAAGCCCTCCGCGATGACCTTGTCGACCAGCGCCACACTCGCACGCAGTTCGGCAATGCGAACCCGCATCCGGGCAAACGCATCCCCTTCCAGCGCTACCGCGACCTGTGGCTGCAGCGCGGCGTAGGCCGCATACGGATGGTCCCGCCTCAGATCGCGATCCACGCCCGAGGCGCGTTCAATCGGACCGGTCGCGCCCTGATCGAATGCCAGCTTCTGGCTCAGGGGCGCGGTGGAAATCAGACGGTCCAGGTGGCTGGTCGTCTTTTCGATCAAACCGATGTACTCGTCGATCCGTGGCTTCAATTCATCCAGACCTTCGTTGACGGCCCGCAGGTCGAGGTCATGCCGGACACCGCCCGGCCAGATCAGACTGCGCAGAAACCGGCTGCCGCTCGCCCGGCCGTTGATCTGCTTGGCCCGCTCTTCGAGCAGCTTGCCTTGAGCTTCGCCGACCTTCAGGGTCGTGGTGTGGCAGAGATGACCAAGATAGTGAAGGTGGTTGTAGATACGCTCGAGTTCCGCCGCGACCAGCCTGATCCATCTCGCGCGGACGGGCACCTCGCAATCCGCGGCGTCCTCGATGGCCTGCGCGTAGGCGAGCGCGTGCGCCACGCTGTCGATTCCCGTCACCCGCTCCGCAAGCAGGGTGGCCGAGCCGGCATCCATGCCTTCGAACTGCTTCTCCATACCCCGGTGCTTCAGAAACAGATTCGGGTGATAGTGCAGGATGCCTTCACCCAGGTAGTAGAAAATGAATTGCGCCGACTCCAGCACGTCGGCCCGAACCGGACCGAACGGCAGCAACTGCACATGCTTGCCCGATACCGTGGGCAGGGATGGAGCCGGCAGACGCGCCGCAATGCTCTCCCCGGTTGCGGCAGCCGGTTCAAGAGGGCCCCGCTCCGTGCGCGGCAGAAACGCCGTGACCAGCCTCTCGGGCTCCGGGTGGCCCGAAAAGGCAACCCCGCTCATTTCCATGATTTCGCGCTCGTGCCAACCGAGCAGCGGACTGATCGCCGCCAGGCTGGGCACGGGGCGCCCGTTCACTTCCACGCGCCAGCCACTGAACTTCTCCTGGTCGGGCAGCGTGAAGACATATCGAAGTTCGGCGTTCGACCCCGACGGATACCATGCATACACGCCCTGAAATCGCCCTCCGGCCGCGAGCTGCCGCTGCGCGAGCGCGGGTAGTTCGTCGGGCGTCACCGGCACGTACTCACAGTTGTTCATCGCATGCCTCCGCCGAGGTCCGCCGCGACCGTCTCGAAGAAGCGCCACAATTCCTGCGGCCACCAGACTCCCAGCACGAACACCGGCAGCAGCGCGAGCCACATCGGCAAGGTCATCCACGTGCTGACGTCGACGCCGTTCGTGACTGGCGCCGGCGCGCTGACCGGCGGGCGGGTATCGAAGTACATGGTCCTGAAGTGATTCAGGAAACCGATGAAGATCACGATCAGCAGCAACAGCAGCACGATGACCGCCCATGCGTTCGGCGTCGCGAACCCCGCGCGCATGAGCGCAAGTTCGCTCAGGAAGAGACCGAATGGCGGCGCGCCCGTGATCGCGACCGCGCCGGCGATCCACAACGCGCCGGTGACCGGAAAGCGCGACCATACTCCGCGGATCGCATCGATATCCTTGGTTCCATAGACCCGCATCACGTTTCCCGCGCCGAAAAACATCAGCGACTTGTTGAGCGAATGGTTGAGCATGTGATACAGCACGGCGGCGATGGCGAGCGGTCCACCGAATCCGAGGCCCAGCGCGAGTACCCCCATGTGCTCGACGCTGGAATACGCCATGAGCCGCTTGATCCCCTGCTGCCGCACGATGAAGAGCGCGGCGACGAAGAGCGAAAATGCGCCGAACGCGACGAGAACCGTCCGCGGCAGGAGCGATCCGCTCGCCGCATCCGTGACCGTCAGAAAGCGTGCGACGCCGAGCATCGCCGTGTTCAGAAGCGCTCCCGACAGCATTGCCGATACGGGCGCCGGCCCTTCGCTGTGGGCGTCGGGCAGCCAGGTGTGCATCGGTGCGAGACCGGCTTTGGTCCCGTATCCGACCAGCACGAGCAGGAAGGCGGTTTGCGTGAGCGCCGGACTCATGCGCGGCGCCGCGTGACGCAGCGTCTCCCAGGTCATGTCATAGGTAGGTCCCAGCACGAGGCTTCCCGCCCAGTAGAAAAGGACCGTGCCGAGAAGCGCGAGACTGATGCCGGCCGACACGACGATGATGTATTTCCATGCGGCCTCTATCGCCTCCTGGCCGTGTTCGAAGCCCACGAGGAACGTGCTGACCAGCGTCGTCAGTTCGATGGCGATCCAGTAGACGCCGATGTTGTTCATCAGCGGACCGCAGATCATCGTCGCGGCGAACAGCGAAAACAGCGCGTAAAAGCCGGGCAAGCGGGCTTCTTCCTCCCGTAGCAGGCGCATGTAGCCCACTGCGTAGATCGACGCGAGGCAATAGACGATGCAGGTGCACACGAGCGTCCACGCGCCGAGCGCATCGAACAGCACGTAGTCGTTGACGAACGTTCTTGCGCCGTCGGCATGCGCGACAAGCCACAGCGACGCCACGAGGCAGACGATCGCCGCCAGAAGGTTCGCGTACTCGGCAACCCGGCCATTCTGGCTGGCACCGGCCACCGCGGCGGACAATACCGGCGCAATCACGACAATCACGAGCCACGTTTCGATCATGATCACCCCACGAGGCGTCTGAGTTCACGGCTGCTCGTACTGCCCACATGGGCAACAAGATAACGAACGAGCACACCAAAGCTCACCACGATGACGAGCAGATCGAAAAGCAGCACGAGTTCGATCAGAAGCGGCATGCCGGGAACCAGGATCTGCGAGCCGAGGAAGATTCCGTTCTCGAGAACGAGCAGACCGAGCACCTGGCTGATGGCCTCCTGACGCACCGCGAGCATCAGAAAGCCGATGAGCTTCATCGACAGCATGACCGTGAGCGCGAGCACGACCACGGTACCGCCGAGACCGAGTGAGTTGCCGAGATGATTCGACACGACAAAGGCAAAGAGCACCAGTAACGCGCCCAGCACGAGACAGGAACTCGGCTGCAAGGTGACGTGCAGCTCCCGTTCGACGGACAGACGGGCGATGATCCGCCAGATGAGGTACGGCAGAACGAGGCCGCGAAAGAACGCGGTAAGCACCGCGACGAAATAGAGCTCGTGGTAATTGCCGTAATAGCCGACCGCGCCGGAAAGGATTGCGATCAGCCAGGACTCCGCCATGAAGGCGAGCAGATAGTCCTTGAGCCAGCGCGAGCCCAGCATCACGAACGCCAGAAGAAGACTGCCGATCGCGAGCAGGCTGAACAGCGACGCGGCGAGTGGACTCAGATGGGCGAGAAGCATCGGGTCACCGTAGCTGGTTGGCGGCGATGGCGAGCACCGCGAGCATGAAGGACGCGGCAAGCGGCTCCTGGTAGCGGAAAAAACGCAGGCGCGATTGAGCGGTTTCAACCACCACGATCACCAGCGCCACGACCAGCATCCGTGCGAACAGCCCGGCTGCCGCGGCGAGCGCCCCGAGCGCCGTGCCATGCTGCGAGAGTCCCCACGGCAGCGTAAGGACGTTGCAGAAGATCGTAAAAAGAATGAACTGCTTCATCATCGACGCCCACTTCAGCAGCGCGAGCAACGGACCCGAATATTCGAGAATACGGGCCTCCTCGATCATGTAGACCTCGATATGCGTGCTCGAATGGATCGGCAGACGGTCGGTTTCGACGAGCAGCAGCACGAAGAAAGCGAAGACGAGAAAGAGATGCGCCGGACTCCAGTAGACGGACGGCTGCTGCACCAGCAGGTGGTTGACGACGAACGGCAGCATGGCCTTGGCGAGCAGCGTGATGCCGACCAGCACGAGAATCAGCGTCGGCTCGACGAGGATGCCGAGCATCACCGAGCGGCTCGATCCGATACCGCCATAGGCGCTCCCCGAATCGAGACCAGCCAGAACGATCGCGAAGGAACCCAGCGTCAGAATGAGGCCGCCGCCGAGGATGTCACCCATGTCGGAAAGCGGCAACGGGAAATCGGTGAGGACCGGAATCAGGATCGGGACCGTCATCATGCAGGTGAACGCCACAACCGGGGCGCACCAGTAAATCCACGACGCGGTGTGAGGAACGACGATCTGTTTACGAAAGAGTTTGCGCAGGTCACGGTACGGCTGGAAGATACCGGGCCCGCGTCCGCGCTGGATGCGCTCCTCCCACTGGAGGATGACCCCCTGCAACAGAGGCGACAGCACGATAACGGTCACCACCTGGGCAATCTGGAGCAGGATGTCGCGTACGCTCATGGCCGCGCTCCCACCCGATGCGCGGCCCGAACGTCGTTCAGCGGAATGTCGCGGGCGCGCGCATGTGCCGGACACCGGAACGGCGCGGCACTGCGAAGCTCAACGCAGCAGGGAAGTTGCCATGAGAACTCGCCGGTGCATCCCATGTTGTTCGCTTTTTTCTGGCATAAATATGCCCGGGATGCTCGTGAATGCGAGCCGGCAAATGTCTACCGGCCCCGGCTTCCGGGGTCTGGTAGACATCATCAGCCGCGTGGGGAAGACGCGGCAGTTCAGGGAGGATGCCATCTCCGCAAATTTCAGTATCGAGTATAGGAGACCCCCCGATACATGCAAGCCCGCAAGCTTCTGCTAGTGCGCCCGCCGGTGAAAGAGAGAAAAATGCTTTGCCGCGTCGCCATGTCCGCTGTCGCCAAGCAGGCCGAATTCCACCGGCCAGCGTGTATAGAAAACGTGAACATGCTCGGCTTTCACCGCGTCGAGCATCCGGTCGGCCTCGTCTTCCGTGACGGCGAGAATGATCTGCACCGGCTGGTCATCGAGCCTGAGCATGTGCGCGGCGTGATGCGCGCCCGCATGCCCCGTTCCCTCCGCGCAATTGATGACCGTTGCACCATGAATGCCCAGGTGCTTTGCTTCATGCAGCAACCATTCGGTGACCGTATGATGACCGTGGCGGCGATTCTGCTCGGTATAGAAAGTAAGCTGGTAGCCGTTCATGTCTGCCTCCGTCAAACGACACCAGGATGCCGTCACGACCATGACAGCTCCGGGGACCCATCATCCCTCAAGTCATTCTAGCGCATGAAAACCGTACGATTTCATGCTGCGACGCAGCGAAACGTGCGCCTGCGCACCACCATCCGGATTTCACGGGGGATGGCCTGAATGGTTGTCCACCGCTCTCACAAAGCGGATGGCTTCGATAAACATCGGCGTAAGCTGCTCGAGCCTCTCACGCGCGACGCGCATCTCGACCCATTCGCGCATCACCGAACGTCCATACGGCTGAAAATAAAATGCGCCGCCACTCTCCACGAGACGCCGGGCGTAATCCGGCGGCAGCCTGATGCCGATTCCGCTGCCATACACACACAATACGACGTGATGTCCGATAAAAACGGCAGGATAGCCAAACACCGCCCCTTCGCGAACCGCCGGGTCGAGTTCCCTGACATGAATCAGTACTGCATCGAAAAGATCCCTGTCATGGAGTAACTTCGGTATGCCGTCCATGCCATCCTCCAACGCCGCACCGGGCACGCCGCTGTTCAGCGCCGCCGCCCGAATGCTTCGCGTCCTGCATATCTGGCCGCATTGCCCAGACTGCTTTCGATCGTCAACAGCCGGTTATATTTGGCGACGCGCTCGCCTCTCGCCGGTGCTCCAGCCTTGATCTGTCCGCAGTTCAGCGCAACGGCCAGATCAGCGATGCTGGTGTCTTCAGTGTCCCCCGACCGGTGTGCCACCATGCAGGAATAGCCCGCGGCGAGCGCCATACGCGCGGTGTTCAGCGTCTCCGTGACGGTACCCACCTGGTTGGGTTTGATGACGACGCAATTGCAGCACCGCTGGGCGACGCCCTTCACAAGAAACGACCGGTTGCTCACGAACAGGTCATCGCCGGCTATCTGCATCCGGTCGCCGAGTTCACGCGTCAGCCTGGCATAGCCATCCCAGTCGTTGTCCATCAGCGGGTCCTCGACGGAAACGAGCGGGTAGCGCTCGCTCCACTCGCGACACAATCCGCCCATGTCCTCCGCTGACAGGCCGCGTCCCTCCAGTTCGAGGCGATAGCGCCCGTCATGCCAGAGACCCGCCGCGGCAAAATCGACGGCCAGCGCGATGTCCTCTCCGGGACGATATCCGGCACGCTCGATTGCCTGCATCATCAGGTCGAGCGCAGCGACGTTTGACGGGAGCACCGGCACGAAGCCTCCCTCGTCACCCACGTTGGTAGTGCCGCGGCGCTCGAGCAAAAGGTCGCGTAGTGCGTGGTAGCTTTCCACTCCGTATCTGAGCGCTTCCCGGAACGTCGGCGCACCGAGCGGCACCAGCATGAATTCCTGCAGATCGGGGCCGCCTGTCCCATGAATGCCACCATCGAGCACGTTGAGCAGCGGTGTGGGCAGAACCCGCGCTTCATCGCCGCCGAGATACCGGAAGAGCGGGAGACGGCAGGCTTGCGCGGCCACGCGCGCACATGCCAGGGACGCGCCAAGCGTCGCATTGGCGCCCAGCCGACTCTTGAAGTCGGTCCCGTCGAGTTCGATCAGCACGGCGTCGATACGCCACTGGTCGTCCGCGAGCAGACCGATGAGGGCGGGACCAATCAACTCGTTGACGTGCCTGACCGCGGTCAGAACGCCCTTGCCCCCATACCGGCGCCGGTCGCCATCGCGTATCTCGACGGCCTCGGACTCGCCTGTCGAGGCGCCCGAAGGCACCGTTGCGCTTGCGTGTGATCCGTCGTCGAGAACGACAGTCACCTGCACAGTCGGATTACCCCGCGAATCCAAGACCTCTTCTCCGATCACGCGCGCGATCGACGCTGTCGTGGCCATCTCCTCGCTCTCCCACTGATAGCGACTCTCGCTTCCTTAACCATGCCGCGACTGACGAAACGCGGCGCGCGGGGGCATCTGACGTGGACGTCTCAGGGATGCGCGTCACGAAACGCCGCGACCGCACTCCGGATTGCATGGCAGGCAGCATCGAGATCGGCCCAACCCTCGAATTGCACCCACTTGCCCGGTTCGAGCTTTTTGTAATTCTCGAAAAAGAACTGGATCTGGTTGAGCATGTATTCGCCAACATGCTCGAGTTCCGTGATGCCGCGTGTCGACGGGCAAACGCTGTCGAGCGGCACGGCGATGACCTTTTCATCCGGCCCGGCCTGGTCACTCATGTTCATCAATCCGACCGGACGACACGCGATCAGAGACAGTCGTTCCAGCGGAAACGGCGCGATCACGATGATGTCCAGCGGGTCACCATCCCTCGCAAGCGTTCGCGGGATAAATCCGTAATTCGCGGGATAACGCATGCCGGCACTCATGATCCGGTCGACGCGGAGCAGTCCCAGTCTTTTATCCGCTTCGTATTTCACCGGTTCGCTCTGGGCCGGAATTTCGATGATGGCGTTGAGTTCCAGCGGTACATTGTCGCCGGCGGGAATTGCGCTGAAATCCATCACTGGTCTCCCTCTATTCCAAGGGTGTCGTATTCGATCGGCGCGCGCGTGTAAAACAGGCGGAGGCCGCCGTCCCGCAGTCGCGCGAGCAGTGCATCGATCTTTGCGTCATCGGCGATCAGCGTCACCGCGACAGGCTGGTCCGAGAGTTCGAAAAAGCGCGCCGCGTGATATCTTCCTCGCGCGTCGACCCCTTCCGCGACTTCGACGACCGTTGCGCCGACGATACCAGTGCGCCTCGCTTCATCGAGCAGCCATTCGACCACGGTCATGTGCTTGACCCGATGACTCTGATTCGCGGCATACAGGGTAAGCTGGCTTCCCTTCATCGGTACCTCCGGGCTGGGGAGCGAACTGCCATCAGGAAAAACCGGCGCGCGCACCCACCACGCCCCGCATGGCGTGGAAAAAGAACTGATCGCATGAAAAACCAGATTCGCAGATTGAACAAATCCGGGCAGCAGGACGCCTTGGCAACGCCTACGACATCCTGGACCCAGGAACCGTAGGCATCATTAGCCGGGCAACGCCGGCGGTTTGGTCAAGGAGGAATGCCATCTCCTTTTTTCGAGTGTAGCACGCACAATTTGCGCCCGCCACTGGCGGTCCAATGCGGATCCGCGGCAATCCGGACCTTCGTCCGCCATGCCTCGAAAGTGCGTCAAAACCCGATTGCGCAGCCTCCCGGCATTGGCTAGAGTGAGAACATAGATCTACGGAGATGGCATTCTCCGCCAACCGCCGGCGACGACCGGCTAATGATGCCTGCAGCCGTCCGGACATCGGGCCGCGCTGTTGTGCATTTCGCCTCCCCATGCTCCGATGACACGTGTATTCGCCGGATTGCGCCGTGGCGGATCGTTTCCCACGTGGCGCGCAAGGAGTGACGGATGATCGTGATAGACATCCCGGGGTTTCGCACCCTGAACCTGGAGCATCTGGTCCTCGACTTCAATGGAACACTTGCCGTCGATGGCCGCCTGCTCGACGGCGTCGAGTCGCGTCTGGCGGCGCTCGCCAACGAACTCGATCTTCATGTGGTAACGGGCAATACCTACGGCGACGCGCGCGATCATCTGCGCGGCTGCCCGGTGGAAGTCGTGTGCCTGCCCGCCGCCGGGCAGGCGCTGGCAAAAGGCGAATACGTTCGGCGCCTGGGTCCTGACCGGGTCGTCGCGATCGGCAACGGGCGCAACGACGCGTTGATGCTCGAACAGGCAGCACTGGGCATCGTGGTACTCGGCACCGAAGGCCTCGCGAGCGGCGCCCTCGAGGCTGCCGATGTCGTCGTGCGTCATGTGGTAGACGGATTGGGACTGCTGTTGCGTCCCAAGCGGCTGATCGCAACGCTACGAAGCTAACTGGAGAAACCGCGATGGACTACGACGGCATCGGCGCCGGCAGCAATGTTCCCGCATCGTTCAACGTGATCATTGAAATGTCCGCCTTCGGAGAACCCGTCAAGTACGAGGCCGATCCACGCTCCGGGCGGCTGCGCGTCGAAACCTTCATGATGACGAGCATGCGGTATCCGGCCAATTATGGGTTCGTGCCCGATACGCTTGCGCCGGACGGCCGGCCCCTGGACGCGCTGGTGGTCGCGCCATTCCCGATCGTGCCCGGTGCCGTCGTGGAAGCGCGAGCGCTCGGAACCATGCATCTGACGGACGAACGCGGTCCCGATGCCAAGCTCATCGCCGTCCCGGTCGACACGGTCTGTGCGTCGAGTGCCAACCTCCTCTTGCTGGACGACCTGCCCAAACTGCTCCTGCATGAATTCCGGCACTTCTTCGTCAACTACAAGGTTCTCGAGCACGCAAAGTGGTCGCGCTTTGAACACTGGGGATCCGTCGACGATGCGGCAAGCGAGCTGCTTCAGTCGATTGCGGCCTACCGTGAGGCTGCCGCGCGTTCATCCTGACGATGACGCGCCCGCGTAGTCCTTTTCGACCATTGAAGTCTCAGGTCTCGTCCACCCTGGACAGCATTCCATTCTCGCCTGCCGTTTCCTCGCCGGCGGCCTGCGCATCGCCGAAGATCTGCCGGTACAGATCCTCCCCGAAGCTCGTCTGCAGCGGTTCGGCTTCAACCAGCCTGAACGTCCGTACACCATCGTCCCGCCTTTCGGCGCGCAGGAACATTTTCGGGTGGGGGTCCTCCGCATGAAGGCCGTTCGCCAGAGTGAAAAGGTGCGTCACGAGAACGACCTTCACATGGTGATCGAGCAATGCATCCACGATTTGCCGGCCGATCTGCGAGCCTTCACGCTCGTTCGTCGACGCAAACGACTCGTTCGACAGGAACAGTCCGTTTTCGACCAGGTGATCGACGACCTCGCTCATGCGTTTGAGCTCTTCGTCGAACTTGCCGCCGTGCATGGTCGCGTCTTCCTCGCGCTTGTAATGCGTAAAGATCGCATTGGCCACATTCGCTTCGAATTCACTCGCGCCGACGAACATCCCTGCCTGGAGAAGAATCTGGGCGATGCCGATGCTGCGCAGGAACGTCGACTTCCCACCCTGGTTCGCACCGGTCACCACGATGAGATCCTTGCCGTTTGCGTCCGCGTCGTTCGCCACAGGCGCCTGATCCATGCGCAACGCGAGGCTGACGTCGTAGAGCTGCTGATAACGATGCTTGCGCTCCCCTACCGCGTGCGGTACGGGAAAGCAGACGGGCATGCCACGGCGCAGCAGTTCGTTGCGCATGTTCAGGCACCCCAGATAGAAACCGAGCTCCGCCCGAAGCATGAAGAAGAAGCTCTTGATGTGGTCGGCCGACTGCGCCAGCGCATTGGCCACGTGGTTGACGCCGCGGGCCTCGAGTTCGCTTAGAGCGCGCGCGCCGTTTTCATCCCGGTCCGGAATATGGAACGTGCGGGAAGGCGGGCCCTTTGCGAACAGGCGCCTGAAAAAATTCGGATCCTTGTCGTGCGGCTTGCGCAGAATGTAATTTTCACCCTTGTTGCCGCGCCCGGGCCTGGAGCTGATCAGCACGCCGTCGCTGAACTTCAGCTCTTTCAGACACCGCGTTATGGTCACGAAATAGTCGTCGGTCAACTCCTCCCGTACCATGCCGTAGAAGCGGCGGAATCCGGGTGACTGGAACTGTCCGATATTGTCGTCGGCCACGCGGCGCAGCCTGCCAAGAATGACGAGGAAGGCCTGGACCAGATCCCGCGCGCTGTGCAATACGCTGCTCGGCGAAGCGGTGAGCCCCCAGTAGAAGCTTTTCCTCTCCACCTCCAGCGCCTCCACAGCGATTTCATAAAGCTGTCTTACGATGGCCTCATGTTCGATGCAGTCCTTGAGCACCGCCTGCCGGTACAGTATGTCGTCCAGGTCGCTCAGGCTAAAGGGAACGACTTTCCTCGCCGTGTCATACAGGTATTCGTCGCCGGCCGCCATCGCCAGGTAAAGGGTGTTGAGCTCCAGATCCTGGTTCAGTGTCCGTTCATTCCAGAGTTCGTCGCGACGCCAGGGAAAATCACTCGCGTCATAGAGCAGGTAGGCTTTCATGATGCGAGACGCTCCTTGATGCGTTCATACGTGAGACCGTATTGCTCGGCGACGGAAAGCGCGTACGCACGCCCATCCGCCGGACGCCTGCGGACCCGGAAAGTACGCACCGAAAGATTATTGGGGTTGATCTCGCTCACCATGCTCACGGTTTGCGGCCCCAGCCGGGCGAGTTCCTCGATGAACGTCACGCACACGCACAGTGCGTCCCGTTCCATGATCTCACTGATAATTCTGCGGCAGAGAAATAGCGCGTCCGCGAGTGTCGTCGAACTGAAGATCTCGTTCATCAGGATGATGCTATTGGAAGTAGAGGCCCGCAGGATTTCATGCATGCGCATCAGGTCGTCCTGAAGCTTGCCTCGCATATCCAGGGTGTTTTCCTCACGCTCGAAGTGCGCGAAGAGATGATCGTAAAGAAACAGATGGGCATTGCGCCCCGGAACCGGGCACCCCAGCCGGCCAAGAAAATGAAGTTGCCCGAATGTTCTGGCAAACGTCGTCTTGCCGCCGTTGTTGGGTCCCGATACCACGAATATGCGCTCCGGGCCTTCGAGATACAGATCATTGCAGACGACCCCGACCTTTTCGGCGCAAAGCTTGTGGGCGAGTACCAGATCGAATGTGCCCTCGCAGCGTATAGCCTTCGTCGCCCTCGATACCACCGGATAACTGAACTGAAGACCCGCCTCACGACATAGCTGGATGTAGCCGCGATACGCGATGTAAAACTCTATTTCCCGGTCGAACGCCGCAATCGTCGAATCAAGGAAATCGGCATGATTGGTGTGAAAAGCCGCAAGCAGCATGAACGGCGGCGAATTGAGTTCTGCAACGCAGTCGAGTATCTGCGCCTCGACATGATTCATCTCGGGCCAGTCTTTCTGTTCGACACGGTGGTCCTTGACTTCACCCTGCTTGAAGCGTTCGAAAATATGCAGCACGTAAGCGCCGTAGTCTTCCTCGTCATCGTAATTCAGGACCGTGACCGCGCTTCCATTAAGGCGAATGCAGTAGCGCACGCCTGCCAGGGCAGTCCGTACCTCGTTCAGGTCATTGCCGAGCGTCACGAAGGCTTCGGACTGAAGATATCCCGTGAGCCACGCGCTGAAAGCGTTCAATCCCCTGGAGCTGGGGCCCGCCGCGCGTAACGCCTCGCAAAAGGCCTGCATGCCCTTGCAATACTGAGACGTAGCCTCCAGGAACCACCACTGTTTCTGCCGCTGGTAATAGAGCCTCCTGGCCTCTCCGAGACTCGCGCGCATTTTCCGCATCGCAAGAGCGAACGCCTGAACCGCAAGTAGCACGGCCTGACTGTCGAGGTCCTGCATGACCTCATGCCGATAGATCACCGCGCTCTCGCGGCTCAGCTCCGTATGAAAAAACGGCGTGAGGTTGTATTCGTCGAATCCGCGCGTGGCTTCGCTGACGAATTGATCGAGATTGAGGTCGCCGAAAAACGCCGGTTGCTCGACGTCTCCGGATGGCGGCCCGTCTTCGGGCGTCTCGAAGAGGATGCTGTGGAACTCCATCCTGTACCCCCTGTTCACCGCTCGCAGGCGTGGCTGACACGCGCACGTTCGCTTCCGGCCAACTGGACTGGCCGGAACGGGTTGCTGGAGAACCGGGAAGCGCCGCAATCTCGGCGCGGACACAGAGGGAGTGACGCGCTTCGCGCGCACGCCTACAGTGCCTCTTCCCAGGCCTGTAGGCATCATTAGCCCCGTGGGGCAGTTGTTGGGAGGAATGCCATCTCCCGTGGCTAGTCTACGCTGGCGCCATCTGGCTTACAAGTATGGCCAGTACGTCAAGGGGCACATCCACACCCGCGATTGGAACACCAGCGCGCGTTGCCCGCAAATCTCGGACTATCGCTATGACCTGTAGCAACGGGACTCAGAACAAATGGTTCATTCCGATCTGGAAACCCGTTTGATTCATATTTCCCGGCGACGAAGAATCGTTATAGACGAATACGCGGCCGGGCTTTCAATGGAAGCCACAAGCAGCAAAGATCAACTCGTCGCGCACTCTCTGCCGTTTCTCGAAGAAGTCGAGCAATGGTTGAATTCCAGATATGGTGTAGAGAGCGAGCAATACAGGAATCTCGCCCGACTGATCAGGCTCGGCGCGAAAGAGGGTTGGGCGGCCGACATCGAAATCGCAGGCCCGGGATATCTGCGCGCACCTACGCGCTCGCCAACAGAATGACCCGAAGACTACCGGGCGCCGCCGATCACGCCGTCGATCTCCGTCTCCGTGAGACCATACCTTGCCATGCGGGCGCGATGGTCCGCGGAACCGAGGTACTGGCCAAGCTGCGCATTGACCGCCCGCAGAAGACGCTGATTGCTCTTGCTGAACGAGAACGCGCCGACAGGCGCCCTCCTCTCGTTGGCCCGTGGGTGCGCCACCGCTTCCAGCTCCGCATTCGCGCCGGCAAGAACACGGTTGCCGACCGCCGTGCTCGCATAAGCGTCGATCTTTCCGTCGAGCAGCGCGGCGACCGCGTCGGGCTGGTTTTTGAACACCACGATCTGGCTATCGCCGACACCCGCCGACCTCGCGGAGTCAATCTGCACCTGTCCGGCAACGAGTCCTAGCCGCGCGTCACCGCGCGCCGCCACGGCCGCGTAGCTCGTGAGCGCTTTCGGATTGCCGCGCTGAAGCAGAAATCCGTCGCCTATCGCCCAGACCGGCGCGCTGAACGCAACGCGCTCTGCACGCCCGGGTGTCACGAAGATCGGCACGTTCATGTCCCAGCGCCCTTCCTGCACGCCGGGCAGCAATTCGTCGAACGCGATCAAATGATGTTCGATACCAGACACGCCGATCGCGCGCAGCACCACTTCGGCCAGTTCGATGTCCGCGCCCGTCACCGAATGATCTTCGCGAGTCCAGTAGAAAGGCGGTTCGTCGATATAGGCGATTCTCACTTTCATCGTTACCTCGGCGTATTTAAGAATGAATGCATGGCTCTGTGCTATGGCTCGAATCACCGGAGCGCTTCGATTCGCGCGTGCTGTTCAATCGGGCGATCGAGCATAGCATTTGCTTCGCAACCGCCGACGTGTTCTCCACAAGCCGGCGCTTTCGCAATTGACCGCGGCGCGCACCCGTTGTAAACCTGACGTCATCGTCGCCCCCATACCGACGAGGTCATGATGAAACGCCCTTTTTTCACGATCGGTCACTCGACGCGCCCGTTGCAGGAATTCATCGATCTGCTGAAAGGCTCGGAGATCGAAGTACTCGCGGACGTGCGCAGCATTCCGCGCTCGCGCACCAATCCGCAGTTCAATCGCGACACGCTACCGGCGGCGCTCGCGCCGGCGCATATCGACTACGTGCATCTCGCGGCCCTGGGCGGACGCCGCGGCACGCGCAAGAACGAGGCGCCGTCGCCCAACACGTACTGGACGCATCCGGCCTTTCGCAATTACGCGGACTATGCAATGAGCGACGCGTTCCGCGACGGACTGGCGCAGCTTCTCGCGCTCGGTCATCGGCAGCGCTGCGCGATCATGTGCTCGGAAGCGGTCTGGTGGCGTTGCCACCGGCGTATCATCACGGACTATCTGCTGATGCACCACGAAACCGTGCTGCACATCATGGACGCGCATCACACCCCCACCGCCACGATGACACCGGGGGCGCAACCTCAACCCGACGGCACGCTGATCTATCCGGCTCGAGCGGCGAACTGAGCCGGCCTGCGGCACGGCTGCCCGTCTGTCATATCGCACCACTGTATGGCTGTAACCACCAAACGTGCGGCGAAACCCGCAACGCTCGAACTCCTGCTACGCGACATTCGCGCCTGCACGCTGTGCTCGCCGATGCTGCCGCATCCGCCACGCCCCGTGCTGGCAGCATCTGAACAGGCACGCATTCTGGTCATCGGCCAGGCGCCGGGCGCGCGGGTGCATGCATCGGGAGTGCCATGGAGCGACGCGAGTGGCGCGCGCCTGCGCACATGGCTCGGCGTCGACGACGCCACCTTTTACGACGCGTCGAAATTCGCGATCGTGCCGATGGCCTTCTGCTTTCCGGGCCGAGGCGCGAGCGGAGATCTGCCGCCGCGCCCGGAGTGCGCGAGCCGCTGGCATCGCGAGTTGCTTGCGCATATGCGCTCGATCCGGCTGACGCTGCTGATCGGACAGTACGCGCAACGGTTCGGACTCGGCGATGCGTTCGGGCCGACGTCGACCGATACGCTCGTGCGATGGCGCGAGTTCGGGCCGGCGGTCGTGCCGCTGCCGCATCCGTCGCCACGCAATGTCGCGTGGTTCAAGCGCAATCCGTGGTTCGAGGGTGAGGTGTTGCCGGTGTTGCGCGAGCGGGTGGCGGTGGCGTTGGGGAGGTGACGATGAAACGGACTACACCGACTGACGCAATGCATCGGCGAACACGGCAAACGCGGGAGTCGGCTGGCGGCGGCTCGGGTAGTACAGGTGATAACCGGGAAAGAACGGACACCAGTCGAGCAACACACGAATCAGCTCGCCGTTCGCGATGTGCTCCAGAACACGACTCTCGGGAACGAAGGCCAGGCCCACCCCCGCGAGCGCGGCTCTCATGGCCATCGTCGCGGTATTGAACACGAGCTGGCCTTCGACGCGCGCCTTGAGCGCATGCCCTGCCTTCTCGAACTCCCACGCATAAATGCCGCCGGCCGTCGGCAAGCGGATGTTGATGCAGTTATGCGCAGTGAGATCCCGCGGAGTCCGGGGCTTCGCGCGCCGCCTGAAGTAGCCGGGCGTGCCGACGACGGCCATGCGCATATCGGGTCCGATGCGCACCGCGACCATATCTTTCGCGACCTGCTCACCGAGGCGCACGCCTGCATCGAGCCGCTGGGCGACGATGTCCGTCAGGCCGTTATCCACGAAAACTTCTATCGCGATGTCCGGATAGTCGGGCAGAAGACGTTCGATGACCGGCCAGAGAATCGTCTCGGCGGCGTGTTCTCCGGCCGCGATGCGCACGGTGCCCGCGGGTTTGTCGCGCAACGCGGTAAGCGCCGCCAGTTCGGCCTCGACTTCCTCGAGCCGGAGCCCTACCGTCCGGATCAGCCGCTCGCCCGCCTCCGTGGGCGCCACCTTGCGCGTCGTCCGCATCAGAAGCCGGAGCCCCAGCCTCGCTTCCAGGTTGCGCACGGTCTGGCTCAGCGCGGATTGGGACACGCCGAGCTTCGCGGCGGCCTTCGTGAAACTGCCTTCGCGGGCGATGGACAGAAAAGCCATGATGTCCGATAGATCAGAGCGCGCCATTCATTAGCCTGTCTTATGTCTTCATGCGGATTTTAGCTCTTAATTGCATGACGGGACGCTGATAGATTGCAGTGACGGACGCTCAATGAAGGAGAAATCGATGCACAAGCGCGTACTTGGAAAAAGCGGGCTGGAAGTTTCCGCCCTCGGACTCGGCTGCATGGGGTTGAGCTACGGTTACGGCCCGGCCACCGGGAAGCAGGCGGCCATCACGTTGATCCGCACCGCGTTCGAGCGCGGCGTCACGTTCTTCGACACCGCCGAAGCCTATGCGCAGGGCGCGAACGAAACGCTGTTGGGCGAAGCGCTCGAACCGTTTCGCGATCAGGTCGTGATCGCGACGAAATTCGGCTTCGAAGGCGGCGACGTGCAAAAAGGCCTGAACAGCAGGCCGGAGAACATCCGCGCGGTCACGGACGCCGCCTTGAAGCGGCTGCGAAGCGACCATATCGATCTGCTCTATCAGCACCGCGTCGATCCCGGCGTGTCCATCGAAGACGTTGCGGGGACCGTCAAGGATTTGATCCAGCAGGGCAAGGTCAGGCATTTCGGTCTATCGGAAGCCGGCGCGGAGTCGATTCGCCGTGCGCATGCGGTGCAGCCGGTGGCGGCGCTGCAAAGCGAGTATTCGCTATGGTGGCGCGAACCCGAGAACGCGATCCTGCCGCTGCTGGAAGAGCTGGGGATTGGCTTCGTGCCTTTCAGCCCGCTCGGCAAGGGCTTTCTGACAGGCGCAATCAACGAAACCACCCGCTTCGACGAAAGCGACTTCCGCAACGTCGTGCCGCGCTTCTCGGAAGAGAACCGCAAGTCCAATCGGGAGCTCGTCGATGTGCTGGCGCAGATCGCATCGCAACGGAAAGCGACGCCCGCGCAGATCGCGCTCGCGTGGCTGCTCGCGCGCAAACCGTGGATCGCGCCGATTCCCGGGACCACGAAGCTGCATCGGCTCGAAGAGAACATCGGCGGCGCGTCCATTGAACTCAGCGCAGACGATCTGCGCGAGATCGAAGCTGCGTTGTCGAAGATTACGGTTCGGGGCGATCGATATCCCGCGCACTTGCAGGCGCGGGTCGGGAAATAACGTTTGAGTCACAATGATCGAACCACGGGTGCCCGCACCGCAGGTGTGAAGGTACGCATCACTCGCCAGCGTATGGTCGGAAGATCGCCCGACACAGTGATGCGGACATAGCAACCGGCGTAACGTCCGGCCGCCCGTGGCATTCCGTTCGACGGCCGCTGAAATCAGCGGCCGTATTCGTTTCTGACGCCCGGGAAACTCTCTCGCCCGCCCCCGCGCAACCACACATAAACAAGAGTCCAGTAAAAAACGTTGCATTCCCCACCAAACCTCGCCACAATCGCATCTGTTCAAATTAATATCACTATGTTCATTTATGAACACATAGGAAGGAGAGACAGATGCTGAAGATCGGAATCAATGGAGGGGGTATCGGCGGACTCGCCGCGGCGATTGCACTGCACAAGCAGGGGCACGACGTGGTCGTGTTCGAGCAGGCTGAACGTTTCGGGCGAGTCGGCGCGGACATCAACCTGACGCCGAACGCGGTGCGCGCGCTCGACGGCCTCGGTATCGGCGCGACGCTGCGCGAAACCGCCGCGCGTCCGTCGGCGCGCATCAGCCGCATGTGGGATACCGGCGAGGTGACGTCGCATCTGCCGATGTCGGATGAAGCCGAGATCAAGTACGGCGCCCCGCAATTGACGATGCACCGCGCGGACGTGATCGCCGCGCTCGAAGGCGCGATGCCCGCCGGCGCGTTGCGGCTCGGCCAGCGCGTGACGAAACTCGCGCAGGAACAGGACGCGGCGACCCTGACGCTCGCCGACGGCAGCGAGCAGCGCTTCGATCTCGTGATCGGCGCGGACGGCATCCATTCCGGCGTGCGCGAGTTCATCCTCGGCCCCGACGCGCCGCAGTTCACGGGCATCGTGTCGTATCGCGCGGTGGTGCCCGCCACGCGTCTCGCGGGGATCGAAACCGGCGCCTTCGTCAAATGGTGGGGCCCGACGCCGGAATCGCAGATCGTCACGTTCCCGCTGAACCGCGGCCGCGACGTGTTCATCTTCGCGACGACCGCGCAGACCGACTGGACTCACGAATCGTGGACCACGCCCGGCGACCCCGACGCACTGCGCGACGCGTACCGGCACTTCCATGCCGACGCGAAGACGCTGCTGGCCGCCTGCGATACCGTGCTCGCCTCGGCGCTGTACGTGCGGGATCCGCTGCCGCAATGGAGTCGCGGCAACTTCACGCTGCTCGGCGACGCCTGCCATCCGATGATGCCGTTCATGGCCCAGGGCGCTGGCATGGCGATCGAAGACGCGGTCGTGCTGTCGCGCGCGCTCGCCGGCGCGTCCGGCGCGACGCTCGGCGCCGCGCTCGCGCGCTACGAACAGGCGCGCCGCGAACGCACCGCGCGTATCCAGATCGGCTCGCGCGGCAACAACTGGCTCAAGGAAGGCGGCAACGCCGACTGGGTCTACGGCTACGATGCGTGGACCGTTGCTGTGGCATGATCCGGGTCCTCTACTCCGCTCCTCGCCCTGCTCTTCGTCCATCGCATGTCTGACAGCTCCGAACGCACAACCGAATCCTCGAACACCGTCGAACGTTCGTTCCGGCTATTGCGCTTCATTGCCGAAGGCGGACAAACGAAGAACGTGAGCGAGGCGGCAAGGCAGCTCGGCGTGAATCGCATCACGCTGATGCGTCTGATCGCATCGCTCGAAGCGCTGGGATTGATCGTCGACGGGCCGGCCGGGCATCGCCTCGGCTTGCCGTTTCTGACGCTCGCTTCCGCGGCGCTGGGATCGTCGGATCTGATCGCGCATGCGCGCGCGGTGCTGCCGGAGCTGGCGGCCTCGACGCGCATGTCGGCCTATCTGGTCATGCGTGAAGACGCGGAAATCGTCTACTCGCTGGCCGAAATGCCGGACACGCCGCTCGTCAGTCAGATACGCGCCGGCAGCCGGCTGCCGGCTTATCGCGCGACGCCCGGACTCGCAATGCTCGCGCTGCTCGACGACGCGGAAATCGAGCGCATGTGCACGAGCGTCTGGTCGGAACCCGACGCACCCTCGTTCAAAACGCTTTCGAAGCGTCTCGCGCAGATACGCGCGGACGGTTGCGCGTGGAGCCACTCGGGGCTCGAAGCGGGCATCGATTCATGCGCGGCGCCGATCGTCGACGCCGCGGGCAACGCGGTAGCGGCACTCAGTATCGCCGGTCCGTCGCGCATGTTCGCCGACCGGCCGGAGCATGACGAAGCGTTGGCGTTGCCGGTCAAACGCGCCGCCACGCAAATTTCGAAACTATTGGCGTAGCGTCTCCTAATACTGGCCGAATCGCCCTGCGGCCACGGAAAGTGAATATTGGCGTCCGCCACGCCAGGCCAGGCAAACGCTGCCGGTCGCAAAAGCGCGGCGCGGCATCGGCTCGCGCCCCTCACGCACCTCGTCGAATTCCCACTCGCATCCCAAATCACCGTATTCACGCCGCGGACGTCCTGGCTTCGCAGCCGGGCACTCTCTTTCCAAGCATCTTTATAACCGACCAATAAATTTATAAGATTTAAGTTAATTTGTATTGACGCAGGAAATTTGCACTCGTATCGTTGCGTCCAATCAGGCAGACGCTGAACGAGGCGCGCTGCCATCCGGCGATAGAGAGGAGAGCAGGATGACTGTGCTGATTACGGGCGCGGGGATGATCGGCAGGCTAACGGCCGCCCGATTGCGGGCGCGGGGCGAAAACGTGCTGCTGGCCGACATCGCGCCGGGTCCGGCCGCGCAGGCGGACGGGCTGGAGGTGGTGTCGTGCGACGTCACCGACCTGACGAGGCTCGATCAACTGGTGGCCGACCACGGCGTCGTATCGATCGTGCACACGGCGGCGTTGCTGTCCACCGCGATTCGCCGCGATCCGCTCGCCGGCATCCGGGTCAACACGATGGGAACGGCCAACGTTCTCGAGATTGCGCGGCGGCGCAAGCTCGCGCGCGTCGTGATCGCCAGTTCGACGACGGTGACGTATTCGGCGTTCGCATCGCTGCCCGCCACGCCGATCCCCGAGGATTTCCCGTATCGGATCGTCAGCGAACGTCCCGCGAGCATTTACGCGGCCACCAAGATTGCCGGCGAACACCTGGCGCTCGCGTATGCGTCGCTCTACGATCTCGACGTCGTGGTGCTGCGCTACGCAGCGGTGCTCGGCGCGGGGCCGGAGGCCGCGACGAGCGTACCGGGCAAGCTGCTGGGCTGCCTGCTTCGGGCCGGACAAAGCGGGATCGCGGCTCGTCTCGACGATCCGGTTCTGACGTGGAACGGCCGCGAGGAATTTGTCGACGCGCGCGATTGCGCCGCCGCCAACGTCGCGGCGCTCCATGCGCCGGCGCCGGCGCAACGGGTCTACCACATCGCCACGGGCCGGTGGTTTTCGCTCGACGAGTTCATCGACGTGGTACGCGAGCGCTATCCATCGCTGGATATTGCGGAGCTCAAATTGCCCGCGGGCGGCTTCGCTGCGTTCCCGCATGTTCGTCCGGCACCTTCGGATGCCGGCGCGGCACAGCGCGAACTCGGATTTACCACTCGTTACTCGCTTGCCGATACGGTCGCCCATTTCGCGGAATCGCTGCAAACCGCATCGCGGCAATCCGCGTGATTCGAATGCATAGACCGTACGTTGCCTACGCCGCGAGCCCGGGCGAATCTTCGGCGCGTCACTGACACCGCAAACCCGGCCAGAACCCGCACGGCGAACTCCTGACGGAAAACCCGGCAGAAGTTCGACGTCTGCCTTCCTATTCAATGTTCGAGGATCATCGTGAAAGAACCGGACGCCATGGCACCCTCCGCTGGGGCCGCTTATATGAACGACAACCTTCCCGCGCGTAAAACACCTGATATCGCGCTGGACGACGACGCGGAAAAGAAACTCATCGGCAGGATCACCTGGCGGCTCGTGCCGCTGATCTTCGTCGCGTGGTTCATCAACTATCTCGATCGCGCGAATATCGGTTTCGCGGCTTTGCAGATGAATCAGGAACTCGGCATGGGACCGGAAATGTTCGGGTTCGCGGCCGGCATCTTCTATCTCGGCTATATCCTGTTCGAAGTGCCCAGCAACATGCTGATGCACCGGTTCGGCGCCAGTACCTGGCTCGCGCGGATCATGTTCACGTGGGGTCTGGTATCGGTCGGCATGGCTTTCGTACAGACGCCACAGCAGCTTTATGCCGCGCGTCTTCTTCTCGGCATCGTCGAAGCCGGGTTCTTTCCTTCGGTGCTGTATTACCTCGCACTGTGGTTTCCGGCCAAACATCTCGGCAAGGCGATCAGTCAGGTCTATTCGGCGAACATCGTGTCGCTCATCGTCGGCTCGCCCATTTCCGCCTTGATCATTACGCACTTCCATGAGAAAGGCGGCTTTTCCGGCTGGCGCTGGATGATGATCGTCGAGGGCGCGCCCGCGATCGCGCTCGGCATCATCGCGTTCTTCTACATGGTCAACCGGCCTTCGGAAGCCCGCTGGCTGAATCACGAGGAACGCAACTGGCTCGTCGGCACGATGGCCGGCGAACAGGCAGCGGCGGCGGCCAACGGAAGCGCCACGTTCAAGAAGGCGATGACGGCGCCGATAGTCTGGCTGATGGGCGGTTTGTACTGCTGCATAGGGATCGGCTTCTTCGGCGTATCGACGTGGCTGCCGCAGGTGATCAAGCAGCTCACCGATCTGTCGATCATCGAAATCGGCCTCGTGAGTGCGATTCCATTCATTCTCGGCGCGATTGCGATGATCGCCAACGCCAAACATTCCGACCGGACGATGGAGCGCCGCTGGCATCTGACCACCGCCCTCGCCATAGGCGCGGCCGGTCTCGCGGCAAGCGGGCTGACTTCCTCGATGCCGTTCGTGTCGTTCCTGTTCATTTGCATTGCGGCGGGCGGCATCGTCGGCTCGCTGAGCGTGTTCTGGACGATTCCTCCGACGTTCCTGGCCGGCGCCGGCGCGGCGGGCGGCATGGCGCTGATCAATGCAATCAGCGGACTGGCGGGCTTCTTCGCACCGTGGCTCGTCGGTGTCGCGCGAGCCAGAACGGCCGACTTCACCTTGGCGCTCTACGGTCTCGCGCTCAGCGTCGCGATCGCCGCCCTGCTTGCCGCACTACTGCCTTATTCGAAAGTTCGGGTGGCGCGCGCCGATTGAGAATACCCGAACCGATTCAGCCTGGATCGCGCGGATCGGTCGTCTGCTGCAACCGGTGCGCTATCGCACCGGGTCAGCGTCGCCGATCGAAATACCGCCGCAACAGATAGTTCGCGGTCGAGCCATGCAGCAGCACGGACAACACGATCGCATCGAGCACGGCGGGCAATAGCGGCGCTATCGCACCGCGCGCGTGTTGCAGGCCGAACATCAGATAATAGAAAGCGCCGACGCCGCGAATTCCCATCCACGCGATCAGATGGCGTTGACTGCCGTCGATGCGCGCGCCCGCCATCGCGACCACGACGGACAGCGGTCGCGCGACGAAGAACAGAAACATCGCGGGCAATACCGCGCGAACGTCGAGCATGTCGCGCCAATGCGCGGACACGACGCAGCCGATGATCAGCATCAGCGACAACTCCGCGATCCGCTCCATTTCGAGCGTGAAGCCCATCATCGATTCGGCGAGGTACGCGTGCGCTTTTTCCGGATCTTTGGCGATCTCCGCCCGCTCGCCGCGTTCTACGTCCTCCAGTACTTCCACGGGGTTTCTGTCGCCTGTCGCGCGCAATTCCTCGTGACGCAGCGCGACGCCCGCGACGAACACCGCGATGAATGCATATGCGTGCAGCAGCAGCGCGGCCCCATAGGACGTCGACATCAGGCCGAGCGCGAGAAAGCCGTCGAGGCCGAGCGCTTCACCATAGCGGGTGCGCAGAAAAAAGATCGCGCGCGCGAACACGATCGCGAATACGCCGCCGATCACCAGCGCGCTCGCAATACCCCACGCGACCGAGCCCGCGAAATGTACCGCGCCGCCGGCGCCGGACAGGTCCGCGCCCGCCAGCGTCAACCCGAGCACCGCGAACGGATAGGCGGCCCCATCGTTCAATCCGCCTTCGCCGGACAGCGCAAAGCGAACGGGTTCGTCGTCGCCGGCCTGGGTGACGCGCAATTCGTTGGCGAGCACCGGATCGGTCGGCGCAAGCGCGGCCGCGAGAAACAGCGCCGCGCCGTCCGCGCGGCCCGTCAGCAGCGCCATGAAGCCGAACATCAGCGCGACCGTCACGAGCATCGCGGGACCGCCCAGACGCAGCGGCAGCAGCCACAGCGGATTGCGCAGCCGCACGCGCAGATGCATGCCGATCGAAAACAGCGAGACGACGAGGCCGACTTCCGCGAGCATCGCCAGCAATGCGTCGTTGCCGACCAGATCGACGCCGACGAGCCCGAACGCCGCGGGCCCGATCGCCACGCCGACCAGCAGATAGACCATCGCGCCGGTCAGCGGCAACCGGCGAATCGACCCGCGCGCGATGGCCATGAACGTCAGCAGCGCGCCGATCAGCAGGAACCAGACCGGTTCGTCCTTCATGTCGGGCACTCACGCAATTCGCTGGGCAACGGTAATCATTTGCGGCTCACCAGCAGACCCGCATAGAACCGCCCATCCGCACTGCGCCGCGCGGTGACGAAAATCGAAAAGTCATCGTGCGATGCCGCCGCGGGCGGCGAGTACCGCGTCAATTTCAGTTTTCTTCTCGACATCTTTTTCCCTGCCTGCGACTTGCCGGGCATATTCGCGCGGCTGCGTAAATGAATTCGCGGGCGCGCCGTTATCGCCGGGCCGCGCCTCGGTCTGCTTTAGCCGCTGACACCTTTGCAATAGCCGCATTCACCTTGACCGGCGACTTGCCGTCGAACGGCGGTTCCACCATGAAGCTGTCGATCACGCCGGGCTCGAAAATCAGGCAAAAGGTCGAACCGCCGTACTGGAAGAAGCCGAGCTCGTCGCCCTTGCGGACGTGCTGACCGGGCAGTGCCTCGATGATGCACGACGACACGTCCGCCATACCGACGAACACGCAGCCGACCTTCCCCACCGCCGGATCGTCGCAGTCGATCACGATCACCGCCCGCGCCGCGAGCGCCGTGATATAACCCTGCGAATCGTTCAGCCCGCTCGGGTCCTCGCCTTCGCTGTCGGCGTTCGAATAGTAGCTGCCGTCCACCGCATAGGCTTGCGCAATGACGCCGCTGACCGGCGCATGCCAGCGGTGATAATTGAACGCGCTGAGAAAGGCCTGATAGATCGAACCGCCTTCGAAGCATCGCGCCAATTCGCGTTGGCGCGACGTGAGCATATCCACGAGCGAATACGGCTGCGACTTGATCCAGAACGTGTCCTCCAGTTCGACGTCGTGCTGGACGCTGTACGGCGAAGCCTCGCAGGCGCTGACGATCAGCTTGTCGTCGTTCGGCCCGGCGACGGGCCGCGCGCCCGCGCGAAAGCGCCGCGTGAAGAAGTCGTTCCACGACGCAAAGCCCCCATACGGTTCGTCGGGATCGCAAATGAATTGCGCGAGGCCGATCCGTTTGTCGGCTTCCGGAGAAAACCAGCCATCGGGCGGCGCGGTATTCAGATGTTCGCGCGAATGGGGACCGCTCAGGAAGCCGCACCAGCAGTTCAGCACGTGCTTGAGTTGCGCGTTGAGCGCCGGGTCGCGAAACAGCGCGTAGCCTGACGGCATGCACATCGGCCAATCGAGTACCGCGTTCAGTGGGCAATGAATCAGATCGGATTCGCTGAACGGCGGCGCGTAGGTCATCAGGTAATCGACGATCGTCATCAGTTCGTCGATCGACGCATAGCCGAGTACATAGCCCGCCTCTTGCGCCTGCGTAATCGCCCGCGTCATGTCCATGCGCAGCACGGGGTCGCCCTGCACCAGCGCCGCGAGTTCCTCGACCGCGCGCGTGCGCGGCGCCGTGCTCGCCCGCTCGCGTGCTTTCGCGGCGAGCGCCATCCGGTAACGTGCCAGATGCGCTTCCTCGCCCGGCAGCCATTCTCCGAGCCGGTGCCGTTGTTTGGTGACCTGTCCCTGGCGGACTTCGACGGTGCGGTTATGACCGGGTGGGCTGGATGGGGTGCTCATGGCAATTAGAGAGTGACAGTCGCTGAACTGCGAAGCGAGCAAGCGATGTACCAGACCGCGGCCGCGCTTCACGATCCTCCGACGGAACGAGGTTACTCACTGCGGGAGACGCGCGGCACGCGCATCAATGCTTTTGCGACGCGCAATACCGGTCGCCGCTGGACGCGGATGCGCTGAACACCGCGCGGCAAGCATCGTGTAAGGCACGACGCTTGCTGTTTCCTGCTGCCATTTCATTCTCGACCGACGCCCAGTATGGAAAAAGAAGCCGTCTATCCGCACCCGCGTATTTCCGTCGTCGTTCTTACGTATAACCGCGCGGACGAATTGTGCGCGACGCTGGAACGACTGCTGGCGCTGCCCGAGAAGCCGCCCATTTTCGTCGCCGATAACGGCTCGACCGACGACACGGTCGCGCGCATCAAGGCAAGGTATCCGACAGTACGCGTCGTCGAATGCGGCGACAACCTCGGTGCCGCGGGCCGCAACCTCGGTGCCGCCTGTGCCGACACCGAATATGTCGCGTTCTGCGACGACGACACCTGGTGGGCGCCCGGCTCGCTCGAACGCGCGGTGCAGTTGCTCGACGCATGGCCGAACGCCGGCGTGCTGAATGCACGCGTCGTCGTCGGTGAAAGCGATGCGACGGATCCGACCTGCAATGCGATGCGCGCGAGTACGCTCGGTGGCGACGGCTTGCCCGGCCCCGCGCTGACCGGCTACATGGCGGGCGCGTGCGTGTTTCGCGCCGCGTTGTTCCGGGCAGTCGGCGGCTATGCGCCGCGTCTTTTCATCGGCGGCGAAGAACTCGTTGCGCTCGACGTGCTGACGTTCGGCCAGGCGATCGTCTACTGCGAGCAGTTGACGGTGCATCATCATCCGTCGCGGGCGCGCGACAGCGGTTTGCGGCGCCGCCTGCTGGCGCGCAACGCCGCGTGGGTCGCGTGGCTGCGTTTGCCGTGGCGGGAAGCGTTTCGCGCGACGTGGCGCGCGCTCGAGCTATTCGCCGAAGAACGTACGCTGGCACGCGACGGAATCGATCTGCTGCGCGGGCTCGCGTGGTCATGGCGGTGGCGCCGGGTCGCGCCGCCGCGCGTGCTGTTTCGCTTGCGCGCGAGTTGCCCGGTTGGGAAGGTTGGGAACCGTGTACGTCACTGAGCGATGGGCTGTTGCTCGCGGCACGCTATTTACGAGCGCGGCTGGCAGCGAGCGAGGAGATGCCGCCGCATGCGGGCCGCGGAGCCGTATCCGCGATCAGGCAGGCACCGACGCTCACGAGCATGTGCGTGCGCAAGCCCGCAGCCCGGCCCGGTCTCTCGCACCCGCAGCCGATCATGCTACGCAGCGGCGCGGCCATGAGCACCGTGCACTCACAACAGGAGGCTAGTATCGGGAAAGGTGCAACGGATACGCCGTGTTCGAGGCTGATCTAATGCAACACTGTTGCGATAATCCCCGCCAGCAACGATATACTGCTGCCAGGATCACAACACATCAGCCCGCTTTCCCTCATGCCCCGACGAATCCAGGTCCGGCGCAGTCCTATCCACGGCAACGGTGTCTTTGCCCTCATCGACATTCCTCGCGGTACACGCATCATCGAGTACAAGGGCGCGCGGATCACCCACGCCACGGTACTGCGCCAGCATCCGGCCGATCCCGAAAATCCGTTTCACACGTTCCTGTTTGCCCTGAGCAACGGTCGCTACTGCATCGATGCGGGCAACGGTGACAATGCGGCCCGCTGGATCAATCACCGCTGCGCCCCCAACTGCGAAGCGGTCGAGGAACACGACCGTCAGGGTGTCGTGCGCGTGTACCTCTACGCGAAACGGGGGATCCGCACCGGCGAGGAACTGAGCTTCGACTACCGTCTCCAGCTCGATCACGCTGCCACGGACGAACACCGCCGCAATTACCTGTGCCGCTGCCGTTCGTGGAACTGCCGTCGTACGATGCTGGCTCCGATCGCGCCTGGCAGTCCCTTCATCCTGCACGGATCTTCCCGATGAACCGGCCATGAATTCCGCCATCCCTGGACAGCAAGGCATTGCGGCCTACGTCGAATCCTTCAGTACGCTGGTGCGTGACCCGATCCCGCTTTCTGACGTTGCCCGAACCGTTCCGGCAGCGAGGCCCGCGGACCGGACACGCCCGCTCGCCCTGATCGTCTCGCCGCATCCCGACGACGAATGCCTGACCGGCGGACTCGCGTTGCGGCTGCAGCGGGAGGCAGGCTTCGAGGTGCTGAACATTGCCGCGACGCTCGGCAGCAATGTCGCCCGCCGTGGGGCGCGCTGGAACGAGCTGTGCCGCGCCTGCGCCCGGCTCGGCTTCGCGCTCCTCGACCCGGCATTCGACGATTGCGGCCCCGTCACCCCGGCGCGACGCGAGACGGACTGGCAAGGCTGGAGCCGGGACGTCAACCGTCTCGTCGCATTGCTCGACGGATATCGGCCTCGAATCGTCTTCTGCCCGCATGAACGCGATGGCTCGGCCACGCATATCGGTGTGCACTGGCTCGTGCGCGACGCGCTGCAGCGTTATTCCCGTGCCGTCTGGCTGGCGCAGACCGAATTCTGGGGCACGCTCGAACGACCCAATGTGCTTGTCGAACTGGGTAATGCCGACGTGGTCACGCTGATCGAGGCGCTCACCTGCCATCGCGGCGAAATCGCCCGCAATCCCTATCACCTCCGGCTGCTCTCCTGGCTTTCGGATAGCGTCCGCCGGGGCGGTGAAACGGTATTCGGCGCTGGAACACAGCCGCCCGGATTTGCGTTCGGGTCGCTCTACCGGTTCGAATGTTGGACGGGAGGCCGCCGCACCGCGGTCTGCCGTTCGATGGCGGTTGGCGCGCAAGACGACCTGCAGCAGTTGTTCGACGAAGCGCCACCGACCGCAGCCTGATTGCAGGCATCCCGTCCACCCGGCCTTTGCCGCCCCATTGGCGGGACGATGTATGATTTCGCTGTCAGCCCGCCTCCCGTTACCTTCATCCATGCCGACCCGTCGACCCGCCCGCTCATCCGCGCCGCAACCTGTTACCGACTGGCCCTCCCGGCTGCGGGAGGCGGGCTTGCGCTCGACGGCGCTCAGCGTTGCCGTGCTCGAATGCCTCGAACGGATCGAACTGCCGCGATCGCACGACGAACTCGCGCGAGATCTGGCCGGCACGGCAAACGGCGCGAAGGTGGACCGCGTGACGCTGTACCGGATTCTCGACCGGCTGACCGCGGCCGGCCTGCTCATCCGCATTCAGGGATCGGACCGCGCCTGGCGCCATGCGCTCGCGCAGCACCAGGGCGCGAGCGGCTATTTCGAGTGCGACCAGTGCCACAGCATTTCCGCACTCCCCGCGGATCCGGAACTGGCCGGCGTACTGGCCCGCATCGAGCGCAAGCTGAGCCGCCGCGGCGTGCACAGCACGAATTCCGCCGTCACCATCCACGGCACCTGCCGGGACTGCGCGGGCCATAGCGTGTGAGCCCACAGGCTGGAACGACCTCCGTCCGCTGAGGGCGCCGCAACCGGCGCCCGCGGATACAGACTCATTAACGCAACACGGTTGCGTTAATGCAGTGGCCTCGCTAACATGAAATCCTGTTCGAGCGCCGGGGGTACCGATGACTTCACCGATTCCGCAGACTTTCGATACCTGGCAGCACTGCATCGAGCACGAGTGCGGTATCCCGCTGACACCGGACTTCATCCGGGAGCGTCTGAGCGTGCTCGGCGATACAGACCATGCCGAAACGCACCGGTTTGTACGCCTGTATGGCGAAGCGCACAGGCAGCGTGTGCTGGCGTGGTTTTCGAGGGCTCTGGAAAACTCATCCGCGCACGTGTGAAGTCTGATCCTCGCGCCCCGTACGTCCGTTGCCGAGGGGTTGCTCGTTGAACGAGCTTCACGTCATGCGGTTACCCCATGACTGCGACGCCAGACCGTCCCGTGAGGCGTGTCCTCGAGCTGGATACCCGCACGCACCAGTTCGTCACGCAGCGCGTCGGCCTCGGCGAATGCGCGCTGCCGGCGTGCTTCGGTACGGCGGGCGACGAGCGATTCCACCCATGCGTCATCCGGTGCGGGCAGTTCACCGGCAAAACCGCGCAGCGCATCCAGTGCCCGAGCCGGTTCCTGCTGAAGCAGGCCGAGCAACTGTGCGGACGCCAGCAAGCGCGCCTTCGCCCACTGCCGGGCCGGTCCCCGGGACGCCTGCTCGAGCTCTTCCAGCAGCCGATACAGACGGGCGAGCGCGCGCGGTACGTTCAGGTCGTTCGAGAGTGCCGCCTCCACCTCGCTGTCGGGTCCGGTCCCCAGATGCGGAAGTTCCGACACCGCATCGAGCGCCACATAGGCCCGCCGCAGCGTCCGGTGTGCCGCCTGTAACCGCTGCACGCTCCAGTCGAGTGGATGACGGTAGTGGGTCGAGAGCAGCGCCAGCCGGATCGCTTCGCCGGGCGCGTGCGCGAGCAGGTCGCGCACCAGCAGCACGTTGCCGAGCGACTTGGACATCTTCCGCCCGTCGACCGTGACGAAGCTGTTGTGCACCCACATCCGGCAATACGGCTCGCCGTCATGCGCACAGACGCCCTGCGCAATCTCGTTCTCGTGATGCGGGAAAATCAGGTCCTGCCCGCCACCATGGATGTCGATCGTGCGTCCCAGATGCCGTCCGATCATCGCCGAACATTCGATGTGCCACCCCGGACGGCCTCGCCCCCAGGGACTCGCCCAGCCCGGCAGGTCATCCGTCGACGGTTTCCAGAGCACGAAGTCGAGCGGATCGCGCTTGAAGGGCGCGACTTCCACCCGCGCGCCGGCGATCATCTCCTGCGTGCGGCGTCCCGACAGCCGGCCGTATGCCGGAAAGGACGGCACATGGAACAGCACGTGTCCTTGCGCAACATACGCGTGATGCCGCTCGATCAGCGCACCGATGAGCTCGACGATGTCCGGGATATGCTCCGTCACCCGCGGCTCGATATCCGGTCGAAGAACGCCGAGCGACTGCATGTCCTGGTGGTACGCGTCGATATACCGCGACGTGACGCCGCCGATCGACACGCCTTCGCGGCGCGCCATTTCATTGATCCGGTCATCGACGTCGGTGAAGTTGCGCGCGTACAGCACGGACCGGTAACGCCTGCGCAGCAGTCGGGCAAGCAGGTCGAACACGACCGCCGGCCGGGCATTGCCGATATGCGCATAGTCGTAGACCGTGGGGCCACACACGTACATCGTGACGGCGTCCGGCACGCCGGTTCGTAACGGCTCCCGGCGCCGGGTCAGCGTGTTGTATAGCGTGATGGCAGGCAGCGTCATCCGGACCGGGCCTCCTGCGCGCGGATGACGCCCACCTCGCTGAACAGCCGGAACGTTTCCTCGATCGTGTGGCGTTCGACAGCGCGTGTGATGAAGACGATCCGCGAGCGCCGGTCCTCGCCCGGCCACGCATCGAGCGGCACCGGCGGATGGAACACGTGCTGCACGCCGTGGATGACGATCGGCCTGTCCTCGCCCTGCATGTTCAGGATGCCTTTGATCCGCAGCATCGAAGGGCCCAGCAGCGACAGCAGAACATCGAGCCAGTCCGTCAGCACCTGTTCCGGAATCGGCTCGTCGACCGTGAAGCAGAACGCCCGGATCTGGTCGTCGTGGCGGTTGACGTCGTGTTCATGCCCGTGATGGTGGTGCGGGTGTTCGTGCCCATGATGCGCGTGGGCATGACCATCATGATGTGTATCGTGATGATCGTGTCCGTGGCCGTGGTCGTGATGATCTTCCCCATGATGATGGCCGTGATCATCGGACCGATACTGCTCGTCGGCAAGCCAGCGTTCCACGTCCGCGATCTTGCCGTCCGCCGTGAAAAGGCCCAGATCCAGTATCCGGCTCGCCGCCAGTTCGCCGTGACTGACCTGGATGAGTTCCGCGGCCGGATTGATCGCATGCAGCCGGCTGGCGAGCCGCTCCAGTGCGCCGGCATCCACGAGATCCGTCTTCGTCAGCAGCAGCCTGTCGGCCATCGCGGCCTGCTTGACCGCCTCGACGTGCGAATCGAGCGTCGCTTCGCCGTTGCGGGCGTCGATCGTCGTCACGAGGCCGTCGAGCCGGTAGCGATCCCGCAGGTCGCTGTGCGTCGCCAGCGTATGCACGATGGGCGCCGGATCCGCGAGCCCGGTCGTCTCGATCACCACGCGGCTGAACTGCTGCTTGCCCTCGCGCGCGAACCGCCAGTGGATGTCCTTGAGCGTGCGCACCAGATCGCCGCGGATCGTGCAGCACAGGCAGCCGCTGCTCATCTCGACCACGATGTCTTCGCGACTGTGCGCGACGAGCAGATGATCGAGTCCGATCTCGCCGAACTCGTTGATCAGCACCAGCGCATCCGCCATTTCCGGCTGCTGCACCAGCCGGTTCAGCACCGTCGTCTTGCCGCTGCCGAGAAAACCCGTCAGCAGGGTGACTGGAATGATGTCCATCGCGCACTCCCCGTTTCGTTGATCCAGCTTTCCCAAATCCGGCAGTTGTGCCTTCCTCCCTTCGCGCGACCGGCGCCCGGGCCGGGACGGCCTTTGCCCGCCACGCCGCGCACGGCGTGCCGCTTCGCCGGGCCGCGCGCTCATGCCGTGCCTGCTTCCTCGGGCACCCGGCCGCCCCACGCGGGGAACGGATCCTCATACGGGGCCCATGCCTGCGGACCGTGAGCCATTTCGGCATCCGTGAGCAGGCACGCGTCGAGGCGCTGGCGCAGCGCTGCCTCGTCCATGTCGATGCCGATCAGTACCAGTTCCTGATGCGCGTCGCCGACATCCGGATCCCAGTTACGCCTGATGAATGCCACCGCTTCGGGTTCGGTCGGCCAGTGCGATTTCGGCACGGCTGCCCACCACAGCCCCGCCATGCCATGCCGGCACACGGCACCGGCCTGCGACCACGATCCCACATGGGCCGGCCGGCTTGCCAGCCAGAAGAATCCCTTCGAACGCACCACCCCCGGCCATTCGCTGTTCACGAGATCCCAGAAACGCTTCGGGTGCATCGGACGGCGCGCCCGCCAGACGAAGCTGCGGATGCCGTACTCCTCCGTCTCCGGCGTATGTTCGCCGCGCAGTTCCCTGAGCCAGCCCGGCGCCTTCGACGCCTCCTCGAAATCGAACAGCTTCGTGTCCAGCACCCGGTCGAGCGGCACACGGCCGAATTCGGCGATCTCGATCCGGGCTCGCGGATTGAGGCTGTGCAGGATCGCCATCAGGCGCTCGCGGCCGGCATCATCGATCAGATCGACCTTGTTCAGGACGATCACGTCGCAGAATTCGATCTGGTCGATCAGCAGATCGACGACCGTGCGTTCGTCCTCGTCGCCGAGTGACTCGCCGCGCGACTGCAGACTGTCCTGCGAGCCGTAGTCGCGCAGGAAGTTGAACGCATCGACGACCGTGACCATCGTGTCGAGCCGCGCGACGTCGGACAGGCTCTGGCCGCCTTCGTCGGCAAACGTGAACGTCTCGGCGACGGGCAGCGGCTCCGAGATGCCGGTCGATTCGATGACCAGATGGTCGAACCGTCCCTCCTTCGCAAGACGGTTGACTTCCAGCAGCAGGTCTTCGCGAAGGGTGCAGCAGATGCAGCCGTTGCTCATCTCGACGAGCTTCTCGTCGGTGCGCGAAAGCTGCGCACCGCCATCGCGCACGAGCGCGGCATCGATATTGACCTCGCTCATGTCGTTGACGATGACGGCGACACGCCGCCCTTCGCGGTTGTTCAGGATATGGTTGAGCAGCGTGGTCTTGCCCGCGCCGAGAAAGCCGGAAAGGACCGTGACCGGCAGTCGTGCATCCATGGAATGACTCCTTGTGTACCTTGCGTATCGGGGGATATCGAATGCGCGGCCCCGCACCAGGGCGGTCGGGCAGGGTGCGGAGCGTTGCGGCAAGCATTGCAGGCTCACGCCCGAACACCGCGCATCCCGGCAGCCGCGGCCAGGGGCCATCGACCGTCGATGCCCCCTTCCGCCGGATTATACATAAACGCAACTGTGTTGCATTTATGTGGAGCGACTGCCGGAACGGACCGCATACCGGCCGGGGCTACGTCGACGTTCCCCGAGACCCGCGACGCCTACCGTCACCTGTCGCCGACGCGCGTCCGGCGACCCGCTCAGAACGTGGTGCGCAGCCCCACCATCACGCTGCGGCCACCTTCCGGAGCGATGTCCCGGACAACCGAACTCGCATAACGGATGTCCTGGTTCGTGAGGTTGTCGCCGCGGACATACGCGAGCCAGTTCGTCGTACCGACGTGGAATCTGTAGGTCAGTATGAGACCGAGTTTTGTATAGCTGGCCGTCGGCAGATCGTCTTCAGGCACACGATGCTGCCCCCATGCATGCTCCATTTCGGCACGGGCGCCGAACGGACCGTAACCGTAGTCCACCGCGAGCGTCGCGCGCAGCGGCGAGATACGGGGCAGCGGTTCATCGTTATCCATGTTGCGCGCGTGCGTGTAGTCGCCGACCAGTTCGATATCGACCTGGTGGGCGCCCTTCTGGAATACCCGCCACTTGCCGTCAAGCTCGATGCCGTAGAACTCCGCGCGTACGCCGCGATACACCGCCTCGTTCAATGCATCGTCGGTGCCGGGCGCGACCACCTGATCATCGTCATCGACGAGTCGCCCGGTGTTGTACTCGGTCAGATAGTTCCTGAAGCGGCTGTAGAACACGCTGACGCTGCCTCTGTTCGGACCACGCTCAAAACGCAGCGACAGGTCGGTCGAGACCGCCTTCTCCTTCTGCGCATCGGGATTGCCAATCAGGTACTGCCCGGTCGCATCGTGCGGGCCGTTTGCATAAAGCTCGTAGAGCGCCGGCGCGCGTTCCGTGTAGGCGACGTTGCCCGCTACCGACCACGCCGGCGCAAACCTGTACAGCGCGCCAAGCGACGCACTGACGGCATTGAAATCGCGATCCATGGCACTGGCGAACTTCTCGTTGCCCGCGGCAGTCGGATCCTGCTTCACGTGCTCGTAGCGCGCCCCCGCACTGAGTTTGAATGCGTCGGTGACGTTCCATTCCTCGAGCCCGAACAGCGCGACGTTGGTTGTCTGCGTCGTCGGAACGAGCGCCTCGTCACCGAGCGCCGAGAACGTATTCTGGCTGAGCTGGACACCTACCGCGCCTTCGAACGGGCCGATCTTGCGGTGCCGTGCCTCGATCCGCGCCTCATACCCGTGATTACGGAAGGTGGTGCTGGTTTCGCCGTTGTCGATTTCCTTGTGCTCGTAGTCCGTGTAGCCAAAATCGAACTTCAGTTGTGAGAACGGCCCCTGCAGATTGCGTACTTCCGATGCGAACGCCACGTGGTCCTGATGCATGCGCAGCCGGACGTCGTCCTCGGCCACGGATCCGTAATTCGCCTCGTAGCCGTTGTACGACAGACCCGCGTATCCGTCCGCCCATGTGTACGAACCGCCGACCGCGCCACCGTGCCACCGGCCATCGGAGTTCGGGATGCTGCCGTAGGCTTCGTCCGCATCCGGACCATCGAGCGCGCGCTGACGGTCGGAGTGGGCAAAACCGGGAATGCGCTCCTTGCTCGTCTCGCGGTCGAACACATCCGCATGGAATGCAAACTGGCCATTGCCACCCTCGATCTGGGCCGCGCCGGCGCGCGCGTTGTTCGCTCCACCGTAACTCGCATCGACGGCGCCCGTTACGCCCCTGATGGGTTCACGGGGAATGCGATTGTCGATCGTATTCACCACCCCGCCGATGGCATTTCCGCCATAGAGCAGCGCCGCCGGTCCGCGCACGATCTCGACGCGCTCGATGGTCAGCGGCTCCTGTGGCACGGCGTGGTCATACGACAGCGACGACGCGTCCCACGCCGCCACTCCGTTCTGCAGGATCCGGATACGGTCGCCGTCCATGCCGCGGATAATCGGCCGCCCCACCATCGGGCCGTATGTCGTGGTCGACACTCCCGGCAGCCCGTTCAGCGTCTCGCCGAGCGAGTTGGTCTGCCGGCGGATCAGCGCATCGCCATACAGTGCGGTCGCCGGCGCGATCAGTTCGGCGTTTCCCAGCGGGTTGGCGGTCACGAAGACCGGTGCGAGCGAACCACCAGGGATAGCAGTGGAATCCTGAGCTGTGGTTGCCTGTTGGGACTGCGCATGCGCCAGAGCAGCCAGCAGCGCCAGTGAGAGCGGCGACAGTCGGCACGCCTGCGCGGAGAAGCGAGGAAAGATTCGGTTCACGGTCATTGTTCTAGGAAGGGTCATATCAACCGGGCGCCGAAATAAAATGATATAACATTACATATGCAATCAGCAGGTCGAGGCGCCCGGCACCAGCATCGAGGCCTCGCCGCCACGACGGGCGGCAACATTGCAATTCGCCACCATGATGCCGACGAAATGATATAACGTTACTTACAAACGGTAAAGATCAGACTTCGGGCGGGCAAGCAATATGGCGACAATAGACATCAGGACAACATTGGACGCACTCGAAAGGCGCTGTGCAGCGGGCGGCCAGCGCCTGACGTCGCTCAGGCGACAGGTTCTCAGCCTTCTGCTCGAGCGCGGCGGACGGGCGACGGCCTACGAAATCATCAACGACCTGCCCTCAGTCGGACGGCGGCCCTCGCCGCCTTCGGTGTATCGCGCACTCGAATTTCTGATGAAGATCGGAATAGTGAATCGTGTGGCTGCGACCAGCACTTTCTTTGTATCGACGACCACCAGGCGAGGCCGCCATACGATTCTTCTGGTTTGCAGGGCCTGCGGGGCGACGGAGGTACTGGCCGATGAAGGCTTCGAGCGCGCCCTGTCCAAGGCAGCGGGCGCGGCACACTACGAAGTGGATGGCGGTCAGACCGAGGTCAACGGTATCTGCGGAACCTGTCAGCGCAGCCGTAATGCCGACAAGGCCACCCGGACGTCGGCCTGACTGCTGCCCCGGCATGCGACCGCGCGACCGGCTCCGTGTTGCACGCCCCCAAGGACGATGCCCAGGTTGACCGGCCGGTATGCCCGACACGGAATCGACATGCGGCCTTCCGGATAAACGATCCTGATTCGGCAGAATTCGAGCGGACGGCAAAATGCGCGAGCAGAAAGCCAGCGCCCACCCGTCAACCCCGCTCCGGGCCATGACGCCAGCCCGTATCCGCTACGCAACCAGTTGCACCCCACGCCGCTACACACGATTGACAGTCTCGCAGAATCGTCTATCATTCTATCGAACTATTGATTGATGAATATGAAGCCTGCTTCCAGTCACAACAGTCCCGACCAGCCATCCGTTGCCGCCTCGCCCGCCCAGCTCGAGGCGGCGGGCGCAATGTTTCATGCGCTACGCGATCCGTCAAGACTGCGACTGCTCATCCTGCTGTCGCGAGGCGAGCGCAACGTCACCGAACTGGTTGAAGCCGAGCAGGCGAAGCTGGGAAGTGTTTCGGCCAGATTGAAGGTCCTGCACGCCGCGCGTCTCGTGAAGCGGCGGCGGGAAGCGAAACATGTTTTTTATGCCCTGTCCGACGACCACGTCCTGACGCTGCTCAACAGCGTTCTGGCACACGCCGCCGAGCAGGGGTAGTCCATCAACATCCTGAAGGAAAAGCCATGGCAACCTGTAACGAACCGCATCACGCCCATCATGATCACCAGCATGGCCCAGCCTGTGGCCATACGGCTATCCGGCACGGGGACCACGTCGACTATCTGCACGACGGCCATCTGCATCACCCGCATGGTGATCACGTCGACGAGCACCGTCTGGAAGTCACGGCGACCAACCCGGATCGCTGCACGCCCGATCACCAGTGCGGCGGACACGCGCCAGGACACGTGCACGGTCCTGGTTGCGGACATGAAGCCGTGCCTCATGGCGATCACGTCGACTATCTGGTCAACGGTCACCTGCATCATCCGCATGGCAATCATTGCGACGACCACGGGCCGGTCAACGTCGTTCAGTAAGCGCGCATCCAGCGTCACTGAGGGACGTCTTAACGTCCGGCTAATGCTTCCCCTGTCTCAGCGAAGCGGCTGTCTTCCCTCTTCGCGCCAGGGATTGGTTAGCGCGAAATGATTGTCGGGGGCGCGTGCAGGCTCGATCGCAACGCACCCACCCGCTTCGCGTCGACCGCGTCGGCCGCATTGCCCCAGCTATTACGGATGTACGTCGCAATCGCCGCCGTATCGGCATCCGAGAGCTTCCACGCGAACGCCGGCATCTGGGCGCTCGTTGGGTTGCTCGCCGTTGCCGCGCCGCGCCCGCCGACCAGAATCGTGCGGATCACGTTGTTTGCGCCCGGCGCCCGCAGGCCCGGATTGTTCGCGAGCGACGGCACCATCGCATCGACGCCCTCGCCGTTGGTGCGGTGACACGCGTTGCAGTTGCTCTGGTACAGGTCACGGCCGAGCGCCATCATCTGATCCGTCGACGCGACCGGTTGCGGCGCGACCCGGTTCGATCCCGGCACGCTCTTCAGATACAACGCGATCGCCTTCAGGTCGCCCGCCGTCAGATACTGCGTCGAATTGCTCACCGCCTCGCCCATCGAGCCGGCCGCGACGCTGAAGCGATTGCCGCCTGTCTGCAGATACGCGACGATATCCGCCTCGCTCCAGTTGCCGAGCCCGAGGTAGTGGTTACCGGTAATCTCCGGCGCATGCCAGTTTTCCAGATCGTAGCCTTGCAGATAGTCGGTATCGCCGCCGAGGAAGTTCTTGCCGCTGTGGCATGCGGTGCAGTGGCCGAGACCGTCGACCAGATAGGCGCCGCGGTTCCACTCGACCGACTGGGACGGATTCGGCCGGAACGGCGTCGGATCGAAGAACAACAGGTTCCAGCCGACCATCATCGCGCGGATGTTGAACGGGAACGGCAGCCGGTTCGCGGGCGGTGCCTCGGCGACGGGCGACACCGTCTTCAGGTAAGCGAAGATGTCGAGCAGATCGCGATCGCTGACTCGCGCGTACAGGTTGTACGGCATCGCCGGATACAGCAGCTTGTGATGCGGCGCGACGCCCTGCTTAACCGCCTCGAGGAACTGCGCGTCGGTCCAGTTGCCGATTCCATACTGAGGATCCGGCGTGATGTTGCTCGACACGATCACGCCGAATGGCGTGTTGAGTCCGAGGCCGCCCGCGAACGGCTTGCCGCCCTGCGCGGTATGGCACGCGATGCAGTCGCCGGCCCGCGCGAGATACAGGCCGCGCTTCACCGCATCGGTCTGCGCACTGCCGTCCGCCTGCCCGTATTCGTCGATCAGCTTCAGCATCGCCACGTCGCCGGGGTCCGCGTTGCGCTGCGTGGTGCGCCACGCGAATAGTCCCGCCAGCACCAGCAGCGCGAGTATCACGAGTATCGCGATTGCGATCCAGACGTAGCGAGCGCGTCCGCCCGACAGCTTGCGTTGTTGAGTGGGGGTGTGCGACATCGTTCACACCTTGACCAGCGCGCCGGGCGCTTTCAGATACTGATCGCGAATCGCCTGCGCCGCGTGTAACGTCAGCGCCGCGACCGTGCCCGTCGGATTGTAGCCACCGTTGTTCGCGAACGCCGACGCGCCGCAGACGAACGTGTTCGGTACATCCCAGCTCTGCAGATACCTGTTCACCGCGCTCGTCTTCGGATCGTCGCCCATGCACGCGCCACCCGTCGTGTGCGACGACAGGTTCGTCATCGGCGTGAACGGCGCCGCGGTCGGCTCGGAGCGTTCGATGATCTCGGCGTTCATCGCGCGAGCGATCTCCTCCGACTTGTCAGCCATGAACTTTGCCGAGCGCTTGTCGTTCTCGTTCCAATCGAACGTCACGCGCAGAAGCGGCTGGCCGTGCCGGTCCTTGTAGACCGGATCCAGGTCGAGGAACACGTCGCGATGCGGATAGCTGTTCCCCATCACATAGATTGAATTGAAGTTCTGATATGCCTTTCGGTACGCCTTCTTCCACTCGGATCCCCACGCGGGCGTACCCTTGGGTACGCCTGAGGACATCCCGATGGGGCGTCCATTCGTCGAGTGAATCAGCGCGACGCCACCACCGATGAAGTCGTGATCCGAATGGTCGAAATTGTCGCCGTTGAAATCGTCGATCGCCTGCGCGAGCGCGCCCGCGCCGATGAACGGATTCAGGTGCTGGTCCTTCAGCCAGATCGATGCGCCGGAGATGGTCTGGTACGCGTAGTTGCGCCCGACCACGCCCTCGCCGGTATCGCGGTTGTACGGCTTGCCGATGCCGGACAGCAGCATCAGCCGCACATTGTCGAACTGGTACGCGGACAGCACGACGATGTCGGCCGGCTGCTCCCACTCCTGTCCGTCCTTGTCGATCAAGGTCACACCGACGGCCATCGACTTGTCCGGCGTCAGATTCACGCGCAGCACCTCGGAATCCGGAATCACGCTGAAATTCCTGCGTGCCATCAGCGCGGGCAGCACGCACGCCTGCGGACTGCTCTTCGACCAGTTGCCACAGCCGAAGAATTCGCAATAGCCGCAATACGTGCACGGCGCCATCTTTACCCCGAGCGTGTTCGTGTACGCGCCGGAGGTGTTGCCGGCCGGCACCGCGAACGGGTGATAGCCGAGCTCGCGGGTCGCCTTGTCGAACAGCAGCGCGGCCTGCGTGCGTGCGAGCGGCGGCAGCGGATAGTCGCGGCTGCGCGGCCCCTCGAACACGTTGCCGCCTTCGATCTTCTGGCCGCGAATGTTGCCCGCCTTGCCGGACGTGCCCGCGATCCGTTCGAACTTGTCGTAGAACGGCTCGAGATCGTCGTAGGTCACGCCCCAGTCCTGTACCTGAAGTCCCTCCACGAAGCGGTTCTTGCCATATTTTTCGACCGTGTTCGTGTAGGTGACGAAGTCGGTCGGCAGGAACCGCCAGGTCATCCCGTTCCAGTGCGTGCCGGCACCGCCGACGCCCCAGCCGAACTGATAGGTGTTCAGGTCGCGCAATGGCAGCGCTTCCTGGTCGGGCCGGTTGCGGAATGTCATCGTCTCGACGCTCAGCGGCTGTAGCAACTCGCGTCGCCGCGCATATCGCAGCTCGTCCGTGTCGATCGTCGTCGGGAAGTCGGTGCTCGTGTCGCGCCAACTGCCGCGCTCGATCGCGACGACGGTCAGGCCGGCTTCAGTCAGTTCGTTCGCCATCAATGAGCCGGCCCAGCCGAGGCCGACGATGACCGCATCCGCTTTTGGCCGCTTTTGCGCCATGCTGAACGCTCCTTCTTCTCAATTGTGGGGGATCCGCGGTGAAAACCCGATGGGCTTACGCGGTTGTCATGGATTCGGGTCAGGTTTGCTTGCGCACGAAGCTGACGGGCTGGATGTCGAGCGCTTGCCCAGGCTTGTCGATGTAGTCGCGAAAGTCGTATAGCGCGCCCGGGAAGCCGACCATCTTCCAGCCGGCCATGTCCTTGTTGCCACCATAGATCGGATCCGAGAAGAAGCCTTCGCGGACGTTCCACAGCACAAGAGTGAAGAATTGCTTCGCATCGACGCCCGGCATCGACAGCGTGCCCGCCTCCCATTGGCGAAGCAGCGCGTCCTGCGCGTCTCCCGAGAGGTCAACGAAGCGCTTGCCGCCGGACTGTACCTTCACCGCGCTCTCGAACGCCGAGAGGCCCTTGCGCCAGCGCGCGCCAGGGCCTTCGCTGAATTGCTGGCCGGCCTGCGGCAGCCCCTGTTTCAGCGGGCCGTCGAGATAAAGATAGGTGCCTTTGCCGTATGGGCCGGCAAGCTGCGCATCGATGAACACCGCGCAGCCGGCTTCCTTGCCGCCGATGCTCAGGTCGTCCGCGGGAATGAGACGATCGGCGATCGCCTCGGTGAGAGCCGCTTCGTCGGCCGTGAAGAATTTCCAGCCATCGGCGATAACCGGCTGGGGCGGGGGCGACGCGCTGCCAGTCCACGGCGCACCACCCCAGATGATTTTTATTTTAGCCATCGCCACGCTTGCGGCCAACAGTGCAAACGAGACAAGGAAGCTGCGTCTACGCATAGCCCCTCCTGTTATGACGACACAATGGCACTTCCACTCTGCCTGCTTGCGATGCAGCCGTATTGTCTACGAGGGAGCGCGATAGATCGTAATACAGGACACAAAATCTTGATGGCATGGCGAAGAGTAATCATGCGTAAGCTCTCGCTGGGGTTAATGTAATTCAAGTCATGACGGTGTCAGTGTGAAGCATAGCTTAACCGGGCGTCAGGGAATAGCGGTCAAGTTTGTCAGGATAAGGCAACGCTGTTCCGACAATTGTTTGACAGTGAAATGGGAGCGTCATAAATTTCAGGCTGAAACTTTTGCCGGAAGTTCTCCATGAACGGCCAATGCGCCGGCAATATGCGAATGTGCAGAGACGTAGATATATGAAGAAAATTCGCTTTTCTTCTTTTACGCAAGTTCAAGACTGCCGTTGAGCGTCTAAAACCTCGCCCTGCGCAGGCACGCGATAAACCCGCCGGCACGTGCCCGCGAAAAGCTCCCGCAATTGCGCTTCACTCGCATCCGGCAAAGCACCGAGCACATCGCCGACCATTTCTTCGAAGCTCGCCGAGAGACTGCCCACCGGCAGATTGCTGGCAAACATCGAGCGCGAGAACCCGAACATCTCCACGGCCTCGCGAACGACGCGCCGGTTGCTCGCGCTGTCCCACACGCCATCCTTCAGTCCCAGTTCCGAAACTTTGAGGTGCACGTTACGGCAGTCGGCCAACGCGGCCATGCCGCGCCGCCATATAGCGAGCCCAGCCTCCGAGCGATCCAGCGGCAGTCCGAGATGATTGAGCACGATGGTCGTATCCGGAATGCCGCGCGCGACTTCCGCCGCTTCCTCCAGATGCCAGTACGGCACGCGAAGATCCCACGACAGGCCGTGACGCGCCAGCATCGCCAGACCGCGCAGCCAGGTCTCGTCCTGCATGCTGCCCGGCTCGCCTCGCACGCTCGCCCGAGCGTGCATCGAGGTGACGGGCTTGGAACGCACGCCGCGCACCAGCGGATCGGCCGCGTGCGCGGCGAGCACCTCCACGCAATCGTCCTGGGTGAAATACACGTGCGCGACCGCGACGGACGGCAAGCCTTCGCGCGCGTTGAGCCGCGCGACGAAGTCATTCTCCGCGACCTGCTCGCGCCGCGAGCGCTCCGCTTCGACATGCACTGTCCCGATCACGTCGAAGCCTGCCGTCGCCGCACGATAATCCGCCGGCAGAAAATCACGGCAGATCGCGTGATAGTCGCCGAGAAAGAACTGCGGGTTGTAGGCGTCGGTCAGCCACGGATAGTGACCGTCCGCAAGATCGAAGAAATGCTGATGCGCATCGAGAATCGGCAAGTCGAAGCCGATGCTGTTTCGAAAGCGTGGTTTCATGTGGCGTTTCGGAGATGTTCGACGACAGGCTTCATCGATTGACGAGCCGCGCGGGAATCGACAGCACCAGCAGCGCACCCGCGACGAGCACGGCGCACATCAGCCAGATGGACGCCTCGCTGGTGCCGGTCATCTGCTTCACGAAGCCGACGATATACGGTCCGAGAAACCCGGACAGATTGGCGAGGCAGTTGATCAGCGCGATCCCGGCCGCGGCCGCCGCGCCGCTCAGAAGCGCCGTCGGCAGACTCCAGAACATCGGCGGAATGGCGAGTATGCCAAAGTTCGCCACGCACAGCGCAAGCACGCCGAGCACGGGTTCGTGCTGCCAGATCACCGTCAGGGCCAGTCCCGCCGCGCCGATCAGGAACAGCGCGGCCAGATGCCAGCGGCGCTCGCCGTGCCGGTCCGCGCTGCGGCCGAACAGGATCATCGCGGGAATCGCGCACAGGCTCGGCAGCGCGGACAGCAGGCCGATCCGCAGATCGCTCGCGACGCCCATGTTCCTGATGAGCGTCGGCATCCAGAAGCCGAGGCCGTACATCGCGAAGATATTGGCGAAGAAGATCAGGCACATGATGGCGAGATGGCGATTGGCGAACATCTCGCGCATCGACAAATGCGGCTTGTGACGCACCTCGTTCTGCATCAGGCGCAGCAAATTGGCGCGCTCGCCGGCATCGAGCCATTGCGCGTCCTCGATCCTGTCATCCAGCGTGGCGAGGATCAGGCCCGCCACGGCGATGGTCGGAAGCGCTTCGAGCAGGAACATCCACTGCCAGCCCGCGAGTCCCCAGACGCCCGGCATGGTCTGCAGGATCCAGCCGGACACCGGACCGCCGATCAGCCCGGACAACGCCAGCGCGATATAGAACACGCCCATCACGCGCCCGCGACGGTGCGCGGGAAACCAGCTCGTGAGGTAATAGATGACGCCCGGAATGAAGCCCGCTTCGGCCACGCCGAGCGCGAAACGCGCGGCATAGAACTGCCACGGCGTGGTCACGAACATCATGAGGGCGGAGACCACGCCCCAGCTCACCATGATGCGCGCCAGCCAGCGCCGCGCCCCGACGCGATAGAGAATCATGTTGCTCGGGACTTCGAAGAAGAAATAGCCGACGAAGAAGATGCCCGCGCCAAAGCCGTACATCGCGTCGCTCAGGCCGAGCGCCTGCGCCATGTGCAGTTTGGCGAAGCCCACGTTGACGCGGTCGATCGAAGCGGCCAGATAGCCGAGCATCAGCACCGGCAGAAAGCGCCATGCGATCTTGCGGAACAGCCGCTGCTCGTCGTCGAACGCCATTGCGGATGGCTCCGCGCTCGATGAACTGCCTGGAAAAGCCGAAGTCATGATGTCTCCTGACGCTGCGCCGGATCGCGAGCGTTTTATGTTGGTCGAGTTTTAGCGACGATGGACGCGCGCACGGTTTGCGCGCGCGTTCGAACGAGGCTCAGCGGCCCCAGCGCAAGACCAGCGGATCGAGCCTGCGCGCCACCTTGAACAGCCCTTCGCGCACCTTGGGATGCATCGGCGCAAGCGGGTGGCGTACCGCGTCCGAGCGGATCACGCCGCCTTCCTTCATCAGCGTCTTGCACGCCGCAAGCCCGCACTGGCGGTTCTCGTAATTGATGAGCGGAAGCCATTGCTGATAGAGCTCCGCCGCCTGCTCCGTGTCGCCGGACGCATACGCATCGACGATCTTGCGGATGCCGTCGGGATAGCCGCCGCCGGTCATCGCGCCGGTCGCGCCCGCATCGAAGTCCGGGATCAGCGTGATGGCTTCCTCGCCGTCCCACGGGCCGACGATCGCGTCGCCGCCCAGCTCGATCAGCTCGCGCAGCTTCGAAGCAGCCTGCGCCGTCTCGATCTTGAAGTACGACACGTGCTCGACTTCCTTTGCCAGTTTCGCGAGGAACGGCGCGGACAGCGGCGTGCCCGCGACCGGCGCGTCCTGGATCATGATCGGAATGTCGATCGCATCCGACACGCGCTGGTAGAACTCCTGGATGCCGCGCTCGTTCACGCGGATCGTCGCGCCATGATACGGCGGCATGACCATGACCATCGCGGCGCCCGCGTCCTGCGCCGCGCGGCTGCGCTCGGCGCAGATCTGCGAGCCGAAGTGTGTGGTCGTGACGATCACCGGCACGCGACCCGCCACATGTTCGAGCACCGTGCGCTGCACGGCCTCGCGTTCGGCGTCGGAGAGCACGAACTGCTCGGAAAAGTTGGCGAGAATGCACACGCCATGCGAACCGGCATCGATCATGAAATCGATCGCGCGCTTCTGGCCTTCGAGATCGAGCCGTCCGTCTTCGCCGAATATGGTGGGCGCGACGGGGAACACGCCGCGATAGGTCGATGCAGTCATTTGAACGATGTCTCCTTGAAGTTATCTATATGGCGTCAGCTCAAACGGTCTTGCGCCATGCGCACGGCGATGTCGAAAGCCTTCTGCGTCGCGCCGACGTCCGCCCTGCCCTTGCCGTGAATGTCGAACGCGGTGCCGTGCGCGGGCGTGGTGATCGGCACCGGCAAGCCGCCGTGAACCGTCACGCCGCGCCAGAAGCCCATCAGCTTCATCGCGATCTGTCCTTGATCGTGGTACATCGTGACCACGCCGTCGAACGCCTTCTGGTCACGCGCGCGCACGAAAATCGTATCGGCGGGGAACGGACCCTGCGCGTCGAAGCCGAGCGCGCGTGCACGCTCGACAGCCGGCGCGATCACGTCCAGCTCCTCGCGGCCGAATGCGCCGTTGTCGCCGTTATGCGGATTGAAACCGCACACCGCAATCCGCGGCGCCGCGATGCCCGCGCGCTTCAGGCCACTGTCGATCAACTGGATCGCGCCGACGATGCGCTGCTCCGACAGCCGCGCGCTCACGTCCTTGAGCGCCATATGCGACGTGACGCGCGAAGTCCACAACTCATCGAGCACGTTGAACTCGCAGAATGCCCCGCTGTAGCCGAGTTGCCGTGCAAACCATTCCATCTCGTCGCTCGTCTCCATACCCGCCATGTGCAGCGAGGTCTTGTTGACGGGAGCGAAGATCATCGCGTGAGTGCGTTTGTCCTGCGTCAGCGCCAGCGCCTTCCTGAATGCTTCGAGGCTGTAGCGGCCGCCACGCTCCGTCGCTACGGCGCGCTCATAGGGCACGTCGTCGGCGAGGCGAAAATCGATCAGCGAGGGTACGTCGGTATCGCGCTTCGCATCGGCTTCGCTCTCGACCACGGTGTAGTCGAAACGCTGTTGCGCGATCTCCATGCCGTGTTCGAGTTCGCGCCTGTCGCCGATGATGAGCAGATCGGCGCGCGCGCGGTTTTCAGGCTGCGCGAGCAAACGCGCGATGAGTTCGGGACCGATGCCGGCGGGGTCGCCAAGAAGGACTGCAATACGGGGTTTCATCGTAGATTTACCTTTCAGATATCAGTGCGTGCGGTACAGGTCGATGGCCCCACAAAGCACGGTCGCGCCGGCGACCACCTTGCGTGCTCCGTCCTGTTGACTGCCGCGCGGGCTACCTTGGCCCTGCTGTCATGCGGCTCGTCTTGCGAGCTCATTCGATGATGTCGAAGTCCTTCAGATGCTTGTCCGAAAGCGTGATGCCGAGGCCGGGCGTGTCGTCGGAGAGTTGCAGATAGCCGTTCTCCG
>NZ_JASGFN010000001.1:0-505678 GCF_047605525.1 Paraburkholderia sp. | reverse complement strand
CTGCCGCGGCCGAGGCGTCCGGCGCCGGCGCGCTCGCCGTCGTATCGGGAGCCGAGGCGGCGGCGGGCGCGGAAGCGTCATCCGCGAGGGCGGCGCCGATACCGCCCGCGAGCAGCGAGCCGGCCATCAGCAGGGACATCAATAGTTTGCGCATCTTCGTTTTCCTCTTGTCGCTATCTGTGTCGCTATGCTTTGGTCGTGGTCGTTACAGCGCGTCCGCGCCGGTTTCGCCGGTGCGGATCCGCACCACCTGCTCGATCGGCGTGACGAAAATCTTGCCGTCGCCGATCTTGCCGGTGCGCGCGGCCCGCTCGAGCGCCTCGATCGCCTGATCGACGATGTCGTCCGACACCGCCGCCTCGATCTTCACCTTCGGCAGAAAGTCGACGACGTATTCGGCCCCCCGATACAGCTCCGTGTGGCCCTTCTGCCGCCCGAAGCCTTTGACTTCCGTCACCGTGATGCCCGACACGCCGATCGCCGACAAGGCCTCGCGTGCTTCATCGAGCTTGAACGGCTTGATGATTGCGGTAATGAGCTTCATGAAATTCCTCGCTAGTCTGTTGCAGATCCCGTTGCGTACCCGTAACCGCGGTCTTGTGCCTTGCCGGTAAAAACGCCCTGGCAGTGCGCGCGGGGCAGTAACAGCAACTCCTATGCCATGTTGCGTCGGACAGCGCCTCGCGCGTGTGGCGCAAGCCGCCCGGACGGCCTTGTCCGAACGGCGAGCGGCGCGGCGGGCGGTGGCGCGGCGTAGGGATCGTTGCTAGAGTGTTCGAAGGTCCGAACGCGATGGCGCGCACCAAATGCGCTCATGCGGCCGCGCGAGGCGAAGCGGCGCGCACCAGGATCGCCCATTCGCCGCAACGGGGCACGGACGTAACGAAACATGCACATTTTTCGTGCATCAAGGGGAACACCATGAAACAACCAAACGACGTTTTCAACGACTTCCAGGCGCGCGTCAGCGATCTGTTCAAGAACTCGCCGGCCAAGGATGTCGAGCGCAACGTCAAGGCGATGCTGTCGCAAGGCTTCTCGAAGCTCGATCTCGTCACGCGCGAGGAATTCGATACGCAGACTCAGGTGCTCGTGCGCACGCGCGCGCGCCTCGAGGAACTGGAGCGCCGCGTCGCCGAGCTCGAGCAGAAGCTGCCGCTCACCCAGACGCCGTAACCCTGCTCGCAGCCCTGGCGCTGCGCAGTGCTGTACATCACCGGCAAGCGGGCCGTGACGTCATCAGCGTTTTAGGGGATTCGCGCTCGCCTCGAGCGCGTGGTCCGACGGGGAGAAAACATGTCGCTTGCCGTGGTGCGCAGTCGCGCGCCGGCCTCTGGCCGCGCGCCCGAAGTAACCGTCGAGGTTCACCTCGCCAACGGACTACCGTCTTTTTCGATCGTCGGCCTGCCGGATCTGGAAGTGCGCGAAAGCCGCGAACGCGTGCGCGCGGCGCTGCAGAACTGCGGCTTCGATTTCCCGGTACGGCGCATTACCGTCAATCTCGCGCCCGCCGATCTGCCCAAAGAGTCCGGCCGCTTCGATCTGCCGATCGCGCTCGGCATTCTCGCCGCGAGCGGGCAGATTCCCGCCGGATCGCTGCTTCATCGCGAGTTTGCCGGCGAGCTGTCGCTGACCGGCGCGCTGCGGCCGATGCGCGGCGCGTTCGCAATGGCGTGCGGCACCGCGCGCGGCGGCGTGGCCGCCAGCGGCGCCGATGCCGATACGACCTCTGATGCTTCTTCCGCGTTGCCTTCATCTACCGGGGAAGCCGCGGCGCCACCCTTGCGCATCCCACAGCTCTATCTGCCCGCCGCAAGCGCGGCGGAAGCGGCGCTCGTGCCGGGCGTCGACGTTTATGGCGCCGCCGATCTGCCGTCGCTGTGCGCGCACCTCGCAGGCGAAGCCGACGCGTGCCTCACCCCGCTCGAAGCGCCGGAGCCCGGCGACCAACCCGCCTCTGTCGCCCCCGACATGGCCGACGTGATCGGCCAGCGCGCCGCCCGGCGCGCGCTGGAAGTCGCCGCGGCCGGTGGCCATCACGTGCTGCTGATCGGACCGCCCGGCGCCGGCAAGTCGATGCTCGCCGCGCGCCTGCCCGGCCTGCTGCCGCCGATGACCGACGACGAAGCGCTCACTTCCGCCGCGTTGCTGTCCGCCAGCCGGATCGGCTTCAAACCTTCGCAGTGGCGGCAGCGGCCATTTCGCGCGCCGCATCATTCGTCGAGCGCGGCGGCGCTGGTCGGCGGACGCAATCCGCCGCAGCCGGGCGAGATCACGCTCGCCCATCTTGGCGTGCTCTTTCTCGATGAATTGCCCGAATTCGATCGCGTCGTGCTCGAAACGCTGCGCGAGCCGCTCGAAGCGGGCCGCATCACGATCTCGCGCGCCGGGTTGCAGGCCGACTTTCCGGCCGCGTGCCAACTGATCGCCGCAATGAACCCGTGCCCATGCGGCTGGCGTGGCGATCCGGGCGGGCGCTGCCGCTGCACGCCGGAGATCGCGACGCGCTATCTGCGCAAGCTGTCGGGCCCGCTGCTCGACCGGATCGACATTCAGCTCGAAATCCCGGCGCTGACGCCCGCCGAACTCGCGGCCCGCGCCGCGACCGCGGGCGAAGCCAGCGCGGCCATCGCGCAGCGGGTGAGCGCCGCGCGCGAGCGGCAACGGGTTCGGCAAGGCAAGACCAATCGCGAACTGGCCGGCCGGGAAGTGGACGAAGTCTGTCGGCCGGACGCGGCAGGCGAAGCGCTGCTGCGCGAAGCAGGCGAGCGTTTCGCCTGGTCGGCGCGGGCTTACTACCGGGTGTTGAAAGTCGCGCGGACGATCGCCGACCTTGCCGGCGCGGCGATGCCGAGCGCCGCGCAGATCGCCGAGGCGATTCAATATCGCCGGGCCTATGGCTCGCTATAAGGAGAAAAATCTACTGTCAAGACTTGACTTATACACATGTCCGAGTTCCTGACAGATTTAGAAACATCTGAAAGGCATGCTGCGCGACGCATCAAAAAGGTCTTGATTTTATTGATCTTTTTAAAATGCACAGCACCCGTGAATTCTGACGAAAGGCCCACCGGCCGGGCTTTGGCGGCGAATGGGTCCGAGTTCTCAACAGAGTTATCCACAGGCGTCGTGAATAACTGCAAAACATCAACGTAAACCGCGAATTAGCGCACAAACCTGCGAAGGAACTTTCACTGTTCGCGGTAGATCGCCATGCGCCGGACAGGGCTAAAAGTACCGTTTCTCAATACAGTTGGAACGACGAAAAAAACTGGTCGACCTGGTCCTGCGCCAGCGGTTGATCGGCGATGATCGCGGCCTGGTAGACGTGCCGGCCGTGCGCCACGAGCCGTGCATAGACGGTGCGGGTCTCATGCTGAGCGCCGGCCGCGCCGCTCACCTTCATCTCGAGGCCGGGCGTCTTGCCGCCCGCGGCGAGCGGGATTTGCACCGCGTGCGCGTCCGGTGCTGCGCCGACGTTGCGTGCCAGGCCCGCGCGCAGGAAATCGAGCGCGGCGCGCCGGGTAGCGTCGCTGTCGTCCGGCAGCATCACGGTGCCGACCGCGAACACCGCGTTGCCGGCTTCGGCCGTCTGCATCGCCATCTGCATCGGCGTGCCGTTGATCTGCACGGCGCGCTGGTCATTGCCCGGCCTGGCCGGGAAATCGACCGTGTAGCCGTTGTCGTTGTTCATGACGGTGCGCCAGTCGAAGGTCGGCGAGCACGCGCCAAGCGCGACACCGAGCGCGAGCGCGCCGAGCGCCGTGCCGAGCAGCGCTCGCGCGCGCGGCAAATGCGCCGGAACGCCAACGGCACTGGCCGGCCGGCGGCGGCTCGGCGAGCGGACCGGTGAGCGGACCACCAAACAGCTCATCAAACGAAGACAGGACGAAACACGGGCAAGCAAACGGCGAGGGCCAAAGGCAATTCGGAGCATGGGGACGGAAGATCGGGCTTACAGGAACGTAAAACCCTATTATCCGCCGATCCATTGCTGACACGCCTTCCCGCCGACCTGCCGCTCCGGCGCAACAGCACCAATGGCGCTACAATAGCCGGGCTATTCAGCAGCGCCTCAAGATCATCGCTTGCCGACCCATTGTTCCGCGCCGCCCGCGCGACTCCCGAGGTTCCGTTCATGAGCTCCAATCCGTCCACTGCCGCCCGGCGCGCGAACCCGCTTCGCTACCTCATCGCGTTTGCCGTGGCCATCGCGCTCGCCGTCGCCGGCTATTTCGCGTTTGCCGGCCAGCAGCGCGTGCCCGATGCGACCTTCACGCTGCTGTCGGGCCAGAAGCTCACTACCGCGGACCTCAAAGGCAAGGTCTATCTGGTCAACTTCTGGGCGACGAACTGCGACACCTGCATGAAGGAAATGCCGCAGATGGTCGAGACCTATAACCGCTTCAAGGGCCAGGGCCTCGAATTCGTTGCGGTCGCGATGAACTACGACGCGCCGATGTACGTGACGAACTACACGCAAACGCGTCAGTTGCCGTTCAAGGTCGCGATGGACGACGGCTCGGCCGCCAAACAGTTCGGCAACGTCCAGCTCACGCCGACCACCTTCGTCATCGACAAGGACGGCAAGATCCTGAAGCGCTACGTCGGCGAGCCGCAGTTCGCGGAACTCGACCAGTTGCTCGCGAAAGCGCTGAAAGGCACCTCAGCCTGATCCTGAAGTCCCCGGAAACAATCCGATTCATACGCGCCGGCGCAACTTCCCTCTGCCGGCGCTTCCCCCCTCACCGTTCTCCCTCCCCTTTGGCCGCGAGGCCATATCGCTTGATCTTCTCGTAGAGCGTCGCCTTGCCGAGCTGCAGCCGGTCCGCCGCGACAGCAACCACGCCGCCCGCCTGCTCCAACGCCTCCGCAATCATCGCGCGCTCGAACTGCTCGACGCGCTCCTTCAGCGGCTGAGTGGCCGCGCCGTCGTCGTCGAACGACAGCACCGGTTCGTCGGCGATGCCGAGCACGAAGCGGTCGGCGGCATTGCGCAGCTCGCGCACGTTGCCCGGCCAGTCGCGCTGCATCAGGCTCGCGCGCTGGCGATCGGTGAGGATCGGCGCCGGACGCTGATAACGCACGGCCGCATCGAGCACGAAATGTTCGAACAGCGGCACGATGTCCTCGCGACGCTCGCCGAGCGGCGGCAGCGCGATCGTCACCACATTGAGCCGGTACAGCAGATCGCGGCGGAACGAGCCGTCCGCCACATGCTCGGCCATGTCGCCTTTCGCGGCGGCCACCACGCGGCAGTTGACGCGAATCGGCTGATTCGAGCCGAGCCGCTCGAGCACGCCGTCCTGCAGCACGCGCAGCAGCTTGACCTGCAACGCGAGCGGCATGCTCTCGATCTCGTCGAGAAACAGCGTGCCGCCCGACGCGTGTTCGAGCTTGCCGATGCGCCGTTTCGCCGCACCGGTGAAGGCGCCCGGCTCGTAGCCGAACATCTCGGATTCGAACATCGGCTCGGGCAGCGCGCCGCAGTTCACCGCGATAAACGGCTTGTCGCGGCGCGGCGACAATTCGTGCAGACTGCGCGCGATCAGCTCCTTGCCCGCGCCGGTATCGCCGTTGATCAGCACGGACGCGTCGGTCGGCGCGACGTTCGCAATCAGCCGCCGCACCTGCTCGATCGCCGGACTGCGGCCGATGATGCGCGGCGCCACCGTATTCTGTCCGGCCAGCTCGCGGCGCAGCGCGAGGTTTTCGAGCACGAGCTTGCGGCGCTCCAGCGCACGCCGCACGGTTTCGATCAGCCGCTCCGACGCGAACGGCTTTTCGATGAAGTCATACGCGCCGTCGCGCATCGCCTGCACCGCCATCGAGATATCGCCATGGCCCGTCACCAGAATCACCGGCACGTCGGGCGCGCGTTCGTGGCACTGCGCGAGCAGATCGAGCCCGCTCGCGCCGGGCAGGCGGATATCGCTGACGATCACGCCGGAAAAGTCCGCGCTGATCGCCCTGGCCGCCGACTCCGCCGACGCATGGCCGATCACGTCGAAGCCCGCCAGTTGCAAGCTCTGCACGCTCGCGCGCCGCACCAGCTCGTCGTCTTCGATATACAGCACTTGCAGGCCGTCGTTCATTGCGTGTTCCGGTGATATCAGGAGCCCGCGGTCAGCGGCGCCTGCGAAGAGTTCGTCTGCACGCGCGCGCGGCGCAGCGTCAACACGAATAATGCACCGCCGTGCGGCGCGTTGCGCGCGACCAGCGAGCCGCCGCAATCACGCGCGATCGACGATGAAATCGCGAGACCGAGACCAAGCCCCTGGCCCATTTCCTTGGTCGTGAAGAACGGCTCGAACAGGCGCGGCAGCACGTCGTCGGGAATGCCCGGGCCGTTGTCGCCGACGGTGATCGACAGGCTCGCGTCGGCGACCTCGACCTCGACGGTGATGCGTGGCGGACTCATGCCGGCGGTCGCGTCGAGCGCGTTGCCGAGCAGATTGATCAGCACCTGCTCGAGCCGCAGCTCGTCGCAATGCGCAACCCGCTCGGGATGATCGTCGGCGAGATTCAGCGGCGCGCGCGCGCCGGCCGCCGCGTTGGCATCGGCACCGGCATCGGCCTGCGCATCGACCAGTACGAACTCGAGCTCGACACCCTGCAGGCGCTTTTGCAGCAGCGCGACGACGTTGCGCAGCGCCCGCACGATCGGCGCGCGCGCGCTGCGCGGCCGCGCCCGGCCGACGAACAGCTTCAACTGATTGGTGATCTTGCCCATGCGCTCGGTGAGCGCCGCGATCGCTTCGAGATTCTCGCGCGCCGATGCCTGGTCGCCGCGTTCGAGCAGCACGCGCGTGTTGTCCGAGAAGCCGCGCAACGCGGCGAGCGGTTGATTCAGCTCATGCGTGATGCCGGCCGCCATCTGGCCGAGCGCGGCGAGCTTGCTCGCCTGGATCAGCTCGTCGTGCGCGGCGCGCAATTCCTGCTCGGCGCGCGTGCGCTCGGCCACTTCCTTCTGCAACTGTTCGTTCGCTTCGGACAGATCCGCGGTGCGTTCGGCGACGCGCTGGTTCAGCTCCGCGTACGCCTTCTGAAGCAGTGCGCGGCTGCGCATCACCTCGCGCACGCGCGCGCGGCGCATGCGCCAGTAGAACGCGAGCAGCACCAGCGACACATAGCCGAAGCCGGTCACGATGGTCGCCTTGCGCGCGTCGGCATCGACCGGATCGACCGGCGACATCGTGATCAGATGCCAGTCCGGCTCGCCCATGCCGCGCCGCGACGCGAGGTAGCGCGGCGCGGAACGCCCACCGCCGATGCGCAGGATCTGCGCATTGCCTTCGAGCGTGCGCTCGATCGTCACCGGCAGCGGTGCGATCGGCTGCTGCGCATATTGGCGCGCCTGATAGATCGAATCGGCGACCTGGCCGGGCAGCGGCCGGATCGTGTGATATTTCCACGCCGGCACCGACGACAGAAAGATCACGCCATGATCGTCGGTGACGACGAGCGGCTCCGACGCATCGACGCCCTGGAACCATTCGAGATCGAGCTTGACGACCGCCACGCCGACGATCTTGCCGTCGCGCCGCACCGGCTGCGAGATGTAGTAGCCGGGTGCCTGCGAGATCGTGCCGATGCCGAAGAAGCGGCCCACGCCGCCGTTCACCGCATCGACGAAATACGGCCGGAACTGGTAGCCCGCGCCGACGAAACTGCCCGGCCCGCGCCAGTTGCTCGCGGCGACGCAATAGCCGTCGGCGGAAATGATGTAGGTGACCGTCGCACGCGCATGGCGGTTCAGGTCTTCGAGGTACAGATTGGCGCGTTTGACGTTGACCGGATTCGGATCGATCAGCACGTCCTGCACGATCGGATGCTCGCCGAGCAGATAAGGCAGCGATTCGTAGCGCTCGAGCGTGCTTTTCAGCGCGCTCGCGGTGCGCTCGGCGCGCACGGCGGCGTTGCGCCGCAGCGTGTCGACACCATTGCTCCACGCGATGCTGTAGGTGAGCCAGCATGCCGCCACGAGCCCGGCTGCGAGCACGAAGAGGATCAGCAGGCGGCGCGTCACGTTGGCAAGGTCCGATCGAGGGGGATCGGACATTGTGGCATAAGGCAGCGGGGGCGCCGGAGGAATCGGTGGCATCCCCGATGGATGCGCGGACGCCGGTTTCATAGGCAGGCGTCCGCGCTCGTAACGACAGAAGTGATGAACCTACGTGCCGCTCAAGCGCCAGCCGGCTCTTTGACGGCCACATCGCCGCGCAGCACCGAGTTCAGCTTGCTGCGGTCGAGCTCCTTCTCCCACGCCGACACGACGACCGTCGCCACGCCGTTGCCGACGATGTTGGTCAGCGCGCGGCACTCGCTCATGAAGCGGTCGATGCCGAGAATCAGCACCATGCCCGACAGCGGAATCGTCGGCACGACGGCGAGCGTCGCGGCCAGCGTGATGAAGCCCGCGCCGGTCACGCCGCTCGCGCCCTTCGAGGTCAGCATCGTCACGGCGAGCAGCGTGAGCTGCTGCCCCCACGTGAGGTCGGTGTTGGTCGCCTGGGCGATGAACAGCACGGCCATCGTCATGTAGATGTTGGTGCCGTCGAGGTTGAACGAGTAGCCGGTCGGCACCACGAGCCCCACCACCGAGCGCGAGCAGCCGAGATTTTCGAGCTTCAGCATCAGTTGCGGCAGCGCTGCTTCGGACGAGCTCGTGCCGAGCACGATCAGCATCTCTTCCTTGATGTACGCGACGAAACGCAAGATGTTGAAGCCCACCATGCGGGCGATCGCGCCGAGCACGAACACCACGAACACGATCGAGGTCAGATAGAACGTGCCGATCAGCTTGAGCATCGGCAGCAGCGAGCCGATGCCGTACTTGCCGATCGTGAAGGCCATCGCGCCGAACGCACCGATCGGCGCGAGCTTCGTGATGATGCGCACCATGCCGAACAGCACGTGCGAAATCCCTTCGATGAAGTTCGTCACGACCTTGCCCTTCTCACCGGCCGTCGCGAGCACCGCGCCGAACAGCAACGCGATCAGCAGGATCTGCAGGATTTCGCCCTGCGCGAACGCCGACGAAAGCGTGTCCGGGATGATGTGCATGAAGAAATCGACCGTGCTCTGGCCGTGCGCCTTCGCCGCATACGACGCGACCGCGCGGCTGTCGAGCGAAGCCGGGTCGACGTTGAAGCCGACGCCGGGACGCAACAGATGCGTGGCGGCGAGGCCGAGCAGGAGCGCGAAGGTGGAAACGATCTCGAAATAGAGCAGCGCCTTGCCGCCGACGCGCCCGACTTTCTTCATGTCCTCCATGCCGGCGATGCCCGTGACCACCGTGCAGAAGATGATCGGCCCGATCACCATCTTGATGAGCTTGATGAAGCCGTCGCCGAGCGGCTTCATGTCGACGGCGAAGTTCGGGTAGAAATGCCCTAGTACGATACCGATGATGATCGCCACGATCACCTGGACGTACAGCACTTTATGGATAGGTTTCTTCACGATAGTTCCTGCGAGGGAGATGAGCTCATGGCCCGCGGCGGTGCGTGGCGCGCGAACGAAATGTCGTCGTGCGGACGCGCTGCGGCGAGGGCGACCAAGACGACGAATTCAGAAATACCGGGAAGGGAAATCGGACATCGTTGTCTCCTTGCTTTAGTTGTCGGGCCGTGGCGGCCGCGCGCTTTGATTCGCAAGGTCGGTGCCAGTTCGATGCGGGGCTGGAAGCCTTGATTCTTATGGGTTTTCTGGCAACGCAGAACGCGCGCCGTCCGGGATTCCGGAAATCCGGACGATGGACGTCGGAGAATCCAGAATCCGCCGGGCGCGGAATTACGGGGAAACCCGCAGGGGTTTGTGCGGGGGTGGCGGGTGCTGCAAGGGGGCGCGGGCCGCTGCTCCGCCCGCGCGCCTACCCTGTGCCCCCAGCCCTGTTCTCAGACCGGCAGTGGCGGCGCGGGCGGCAGCATGTCATGCGTCAGCAGATCGATCCGATCCGTGCAGATCATGTCGACACCCCACTGCGCGAGCAGTTGCGCGCGCGCAGTGTCGTTCACCGTGTAGGCGAGCACCCGCAACCCGGCCGCGCGGATCCGCGCGGCCAGCGGCTCGCTCAAATGAACGTGACTCGCGTGCAGTGACACGCAGTCCAGTTCGCGCACGATGCGCAGCCAGTCGGCCGGCACGTCCTCGAACAGCATGCCGCGCGGCAGCGACGGCGCAGCCTCGCGCGCGGCGGCGAGCGCGTCGAACGAAAACGACGACAGCAGCGGCGGCGGTGTCTGCCGCTGCCAGAGCGTCCGCGCGCCACTCGCGACCAGCGTGCCGGTGATCACTTCGCGCCCTAGACACGGCTTGATCTCGATGTTCGCGGCGATACCGTCGCGCGCGCAGCGTTCGGCCGCTTCGGCAAGCGTCGGCAGCCGCGCGCCGGTGAACTGCGGGCCGTGCCACGCGCCGGCGTCGAGCGCGGCGAGCTGCTGCCACGTGTGCGCGGCGGCAAGGCCGTGACCGTTGGTGGTGCGATCGAGCGTGTCGTCGTGCATCAGGAAGAGTTCGTTATCGGCGGAAAGCTTCGCGTCGAATTCGACCATCCGGTAGCCGTGACGCACGCACGCGTCGAAACCGGCCAGCGTGTTTTCCGGCGCCAGCGTGCCGCCGCAGCGATGCGCGACCAGCCGCGGATAAGGCCATTGTGCGGATACCCCGCGATCGATCCCATTTGCCACGTCTCGTTCCCTTCCTGATTGAGCGGTTCAGTGTGCTCGCAACGCATTACTGATGTGTTACCGGCGCGTTACTGACAGATATTCGGCGGTCCGGCGCGCGAGCCCCGCGCGTAGTATCGCGTGTCGGACGCGGCACAGCGAGGACCGGATCGATGCATCGACGAACATCAGCGCGCGCACAAAAAAGCCCGCGTATCGGCGGGCTTTTCTGCTGCTATCGGCAACCAGCAACACGGCACGGCAAAGCGCAAGCGCGTCACACCACACCGGCTCCATGCGCCTGCACATCGGCGTGATAGCTCGAACGAACCATCGCGCCCACGGCGGCGTGCGTGAAGCCCATCTTGTACGCTTCTTCCTCGTACATTCTGAAAGTGTCTGGATGCACGTACGCGCGCACCGGCAGATGGTGCTCCGATGGCTGCAGATACTGGCCGATCGTCAGCATATCGACGTCGTGCTCGCGCAGATCGCGCATCACTTGCAGGATTTCCTCCTCGGTTTCGCCCAAGCCGACCATCAGGCCGGACTTCGTCGCGACGTGCGGATGCAGCGCCTTGAAGTCCTTCAGCAGCTTCAGCGAATGCGCGTAGTCCGAACCGGGGCGCGCCTCCTTGTACAGACGCGGCACCGTTTCGAGATTGTGGTTCATCACGTCGGGCGGCGCGGCGTTCAGGATGCCGATCGCGCGGTCGAGGCGGCCACGGAAGTCCGGCGTCAGGATTTCGATGCGCGTTTCCGGCGACAGCTCGCGCGTTTGACGGATACATTCGACGAAATGCGCCGCGCCGCCGTCGCGCAGATCGTCACGGTCGACGCTGGTAATCACGACGTACTTGAGCTTCAGCGCGGCGATCGTGCGCGCGAGATTGACCGGCTCTTCCGCGTCGAGCGGATCGGGGCGGCCGTGGCCGACGTCGCAGAACGGGCAGCGGCGCGTGCACTTGTCGCCCATGATCATGAAGGTCGCGGTGCCCTTGCCGAAGCATTCGCCGATGTTCGGGCAGCTCGCCTCTTCGCACACGGTGTGCAGATTGTGTTCGCGCAGGATCTGCTTGATTTCGTAGAAACGCGAATTGCCCGTGGCCGCCTTCACGCGGATCCAGTCCGGCTTCTTCAGCTTTTCGATCGGGATGATCTTGATCGGGATGCGAGCGGTTTTGGCTTGTGCTTTCTGCTTCGCGGTGGCGTCGTAGGCGGCGGGGGGCGGCACGCCTTCGGGTGCGGGGAAGGCTGCGGGATTCGCGGTAACGTCAGTCATTCGTTCGATCCAGTCAGGCGGTGAGCGCACCGGCCTGCGGTTGGGCGACGGCCGCGGGATTGCCGTCGAGGTTTGCGGTGAGGCGTGCTGCCAGGGTACGGGCCACGTCGTCCCAGCCGGCGGCGACGCCGAGCGTCGCCATGTCGACCGTTTCGAGCCCCGCGTAGCCGCATGGATTGATCGCGAGAAACGGCCGCAGGTCCATGTTCACGTTCAGACTCACGCCGTGATAGCTGCAGCCGTTGCGGATTTTCAGGCCGAGCGCCGCGATCTTGGCGCCGGCATGCGGCCCGGCGCCGGGACCCGGCGCCACGTAGATGCCGGGAGCGCCCGCCTTGCGTTCTCCGGCGAGATTATACGCCGCCAGGGTATCGATCACGGCCTGCTCGATCCGGGTGACCATCTCGCGCACCATCAGCTTGCGCCGGCGCAGGTCGAGCAGCAGATACGCGACCACCTGACCCGGCCCGTGATACGTGATCTGCCCGCCCCGATCGACCTTGACGAGCGGGATACCGCTGTCGGCGGCCAGCAGGTGGGCCGGATCGCCGGCCTGGCCGAGCGTGAAGACGGGTGGATGTTCGACGAGCCAGATTTCGTCAGGGGTGTCGGGGTTGCGCGCGTCGGTGAATGCGCGCATCGCGTCGAAACTGGCCTGGTAGGGTTCGCGGCCGAGCCAGCGCAGGGTCGGCGGCGCGACGGTGGGTAAGGGCAACGGAGACGGGGAAACCGGGGTGGCGCACATGATCCCGGCAGTTTACCGAAATATGGGAATCCGCGCCGGTGCGGGCGGAGCCAGGGGAGCCCTTTCCCCTGCCGCCCTTAAACCGTGCGCCACCCTCCACGCACCCGCATCATCCACCGCTCGCCGATGCGCGCGAGCCAGTTCAGCGCGCGCTCGTCGCAACGCGTCGGCACCGAAAACGTCACCTTCGCGAACGTGGCGCCCTCGGCGCTGAGCCAGAGCCGCTCGCCGCGCCGCAGATGCAGCGTGTGACCGGGCTGCAACCAGTAATCCTTGATGTCGTCGCTACGCGTGACCCAGACCGCGCCGCCGCGCACGGTCAGCTTCGTGCTGCGCGCCACCTTCAGCGGCAGCGTTTCGCCCGTGCGGATTTCATACGCAATGCTAGAGGAAATTTCTCGCATGATGCCCTCACCAAAAATCGTTTCATGGCTAGAATCGTAGATGTAGCAAGGGTTCTGACAAAACGATCAATTTTCACCTCTATGTGAGAAATATTGCGATGGACCTTCGCCAACTCCCCGCACTGAACGCGATCAAGGCATTCGAAGCCGCCGCCCGCCACGAAAGCTTTTCGCGCGCCGCCGACGAGCTGTTCGTCACGCACGGCGCGGTCAGCCACCAGATCCGCGCGCTCGAGGCCGAACTGGGCGTGGCGCTGTTCGCGCGCGACGGCAAACGCGTGCGTCTCACCGAACCCGGCCGGCGCTATGCCGCGCAGGTGCGCCAGGCGCTACTGCAACTCGCCGACGCCACCCGCGCGATCCGCGCGGGCGACCGCGACCGTCGCCTCGTGGTGTCGATGCTGACGTCGTTTGCGGCACGCTGGGTCACGCCGCGCATCGGCAGCTTTATCGAGGCGCATCCGCAGTGGGACCTCGAGCTGCTGTCCACCAATGCGCTGACGGACTTCGCACGCGATGACGTCGACGTCGCGATCCGTTTCGGCTTCGGCAAATATCCGGGGCTGCACGCGGAACTGCTGCTCGAGGAGATCTACTTTCCTGCCTGCGCGCCGCACTTCAACGGCGGCAAGCTGCCGCAAACCCCGGCCGACCTTGCCCAGCTCCCGCTGCTGCGTTCCGACGACGAATTGTGGCGCCCGTGGTTCGACGCGGCCGGCCTCACCGACTGGCCGGAGCCGAAGCGCGGCGTGCTGTACCAGGATTCGTCGAATCTGTTGCAGGCGGCCGTCGACGGCCAGGGAGTCGCGCTCACGCGCCGCTCGCTCGCGATGCATGAAATCGCGGCGGGCCGGCTCGTGCGGCTCTTCGATGTGAATGGGCCGAGCCCGTGGCAATACTATTTCATCTGCCCGCCGCAGATGTTCGAAACCGAGCGGGTCAAGGCGTTTCGCGACTGGGTGTTCGACGAGGTGGCGCGCTTCAGGCAGCTTTTCGACCTGGCCTGCTCGGTGGGGCCGGCCGCGAGTGCGCGCCTCGCGGCGGAAGGGACGGCGGCGGACGCATTGCGCGCCGCGCCGTGATCAGAAACGTGGCGACGCTTTACAGCACGACCTTGACCATCGGATGGCCGGTCAGCGCGCGATAGATATCGTCGAGATGCGCGCGGCTGGTAGCGCGCACGGTGACGGTCAGCCCCGTGTAGGTGCCGCTGCCCGATGGCCGGCTTTCGACCCGGGACGCATCGACGTCGCCATCGAATTGCCGCACCACCTCGACGATCGTCGCGGCAAACTCGGGGTGCGTTTTGCCCATGACCTTGATCGGGAAATCGCAGGGAAACTCAAACAGCGAGTCGTTCTCGGGATTCATTCTCTTCTACTCCTTCTTCCGCCTCGCGGGCCTTGGCTCGCTGATACGCCGCATACAGCGCCGCAAAGACCGCGCCCGGCTTGCCCGCGCCAACCGGCTCGTCGTCGAGCCGCGTGACCGGCAACACTTCCTTGGTGGCCGAACTGACGATGATTTCGTCAGCCGCGCGCACTTCGGCCTCGGTCATCTCGCGTGCTTCGAAACGGATACCGCATTCGGCCGTCAGCTCCTCGATCAGACCGTAGCGGATCCCTTCGAGAATCTTGTGGCTGCGCGGCGGCGCCGCCAGCACGCCATTCTTCACGACCCACACGTTCGACGACGACCCTTCGGTCAGCAGGCCATCGCGGAACTGGATCGTCTCGAACGCATCGTTTTCGGCCGCGTATTGCGCCATCAGCACGTTGCCGAGCAACGACACCGACTTGATGTCGCAATTGAGCCAGCGGCGATCCTCGGCGCTCACACAGCGCACGCCTTGCGCGCGTTGCGCGGCATCAGGCAGGTTCAGCGCGGTGACCATCACGAACACGGTCGGCTTCACGCCGGCCGGGAATGCATGGCCGCGTTTCGCGACACCGCGTGTGACCTGGATATACGCAATCGCGTCCTGATCGGCGCGCAGGCCGCCATCCGTCTCGTTGGCTTCGGCCACGCGCCTGATCAGCTCGCGCCAGCCGGCGTCGTCGAACGGATTGGCGATGCCGATCCTGTCGACCGAACGTGCAAGCCGCGCCAGATGCTGCGTCAGCCGAAACGCGGTGCGCCGGCCGCTCGCGTGCGCATAAAGCGGCGCGACTTCGTAGATGCCGTCGCCGAAAATAAAGCCACGGTCGAGCACCGGCACGCGCGCTTCGGACAACGGCACCAGTTCGCCGTTCAGATAAACGATCGGGTCAAGCGAAACATCGGAGACAGCGGTCATTGCGGTGCAGCCCTTACTTTTTCTTGTTGAACATCAACATCAGCGAATCCCACACGCGGCCGACCACGCCGGCCTGCGGCACCGGCTGCAGCGCGACGACCGGGAACTGCGCGAGCACCTTGCCGTCGGCGACGAGCTTCGCGGTGCCGACCTGCTGACCGTTCGCGATCGGCGCGACGAGCGGATCGTTCAGTTCGATCTGCGGCTTCGCCTTGTCGCCCGCGCCCTTCGGTAGCGTGATGTACTGGTCGCTCTTCACGCCGACCTGCACGTTGTCCTGCGCCCCCTTGTAGACGCGCGGCGTGGCCACTACCTGGTTCGCCTTGTACAGACGCGTGGTGTCGTACGCGGTGTAGCCGTAGTTCAGCATCTTCAGGCTGTCCTGCACGCGGTCGTGCTCCTTGGGCTCGCCCATCATCACCGAGACGAGACGGCGCGACGCGTCGGGCGTGCCCGGCAGCGGACGCTTCGCGCTCGCGATCAGGCAGTAGCCGGCGGCCTGCGTGTGGCCGGTCTTCAGGCCATCGACGGTCGGGTCGATCCACAGCAGACGGTTGCGGTTCGGCTGCTTGATCTTGTTGTACGTGAATTCCTTGACCGCGAAGATGTTGTAGTAATCCGGATAGTCGCGGATCAGCCGCGCCGACAGGATCGCGAGGTCGCCCGCCGTGGTGTAGTGCTGCGGATCGGGCATGCCGTTCACGTCGGCGAAATGCGTGTGCTTCATGCCGAGGCGCTGCGCCTCGGCGTTCATCATGTTGACGAACTGCGCCTCGCTGCCGCCGACCAGTTCGGCGAGCGCGATCGCCGCGTCGTTGCCCGACTGCACTATCATGCCGTACACGAGGTCATGCACGGTGACCGGTTTGTTCGCCTCGATGAACATGCGCGATTCGTCGGTTTTCACACGGCGCACCGCTTCGCCCGGCATCACGGTCTGATCCATCGTGATCTTCTTCGAGTCCAGCGCCTCGAACACCAGATACGCGGTCATCAGCTTGGTCAGCGAGGCCGGCTCGACGCGCTCGTCGGCATTGCCGGAGGCGAGCACCTGGTTGCTGGTGGCGTCGACGAGCACCCACGAGCGCGCATTCACACCCGGCGGCGGCACCTGTGCGAACGCGCTCGTCGCAACGAGCGTGGCCGGCAGGATAAGACCGAGGGTGATGGCGCGATTAAGTGAGGCGGGAGCGAGGGAAGCGACTGACGGGAATGACGTGCGGCCAGAGGAGGAGAAACGCATAAGGTCGATTCGTGCAGAAAAATACATCGCGCGGCAGCGCGCATAGTTGGGGGAGCCGGTCGGCGGGCATCTGGCCGTAAAACGGCGCGGCGCTCATTGGACTTCCGGCGGCGCAATCGGTTCGCGAGCGCAGCGCTTCGCACCCGGCCGCGCTGCACGCGAAACGACTCCGCGGCGCGCGAATCTGCCGGATGGGCGGCGCTGCGCCCAAAAAAGAGCGCTCATTATACGCGCGCCACCAGCCCAGCTTCGCGCCAAGAGTGGCGATTCGCCCACGTTTACGCGTACCTGTCCCCCGGAAAACGCGCGGGGCGCGCGTTTCTTACCGCCAGGCGTCGACGATGATCCGCTTCAGCACGTGCAGCTTGCGATGCAGAAAATGCTCGGCGCCCGGAATCACGACGACCGGCAATTCCTGCGGCCGTGCCCAGTCGTAAACGGATTGAATGGGAACGGTCTCGTCGACTTCCCCGTGAATCACGAGCGTGTTCTCCGGCACCGGCGCGACGTCCCAGCGGCTCGCCGCGGTGCCGACGAACACCATGCGCTCGATCTCCTGCCCTTCTTCGCGCAGCTTCGCGGCCACATGCGACAGCACGACGGTGCCGAACGAAAAGCCCGCGAGCACGAGCGGCAGAGCGCCGTATTCGCCTTCCGCGCGCATGTGCTCGAGCACCGCGCGCAGGTCGTCGCGCTCGCCGACGCCCGCGTCGTGCTCGCCGTCGGTCTGGCCGACGCCGCGGAAATTCGATCGATACGTCACGTAGTTCAGTTGCACGAGCGTGCGCGCGAGCGTCTGCGCGACCTTGTTGTCCATCGTGCCGCCAAAGAGCGGATGCGGGTGCGCGACGAGCGCGATGCCGCGCGGCGCGGCGCCGTTCTCGCGTACGCCGTCGGGCAGGTCGAGCGCGACCTCGATCTTGCCGACCGGGCCGTCGATCAGATATTTCTTCGTGTTCACGTTCATGGGGGTGCCTGTGGATCGCTTGCTGGTTCGAGTTATTGATCGATCTTCAGACGCTCGACGACCTTGCCGTTCGCGAGATGCGACTCGACGATCTCATCGATGTCGCTCTCGTCGACGTAGGTGTACCAGACACCTTCCGGATACACGACGAGCGTCGGGCCGAGTTCGCAGCGATCGAGACAGCCCGCCTTGTTGATGCGCACGTTGCCGGGACCGGCGAGGCCGAGTTGCTTCACGCGCTTTTTTGCGTACTCCTGCATCGCCTGGGCGTTGCAGTTCGCGCAACTCGGACGCTCGGCGCCGGGCTCGCGTTGATTCAGACAGAAGAAGACGTGGTGCTTGTAGAAGGAATCCATGATGTCCGGGGGAGCGAGGCTGAAAGGAAGTGCAAGGGCGCCATCGGCGCGTGGCCTGCGTAATGCGCCTGTCGTGCGGACGATTATAGCGAGCGGGCCTGGGAGACGCCGGGGGTTGGCCACAGGCTCGGGACCTTCACGGACGCCTCATGAAGGCTTCGCCCGCCGCTTCAACCACGCCCGTTCGACGGCAAACGCAAGCCACACCAGCGCCGCATACGGCCACACCCACGCAAGCCAGCGCGCAAGCCCGTTGAAATGCAGATAACGCCCTTGCCGCCAGTCGGCGAGCACGGCGTCGAAATACGGATTCACCGGCAGCAGATTGGCGAACACCAGCGCGACGACGAGCGCGAGCCCCGCGAGCGCCGCGCGCACCCGGCGCCTGAGCGGCAGCGTGACGAGCGCGGCGACGGTGCCGCACGCAAGCCCGAGCAGCGCGCCGGGCGTCGCCCAGTCGAACGCGAGACCGGATTGCGATTGCAGGAATGTCGCGCCGGCTTTCACGCACAAGGTCGCGACGACGAACCCGAGCAACAGCCCCCCGCGCGGCGCGTGGCGGCGCATCGGCAGCGACGCGAGCGCGAGCGCCGCAAACAGGTTCAGCGTCGTGATGACCATCTCCCACGCGTCGTCGGGCAGCCACGCGGCGGCCACCGCCGGCCATGCGCCGACGTGCCATGCGGACGGCGTCCACGTGAGCAGCGCATCCTGCGACACCGGATCGAAGCGCAGCCACAGCGCGCGCGGCCAGTTGCCGAGGCCGAACAGACGCGGCGCCGGATACATCGTCGCGAACGGCCACGCGACGACGAGACACGCGAGCGCCGCATGGCCGCGCTCGAACCACAACAGCCGCATCCGCCTGAGCAAACCGCGATCGAGCAGCGCGCCGGTCGCGGGCGACATCATCGCCGCGCCGAGCAGCGCGCCGAGCGTGTTGGCGGCGAGGTCGAGATTGGATGCGACGCGCGTCGGCAGGTAGGTCTGCACCGCCTCCATCGTGCCGGACAGCAGCGCGCCCAGCACGAACGCGAGCGCGACGGCGAGAGTGCCGCGCCAGCGCGGGTACACCGCGAGCACCAGCAGCGCGCCGAACGGCATATAGCCGAGCACGTTGGTGACGACGTCGAACGCCGTCAGATACTGCGGCATCGGATCGAACAGATAGGCGAACGGCGCGAGGCCGAGCGAGCGCCAGCCGGAAAACGGATACCACGAGCCGTAGACGATCAGCGCCGTGTACAGCAGCAGTGCCTGACGGGCCAGCGCCGACGGCCGGCGCAGCCAGGGTCGCTCACTCATGCAGCGCTCCGTTGCGTGCGCTGCCCGCCGGTCATTGCGCGGCGACCAGCGCCTGCGAGCCGAGCCACGCGCCGATCTGCGCGACGAGGTCGTCGCTGGCCGCGGCGAGCGCCTGCGCGCCGCCGGCCGCATCGGGCGAATGCGCGGGCGCGCGCGCGACGAACGTGTGCTGGCCGATCACCTTGCCGTTCTGCATCAGCGTGGCGCGCGCGGTGATCGCGCCGTGGCTGTCGGCCTGGCTGTCGAACACCTGCTCGAACTCGAGCAGATCGACCCTCAGCACCGGCGCGGCCACGCCGTCGGCGCCCGTGAGCACGGTGCCGCGAGCGCTCAACGCATTGCGCAGGCGCTGCGTCAGCAATTGCGACGGCATCATCGTCCAGTGGCTGTTCGCGTACGCGGCGGTCTGCTGCGCGTCGGCGTAGCTCAGCCGATAGACCAGCCGGTCGGATTCGAGCACGGACGGCGCGCCGACTTCGAGCACCTTGACGGCGGGCAGCGGCGCCGCCGCGGCGGCTTGCGGCGGCGGACCGAAGTCGTAGCGGGTGTCCGCGATCACCGCGGAGGTGCCCGCGCAGCCCGCGGCCAGCACGCCGAACGCGAGCAGCGCGGCGAACGCGGCGCGTGCGGACAACAGTCGGTGAATCGAGCGTGACATGAGCATCTTCCTCTGTTCTGGCCTGCGGATTTAGTGGGCTGCGGGGGTCGCCTGCGCGGCGGGCCACGCGAAGCCGGTCTCGCCCGGACCCGGCGCCGGGCGCGGCGCGCCGAACAGCACGCTGCGCGGATTGGTGCTGAAGGTATCGGCCGCGCGATCGATGGACTGGGCCGCCGAGCGCACGTCCTCGCTCAGCGAATTCACCCGCGGCAGTGTCTCGTAGCCGACCCGCGCCGACAGATCCTGCAGCGACGTGTTCATCTCGGCGAGCGCGTCGCCCGCCTGCTGCGCGGCGGTGCCGACCTTGTTCAGATTGCGCTCGAACGGCCCGTCCGGGCGGTTCAGGCCCGTGATCATCTGGTTGGTCGACGCGAGCGTGCGATTGAGCTGGTCGATCGTGCCGGGCAGCTTGCCGGCGACCGGCGCGAACTGCTGCGTCAGCGTCGCGACGCCGGAAGCCGCCTGCTGGATACTCGCCGCCGTGTCGTGCAGCTGCGCGACCATTTCCGGCGACAGCATGTCGTTCACGTTGTCGGTGACTTTTTCGAGCTTGCGCAGCAGCACGTCGCCGCGTTGCTGCAACTGGTCGAGCAGGCCGGGGCGCAGCGGCATCTGCGCGACCTGCTGCGGGGAAGACCGTAGCGGCGTCGGATCGCGGCCGGTGTCGTCGAGCTGGACGAACGCGATGCCGGTCACGCCCTGCAAGCCGAGGCTGCCGAACGTCGAGCGGGTGATCGGCGCGTGCTCGTCGACCATGATGCGGATCACGATCTGCCCAGGATGGCTCGGATCGAATTTGATCGACTGCACGCGGCCGACGTCGAGCCCGCGAAAGCGCACCGCCGCGTCGGCAAAGAGACCGGTCACGTTGGTGCGCGCGATCAGATCGTACGGCACCCGCACCGTGCGGTCGACGTTGAACAGAAACGCGGCGAGCGCGATGGCCACCGTCAGCACGACCGTGAACAGTCCGGCCCAGAACGCGTGTGCTTTGTTTTCCATTGTCAGGTTTCCTGGTTCATAGCGGCCTGCTTCATAGCGATATCTCGGACGACGCCGGCTCGAGCGCCGCCTGCGGCAGCTTCGCGCGGCGCTCCGGCGGCAGCGCCTGCAACGCGCGGCGCCCGCGCAGGCCGAGGAAATATTCGCGGATGAACGGATGATCGACGCCCGCCGCCTCCTCGACCGGCGCGTTGACGAGCACCTTGCGGTCGCCGAGCACCGCGACGCGCGTGGACAGCGCGACCATCGTGTCGAGGTCGTGCGTGACCATCACCACGGTCAGGCCGAGCGCGCGATGCAGCCCGGAAATCAGTTCGACGAATTCGTCGGACGCCTGCGGATCGAGCCCGGCGGTCGGTTCGTCGAGGAACAGCAGCTCGGGTTCGAGCGCGATCGCGCGCGCGATGCCGACCCGCTTGATCATGCCGCCCGACAGCGCCGACGGCATCTTCGACGCATGCTTGCACGGCAGTCCGACCATTTCGAGCTTGAGCATCACGATGTCGCGCAGCAGGTCTTCGGGCACCTTGCCCAGCTCGCGCACCGGCTGCGCGATGTTGTCGAACACCGACAGCGACGAGAACAGCGCGCCGCGCTGGAACAGCATGCCGGAGCGGCTGCGCATCAGCAGCGCGGTTTCGGGAGAGATGGTCGCGAGGTTTTCGCCGAACAGTTTGATCGTGCCCGACGACGGCCGCTCGAGGCCGAGAATCTGCCGCACCAGCGTGGTCTTGCCCGAGCCCGAGCCGCCGACGATCGACACGATCTCGCCGCGCCGCACCTCGAGGCTCAGATGCTGATGCACGATGTTGCGGCCGTAGCGCTTGGTGATGTCGATCACCTCGATCACGGGCTCCTCGATCGACGGTACCGGCTGGCCGCGCACGGCCTCGGTGAGCGGCGCGATCATCCGAGCCCCACGTTCTGGAAGAGAATCGCGAACACCGCGTCCGCGAGAATCACGATCGTGATCGAGGTCACCACCGAGGTCGTCGTGCCTTCGCCGAGACTTTGCGAATTGGCCTTGATGCGGAAGCCGAAATGACAGCCGGCGAGCGCGATCAGCATGCCGAACACCGCGCCCTTGCCGAGGCCGATCCACAGATTCGCGATCGGCACGACGACCGGCAGTTGTCGCGCGAAGAAATTCATGTCGATGCCGAGCACGAGCTTCGCGGCGATCGCGCCGCCCGTCAACGAGATGACGTTGGTCCACATCACGAGCAGCGGCATCGCGACGGCGAGCGCGATCACGCGCGGCAGGATCAGTCGCAGGCCGTGCGAGATGCCCATCACGCGCATCGCGTCGAGCTCTTCGGTCACGCGCATCACGCCGATCTGCGCGGTGATCGCCGAGCCCGAGCGGCCCGCCACCAGGATTGCCGAGAGCACCGGGCCGAGTTCGCGGATCACCGCGAGGCCGAGAATATTGACGATGAACTGGTTCGCGCCGAACACCCGCAACTGCTGCGCCGACAGATAGCTGAGCACGATGCCGATCAGGAACGCGACGAGCGCGGTGATCGGCAGCGCGCGCGCGCCGGCGTTGTAGACGTTCGCGGAGATTTCGGTCCACGGCGTGATTTTGGGTTTGCGGATGACGGCGAGCAGATCGAGCACGACACGCCCGAGCATCGCGACGCCGCCGTACAGATGCTCGCCGAATGAAAAGATCGCGAGACCGAGCTGGGTGAACGGATCGAAGCGCGGCACCGGTTCGGCGCTCTCGCGCACGGTGTCGAGCATCGCGATGCGATCGAAGATGTCGCGCTGCGTGTCGGTGAGCGCGGTGCCGGGCGGCATCTTGCGGCCCCATACGCGCCACAGCGCCTGGCCGCCGACGTGATCCATCCTGTCGATGCGCGACAGGTCCCACTCGTCGATGCCCTGCGCGCCGGTCAGCGAGCGCAGCAGGGGGATCACGTGCCCGGTGTCGCGATCGCGCGCGAGCGCGAGCGCCGTCCACTGGCCTGAGAGACGGACGATCTTGCCTTGGCTGCCGGCCGCGACTTCGAGGCCGGGCGGAGTGTCGTAGTTCAAGGATCGTGTGAATCTGGTTATCGGATCAGGGGCCATTGTAACGAAGGCTCGGCCGATGGTCCGCACTCAAAACCCGAAGCCTCAGCGGGTGCGCTGTCGCTACAATAGGCGACATGAATGCCTCCAGGACTCCCCCCCGTTCCGCCCCGGCCCAGTCCGCTCCCACAGGCGACTGGCGCATCGACCGCGAGCGCGCGGTCAAGCTGTTCGGTCAGCACGCGCATGACTGGCCGATCGAAATCGTCGAGGAAACCGGCTCGACCAACGTCGACCTGATGGCCCGCGTGAAGGCGCTGCCGCGCAAGGTGAACGCGCTGCCGCGGCCGATCGTGCGGGTCGCGTATCTGCAGACCGCCGGGCGCGGCCGCCGCGGCCGTCCGTGGTACGCGGAACCGGGCAATGCGTTGCTGTTTTCGGTCGCGTGCGTGCTGCCTCGGCCGCTCGAAGGGCTCGCCGGGCTGAGCCTCGCAGTGGGCGTCGCGCTCGTCGACGGATTGCGCTCGCTGCCGCTCGCCGGTCCCGGCCAGATCGCGCTGAAGTGGCCGAACGACGTGCTGCTCGAAGGCGACAAGCTGGCCGGCATCCTGATCGAAACCGCATGGAGCACCGACGACGCGAGCGCGGTCGTGATCGGCATCGGCACCAACGTGAAGGGCGCGGACGACCTCGCGGCGAAAGTCGGCGCGCTCAACGCCGACGTGCCGCCGCAGGCACGCGGCACGGTGCCGACCGCGCTGCAGCGCGCGCTGCCGAACGCCAATCTGACCGACACGCTCGCCGCTGAACTGAACGCGCTCGAACCCGCCTTGCAGCGCTTCGGCGCCGAGGGCTTCGCGCCGTTCCAGGCGCGCTGGAACGCGGTGCATGCGTACGCGGGCCGCGACGTCGTGCTGCTCGAGCAAGGCAACGAACTGGCGCGCGGCGTCGCGGCGGGCGTCGATGAGCGCGGCCAGTTGCTGCTCGATACGGCCACCGGCCGCCAGAGCATCGCGACCGGCGACGTGTCGCTGCGCCTCGCCGACGGTGCCGCATGACACAGCGCGCGCCTTATCTGCTGATCGACGCGGGCAACAGCCGGATCAAATGGGCACTGGTGCAGCCGGACGGCACGCAGCTCGCGGCCGGCGCGCTCGCGCACGACGAGGTTGCCGGGTCCGGCTTGCGGCCGGATTCGCCGCCCGGGGCACAGCCTGGCTCACAGCCCGGCTGGTCCGGTTGGCCGGCGCCTTGCGGGGCGTGGGTCTCCAACGTCGCCGGGGCAGACGTCTCGGCGCGCATCGCCGCGCTCGTCGACGCGCAGTGGCCGCGACTGCCGCTCACGACGGTCCGTGCGAGCGCGCGCCAATGCGGCGTGACCAATTGCTACGCCGCGCCGCATACGCTCGGCAGCGACCGTTGGGCGGGCATGATCGGCGCGCATGCGGCGTTTCCCGGCGAGCATCTGCTGCTGGCGACGTTCGGCACGGCGACGACGCTCGAAGCATTACGCGCGGACGGCGCGTTTATCGGTGGGCTGATCGCGCCGGGCTGGACGCTGATGATGCGCTCGCTCGGCGAGCACACCGCGCAACTGCCGACGCTCGACGCCGCCCGGGCACGCGGTCTGCTCGACGCCGGTGCTCCGCTCGGGGCGGCCGACGCGAGCCGCCGTGGTCCGTTCTTCGCGACGGACACACCGCGTTCGCTGTCGGCGGGCTGCACGCTCGCGCAGGCGGGACTGATCGAGCGGATGTGGCGCGACCTGCAGGACGAGTGGCAGGTGCCAGTGCGGCTCGTCGTCAGCGGCGGTGCCGCCGACGAAGTGGCGAGCGCGCTCAAAGTGCCGCATACTCGCCACGATTCGCTCGTGCTGTCGGGGCTTGCGCTGATTGCCGCTGAGGATACGGCGCGGCTGGGCGCGTGACGCACATCTGACCTGGACACCGTGAACGGCTGCCGCGGCCCGCTTCGGGGCCCATTCCGGCAAGCCGATTTCGGCGGTCCGCACTTCGATCCCGGCTCAACTTTTTTCTGGATTGGAACAACCCACAATGCTTCGCTGGCCGATCGTCATTCTGATTCTCGCCAACGTGCTGGCTTTCGTCGCGCTGCGCGGCGCGTTCGGGCCGACGCCCACCGCCGCCGGACGCGAGCCGAATCATCTGAACCGCCAGATTCATCCGGAGGAACTGAAGGTAAAGCCGGTCAGCGCCGCCGATTCAGCCGATCAGGCCGTGGTCGGCGGACCGGTGCCGGAAGCGCCGATTTCAGCCTCGGCGTTGCCGCAGTAGCGAGGTCGAGCGGCGGGTGCCGTGGCTTTGCGCGCCGGTGTCGTATCGCGATTTCAAAGACTCTCGGCAGCCCGCCTCTGATCACATCGGCAATCCGCCTTATCAACCCTGCGTCCGCACCTTCTTCAACAGCGCGGTCGTCGAGCGGTCGTGCTCGAACGCGATCGCGAGCGCCTTGCCGCCCCAGCCGCGCACGAGGGCCGATTCGGGCAGCGCATCCATATCGTAGTCGCCGCCCTTCACGAGTACGTCCGGCCGCAGCGCCGAAATCAGCTCGACTGGTGTTTTCTCGCCGAAGCTCACCACATAGTCGACGCTCTCGAGCGCCGCGAGCAAGGCCATCCGGTCGGCCTCGGTGTTGATCGGCCGGTCGTCGCCCTTGCCGAGCATGCGCACCGACGCGTCGCTGTTCACGCCGACGATCAGGCACGCGCCCAGCGCCTTCGCATCGGCCAGGTAGGTCACGTGCCCGCGATGCAGGATATCGAACACCCCGTTCGTGAATACGACCGGCGCGCGCAACGAAGGACGCAGTTTCACCAGGTCATCGCGCGTAAGAATCTTGCGTTCAAAGATAGCGGCCATCGCAGCGTTGCAGAGTGACGGAGAAAGGGAAAAGAACGTGCCGTCACGATACACGCTCGACGGCCTCAAGCGAAACGGTCCGGCAAGCTCACGCCTGCCGGACCGTTTTAAAACAACAGTAACGAAACCGTATGACCCGATTCGCTTGAAAGGTATCGCCCGACTGCGCGAATCCGGATCACGGCGCGGATCACGGCGCGGATCACGGCGCCAGCGCGATCACGCAGGCTGCTGCTGTGCCGGCTTCTGATCGGCGGCCTGCAGGCGCGCGACCACTTCCTTGCGATAGCGGTTCAGCTCCTGAGCGGTGTTGAACGTGCGCTCGAACAGCAGCGACAGATTGTGCAGAATGCGCTCGACGACCTTCTTTTCCCAGCCGTCGTCGAAGCGGATCTGCTCGTCGAGCCAGCGCTCGAGCCATTCCGGATCCGGCAGACGCGACTGGATCGTGTCGCGCGGGAACAGCGCCTGGTTCACGTGCAGATTGGTGGGGTGCAGCGGCTTTTCGGTGCGGCGCGCCGACGCCATCAGCACGCCGATCTTGGCGAAAGCGGCACGCGCGATGTCGCCGGTTTGCGCCATCGCTTTCTTCATGTAGCGCAGATACGCGCCGCCGTGGCGCGCTTCGTCACGCGAGATGGTTTCGTAAATATGCTTGATGACCGGTTCGGTGTGCCATTCGGCGGCACGGCGATACCAGTGATTGAGGCGGATTTCGCCGCAGAAGTGCAGCATCAGCGTTTCGAGCGGCGGCGCGGGATCGAATTCGAAGCGCACCGCGTGCAGTTCCTCTTCGGTCGGGACCAGTTCCGGCTTGAAACGGCGCAGGTATTCCATCAGCACCAACGAGTGCTTCTGCTCCTCGAAGAACCACACGCTCATGAATGCGGAGAAATCGCTGTCGTGATGATTGTCACGCAGAAACATTTCGGTGGCGGGCAACGCCGACCATTCGGTGATCGCGTTCATCTTGATCGTCGCGGCCTGCTCGTCGGTCAATAGCGATGCATCGAACTTGTCCCAGGGAATGTCTTTCTCCATGTCCCATCGAACGGATTCGAGCGATTTATAAAGTTCCGGATAAAGCATGGTGTTCATAGTCCCACCCCTGTTCTGCGCATACTGTGTGTGTCTGTTGCTGCTACGTGTAGCCGTTTTTGCCTGCGACGAACGGACGTGCCATTTATCAGCCAAGCATTCAATTTTACGCGTTAAACAGCCGCCCAGATGCATCGGGCAGCAAAGAAGTCCGGGCGTTTGCACGGGCGCCTGAAGCGCGAATCAGGCGCGGCGCGGCCAACCGTGGGTGAGGGACACTGGATACCCTTTGCCTGAGGTCGAACCAGTCTGCGTTGAAACCGTCAGCTCGGTACGGGAGTGCCGGCGGCAAACGACGCGAGGGCGGCAGGATTGGTTCTTTTCAGCACACGCCCAAACGACTGATAAAGCTTACACAATGATAGCACGCGGACTTGATGGAACCGGCGTCGGAAACCGCGCGATCGCGCTGTGGGATTGACTTCTCCCAACCAGACACGCGACTCGCGCGAAGGGCGAACCGGCGGCGGAAAGCGGGGGTGAAAGCGGCGTGTGAAGGCGAATGCGCGTGCTTATACGGCGCTCGTTGCAGCGCTCGTTTGCGCGTCACGGCGTGCAGGTGCGCGATTTCCTCACGCATCCTTACCGCTCCTGTCGCGCTTCTACCACGCTTGCCGCCCCGCTCAAGCTGATTTCTTCGGCGACGCCGCGCTCGTGCCCTCGCCGGCCGCGCGTTTGGCCGAGGTCGACGTCGCTGCGCGCTTCGCGGCCGGCCGTTTGGCCGCGAGCTTCGCACCTTCCGCGGCCGGCCTGGGCGCGTCGGCGGGGTCCGGCGATGCCGTCTGCGTGCCGCCACCCGCCGCGGCGACCGCGACAGCCGGTTGCGTCATCGCGAACTGGGCGATCTGATTGAACTGCGATTGCAGCAGATTCCACCACGCGGAGGCGTCGAATGACGGCGCCGCGGGCGTGCCCTCTTCTTCGGCGTGCGCCGCAGCCGCGCTTTCAGGCGCGGGCGCCGGCTCGGCCGGCTTCCCCCAGCCCGGCGCCGGAGCGGGACTCGGCGCCGGGTTCGGCGCGGCGGAAGCCGCCGCCGGCTGCGTCATCGACGACTGCGCGAACGCGCCGAACGCGCGCAGGGTCGCAAGCGTCGCGCGCTGCACTTCGAGCGCCTGGATCGCCGACTGCAGCATGCTCAGGTTCAGCTTCAGCCATTGCTCGACCGCGCGCATGTCGGTGATGCGCTTGTCGAGTTCTTCGACGTTGGTGAGCGGCGCCATCATGTCGGACATCATCGACAGCGACGGGCTCGCGCCGCTCCCCGGCTGCGCGCCGGTGAGCGCCGAGCCGAACGGCGACAGCCGCATCATGCTCCACATGCGATCGAGCATTTCAGCGGGCGGAAAACCCGGAAAGCCGGGAAAGGGCGGCGTGGAATCAGTCGTGTCGGTCATGCTTGTCGCCTCAATGCATAAGAGAAATGTCGCGCGCGCAGGCCGCGCGCGTTGATTCGATCATACCGTGCGGAAAGTGGGCTCAGGACCGTTTGTCGGGTCGCGGATCGACAGGGCACGCGCCGGCCTCCCTACCTGCCGCCGCCATCCACGCCATCACTGTCACGCGCCTGCCGCCACGGATCGCCGCCGCCGAAATCCGGCGCGCGCCGCTCGCGCAACGAGCTGACGCCCTCGCGCACGTCCTGCCCGGCAAAACCCATGAATTCGAGCGCAAGCGACGTATCGAACGCCGGCCCCGCCGAGCGCAGCCAGTTGTTCAGCGCGTACTTGGTCCAGCGGATCGCCGTCTGCGAACCGTCGGCGAGCTTGCGCGCGACTTCGAACGCCCTGGGCAGCAGATCGCCTTCGTCGACGGCGAGCGACACGAGCCCGATGCGCTCCGCCTCCTCGCCGCTCACCGGTTCGCACAGCATCAGGTAGTACTTCGCTTTCGCCATGCCGCACAGTAGCGGCCAGACGATCGCCGCATGATCGCCGGCGGCGACGCCGAGCCGCGTATGCCCGTCGATGATGCGCGCCGTCTTCGCCGCGATCGAGATATCAGAGAGCAGCCCGGCGACGAGGCCCGCGCCGACCGCCGGACCGTGCATCGCCGACACGATCGGCTTGCCGCAGTTGATCACGTTGTAGACGAGGTCGCGCGCCTCGCGCCACACCCGCGCGCGCACGTCGAAATCGTTCGCCATGTCTTCGACGAGCTGCAGATCGCCGCCCGCCGAAAAGCCCTTGCCCTCGCCGCGAATGAGCGCGACGCGCGTGTCGGGATCGCGGTCGATGTCGCGCCAGATCTCCGCGAGTTCGTAATGCATCCGCGCGTTCGCGGTGGCGAGTGCGCTCCGGTTCGCGCCCTCGCCGCTCATCACGACCTCGAGCACGCCATGCGGATGGCGCCGCACACGCAGCGAGCGATAGTTCGCGTAATACGTGTCGTCCGTATTGGCTGCGTCGTCCGAATTGCCTGCGTCGTCGCTACTCGGCGGTGGCTGGGACATGATGAAAATCTCCAAGGATGTGTCGTGCCGTTCGGAGCGCGGTCGCGCCAGCTTGCGAGCACGGCGCGCCGTGGCTTCAGCGCGGCTGATAAACCCACTTCCCGTTGCTGATTTCGACCATCACGCGCGCGCGCTGATCGAGCCCGAGATGGTCGGTCGCGCTCATGTCGACGACGCCGTTGGTATCCGCGAGACCGTGCGTCGATTCGAGCGCGTCGCGCAGCGCGCGGCGGAATTGCGGCGTGCCCGGCGCGCCCGCCTTCAGCGCGACCGGTATCGCGTGATTGAGCAGCGCGCCCGCATCCCACGTGTACGAGCCGAATGCCGACACGCTGCCCGGCCCGTGCAGTGCCTCGAAGCGCGCGATGTAGTCGAGCGCGAGGCGCTTCGCCGGATGGTCGGCCGGCAATTGCGCGGCGACGAGCACCGGACTCGCGGGCAGGAACGTGCCGTTGCAATCGGCGCCGCACACGCGCAGGAAGTCGTTATTGCCGACGCCGTGATTGTGATAGATCACGCCCTTGTAGCCGCGCTCGCGCAGCGTTTTCGGCGGCAGCGCGGCGGGCGTGCCGGCCGCGCCGACCACCACGGCATCCGGATGCGCCGCGAGAATCTTGAGCACCTGGCCGGTCACGCTCGGATCGGTGCGATTGAAGCGCTCGCTCGCGACCATGTCGATGTGATGCAGTTGCGCGAACTTCGCGACCTCGGCATAGAAAGTCTCGCCGAGCGCGTCGGCCTGGCCGATGAACGCGATCGTTTTGACGCCGTGCGCGCTCGCGTGCTCGGCGATCGCCGAGGCCATCATCGCGTCGGTCTGCGGCGTCTTGAAGACCCAGCGGCGTTTCGCGTCGACCGGTTCGATGATTTTCGCCGACGACGCGAGCGAGATCATCGGCGTTTCGCCCTCGGCGACGACGTCGATCATCGCGAGCGAATTCGGCGTGATCGACGAACCGATGATCGCGTCGACGTGATTTTCCGAAATCAACTTCTTCGTATCCTGCACGGCCTGGGTCGTGTCGGATGCATCGTCGAGCACGATGTATTCGACGCTTTGGCCGCCGATCTGTTTCGGCAGCAGCGCGACCGTGTCGCGCGCGGGAATGCCGAGCGACGCGGCCGGCCCCGTCAGCGACAGCACGAGACCGACCTTGACCTGCGCGAACGATGTCAACGGCAGCGCGCAGGCGAGCGCGGCGCACAGCGTGGCGGCGCGGCGTACCAGGCGTGCGAGCGGGCCGCGCGAACTGGCCGTGCTCGCGCACCTGCTTGCAGATTCAATGGATTCCAGTCGCGGCATGCTGTCTCCTCAGGTCGGTTTTTCGTTTTGATCGACTGCCGGTGCCCGCCAGTTCACGCGCTTGCAGGCACGTGCGCGGATTCTCCGATCCGCCAGCGGCCAGCCACCCCGGCTGGGCGCGCCGCGCCAGTCAGTGTAGCCGCGCCCCGGGGTCGCGGCATCGGGCGAAACCCTTTCGCGGCACCGAAGCCACGTGAAAGCGGCGTCGAACCAACGCCGCTATCGAACCTTAATCGAACCTCAATCGAGCGGCGCGATGCTCTGCTCGATCGCACCGAAAATCGACTTGCCCGCCTCGTCGAACATTTCGATCTTCACGGTGTCGCCGTACTTCATGAATTCCGTTTGCGGCGCGCCGTGCTCGATCGTTTCGAGGCAGCGCTTCTCGGCGATGCAGCAGTAGCCGCGCTTCGCGTCCTTGTTCGACACCGTGCCCGAACCGACGATCGAGCCGGCACGCAGATTGCGCGTCTTCGCCGCATGTGCGATCAGTTGCCCGAAGTGAAACACCATGTCGGTGCCGGCGTCCGGCTGGCCGACTTTCCTGCCGTTCCAATGGACGATCATCGGCCGGTGCACGCGGCCCTCGCGCCAATGCTCGCCGAGTTCGTCCGGCGTGACCGCGACGGGCGCGAACGACGTGGCGGGCTTGCTCTGGAAAAAGCCGAAGCCCTTCGCGAGTTCGGCGGGAATCAGGTTGCGCAGCGACACGTCGTTGACGAGCGTGACGAGGCGCACGCCGTGCAACGCCTGCTCGGGCGTCGCGCCCATCGGCACGTCGGTCGTGATGACCGCGACTTCCGCCTCGAAGTCGATGCCGAACGCTTCGGACGCGCACACCACGTCGTCGCGCGGGCCGATGAAATCGTCGCTGCCGCCCTGGTACATCAGCGGGTCGGTCCAGAATTCGGGCGGCATTTCCGCGCCGCGCGCGCGCCGCACGAGTTCGACGTGGTTCACGTACGACGAGCCGTCGGCCCACTGGAACGCGCGCGGCAGCGGCGCCATGCAGTCTTTCGGGTCGAACGCGAAGCTGTTGCGCGCGCGGCTCTGGTTGAGCGCGTCGTAGAGATCGAGCAGTTGCGGCGCGTAGAAGGCCCAGTCGTCGAGCACGCGCTGCAGCGTGGGCGCGATCGCGTCGGCGATGGCCGCGGTGTGCAGGTCGCGGGACACGACGATCAGTTGACCGTCGCGCGTGCCGTCCTTCAGCGAGGCAAGTTTCATAGAGCTGTGAACCGTGGGTTAGTGACGATGGAAGGAATCTATTCTACGATGGTGAATCGGCGCGGCCCAGTCTCGGTGTGTTCGCCGTCGTTGCACCGTCGCTACCGCCACTACGATTACCGAACGCGCTGCCCGCGCCTTTTGCACATGTCCGCCAACGCCCGCTCCGGCACGAGCCGTACTCGCACCGACTCCATGTCCGCCGACGATCTGCTCGACTCGACCGATACCGCCGACGCCACCAGCGCCGACGATGAAACCGGCGAACCGGGCGAAGAAAAACTGCGCTCGGGCATCCAGTCGATCGAAGTCGGTTTCAGGCTGCTCGACGTACTGACCCGCGAACCGCGCGCGATGATGCTGCGCGATCTCGCGCAGCGCGCGGGCATGAGTCCGGCGAAGGCGCATCGCTATCTGGTGAGCTTTCTGCGTCTGGGCGTGGTCGCGCAGGACCCGTTGTCGGGCCGCTACGAACTGGGCGGCTTCGCGTTGCAACTAGGGCTCGCGCGGCTGGCGCGCGTCGACGGCGTGACACTGGCGCGCATCGCGCTCGCCGAATTGCGCGACCGGCTCGATCTGACCGTGGGCATCGCGGTATGGGGCAACCAGGGACCGACGATGGTGCACTGGATGGAGTCGAGCTATCCGGCCAAGGCGTCGCTGAAACTCGGCGACGTGATGCCGCTGCTCAGTTCGGCCACCGGTCTGCTGTTTGCCGCTTACATGCCGGCCAGCAAGACCGCCGCGATGCTCGAGCGCGAACTGGCCGACTCGCGCCGCTCGTCGTATAGCGGCGCGCCGCGCACGCGCGAGGAACTCGACAAGGTGCTCGCCGAGGTGCGCGAGCATCAGGCGGCGCGCGTCGAAGGCATGCTGCTGCAGACGATCCACGCGTTCTGCATGCCGGTGTTCGATTCGACCGGTGAACTCGCGCTCGGCATCGTCGCGCTTGGCCATGAAGGCGCGTTCGATATCCGCTGGGGCGGCGAGATCGACACGGCGCTGCGCGAATGCGCGCAAAAGCTGTCGTACGAGCTTGGCTATAGCGCGACGCCGCGCAGCAAAAACGGTTGATAGCGCACCCCGCGCCTCACACAGCTTCACGTTCAATTGCCCATGGTCTTTGCTTCCACCGCCCGCCGTTCTGATCGCCTGCCGCCCGCCGGCCCCCGGCCGGGGCATGCTTCGCGCGCGTGGCGCTGGGTCGCGGTGCTCGTGGCCGTGGCGGTTCTGCATTGGATCGCCGCGCAGTGGTTCGAGCGCAATCGCGTGAATCTGAATCCGGCCGATCACGGGCACGTGCCGGTGCAGGTCGCGCTGCTGACGCCCGAGCGGGTCGAGCGTCAACCCGAGCAAGCCGGGCATCAGCCCGCCGCGCCCGCGCAGCATGCGCCGGCGCCCGCGCACAAGCCCGCTGCCAGGCCGCCGCGCGAACAGCACGTACTGAGCGCCTTGCAGCCGGCCAAACCGGATGAGCCGGCGGCCGCGCCTGCCTCCGAGGTCGCCGCGAGCGCGCCGTCCGCCGCCGCGAGCGCGAATGCAGCCGCCCATGCGAACGGCAACGCCGCCAGCGCGGCCGCCGCGGCCAGCGCGCCGCAGGCATCGAAGGGCGTGAAGTTTTCGGTGCCGCCGTCGGCCGAGCTCGAATACGACACGTTCTACAACGGCGTGCGCAACCAGCCCGGCACGATTCACTGGGTCAGCAGCGCGCAGGGCTACGAAATGATCGTTTCGGTGCCGCTGCCGTTCGTCGGTCCATTCGTGTTTTCGAGCCACGGCGGCATCGATGCGTTCGGTCTCGCGCCCGCGCAGTACAGTGAAAAGCGCGGCCGTCGCGCGGAAGACATCGCGATCTTCAACCGCGGCGATAAAAAAATCGGCTTCACGCGCACGCCCGCGACATTCCCGCTGCCCGACGGCGCACAGGACCGTTTCAGCGTCGTGATGCAGCTCGCGAGCCTCGTGCGCGGCGATCCGGGTGCGTACACGCCGGGCGTGACGCGGCAGTTTTTCGTCGTCGATACGGATAGCGGCGAGGACTGGCCGATCGAGACGATCGGCGACGAAACGATTCGCGCGGCGCAAGGCTATCTGGAGACGCGTCATTTCAAACGGCTGCCCCGCCATGACGGCGACCAGCGCCGCATCGACGTGTGGCTCGCGCCGTCGCTCGGCTGGCTGCCGGCGCGCATCCTGCAGACGGAACCGAACGGCACGCAATTCGAGCTCGTGTGGCGCGGCAAGCTCGATCTCGCCGGCGCGCCGCCCGATAGCGGTGACGGCGGCTCGGCTCCCGCGGCTCCCGGCAACGCACCCGCGGCCCCACCCACCGGCGCCCCGGCAGTTATGCCCGACACCGCTCCCGCCGCGCCGGTCGATTCGACCGCCCCCGCGAACATCAAGCCTTGAGACCTCGCGCGGCGGGCTGCCGGACCGGCCGCGAAACGGGATCAAGCAGATCTGCGCAACTTCGGCGAAACTTCCTGTGCAACGCCGACTCGCATCTCGAGCAGCAAACGTTCGCGCGAGCCGCCGCCTGAAGCGACGCGCTTCGTCGTCGTGGCGAGTTCATCGCGCGGACGAATCAACCGGGCTTTTTTTCACTGCGTTTTCCTTTCTTCAAGGAGCCTGCATGCAAGTGAACCTCAACGGTATCGAAACACGCTACGTGCTGAGCAACGAGGGCGGTGGCCCGTGGCTCACGTTCATTCATCAGTTGGGTGGAGATCTGTCGATCTGGGATCAGCTTGCCGGCTATTTCCGCGACGATTACACGGTGCTGCGCTACGACGTGCGCGGCCACGGCGAGAGCGCGGTGGCGCGCAAACCATTCGGCATCGGCGATCTGTCGGACGATCTCGCGAAGCTGCTCGATGCGCTCGGCGCGCCGACGACGCACGTGGTCGGCCTGTCGCTCGGCGGCATGATCGCCCAGCAATTCGCGCTCGATCACCCGACGCGCGTCGATACCCTGACGATCGCCGACAGCACCGGCGGCACGCCGCCCGAAAACCGCGCGTTATGGGATCAGCGCGCGCACACGGCGCGTACCGACGGCATGGCGGCGCTCGCGCCGTCGACGATCGCCCGCTGGCTCACGCCCGACTTTCAGGCCGCGCATCCCGAAGCAGTCGAGCCAATCCGCGAAGTGCTAAGTCGCACGCCGCCGGAAGGCTTCGCGATGGCCTGCGAGGCGTTGCGCGATTTCGACCTGCGCGGCAAGCATGGCGCGATCCGCTGTCCTACACTTACGGTAGCGGGCCGCCACGACACGGGCACGCCGCCTGCTGCTACACAGGCGATAGCGGACGCGATCGAAGGCGCCCGCTTCGAACTGCTCGATGCCGCTCATCTCGCGCCCATCGAGCAATCTCACCGTTTTGCCGCATTGCTTGAATCGTTTCTGGAACGGCCGGTCTAACCGTCAGGTTCGGAGTTGTTACAAGCGTCGATCCGAACCCACCCCTTGAATTCCATCTCACATGCTCCACTTATGGTGCAGAAAGGGCCAGGAGCCCACCGGAAATAAGGAGTGTCGCCATGCAAATGATCTACAACAGCCCCAACTACTGTGTCGTCGAGTTTCCGCCGCAAGAGGGCCAACTGGCCATGAGGTCGGGCGGCTACGAGATCGTCGATAAAAACATGCAGCGCGAAATCTACCTCGACGGCGCAATGGCGGCGAACTTTCGCGAGCACGTGCAGAAGCTGATCGAGGGCGAGCCCACGCTCGACGAGGTCGACGAATTCCTCGGCCAGTTCGACAGCTTGATGCATCAACCGGTGATCCTTCACTAATCGCGAGGTAATTCGGCTTAGCATTCTGGCGACATCAATCGACCGCGCCGTCCGGCCCCCGCCGGCGGTCCTCGTCAGGCGGTCGGCGGTAATGAAACGGCCCGGCAGGCTTTTGGCATGCCGGGCCGTTTTTTGTCGAATGCTTTTGTGGCCGGCTTTCGCCATCGTTTCTGGCGGCCGCCCGCGCGTCGCCGCCCAATTCCCCGAAGCCGCCCCGCGCCGGGCGCATCCACCCGGCAGCGGCTACAATGACAGGCTTTCCGCCAACGTCGGCGCAAGCCCCCGTCCGTCATGACCCAGTCCGCTCGAACCGCCACGTCAGTCCGTTCCGACGCCGCTTACACACGCGGCGCGGCGCTGCCCGCGCTGTTGAACTCGCGCATCCTGATCCTGGACGGCGCGATGGGCACGATGATCCAGCGCTACAAGCTCGACGAAGCCCGCTATCGCGGCGAGCGCTTCAAGGACTACGAACGCGACATCAAGGGCAACAACGAACTGCTGTCGATCACGCAGCCGCAGATCATCGCTGAGATTCACGAGCAGTATCTGGCGGCGGGCGCGGACATCATCGAGACCAACACGTTCGGCGCGACCACGGTCGCGCAGGCCGACTACGGCATGGAGTCGCTCGCGGTCGAGATGAACCTCGAATCGGCGAAGCTCGCGCGCGCCGCGTGCGACAAGTATTCGACGCCGGACAAGCCGCGCTTCGTCGCCGGCGCGATCGGACCGACGCCGAAGACCGCGAGCATTTCCCCCGACGTCAACGATCCGGGCGCGCGCAACGTCACGTTCGACGAACTGCGCGCGGCCTACTACGAGCAGGCGAAGGCGCTGCTCGACGGCGGCGCCGATCTGTTCCTCGTCGAAACGATCTTCGACACGCTCAACGCGAAGGCCGCGCTGTTCGCGCTCGACGAGCTGTTCGAGCACGCCGGCGAGCGCCTGCCGATCATGATCTCCGGCACCGTCACCGACGCGTCGGGCCGCATTTTGTCGGGCCAGACGGTCGAGGCGTTCTGGAATTCGCTGCGTCACGCGAAGCCGCTCACGTTCGGCCTGAACTGCGCGCTCGGCGCGGCGCTGATGCGTCCGTACATCGCCGAGCTGGCGAAGCTGTGCGACACCTACGTGTCCTGCTATCCGAATGCCGGCCTGCCGAATCCGATGAGCGACACCGGCTTCGACGAGCTGCCGGCCGATACCTCGGGCCTGCTGAAGGAATTTGCCGAAGCCGGTCTCGTGAACATCGCGGGCGGCTGCTGCGGCACGACGCCCGAGCACATCGCGGCAATCGCGCAGGCGCTCGCCGAGCTGAAGCCGCGCAAGTGGCCGACGCAGTATCGCGAGGCGGCCTGAGCGGAGCCGCACTTCACACGGACCGGACATCACCGCGCGCCCCCGACGGTACGCCCCTTAACGCACCCGACTCGCACTCACGCCATGACCGATCACACCATGCGCCTTGCCGGCCTCGAGCCGTTCAACGTCACGTCCGGCACGCTCTTCATCAACGTCGGCGAACGCACCAACGTGACCGGCTCGAAAGCGTTCGCGCGAATGATCCTGAACAACCAGTTCGACGAAGCCTTGGCCGTCGCGCGCCAGCAGGTCGAAAACGGCGCGCAGGTGATCGACATCAACATGGACGAGGCGATGCTCGATTCGAAAGCGGCGATGGTGCGCTTCATGAATCTGATCGCGTCGGAGCCGGACATCGCGCGCGTGCCGATCATGATCGACTCGTCGAAGTGGGAAGTGATCGAAGCGGGTCTGAAGTGCGTGCAGGGCAAGGCGATCGTCAACTCGATCTCGTTGAAGGAAGGCAAGGAGGCGTTCGTTCATCACGCGAAGCTGATTCGCCGCTACGGCGCGGCTGCGGTCGTGATGGCGTTCGACGAGCAGGGCCAGGCCGACACGTTCGCGCGCAAGACCGAGATCTGCAAGCGCTCGTACGACATCCTCGTGAACGAAGTGGGCTTTCTGCCCGAGGACATCGTCTTCGATCCGAACATCTTCGCGATCGCGACCGGCATCGAGGAGCACAACAACTACGCGGTCGACTTCATCGAGGCGACCCGCTGGATCAAGCAGAACCTGCCGTACGCGAAGGTGAGCGGTGGCGTGTCGAACGTGTCGTTCTCGTTCCGCGGCAACGACCCGGTGCGCGAGGCGATCCACACCGTGTTCCTCTATCACGCGATCCAGGCGGGGATGGACATGGGCATCGTCAACGCGGGCCAGCTCGGCGTGTATGCCGATCTCGATCCGGAGCTGCGCGAACGCGTCGAAGACGTGGTGCTGAATCGCCGTGAAGACGGCACCGACCGCCTGCTCGAGATCGCCGACAAGTTCAAGACCGGCGCCGCGAAGAAGGAAGAGAACCTCGAGTGGCGCAACCAGCCGGTCGAAAAGCGTCTCGCGCATGCGCTCGTGCACGGCATCACGAACTTCATCGTCGACGACACCGAGGAAGTGCGCGCGAAGATCGCCGCCGCCGGCGGCCGTCCGATCAACGTGATCGAAGGTCCGCTGATGGACGGCATGAACATCGTCGGCGACCTGTTCGGCCAGGGCAAGATGTTCCTGCCGCAGGTCGTGAAATCGGCGCGCGTGATGAAGCAGGCGGTTGCGCATCTGATCCCGTTCATCGAGGAAGAAAAGCGCCAGCTCGCGGCCGCCGGCGGCGACGTGCGCGCGAAGGGCAAGATCGTCATCGCGACCGTCAAGGGCGACGTGCACGACATCGGCAAGAACATCGTGTCGGTGGTGCTCCAGTGCAATAACTTCGAAGTGGTCAACATGGGCGTGATGGTCCCGTGCAGCGAGATCCTCGCGAAGGCGAAGGTCGAGGGCGCGGACATCATCGGGCTGTCGGGGCTCATTACGCCGAGCCTCGAGGAAATGGCTTACGTCGCGTCGGAAATGCAGCGCGACGACTACTTCCGCGTGAAGAAAATTCCGCTGCTGATCGGCGGCGCGACGACCTCGCGCGTCCACACCGCGGTGAAGATCGCGCCGCATTACGAGGGCCCGGTGGTGTACGTGCCGGACGCGTCGCGCTCGGTGTCGGTCGCGTCGAACCTGCTGTCCGACGAAGGCGCGGCAAAGTACATCGACGAACTGAACTCCGACTACGCGCGCATCCGCGACCAGCATGCAAACAAAAAAGCGCAGCCGATGGTCACGCTCGCCGAGGCACGCGCGAACAGGACGAAGATCGACTGGGCGAACTATCGGCCGGTCAAGCCGAAGTTCATCGGCCGCCGTGTGTTCAAAAACTTCGATCTGAGCGAGCTCGCGAACTACATCGACTGGGGGCCGTTCTTCCAGACGTGGGATCTCGCTGGCCCGTATCCGGCGATCCTGAATGACGAGATCGTCGGCGAATCGGCGCGGCGCGTGTTTTCCGACGGCAAGTCGATGCTCGCGCGCCTGATCCAGGGGCGCTGGCTGCAGGCCAACGGTGTGATCGCGCTGCTGCCGGCCAACACGGTGAACGACGACGACATCGAAATCTACACGGACGAATCGCGCACCGAAGTCGCGCTGACGTGGCGCAATCTGCGCCAGCAGAGCGTGCGGCCGGTGGTCGACGGCGTGATGCGGCCGAACCGTTCGCTCGCCGACTTCATCGCGCCGAAGGACTCGGGCGTGGCCGACTACATTGGCATGTTCGCGGTGACGGCCGGTCTCGGCGTCGACGTGAAGGAGCGCCAGTTCGAGAAGGATCACGACGACTACAGCGCGATCATGCTGAAAGCGCTCGCGGACCGCTTCGCCGAAGCGTTCGCCGAGGCGCTGCACGCGCGCGTGCGGCGCGACCTGTGGGGCTACGCAAACAGCGAAAACCTCTCCAACGACGAACTGATCGCCGAAAAGTATCGGGGCATCCGTCCGGCGCCCGGCTACCCGGCCTGCCCCGACCATCTCGTCAAGCGCGACATGTTCGACGTGCTGCAGGCCAACGAGATCGGCATGAGCGTGACCGAATCGCTCGCGATGCTGCCGGCGGCGAGCGTGTCGGGCTTTTATCTCGCGCATCCGGACAGCACCTATTTCTCGGTCGGCAAGATCGGCGCGGATCAGCTCGAGGACTACGCGCAGCGGATGTCGCTGTCGAACGCGGATGCGCAGCGCGCGTTGGCGCCGTTGCTGTAAGCCGCCCACTATATCGGCCCCGAAAGACTGAATATTTGCAGCCACGGTATTTTCGGCTTTGTAGACTGAGGCGGCTTTCATCCTGTCAGGCGCGGCCTGAATGCGCCGGTTCATCGAGATTGCAACCGACAACGGAGAAAATCGTATGAAGAAGCTGACGCTGTTATTGACCGCCGTTTCGCTGGCCGCGAGCGCTTCCGTGGCGCTCGCGCAACCCGCCGCGCCGGGCGGCGCGAGCTCGGCCAGTTCGTATTCGCCGCCGACCGAAAAGCACGTGAAAAAGCCGAAGAAGAAAATGAAAAAGGGCGCGTCGGCGGCCGCCGCACCGGCGGAGGCCGCGAGCCAGTAAGCGGCGCGGCCGGTGCAGTGCGTTGAATGACAAAGAGCCCGCATCGAGCGGGCTCTTCTCTTTATGGCGCGGGGAGTGCATGCTGCCGGTCTACACAGGCTCCCCTCGAGATTCGCGGACCGGGACCACGCAGCCGCGGCGATTCATCCCGCGGCGACCGGCTTTCAGCCTCGTCGGCCCGGAATCAAAGCCCCCAGACAATATCCGCGTTTTCCTTCTGCGCCGCGCGCAACATGTCGAGGAACGGATACGCGCGCTGCGCGAGCCCGGGCGGAATCTCATGATGTTCGTGGCCGTCTTCGCCTTCGTGGAAATGGCCGTCGTGCTCGGCGCGTTCCTGCTTGTCGAAGGTGATTGCCGCTTCGAGTTTCTCGATGGCCGGGCCCGTTTCCTCATGAGTGATAACGCCCCGCTCCCCAAGGCGTTTGCCGACAATGCCGACCAGATACTGCGCCAGATTTTCCAGCATCATCACGTCCGGGCAGGCGTGGCACTTGAAAGTAATCAGCATGACTGTTCCCTTTTTCGTTATATCGGGTTGACGCACGAGCGGCCCGCGCACGGCGCCAGCGCTCGCCCGACGCGCCCCGTGCAAGCCCGGTGGCCACGTCGCTGGCGGGCATCTCATTGAACATATTAGCACCTGCTAAAATCCGTCTGAACGGAAAAGCGCGCCGCCATGCGCCGCCCGCGGCGAAGCGCGACAAGCTTGACGGCAAGCGTGACGACAGGCCGACGCAAACGCGCGACAAGGTGGTTGAACCATGCATGGCACGCCGACGTGCGTTGTTTGCCGCGTCGCGGGCAACGTGGCCGCCGGTAGCGCCGCGACGCCTCGCCGCCGCTTCCCACGCTCCCGGCGCCGGCCGCGGCCGGCGCCTCTTCCGCCTTACCGGATTGCCTCACTGGACTCGCAACAAGCATGCTGCCCGCACATAAACAAACTCTGGAAACACTGCTCGCCGAGACGGTGAAACAGGTCGCGCTCGCCTCGCAGGGTGCAACCGAAGCCGCTTTCGTATCGCCCGCCATCACGCTCGAACGCCCGAAAGTCGCCGCTCACGGCGACGTCGCGTGCAACGTCGCGATGCAGCTCGCCAAGCCGCTGCGCGCCAATCCGCGCCAGCTCGCGCAACAGATCGTCGACGCGCTGCTCGCGCAGCCGCGGGCAAAAGGCCTGATCGACGCCGCCGAAGTCGCGGGCCCCGGTTTCATCAACCTGCGCCTCACCGCCGCCGCCAAGCAGGCGGCGATCTCCGCCGTGCTCGCCGAAGGCGCAGCGTACGGCCGCTCGCGGCGCGACGCCGGCAAGCACGTGCTGATCGAATTCGTGTCGGCCAACCCGACCGGACCGCTGCACGTCGGCCACGGCCGCCAGGCAGCGCTCGGCGACGCGCTCGCGAACGTGCTCGCGTCGCAGGGCTGGGACGTGCACCGCGAGTTCTACTACAACGACGCCGGCGTGCAGATCCACACGCTCGCGCTGTCGACCCAGGCGCGCGCGCGCGGCCTCGCCCCCGGCGACGCCGGCTGGCCCGCGTCGGCGTACAACGGCGAGTACATCGCCGAAATCGCGCAGGACTATATGAAAGGCGTGACGGTCGAGGCGAGCGACGGCGCGCCCGTCACCGGCGCGCGCGACGTCGAGAACCTCGAGGCGATCCGCCGCTTTGCCGTGACGTACCTGCGCCGCGAGCAGGACATGGATCTGCAGGCGTTCGGCGTGAAGTTCGACCAGTACTATCTGGAGTCGTCGCTGTACACGGAAGGCCGCGTCGGGAAAACGGTCGACGCGCTGATCGCCGCCGGCAAGACCTACGAGCAGGAAGGCGCGCTGTGGCTGCGCACGACCGACGACGGCGACGACAAGGACCGCGTGATGCGCAAGAGCGACGGCACCTACACGTACTTCGTGCCGGACGTCGCCTACCACGTCGCCAAGTGGGAGCGCGGCTTCACGAAGGTCATCAACGTGCAGGGCTCGGACCACCATGGCACGATCGCGCGCGTGCGCGCCGGCCTGCAAGGTCTTGGGATCGGCATTCCGAAGGGCTACCCGGACTACATCCTGCACAAGATGGTCACCGTGATGCGCAACGGCGAAGAGGTGAAGATCTCGAAGCGCGCCGGCAGCTACGTGACGGTGCGCGACCTGATCGAATGGTCGGGCGGCGCGACGCCGGGCTCGGAAGCGGCGGTCGATCTGATCGACGAGGAAACGATCCGGCGCGGCCGCGACGCGGTGCGCTTCTTCCTGATCTCGCGCAAGGCCGACACGGAATTCGTGTTCGACATCGACCTCGCGCTGAAGCAGAACGACGAGAATCCGGTGCACTACGTGCAGTACGCGCACGCGCGGATCTGCTCGGTGATCGCCGAGTGCGCCGCGCGCTACGGTCTCGACGAAAGCACGCTCGCGAGCGTGGACCTGGCGCCGCTCACGAGCGAGCGCGCCATGGCGCTGCTCAACAAGCTCGCCGAGTTCCCGGACATGCTCCAGCACGCCGCCGACGAACTCGCGCCGCACGCGGTCGCGTTCTACCTGCGCGACCTCGCCGGGGAATTCCACTCGTTCTACAATGACAAAGCCGAGCGCGTGCTGGTCGACGATGCGGCCGAGCGCAACGCACGCGCCGCGCTGCTCGCGGCCACGCGCCAGGTGCTGGCCAACGGTCTCGCGACGATCGGCGTCTCCGCTCCCGTCAAGATGTAACTCATCCGGCGCAACATGCATGCGGCCGTCGCTATAATCGGCGGCCGTTCCTGGATTCTTTTTGCAGGTGATTCGTACGATGGCAAAACCACGCCGCACAACAAAGCAATCGAAACAAACCGGGGGGACTTTTCTCGGTATCGTGCTGGGCCTGATCGTCGGCCTGGCGATCGCGGTAGTGGTGGCGCTGTATATCACCCGTGCGCCTACCCCGTTCGTGTCGAAGGTCGCGCCGCCCGCGGCGCCGGACAACGGCGCGAGCCAGGCGCAATACGACCCGAACCGTCCGCTGCAAGGCAAGACGCCGGGCCAGCCGGTGCCGCAGGCCGCGCAACCCGCGCCGCCGAACACCGCGCCGGGCCAGACCAATGCGCAGACCCAGTCGGGCATGCTCGAAGAGCCGCAGATCGTCGAAGTGCCGCCGTCGGCCGGTAACGCGAACAGCAACGCGAACGGCACCGCCGTTGCGCCGAAGCCCGCGCAGGATAACGGCACCGGCGGCATCGTCGCGCCGGCTCCGGTGAAGAAGCCGCAGGCGTCGAGCGCGCCGACCGCCACGGCCAACAACGCCAGGCCGGGCTCGGGCGCCGCGCCGGCGCCGGGCGACGCGAACACCGGCTACTTCCTGCAGGTCGGCGCGTACAAGACCGCCGCCGACGCCGAACAGCAGCGCGCGCGCCTCGCGTTCCAGGGCTTCGAATCGAAAGTGACGCAGCGCGACGCGGGCGGCGTGACGTACTATCGCGTGCGCATCGGGCCGTTCTCGAAGTTCGAGGACATGAATTCGAGCCGTCAGCGTCTGTCGGACGCGGGCGTCGATACCGCCGTGATCCGCTTCACCAAACAATAAATAAACGGTAACGCCGGCCCGCGCGGCGCCCCGAACTATCGGCGCACCACGCGGGTCAGAAGCACGATGGCCGCCCCGCCTGTCACTGCCTCGCGAAGCTGCCATGCCGAATCGCCATACCTGGGTCAACACAACATGAAAAAACTGCTGAGCATCCTGTTTCTCTCGCTGGGCCTGATCGCGGCCACCGCGCATGCGTCGCCGGCCGCGCCGGTCTCCGGCAAGGACTACACCGTGCTGGCCACGCCGCAGCCCACCGACGTGCCGGCCGGCAAGATCGAAGTCACTGAATTCTTCTGGTACGGCTGCCCGCACTGCAACGAATTCGACCCGTTCCTCGAATCGTGGGTGAAGCGGCAAGGTCCGGACGTCGTGTTCCGCCGCGTGCCGGTCGCCTTCCGCGACGACTTCATTCCGCACTCGAAGATGTACCACGCGCTCGACGCGCTCGGCGTCGCCAACGAGCTCACGCCGAAGGTCTTCAACGAAATCCACGTCAACAAGGACTATCTGCTGACGCCGGAAGACCAGGCCAAATTCCTCGCGAAGCTCGGCGTCGATCCGAAGAAGTACATGGAGGCGTACAACTCGTTCTCGACGCAAAGCGCGCTGCAGAAGGACAAGAAGCTGCTCGACGACTACAAGATCGACGGCGTGCCGACGCTCGCGGTGCAGGGCAAATATGAAACCGGTCCGGCCGCCACCGGCACCCTGCCCGGCACGATCCAGGTGCTCGACTACCTCGTCTCCCAGGTCCGCGCGAAGAAGATGTAATCACGAGGCGCCGGTATGACCTCTCCACTGAAGGTTTTCATTACCGGCGCTTCGAGCGGCATCGGCCTCGCGCTCGCCGGCGAATATGCCCGGCGCGGCGCGATTCTCGGCCTCGTGGCCCGCCGCGGCGATGCGCTCGCCACGTTCCAGCAGTCCCATCCCCAGACCACCGTCTCGATCTATCCCGTCGACGTGCGCGACGCGGAAGCGCTCGCCGATGCGGCCGCGCGCTTCATCGCCGAACACGGGCTGCCCGACGTCGTGATCGCCAATGCCGGCATCAGCCGCGGCGCGCTCACCGGGCACGGCGATCTGCGCACGTTCCGCGAAGTGATGGACATCAATTACTTCGGCATGGTCGCGACATTCGAGCCGTTCGCCGCCGCGATGGCCGACGCGAGGCGCGGCACGCTGGTCGGCATTGCGAGCGTCGCGGGGGTGCGCGGCTTGCCGGGCTCGGGCGCGTACAGCGCGTCGAAATCGGCGGCACTCAGGTATCTGGAGGCGTTGCGCGTCGAGATGCGGCCGTTCGGCGTCGGCGTCGTCACGATCGCGCCCGGCTATATCCGCACGCCGATGACCGAGCACAACCCGTACAGCATGCCGTTCCTGATGGACGCGGACCGCTTCGCGGCGAAGGTCGCGCAGGCGGTCGAGCGGCAGGTTTCGTTCGCGGTCTTTCCGTGGCAGATGCGCGTCGCCGCGATGCTGCTGCACGTGCTGCCGCGCTGGCTCTACGACCGCGTGTTCGAACGCGCGCCGCGCAAGCCGCGCGCCGCCACCGAGTAAGCGATGCCGCCCCGTGCGCTCGATGCAGCCGGCGTCGCGCACACCCCGGCGGGCGCCGATGCGCGCATCGTGTCGCTGGTGCCGAGCATCACCGAAACCTTGTTCGCGCTCGGCCTCGAGCGGCAGATCGTCGGGCGCACCGGCTTTTGCGTGCATCCACGCGACAAGGTGCGCGCGGTGCGCAAGGTCGGCGGCACCAAGGCCGTCAAGCTCGACGCGGTCCGCGCGCTGTGCCCTACCCACCTGATCGTCAATATCGACGAAAACGAACGCGAGACCGTCGAACAACTGCGGGCGTTCGTGCCGCATATCGTCGTCACGCATCCACGGACACCGCGCGACAACCTCGCGCTCTACGCGCTGCTCGGGGCGATCTTCGGGCGCGAGCGGGAAGCGCGGCGCCTGAGCGACGCGCTCGAGGCGCGCCTGCGGGAAGCCGCCGCGCGCAGCTTCGCCGCGCAAAACGTGCTGTACCTGATCTGGCGCGAACCGTGGATGACGGTTGCGCGCGACACCTACATCGCCGCCATGCTGCGGCTCGTGAACTGGCACACGCTTCCCGACGTGCAAGGTGGCATCGCCGGCGCGGCGCGCTATCCGGCGTTCGGCTTCGACGATGCTCCGTGGCTCGCCGACGTCGACCGCATCCTGCTGTCCAGCGAACCGTACCGCTTCACGCCGGCGCATCGCGATGCGCTCGCGCGCGATCCGCGCGTCGCCGGCAAGCGCATCGAACTGATCGACGGGGAAATGACGTCGTGGTACGGCGTGCGCGCGATCGACGGCGTCGGCTATCTGCTGCGCTACGCGGCGGCGGCCTGAGCACTGGCGGGGTCGGCGCATTCCCTGCCGTTCGCCTCTCGCCGCAGCCGCCCGCCGCTCCACGACCTCCCCGCCACCATATGGATATGTGGATTAAATTGTTGTCGCCACCCGCCCCCTTCGATAAGCTTTCGCGAAGGCGCGCCGCCGGGGGCAGCCGGGATGGGGCCGGGATCGCCCGGCCTGTACGACGGCGCCGGGAACGTATCACAATCATGACGAATGACGACGCCCGCGCCCGCCCCGCGTCATCGCCATAAACACAACCAGACGCACTGCCTGACTGCGCTCGTTACCGGAGATCCTATGCGCTTCAAACTGCTCGCAGCCGCCATCCTGTTCACAGCGCCCGCGCTCGTGCTCGCCAAGCCGCTCACCGTCTGTACCGAATCGAGCCCGGACGGCTTCGACGTGGTGCAGTTCAACTCGCTCGTCACGACCAATGCGTCGGCCGACGTGATCTTCAATTCGCTGGTCTCGTTCGACGAAGCCGCGAAGAAGGTGGTGCCGGCGCTCGCCGACAAGTGGGAAGTGAGCCCCGACGGCCTCACCTACACGTTCCACCTGCGCCCGAACGTGCAGTTCCAGACCACCGACTACTTCAAGCCGACCCGCGCGCTCAATGCCGACGACGTGATCTTCACGTTCGACCGCATGCTCAACGACAACAATCCGTGGCACAAGGTGGCGGGCGCGAGCGGCTTCCCGCACGCGCAATCGATGGGGCTGCCGAAGCTGATCAAGTCGATCACCAGGGTCGACGACAACACGGTCAGGTTCGAGCTGAACGAGCCGAACGCGACCTTCGTGTCGATCCTGACGATGGGCTTCGCGTCGATCTATTCGGCCGAATACGCGGACCAGTTGCTGAAGGCCGGCAAGCAGGTCGACCTGAACGCGAAGCCGATCGGCACCGGTCCGTTCGTGCTGAAGAGCTATACGAAAGACGCGGTGATCCGCTACGACGTGAACCCGACCTACTGGGGGCCGAAGCCGAAGATCGAGCGCCTGATCTACGCGATCACGCCGGACGCGACCGTGCGCGCGCAGAAGGTGAAGGCCGGCGAATGCCAGATCGCGCTGTCGCCGAAGCCGCAGGATCTCGCCGAGGCGAAAAGCGACAAGTCGCTCGCGATCGTGCAGACGCCCGCGTTCATGACCGCGTTCGTCGCGCTGAACACGCAGAAGAAGCCGCTCGACAATCAGAAGGTGCGCGCCGCGCTGAACATGGCGTTCGACCGCACCAGCTATCTGAAAGCCGTGTTCGACAACACCGCGACGCCGGCCGTGAATCCGTATCCGCCGAATACGTGGAGCTACAACCATTCGATCAAGGGCTGGCCGTACGATCCGGCCAAGGCGAAGAAGCTGCTCGCCGACGCGGGCTATCCGAACGGCTTCGAAACGACGATCTGGGTACGCCCGAACGGCAGCGTGCTGAATCCGAATCCGAAGGCCGGCGCCGAGATGCTGCAGGCCGACTTCGCGAAGATCGGCGTGAAGGCCGATGTGAAGGTGATCGAATGGGGCGAGCTGATCAAGCAGGCCAAGCAGGGCCAGCATGACACGCTGTTCATGGGCTGGGCCGGCGACAACGGCGACCCGGACAACTATCTGTCGCCGCTTTTCAGTTGCAACGCGGTGAAGTCGGGCATCAACTTCGCGCGCTTCTGCGATCAGGATCTGGACAAGCTGATCGCCGACGGCAAGGCGACGGCCGATATCGCCAAACGCACGAAAGCGTACGAAGCCGCGCAGCAGATCATCCACGACGAAGCGCTGTGGATTCCGCTCGGCTACCCGACCGCCGCGGCGATCACGCGCACGAACGTGAGCGGCTATCACGTGAGCCCGTTCGGACGGCAGAACTTCGGCGCGGTGTCGGTGCAGTAATGCCGCGCCACGCCTGAAAACAGGCACGTCACGTAAATAAAAGCCCGGTTGCGCGGCAGCGCAACCGGGCTTTTTATCGGCGTAGCGGAATCAGACCGCCGAGAAGCGGAACACCTCATCCGCATCCAGCGTGCGCTTCAGTTCCCCTTTGCGCCACAGCAGATGCAGATGCGCGAGCGCTTCGCCCATCGCGAACGTCATCTGATGGATGTCGAGCTGGCGCTTGAACATCAGCGGCACGATGTCGGCGGCGCTGCGCGGTTTTTCCGCGCACGCGTCGCGCACCTCGGCGAGCCGCGCGTCGTGGTGCTCGCGCAACTGGCGAATCCGCGTGCGCACGCCGCGAAACGGCTTGCCGTGCGCGGGCAGCACGAGCGTGTCCTCGGGCATCGTCTCGTAGCGGCCGAGCGATTCCAGATACAGCTCGAGCGGCGAGCCTTCCGGTTCGATATCGAACACCGACACGTTGGTCGAAATGCGCGGCAGCACCATGTCGCCGGAAAGCAGCGTGCCGGTTTCCGCGCAATACAGCGCGCAGTGCTCCGGCGAATGGCCGAAGCCCGTCACGACGCGCCACGTTCTGCCGCCGATCTTCACCTCTTCCGCTTCACACAGACGCCGGTATTGCCGCGGAATCGCCGGCACGAGGCTCGAGTAGTAGCTCTCGCGCTTGCGCAGTTTCTCCTGCGATTCGGCGTCGTTCAGACCGTGGCGGCCAAAGTGCCGCGCCGCCGCCTCGCCGCCGGCGTTCGAGCCGTCGCCGGTCGCCATCACGCGCGCCTGCATGTATTCGCCGAGCGTCATCCACAGCCGCGCGTCCCAGCGCTTTTTATCGCCGCCGCCGCACACCCAGTGCGCGAGACCGATATGGTCCGGATGGCAGTGCGTGACGATCACGCGCAGCACCGGCAGGCCATCGAGCACCGTCTCGAACACGTTTTCCCAGTTCTGTTTGATCGTGTCCGACGTGATGCCGCAATCGACCACGGTCCAGCCCTGCTGTCCGTCGATCTCGTCGCGCAGCAGCCACAGGTTGATATGGTCGAGCGCGAACGGCAGCGGCATGCGCAGCCACAGCACGCCGGGCGCTACTTCCATCGTGCGGCCGGCTTCGGGCAGCGTATCGTTGAATGGGTATTGGAGTTGATGTTCGAGTGCGTTCATGGGGACTGTCTTCCTTCGACGACCGTGCGGCACGGCGAGGTGTGCGATGCCGGTGGGCCTGGTTGTGGTTGCGTTCCGCTCAGGTTGACGATAACGTAAACGTCGATTCTATCGTCCATTTCCGGTTTTGTGCCCGGCCACGGGATATCCGATGAACACGCAATACACGATCACCGAGCTCGCGCGCGAATTCGACGTCACGCCGCGCGCGATCCGCTTCTACGAGGATCAGGGTTTACTCTCGCCGAGCCGCGAGGGTTCGAGCGGCTTGCGGCGCGTCTATTCGGGCCGCGACCGCACGCGGCTGAAACTCACGCTGCGCGGCAAACGGCTCGGCTTCACGCTGTCGGAAATCCGCGATCTGCTCGACGTCTACGAATCGCCGACCGACACCGTGCCGCAACTGCATGCGTTTCTCGCGACGGTCACGCGCCATCGCGAAGCGCTCGAGCGTCAGCGCGAAGATCTCGACGCGACGCTCGAAGACCTCGCGCAGTACGAAGCGCAGGCCCGCGCGCTGCTCGAAAGCGGCAGGCACGCCGCGGCGAAACCCGCCTGACTTCCACGGGCGTTTGCCGGAGTTCGCGCCGTCATGAATCACTTCCCCAAACTGTTGTCGTCGCAGATCGGTTTCGACGTCGCGCAGACGATGCTCGAAGGATTCAACCGCCACTACCGGATCTTTCGCGACGCCGCGATTCACGCGAAGACCCTGTTCGAAGCCGGCGACTGGCACGGTCTGCAAAAGCTCGCGCGTGAGCGGATCACGTCGTACGACGAACGCGTGAAGGAATGCGTGGAACTGCTCGAGGACGAATACGACGCGGAGAACATCGACAGCGAAGTGTGGCAGCAGATCAAGCTGCACTACATCGGTCTTCTGACCACGCACCGCCAGCCCGAATGCGCGGAGACGTTTTTCAACTCGGTGTGCTGCAAGATCCTGCACCGTTCGTATTTCAACAACGATTTCATTTTCGTGCGCCCGGCGATCTCGACCGAGTACATCGAAAACGACGAGCCGGCCGCGAAGCCGACCTATCGCGCGTATTACCCCGGCACCGACGGGCTCGCCGCGACGCTCGAGCGCGTCGTCACGAACTTCCAGCTCGATCCGCCGTTCGAGGATCTGACGCGCGACGTCGGCTGCGTGATGCAGGCGCTTCACGATGCGTTCGGCGTGTTCGACGAAGCGCCCAACTTCCAGATTCATGTTCTCTCGTCGCTGTTCTATCGCAACAAGGCCGCGTATATCGTCGGGCGCATCATCAACGGCGACGCGCTGCTGCCGTTCGCGGTGCCGCTGCGTCACGTGAAGCCGGGCGTGCTCGCGCTCGACACGGTGCTGCTGCGGCACGAGCAACTACTGATCATCTTCAGCTTCTCGCACTCGTATTTCCTCGTCGACATGGAAGTGCCGTCCGCATACGTCGAATTTCTCGGCATGATCATGCCGGGCAAACCGAAGGCGGAAATCTATACGTCGCTGGGTTTGCAGAAGCAGGGCAAGAATCTGTTCTATCGCGATCTGCTGCATCACCTGTCGCATTCGAGCGACCGCTTCATCGTCGCGCCCGGCATCAAGGGACTCGTGATGCTGGTGTTCACGCTGCCGTCGTTCCCGTACGTATTCAAGCTGATCAAGGACAACTTCCCGCCGCCGAAGGAAACCACGCGCGCGCAGATCCAGGAGAAGTATCAGCTGGTGAAGCGCCACGACCGCCTGGGCCGCATGGCCGACACGCTCGAATATTCGAGCGTCGCGCTACCCATCTCGCGGCTCGACGACACGCTCGTGCGCGAACTCGAAAAGGAAGTGCCGTCGCTGATCGAATACGACGGCGACAATCTCGTGATTCGCCATATGTACATCGAGCGGCGCATGGTGCCGTTGAATCTGTTCCTGCAGAACGGCAACGACAGCGACGTCGAGCACGGCATCAAGGAATACGGCAACGCGGTGAAGGAACTGATCCAGGCGAACATCTTCCCCGGCGACATGCTGTACAAGAACTTCGGCGTCACCCGTCATGGCCGCGTGGTGTTCTACGATTACGACGAGATCGAATATCTGACCGACTGCAACGTGCGCGCGGTGCCGCCGCCGCGTAACGAGGAAGACGAAATGTCGGGCGAACCGTGGTACGCGGTCGGCCCGCACGACATTTTCCCGGAGACGTACGGCACGTTCCTGCTCGGCGATCCGCGCGTGAGCCGTTCGTTCATGCGGCATCACGCGGACTTCTTCGAGCCGGCGTTGTGGCAGCGGCACAAGGATCATCTGTTGAAGGGCGAGCTGCCCGATTTTTTTCCGTACGACGAAAGCGTGCGTTTTTGCGTGCGCTATCCGGAGCGGTTCGGCGAAACGCGGGCAGACGAGCCGAACGTGCGCGTCGCATGAGCACGCGGCGAAGCGCCGCTGGAACGCGTCGCCCGAACCCTATGCAACAACCCGGCCGGCTCATCGACCGGGCCACTTTTACAGAAGCGCCATGAACACGAAGCCGCCCCCCTCCGAACATCCGCTCGCGCATCTGTTCGACAACAACGACGCGTGGATGAAGCGCATGCTCGCCGAAGACCCCGAATACTTCTCGCGTCTCGCGCATCAGCAGATGCCCGAGTATCTGTGGATCGGCTGTTCCGATTCGCGCGTGCCGGCCAATCAGATCATCGGCCTGCCGCCGGGCGAGGTGTTCGTGCACCGGAACATCGCGAACGTGGTCGTGCATACCGATCTGAACTGCCTGTCGGTGATCCAGTTCGCGGTCGACCTGCTGAAGGTCAAGCACATCATGGTGGTCGGCCACTACGGCTGCTCGGGTGTCGGCGCGGCGCTGCTCGGCCGCCGCGTCGGTCTCGCCGACAACTGGCTCGCGCACGTGCAGGACGTGCGCGCGAAGCATGCGGCGCTGCTCGACGAATGGCCGATCGGCGAGGCGCGCCATCATCGCCTCGTCGAACTGAACACGATCGAGCAGGTCGTCAACGTGTGCCGCACGACGATCGTCAACGACGCGTGGGCGCGCGGCCAGTCACTGACCGTGCACGGCTGGGCCTACGGCGTGCACGACGGCAAGATCCGCGACCTCGGCATGCGGATCGGCAACGCGGACGCGCTCGAGCCGACTTACCGGGAATGCGTGGCGGCGGTGTCGGCGAGGCGCGCGCGCCACGCGGACAACGATATGGTCGCCGCCGACGCCGCCCAGTTGGGCGACGTGAAGGCGGTCGTCGAAGGTGTGATCAAGGAGCTCAAACATGAGTGAGATGAGTGATGCAAATGCTGGTGGAATCCACGCGGATCCGGTGGTCATCGTCAGCGCGGCGCGTACGCCGATGGCCGGCTTTCAGGGCGACTTCGCGTCGCTCACCGCGCCGCAGCTCGGCGCGGTCGCGATCGAGGCCGCCGTGCGGCGCGCGGGCCTGAAGCCCGGGCAGATCGACGAAGCCGTGATGGGCTGTGTACTGCCCGCCGGCCTCGGCCAGGCGCCCGCGCGCCAGGCCGCGCTCGGCGCGGGCCTGCCGCTCGCCACCGGCTGCACGACGGTCAACAAGATGTGCGGCTCCGGGATGCGCGCGGCGATGTTCGCGCACGACATGCTGCTGGCCGGCTCGCTCGACGTGATCGTCGCGGGCGGCATGGAGAGCATGACGAACGCGCCGTATCTGCTGCCGAAGGCGCGCGCCGGCATGCGCATGGGTCATGGCCAGGTGATCGACCACATGTTCTACGACGGGCTCGAAGACGCGTACGAAAAGGGCCGCCTGATGGGCATCTTCGCCGAGGAATGCGCGGCCTCGTTCGACTTCACGCGCGAGGCGCAGGACGCGTTCGCGGTCGAGTCGCTGAACCGCGCGAAGCGCGCGAACGAAGATGGTTCGTTCGACTGGGAAATCGCGCCGGTCAAGGTGGCGGCCCGCAAGGGCGACGTGACGATCACGCGCGACGAGCAGCCGTTCAAGGCCAACCTCGACAAGATCCCGACGCTCAAGCCCGCGTTCAGCAAGACCGGCACGGTGACGGCGGCGAACTCGTCGTCGATTTCGGACGGGGCCGCCGCGCTCGTGATGATGCGCGAGTCGACCGCGAAGCGGCTCGGCGTCACGCCGCTCGCGCGCGTCGTGGGTCATTCGACGTTCGCGCAGGAGCCCGCGAAGTTCACCACCGCGCCGGTCGGCGCGATCCGCAAGCTGTTCGAAAAGAACGGCTGGCGTGCCGCCGACGTCGATCTGTATGAGATCAACGAAGCGTTCGCGGTGGTCACGATGGCCGCGATGAAAGAGCACGGCTTGCCGCACGACAAGGTCAACGTGAATGGCGGTGCGTGCGCGCTCGGTCATCCGATCGGCGCATCGGGCGCGCGGATTCTCGTCACGCTGATCGGCGCGCTCAGGAAGCGTGGCGGCAAACGCGGCGTCGCGACGCTGTGCATCGGCGGCGGCGAAGCGACGGCGATGGGTATCGAGCTGGTTTGACGCGCCGGCTCGTATGATTCCCGGCGCTGCAACGCGCCGGCAAAAAATCGAGGAAGGATGCGATGAAAACAGTGTTGATCGTCGGTGCGTCGCGCGGCATCGGCCAGGAATTCGTACGGCAGTACAGAAAGAGCGGCTGGCGCGTGCTCGCTACCGCGCGCGACGGCGCGGCGCTCGACGCGCTCGCCGAACTCGGCGCGGAAACCTTCGCGCTCGACGTGACCGCGCCCGCTGAGATCGCCGCGCTCGGCTGGAAGCTCGACGGCGAACGGCTCGATGCGGCGATTCTGGTGTCGGGCGTGTACGGCCCGCGCACCGAAGGCATCGAAACGATCACCGCCGAGGACTTCGATCACGTGATGCACACGAACGTGCGCGGCCCGATGCAATTGCTGCCGATCGTGTTGCCGCTCGTCGAAGAAGCGGAAGGCGTGCTCGCGGTGATTTCGAGCCGCATGGGCAGCATCGCCGATGCGACCGGCACGACCGGCTGGCTCTATCGCGCGAGCAAGGCCGCGTTGAACGACGTGCTGAAGCTCGCGTCGCTGGAAACGCGGCGCGCGACCTGCGTGTCGCTGCATCCGGGCTGGGTGCGCACCGACATGGGCGGCGCGCAGGCCGCGCTCGATCCCACGCGCAGCGTGGCCGGCATGCGTGAGGTGCTCGCGCAGGCGGCGGCGTCGCCCGACGCGTTTCACGGCCGCTTCTTTCAATACGACGGTACGCAGCTCGACTGGTGAGCAACCAGCTTGCATGGTTGCATGAGGATCGGAGACACGCTCATGGTGCTTGATCAGGATCACCTGATGGTGCGCGACGCGCTGCGCACCTTCGTACGCGAAGCGATCACGCCGCATGCGGCCGCGTGGGACCGCGAACGCACCTTTCCGCGCGACGTGCACCGGCAACTCGCCGAACTCGGCGCGTATGGCGTGCTGGTGCCCGAAACCTATGGCGGCGCGGGCATGGATGCGCTCGCGCTCGCGTTGATCCTCGAGGAAATCGCGGCCGGCGACGGCGGCACGTCGACCGCGATCTCGGTGAACAACTGCCCGGTGTGCAGCATCCTGCTCACGTACGGCAACGACGCGCAGAAACGCGACTGGCTCACGCCGCTCGCGCGCGGCGAGATGCTCGGCGCGTTCTGCCTGACCGAACCGCAGGCGGGCTCCGATGCGTCGGCGCTGCGCACCAGCGCGACGCGCGACGGCGACGCGTACGTGCTGAACGGCGTCAAGCAGTTCATCACGAGCGGCAAGAACGGTGACGTCGCGATCGTGATGGCCGTCACCGACAAGGCCGCGGGCAAGCGCGGCATCAGCGCGTTCATCGTGCCGACGACGACACCGGGCTACGTGGTCGCGCGCGTCGAGGACAAGCTCGGCCAGCATTCGTCGGATACCGCGCAGATCGTGTTCGAGGATTGCCGCGTGCCGGCCGCGAATCTGATCGGCGCGCAAGGCGAAGGCTACCGGATCGCGCTGTCGGGGCTCGAAGGCGGACGGATCGGTATCGCCGCGCAGAGCGTCGGCATGGCGCGCGCCGCGTTCGAGGCCGCGCTCGTCTATGCGAAGGAACGCGAGAGCTTCGGCGCGCCGCTGTTCTCGCACCAGGCGGTGCAGTTCCGTCTCGCCGACATGGCGACGCAACTCGAAGCCGCGCGTCAGTTGATCTGGCATGCGGCGGCGTTGAAGGATGCGGGCCAGCCGTGCCTGACCGAGGCCGCGATGGCGAAACTGTTCGCGTCCGAAGCGGCCGAGCGCATCTGTTCGGCGGCGTTGCAGATTCACGGCGGCTACGGCTATCTGAGCGACTTCCCGGTCGAGCGGATTTACCGCGACGTGCGGGTGTGCCAGATCTACGAAGGCACGAGCGATATCCAGAAGATCCTGATCGCTCGCGCACTGAGCTGAAAATTCGATGAATAAGCCATTGTTGTCGCAGCAACGACCCACCGACTGCCCGTGCGGCGGCGCGACGCCCGAAGGACGCGGCGGCGGCGCCACCAAAGCGCCGCGCTTCGCGCAATGCTGCGGCCGCTATATCGACGGCGGCGAAGCGGCGCCGCGCGCGCTCGAACTGATGCGCTCGCGCTATAGCGCGTACGTGCTCGGCGCCACCGACTACCTGCGCGCGACGTGGGACGCGCGCACCTGCCCCGCCGATCTCGACGCGGACCCCGCCGCGCCCGGCGCGCCGCGTTGGCTCGGATTGCAGATCAAGTTGTTCGCGCAAAGCGATCCCGATCACGCGAGCGTCGAATTCATCGCCCGCTACAAGGTGGGCGGACGCGCGCAGCGGCTGCACGAACTGAGCCGCTTCGTGCGCGGTGAAGATGGCCGTTGGCGTTATGTCGATGGCGACCTCGGCGAGTAGTCGTTGCTCAGGCAACGAGTAATCATCGACTAAGCGGTCGCTGCATCACGCATCGAACCTTTCCGCTGTCTTTCACGACCTGACGGCGTACTTCGTATCGTTTCATACGAGGTCCTCATAGAGGGCCTTTTCTTTGTGTTGGCCTCGCGCTACAGCACCTGGACGCCCTTTGTCCGCCGCTTTCGGCCACGCGCCGTTGAGTTCCGCCAGCCACGGTTCCTGAGCCGTCTTTATCCACGCGGCAATTTTTTCGGCGCGGGTTCTCCTTGATTGCACAAAACAAAATTGGCGTGCCAGGATGACCCCGTTGTTCCATGACGTCACGTTGCGAGAGCAGGCCATACCCGCTTCGCACGATGCGACAGGAAACCGTGCCGGCCCCTCCATCAATGCGAGCCGCGGCGGTTCAGGAGTGCATCAGGTGACGCTCATCATCGGCGCGTGGGGTCGCGTCGGCCGTTGGGTTCATCCCGTGCGATCTCGATTGGCGTGCGTGCGCTTCGCGCACTACGTACGCGAGTGAGTCTGTTTGTCGAAAACGCGAACGAAAGCTGCATGTCAGCCACGATTTTCGACACATGGACAGCACGGAGTTCGGGACAGGTCTTTAAGGCAGGTGCGTCAATGGTGTTGAGCAAGGTTCTGACGAAGTGTGCGGCGATCTGCGCCGCGGCCACTTGCGCCGTCGCGATCGCGCACGCCGATCCGCTCGCCGCCGCGCCGTCCGTCACACGCTCCGCCGCCCTGAACGCCACGCCGCTCTCCGACAGCCAGGGCGGACCGCTCGCGCGCGCACGCGTGCCGCGCATCGCGCTCGACGACGACGTCTATCTGCCCACCGCGCACCTGAACGAACAGATCATTCGCGTGCCGGTCGACGCCGCCGGCACCATCACGCTCGAAACGACGATCTACAAACCGGACGGCCCCGGCCCGTTCCCGATGATCGTCTTCAACCACGGCAAGATTCCGGGCGATCCGCGCACCCAGGAACGCAGCGACCCGCTGCCGTTCGCGCGCGAATTCGTGCGGCGCGGCTACGTGGTGGTCGCGCCGAACCGCCAGGGCTTCGGCCACTCGGACGGCGTGTACGAACAGGACGGCTGCGACGTCGAAGCCAACGGCTTGGGCCAGGCCGGCGATGTCGCCGCGACGATCGATTACATGTCGAAGCAACCTTATGTGGACGCGACGCATATCGCGGTGGCCGGCACGTCGCACGGCGGTCTCGCGACGATCGCCTACGGCACCGAAGCCGCGCCGGGCGTGCGCGCGCTGATCAATTTCTCGGGCGGCCTGCGTCAGGACGCCTGCACCGACTGGCAGGGCAACCTGACGCGCGCATTCGGCGCGTATGGCGAGAAGACCAAAGTGCCGTCGCTGTGGCTGTACGGCGATAACGATTCGGTCTGGAACGCACCGCTCGTCGCGAGCATGTACGCTGCCTATGGCGCGCACGGCGCGAGCGCGAAGATGGTCGATTTCGGCAGCTACAAGAACGACGCGCACCGGCTCGTCGGCGACCGCGACGGCGTGCACGTGTGGTGGCCGGCCGTCGAATCGTTCCTCGCGCGCGCCGGCATGCCGACGGCCGTGCAATATTACGTCGCCGATCCCACCGCGCCGAAGGCGACCGGCTTCGCGTCGCTCGACGCGGTCGATGCGGTGCCGTACATCGACGAAGCGGGCCGCAACGGCTATCGCAACTTCCTGCATCAGTATCCGAGCCGCGCGTTCGCGGTGTCGGATTCGGGCGCGTGGTCGTGGGCCGAGGGCGGCGACGATCCGATGTCGGTAGCCGTCGCCAATTGCCAGAAGCAGAGCTCCGATCCGTGCCGCCTGTATGCGGTCGATAACGCGGTCGTGTGGGGCAACCAGGGTTCGCAGACGGCGGATGCGGGCCGCGCTGCGCCGGCGGCCGATACCGATGGCCAGCATGCCATCGCGAGCCGCGAGTGAAACGCGGGTAGAGCCGGTTTTAGCCAGTTGAAGGCCTGCTGTTTCAGCAGGCCTTTTTCTATTGAATCGCGGTGTGCGTGTATTAGCGGCATCCCGACCGTTTCCTTACCCGCACTTTTTCACCCGGACCTTGCCGGGAATCGATCTTCGCCGCGCCGCTGCAACGAAGTCCGCATCCGCGAACGCCGGAAAAAACGCTCACGGACCGCAATTCGTGCCAGTAGTAGCCCATTACTTTGACGTCGTCATCTGCGTCGATCTGCGAGCTTCGATCCCGAAGTCGACCTAGCTGGGTCGAACAGCGTCAAACCTCGGCCCCATAACGAAAAACGCGCATTTTTCCCCTGGTGCGCGCCGCGAAATAAACCGCTAATCTCGACCCCGCGCACTCGTCGAGACTCGGGCGCCGCAACCTGCGGGAGCACGCGGCGCATCTGGAAAATCCGGAAAAGCCCTTAATGAAGGACGCGAAACGACTCTCGCGGGAGCGGCAAAAAAGCATCCTGGAGTACCCCTTTGGAAAAATCAGCAGTTCCCTTTGTCGCACCGCCAGTTGCACGGCCGGCCGCGCCTGAAGACTGGGTTGCCCGCAGCCTGCGCGCGGTGTGGCACCCGTGCACGCAGATGAAGCATCACGAGCGTCTGCCGCTCGTGCCCGTCGCGCGCGGTCAGGGCGCATGGCTCTACGATCGCGCCGGCCATCGCTATCTGGATGCGATCAGCTCGTGGTGGGTCAACCTGTTCGGGCATGCGAACCCGCGCATCAACGCGGCGTTGAAAGACCAGCTCGATACGCTCGAACACGCGATGCTCGCGGGCTGCACGCACGAGCCCGCGGTCGAACTCGCGGAACGTCTTCATGCGCTGACCGGCAACACGCTCGGCCACGCGTTCTTCGCCTCGGATGGCGCATCCGCGGTCGAGATCGCGCTGAAGATGAGCTTCCACACCTGGCGCAACCGGGGCTTCGCCGACAAGCAGGAATTCGTCTGCATCGCCGACAGCTATCACGGCGAGACCATCGGCGCGCTCGGCGTAACGGACGTCGCGCTGTTCAAGGATGCCTACGATCCGCTGATTCGCCACGCGCATGTCGTCGCGTCGCCCGACGCGCGGCTCGCGCAAGCGGGCGAAACCGCCGCCGACGTCGCGCGCCGCGCGCTCGACAGCGTACGCACGCTGTTCGACGCGCGCGCGAACCGCATCGCCGCGCTGATCGTCGAGCCGCTCGTGCAATGCGCGGCCGGCATGGCGATGCACGACGCGTCCTATATCGCCGGGCTGCGCGCGCTGTGCGACCGGTACGGCGTGCATCTGATCGCCGACGAAATCGCGGTCGGCTGCGGGCGCACCGGCACCTTCTTCGCGTGCGAGCAGGCGGGCGTGTGGCCTGACTTTCTATGTCTGTCGAAAGGCATCAGCGGCGGTTATCTGCCGCTGTCGATCGTGCTGTCGCGCGACGACATCTTCGCGGCCTTCTATCACGACGACACCGCGCGCGGCTTCCTGCATTCGCACTCGTACACCGGCAATCCGCTCGCGTGCCGCGCGGCGCTCGCCACGCTCGACCTGTTCGCGAGCGACGACGTGCTCGCCGCGAACGCACGCAAAGCCGCGACGCTGAAGGCCGCTCTCGCGCCGCTCGGCGAACACGCGCAGGTGCGTCATCCGCGTCAGCGCGGCACGATCTTCGCGTTCGACGCGGTCATCGACGATCCTCGACAGGCGAAAACTTTTTCGCGCCGCTTCTTCGAAAACGCGTTGCGGCGCGAACTGCTGCTGCGCCCGATCGGCACCACCGTCTATCTGATGCCCCCGTACATCCTCGACGACGAAGAACTCGCGTTGCTCGCCGCGCGCACGCGCGAAACCTTCGACGCTACCCTCGTGGAGGTCCGCTGATGCATCTGCTCGACACGCTGGCCGAAGGGCTCAAGGAAATCGACGCGCGCGGACTGCGCCGGCGCCGCCGTACCGCCGACACACCGTGCGCCGCGCACATGAGCGTCGACGGCCGTCCGATCATCGGCTTCGCGAGCAACGACTATCTCGGCCTCGCCGCGCATCCGCGGCTGGTCGACGCGCTCGCTGAAGGCGCGCGCCTCTATGGCGCGGGCAGCGGCGGCTCGCATCTGCTCGGCGGCCATTCACGCGCGCATGCGCGGCTCGAAGACGATCTCGCGGCATTCGCGGGCGGCTTCGTCGACGCTCCGCGCGCGCTCTACTTCAGCACCGGCTACATGGCGAATCTCGCGACGCTGACCGCGCTCGCGGGCCGCGGCACGACGCTGTTCTCCGATGCGCTCAATCACGCGTCGCTGATCGACGGCGCGCGGCTGTCGCGCGCCGACGTGCAGATCTATCCGCACTGCGACATGGATGCGTTGAGCGCGATGCTCGACGCGTCGGATGCGGACGTGAAAGTGATCGTCTCCGATACGGTGTTCAGCATGGACGGCGATATCGCGCCGCTGCCGCGTCTCGTCGAACTCGCGGAGCAACATGGCGCATGGCTGATCGTCGACGATGCGCACGGCTTCGGCGTGCTCGGCCCGCAAGGCCGCGGCGCGGTCGCGCAAGCCGCGCTACGCTCGCCGCATCTGATTTCGATCGGCACGCTCGGCAAGGCCGCTGGCGTGTCGGGCGCGTTCGTCGTGGCCCACGCCACCGTGATCGAATGGCTCGTGCAGCGCGCGCGGCCGTATATCTTCACGACCGCGTCGGTGCCGGCCGCCGCGCATGCGGTGTCGGCGAGCCTGCGCATCATCGGTTCGGAAGAAGGCGACGCGCGCCGCGCGCATCTTCAGCAACTGATCGAACGCACGCGCGCGATGCTGAAGGCCACGCCGTGGCTGCCGGTCGATTCGCACACCGCCGTGCAGCCGCTCATCATCGGCGCGAACGATGCGACGCTCGAAATCGCCGCGTCGCTCGATCGCGCGGGCCTGTGGGTGCCCGCGATCCGTCCGCCGACCGTGCCGGCCGGCACGTCGCGCCTGCGCATCTCGCTGTCCGCCGCGCATTCGCATGCGGATCTCGACCGGCTCGAAGCCGGCTTGCAACAACTCGGAGCGAGCGCCGCATGAGCACCACGAATCGCACGGACGGCACGCTGTCGCTGTTCGTGACCGGCACGGATACGGAAATCGGCAAGACATTCGTGTCGTCGGCGCTATTGCGCGGCTTCGCGCGCGAAGGCCTGCAAGCCGCCGCGCTGAAGCCGATCGCCGCGGGCGCGTTCGAAGTGGACGGCGTGCTTCACAACGAGGACGCGGATCAGCTCGATGCCGCATCGAACGTGCTGCTGCCGCCCGCCATGCGCACGCCGTATCTGCTGAGGGAGCCGGTCGCGCCGCACATCGCGGCGGCGCTGGAGAACGTCACGTTCGATCTCGCGCATATCGTCGATTGTCATCGGCAGGCGCTAAAGCGCGCGGACGTCGTGGTCGTGGAAGGCGTCGGCGGCTTTCGCGTGCCGTTGACCGCGACGCAGGACACCGCCGATCTCGCGGTCGCGCTGAAGCTGCCGGTCGTGCTGGTGGTCGGCATGCGGCTCGGCTGCATCAACCACGCGCTGCTGACCGCCGAAGCGATCGCCGCGCGCGGCCTCACGCTCGCCGGCTGGGTCGCGAATCGCATCGATCCGGACATGACGTTTCCCGATGAAAACGTCGCGTCGATTCGCGCGCATCTCGCGCAGGCGTACGACGCGCCACTGCTCGGCATCGTGCCGCACATGAGTCCGATCTCGCCGGACCTGGCGGCCGGACAGCTCGACATTCGACGGCTTCTGCACACGCTGCGTCGATCGCGCGTCGCGCAGCACTGAACCCGAATACATTCCTACACGAGGATCGATCACATGACGCAACTGAACATCACGCGAGGCGCCGTCGACAGCACCTCGAACAACAACGCCGCCGCCGACGCGAAGCCGCTCGCGCGCTGGCGCGTCGCCGACATCGTCGCGCTGTACGAACTGCCGTTCAACGACCTGATGTTCCGCGCTCAGCAAACGCATCGCGAGAACTTCGACGCGAACGCGGTGCAACTGTCGACACTGCTGTCGATCAAGACCGGCGGCTGCGAGGAGGATTGCGCGTACTGTCCGCAATCGGTGCATCACGACACGGGCCTCGCGGCCGACAAGCTCATGGCCGTCGACGACGTGCTGGCCGCCGCGCGGGTCGCGAAAGACAACGGCGCGACGCGCTTCTGCATGGGCGCCGCGTGGCGTAATCCGAAGGACCGCCACCTCGAGCCGATCAAGGACATGATTCGCGGCGTGAAGGCGATGGGCCTCGAAACCTGCGTGACGCTCGGCATGCTCGAAACGCATCAGGCGCAGGCGCTGCGCGACGCGGGCCTCGACTACTACAACCACAACCTCGATACGTCGCCCGAGTTCTACGGCCAGATCATTTCGACGCGCACGTACCAGGACCGGCTCGACACGCTGGAGCGCGTGCGCGACGCGGGCATCAACGTGTGCTGCGGCGGCATTGTCGGCATGGGCGAGTCGCGCCGCGAGCGCGCGGGGCTGATCGCGCAGCTCGCGAACATGGACCCGTATCCGGAATCGGTGCCGATCAACAATCTGGTGCAGGTGCAGGGCACGCCGCTGACCGGCACCGAAGCGATCGATCCGTTCGAATTCGTGCGCACGATCGCGATTGCGCGCATCACGATGCCGCGCGCGATGGTGCGCCTGTCGGCAGGCCGCGAGCAGATGGACGAAGCATTGCAGGCGATGTGCTTCCTCGCCGGCGCGAATTCGATTTTCTACGGCGACCAGTTGCTGACCACCAGCAATCCGCAGGCGGAAGCGGACCGCAAGCTGCTCGCGCGCCTGGGCATCCATGCGGAAGCCGCGCAGCAGATGCCGGTCGAGCAGAGCGATTGCGAGCATGGCTGCGCGCAGGGTCATGACGGACATGCCGCGGCGAACTGAGCGTAGGCGCTTACGTCCGCATTAAGAAGCGCGCGCGCATGAAAAAAGGCTGCCTCGCAACACTGCGAGGCAGCCTTTTTCTCACGATGCAAACTTCCCCGTTGGTTTACTTCCGGTCGACGATGATCTGATCGAACGTGCCGCCATCGGAGAAATGCGTGTCCTGCGCTTTCTGCCAACTGCCGAACATCTCCTCGACCGTGAACGTTTTGATCGGCCTGAATTCGGCCGCATGCTTCGCAAGCACGTTTTTATCGCGCGGACGCAGATGGTGCCGCGCGATGATTTCCTGCGCGGCCGGCGACCACAGATAGTCGAGATACGCCTGTGCTTCCTTGCGCGTGCCGCGCTTGTCGACGACCTTATCGACGATCGACACCGGCGGCGCCGCGAGCAGGCTCACCGACGGATACACCGCTTCGTAGCTGCCGGCGCCCACGCCCGTATCGATCAGCGACACTTCGTTCTCGAACGTCACCAGCACGTCGCCGATGCCGCGTTGCGTGAACGTGGTCGTCGCGCCGCGTCCGCCGGTATCGAGCACCGGCACGTTGCGGAAGATCGCCTTCACGAAGTCGAGCGCCTGCGCGTCGGTGCCGCCATGCTGCTTGCGATAACCCCACGCGGCGAGGTACGTATAGCGGCCGTTGCCAGAAGTCTTCGGATTCGCGATCACCGCCTGGATGCCGGGCTTCGCGAGATCGTCCCAGTCCTTGATGTGCTTCGGGTTGCCCTTGCGCACGAGGAACACCATCGTCGTCGTGTACGGCGCGCTATCGTCCGGCAGACGCGCGCGCCAGTTCGCGGGTACGAGATGCCCCTTGTCGGCGAGCAGATCGATATCGTTCGGCTGGTTCATCGTCACGACGTCGGCCTGCAGACCTTGCAGCACCGACAGCGCCTGCGCGCTCGACGCGCCGTGCGACTGCCGCACCGACACGGTCTCGCCGCTCTTCTGTTTGTATGCGGCAATGAAGCCCGCGTTGATGTCCTTGTAGAGTTCGCGCGTCACGTCATACGACACGTTGAGCAGCGACGTATCCGCGTGTGCCGTCGATACGCCGCCGAACCCGAGCGCGATGGCCGTGATGCCGGCTGCGAGCCGGCGCGATGTCCCCGTGGTGCCCTTCATTCTGTTCCCGCCTGTCGATGATAAAAAGCCGTGGCCGCCTGCGCGCGGCATGAAGCGGGATTCTAACGGATCGCTTACGGCGCGGGCGGCGCCGGGTTTCGTGCGATGGCGGGGCCACGCAGGCGCTGCGCGAGTGCGTGGCGAACCGCTCACACCACCGCATGCCGCGCGGCCTCGCTTGCTTCCTCGCCAAAGCGCAGCGGCGCCGCGCAATGCACGAGCGTATCGATGAAATACTTGGCGCGCGGCCACGGACCGAAACCGGCCGCCGTGTTGATATGCCCCGCGTCGCCGAGATTGACGAATGCGCTGCCGAAGCGCCGCGCGAGATCGCGCGCATCGGCGAGCGGCATCCACGGGTCGGTTGCGCTGCCGATCAGAATCGACGGCACGCCGACGCGTCTTGCGTCGAATGGTCCCGCGAACGCGAATTTGCGCGGGCTCGCGGGCGCGACGAACAGCACGCCGATCACGTCGTGCGCGAGCGGCGCCTGCTGCAGCGCATGCGCGGTCGCGAGGCAGCCGAAGCTATGCGCGGCCAGCACGAAAGGACCGCGCTCGCGCGCCAGTAGCTCGCGCAGCGACTGCGCCCAGAGCGCGATATCGGGCGCATCCCAGTTGGCCTGCTCGACGCGCAGCGAGCGCGCGAACTGCCGCTCCAGCCATGTTTGCCAATGCGCGCCTTCGCTGCCGTGCAAACCGGGAACGGTGACGAGCCGTGGCGGCCATGTCGATCGGGTGCATGAAAGCATGTGCGTGCCTCGCTGCGGGAATCCGGGCAATCATTGTCCTGCTGAATACCGGGCGGACGAACCAAGTTTTTGTGCTTTGGTTATGGCTCAAACGGGCACACCGGGCCCGCTTCAACGCGCACGTCCGTGCGCAAATGCGCGCGATCCGCGGCGAAAAAGTAGAATGAAGCCTGTTCATAACGGGAGGAGACCCGATGCCGTACGCGTCGTCCCAGTTGCCGCAGCCGCCGCGGTCATCTACATCGCGCTCTCGCGGCGCGGCCGTGGTCCGTTCCGCTCGTGCAGGCACATACGTAGCCCCAACCGCGGACGCCTTCCGGACCGTATGAAAATCCTCTTCTACATGCCGCTTACCGATGCCGCCACGTGGCTGCACGATCTTGCGCGCGCGTTGCCCGACGCCGATCTGCGCGAATGGCAGCCGGGCGATCGCGCGCCGGCCGATTTCGCGGTCGTCTGGCGCCCGCCGCGCGAGATGCTGGCCGGCCGCGACACGCTGCGCGCGATCTTCAATCTCGGCGCGGGCGTCGATGCGATCCTCGCGCTCGAACGCGAGCAGCCGGGCACGCTGCCGCGCAACGTGCCGCTGATCCGCCTCGAGGACACCGGCATGGGCGCGCAGATGGCCGAGTACGTCACGCATGCGGTGCTGCGCTATCTGCGCTGCTTCGACGAATACGACGCGCAACAGCGCGAGCGCCGCTGGAAGGCGCTCGAACCGCATCCGCGCGCGACCTTCACGGTCGGCGTACTCGGACTCGGCGTGCTCGGCACGCAGGTCGCGCGGACACTCGCGTCGTTCGGCCTGCCGGTGCGCGGCTATAGCCGCGGCGCGAAGCAGATCGACGGCGTGACGACGTTCGCGGGCGAAGCACGGTTCGACGCGTTTCTCGACGGCGCGAAGGTGCTCGTGAATCTGCTGCCGTATACGCCCGATACCGCAGGCGTGCTGAATGCGCGCACGTTCGCGAGGCTCGCGCGCGGCGCGTATCTGGTCAACGTCGCGCGCGGCGCGCATCTGGTCGACACGGATCTGCTCGCCGCGCTCGCAAGCGGCCAGCTCGCCGCCGCGACGCTCGACGTGTTCCACGAAGAACCGCTGCCCGCCGATCATCCGTTCTGGCGGGAACCGCGTATTACGATCACGCCGCACACGTCGGCGCTGACGTTGCGCGAGGAAAGCGTCGCGCAGGTCGCGTCGAAGATCGGCGCGCTGCTGCGCGGCGAGCCGGTGAGCGGCGTCGTGCGGGCGGAACGCGGATATTGAAACCCGCGATCGCAAGCGCACGGGTCGAATTGAATTGAATCGCAGGAACCCCGCACCACGCGGCAGGAGACAGATCATGGCCTTACCGAAGCAGGTGAAAATCGTCGAAGTCGGTCCGCGCGACGGACTGCAGAACGAAAAGGAATTCGTGCCGACCGCGACCAAGATCGAGCTGATCGACCGTCTATCGGCGGCCGGCTTCAGCAACGTCGAAGCGGCGTCGTTCGTGTCGCCGAAATGGGTGCCGCAGATGGCCGACGGCGCCGACGTGATGGCCGGCATCGCGCGCCGCCCCGGCACGATCTATTCGGTGCTGACGCCGAACCTGCGCGGCTTCGAAGGCGCGCTCGTCGCGCGCGCCGACGAGATCGTGATTTTCGGCGCGGCAAGCGAAGCGTTTTCGCAGAAGAACATCAACTGCGGCATCGCGGAGAGCATCGAGCGGTTCGCGCCGGTTGCCGCGGCCGCGAAGCAGCATGGCTTGCGGATGCGCGGCAGCGTGTCGTGCGCGCTCGGCTGTCCGTATCAGGGCGAGGTGCCGGTCGCGTCGGTCGTCGACGTCGTCGAGCGCTTCGCGGCGCTCGGCTGCGACGAGATCGATATCGCCGATACGATCGGCGTCGGCACCGCCGAGCGCACCCGCGAAGTGTTCCAGGCGGTGACCGGGGTGTTTCCGCGCGAGCGTCTGTCGGGGCACTTTCACGACACCTACGGCCAGGCGCTCGCGAACATCTACGCGGCGCTGCTCGAAGGCATCGGGATTTTCCACGCATCGGTCGCGGGGCTCGGCGGCTGTCCGTATGCGAAGGGCGCGACCGGCAACGTCGCGACCGAAGACGTGCTGTATCTGATGAACGGCCTCGGCATCGAGACCGGCATCGACCTCGCGCAGGTCGTGGCAATCGGCGACTTCATCTCGAACGCGATCGGCCGGCCCAACGTGTCGCGCGCGGGCAAGGCGCTGCTCGCGAAGGCGCGCAGCGAAGCGAATACCTGCGTATGACCGGCGCTCTCTTCACACCGTCACTTTTCAATCAGGATCTCCAGCGATGACCGACCTCGCGTCCTTCGAATCCGACGATCTCGCCGCGCTGCCCGACTCGGCGCGCCGCGTCGCGCTGCTGCTGCGCGAACGCGGTCACGCGGGGCGAATCGTGATGCTGCCGGAAACCGGCAAAACTTCCGCCGAAGCAGCCGCCGGACTCGGCTGCTCGGTCGCGCAGATCGCCAAGTCGATCCTGTTTCGCCGCCGCGAGGACGATGCACCGGTGCTCGTGATCGCAAGCGGCGCGAATCGCGTCGACGAAAAGAAGGTCGCCGCGCAGGTCGGCGAGATCGGCCGCGCGGACGCGAAGTTCGTCCGCGAAAAAACCGGCTACGCGATCGGCGGCGTGTGCCCGGTCGGTCATGCGACCGAGCCGGTCACGCTGATCGACGCCGATCTGCTCGAGCTCGACAGCCTGTGGGCCGCGGCCGGTCATCCGCACGCGGTGTTCAACCTGACCGCGCAGGAACTGATTGTGCTGACGGGCGCGCCGGTCGTCGACGTCGCGCTGCGCGAGCCGGCCTGAATGCGATGATGATGACGATGACGACCGGCAACGGCTACGAGGGCAAGAGCAATGACGGCGGCAGCGGCGGCGCCCCGGTGGCCTCGCCGTGCATCAACGTGTGCCGGATGGATGCGTCGACGGGCTGGTGCGAGGGGTGTCTGCGGACGATCGACGAGATCGCCGGCTGGTCGACATTCGACGACGCCGCGAGGCGCGCGGTGTGGAAGGCAATCGAGGCGCGTCACGCGGCGTTCGTCGCGCAACACCCGGCGCCGCGGGCAAAGGAGCGGCAATGAACGCCCCGCCGCGCGTCGTCACGCCCGGTGAGACGTTCAGCTCGACGCTCGAATTGTCGGCGGATTCGATCAGGTCGTTCGCGACGCTCGTCAACGATCTGAACCCGCTGCATCACGACGAAGCGTATGCCGGGCAAAGCCGCTTCGGCGGGCTGATCGCATCGGGCACGCAGCCCACCGCATATTTCATGGCGCTGCTCGCGACACATTTTTCGACCTACGCGCAGCCACTCGGTCTCGAGTTCGATATCAAGCTGAAGAAGGCCGTGCGCGCGCACGACACGCTGACGATCACCTGGCGCATCCGCGACGCTCACTGGAAGCCGAGCCTGAACGGCGATCTGACCTACCTCGAAGGCTCGGTCGTCAATCAGCGCGGCGAGCTGATGCTGACCGGCACGTCGACGATTCTCGTGATGCCGAAGCCGGACGCGTCCGCGCCGGCCGATACGCAAGCCGCTACGCGATGATCGCGCTGCCCGCGTCGATCCGGGTCTTCGAGCGCGGCTGGCTGTCGTCGAACAACGTGCTGCTCGTCGACGACGCCTGCGCGGCGCTCGTCGACACCGGCTACGCAACGCACGCACCGCAAACCGTCGCGCTGGTGCGCAGCGCACTGAACACGCGCCCGCTCGATCTGATCGTCAACACCCATCTGCATTCGGACCACTGCGGCGGCAACGCGCTTTTGCAGGCGACGTGGCCGTGCCGCACGCTGATTCCCGCGTCCGAAGCCGACGCGGTGCGCGACTGGGATCAAGCGCGCCTCACCTTTCGCGCGACCGGGCAGTCCTGCGAGCACTTCGGCTTCACCGGCACGATCGCGCCCGGCGCGCAGTTGCGGCTCGGCGCGCTCGACTGGCAGGTGCTCAGCGCGCCCGGTCACGATCCGCATTCGCTGATGCTCTATTGCGCCCGCGAACGCATCCTGATCAGCGCGGACGCGCTGTGGGAAAACGGCTTCGGCGTGATCTTCCCGGAACTCGAAGGCGAAAGCGGCTTCGCCGAACAGCAGGCCGTGCTCGACACGATCGCCGCGCTCGACGTGCGGGTCGTCATTCCGGGCCACGGCGCGCCGTTTACGAATGTCGAACAGGCGCTTGAACGTGCGTTATCGCGCGTCGCGTGGCTGCGAGCCGATCCCGCGCGCAACGCAAAAAACGCGCTGAAAGTGCTGATCGTGTTCAAGCTGCTCGAAGTCCGCGAGATGAGTTTCGACACGCTGCTGCGCATGCTCGACGACGCGGCCGTGATGCGCGCCGCCGCGTCGATGCTGAAGCCGCGCGGCAAATGGCGCGCCTTGCTGACGGATATGGTTGGAGAGCTGGCGGCGAACGATGGACCGCTCGAGGTGGACGGCACGCGTATTGTGGCGCGACGCTAATACAGCGACAGCGCCAATCGCGCGGCAAGCCCGGAACAACGGCAGCAAGCAAAAGAAAAGCAACGCTGGAACTGCCTGCCTCCGCTGGGCAATGCGCAAAACCGTCGCCACAAAAAGAAAGCCGCTCGACGAAGCGAGCGGCGGAACATCTGTTGGACGTGATCAGCGTCGCGTTAAATTATACGCGTGCCGCATTTTTGCAACGCATCGGTGATTTCCCTACAGAAATTTGACGCTACGTTTTAAGGCCGCATACATGGTGTGGACAGGACGACGCCGAGCACCACCAGATCGGGCCACTGCGCGCCGCTCGATTGAGCGGCGCGGTATTGAAACCTCGCTGAAACCTTGAGAAGCAAGGCGCCTACCCTACTGTTCGACAGCCTCGAAGAACGACAGCATTTCGGCGACCAGTTCGCCCGGCGCCTCTTCCGGCAGATAGTGTCCGCAGGACAGCGCGCGGCCGCTCACGTCGCGCGCGACGTGCCGCCATTCTTCGAGCGCGTCGAAACATTTCTCGATGACGCCCTTGTCGCCCCACAGCACCCGCAGCGGACAGCCGATCTTGTTGCCACGCTCGATGTCGGCGCGATCGTGTTCGAGATCGATGCTCGCCGACGCGCGATAGTCCTCGCACATCGCATGCACCGCGCCCGGTTGCGCGAGCGCCGCGCGATACGCGTCGAGCGCGGCGGGGTCGAACGGCGCAAGCCCCGCATGCCGGCCGCCCATCACCGCATCGACATACGCGGCCGGATTCGCGCCGATCAGCGTTTCGGGCAGCGGCTCGGGCTGGATCAGGAAAAACCAGTGGAAATAGTGCGTCGCGAACGTGCGGTCGGTGGCCTCGTACATCGCGAGCGTCGGCGCGATATCGAGCAGCATCAGACGCTCGACCGCGTCGGCATGATCGAGCGCCATCCGGTGCGCGACGCGCGCGCCGCGATCGTGCGCGCAGACGAGGAAGCGTTCGAAGCCGAAGTGGCGCATCACGGCGACCTGGTCGGCGGCCATCGCCCGTTTCGAATAAGGCGTGTGCGCGGCATCGCTCGCCGGCTTGCCCGACGCGCCGTAGCCGCGCAGATCGGTTGCGATCACCGTGAAGTGTCGTGCGAGCGGTCCGGCGCAGCGCTCCCAGATCAGATGCGATTGCGGATGGCCGTGCAACAGCAACAAAGGCGGCCCGGCGCCGCCCTTCACCCCGAAAATATCGACATCGCCCACGGCGACGCGAAAAGGCGTGAAATTTTCGAAGGCCATGGGGTCTCTTTGATCGTTTGAGTGTGTGTGCATTGTAGAAGCCCGATGTGTCCGCGCCAGGTGGGATAACCCACCTAAACATAGAACCTGAACACTTCCTCGAACTGTTCCAGACGGCGCTGCCGCGCCAGCCACTCGCTTCGCCTATAATCGAACGACCGTTCTTAAACCTTCTGGCGGCTTCGGCTCGCATCTCCGCGCCGTCAGCCGTGTACCGCTAAACTTCGTTCAACGCCGGGCGCACCACGACGTACCGGTTGCTCAAATTGGAGACTCGCACCATGGCATTGCCCGCCGTCCTGCAAAACCTCGCGCTGCCCGTCGTCGCTTCGCCGATGTTCATCGTCAGCTATCCCGAACTCGTTCTCGCCCAGTGCAAGGCCGGTATCGTCGGTTCATTCCCGGCCCTCAACGCGCGCCCGGCCGAGCTGCTCGACGAATGGCTCACGCAGATCCAGGCACAGCTCGCCGGGCACAAGGCGGCGAACCCCGACGCGGTCATCGGACCGATCGCGGTCAACCAGATCGTCCATCAGTCGAACACGCGGCTCGAGCACGACGTGCGCGTGTGCGTCGAGCACAAGGTGCCGATCTTCATCACGAGCCTGCGCGCGCCGGCGCGCGAAATCATCGATGCGGTGCACGGCTATGGCGGCATCGTGCTGCACGACGTGATCAATCTGCGCCATGCACAGAAGGCGCTGGAGGCGGGCGTCGACGGGCTGATCCTGGTCGCGTCCGGCGCGGGCGGCCATGCGGGCACGACCTCGCCCTTCGCGCTCGTCGGCGAGGTGCGGCGCGTTTTCGATGGCCCGATCGTGCTGTCCGGCGCAATCGCGAACGGCGGCTCGATTCTCGCCGCGCAGGCGATGGGCGCGGACCTCGCATACATGGGCACGCGCTTCATCGCGACCAGGGAGGCGCATGCGGTCGACAGCTACAAGCAGGCGATCCTCGACGCAAAGGCGTCGGACATCATCTACACGAACCTCTTTACCGGCGTGCACGGCAACTACATTCGCGAGAGCATCCTGAACGCGGGGCTCGACCCGGACGCGCTGCCCGAATCGGACAAGACCAAGATGAACTTCGGCGGCGACAAGACGAAGGCGTGGAAGGACATCTGGGGCGCGGGCCAGGGCGTCGGCCTGATGGACGACGTGCCGAGCGTCGCCGATCTGGTCAAGCGGTTGTCGAAGGAGTACGACGACGCGAAGGCACGGCTCGGCATCGCACGCTGAGCCTGCATTGCCGCGGCTCGCAGCGAAGGCGAGCCGCCGAACCCGCCATACCGCCTACATATTGCGCCGGTACTGGCCGCCCACCTCGAACAGTGCATGCGTGATCTGCCCAAGCGAGCACACGCGCACCACGTCCATCAGCACCGCGAATACGTTGGCGTTGTCGATCACCGCGCGCTTCAACCGCTCCAGCGCGGCCGGCGCGGCGTCGCGGTGGCGCGCCTGGAAATCGCGCAGCCGCGTCAACTGGCTCTGCTTTTCCGCATCGGTGGAGCGCGCCAGCACGATCGGCCGCGGCGCCTCATGCGGATGCGCGCCCAGGAACGTGTTCACGCCGACGATCGGATACGAGCCGTCATGCTTGCGATGCTCGTACAGCATCGACTCGTCCTGGATGCGTCCGCGCTGATAGCCGGTTTCCATCGCACCCAGCACGCCGCCGCGCTCGGTCAGCCGCTCGAACTCGGCGAGCACCGCTTCCTCGACGAGATCGGTCAGTTCGTCGATCACGAAGCTGCCCTGATTCGGATTCTGGTTCTTCGCGAGTCCCCATTCGCGATTGATGATCAACTGGATCGCGACCGCGCGGCGCACCGACTCCTCGGTCGGCGTCGTGATCGCTTCGTCGAACGCATTGGTGTGCAGCGAGTTGCAGTTGTCGTAGATCGCGATCAGCGCCTGCAGCGTCGTGCGGATGTCGTTGAAGTCGATCTCCTGCGCGTGCAGGCTGCGGCCCGAGGTCTGCACGTGATATTTGAGCTTCTGGCTGCGCTCGTTCGCGCCGTAGCGCTCGCGCATCGCCACCGCCCAGATGCGTCGCGCGACGCGGCCGAGCACCGTGTATTCCGGGTCCATCCCGTTCGAGAAGAAGAACGACAGATTCGGCGCGAAGTCGTCGATCGACATGCCGCGCGCCAGATACGCCTCGACGTACGTGAAGCCGTTCGCGAGCGTGTACGCGAGCTGCGAGATCGGGTTCGCGCCGGCTTCGGCGATGTGATAGCCGGAAATCGACACCGAATAGAAATTGCGCACGCCGTGCTCGACGAAATACGCCTGAATGTCGCCCATCACCTTGAGGCTGAATTCGGTCGAGAAAATGCAGGTGTTCTGCCCCTGGTCCTCCTTCAGGATGTCGGCCTGCACGGTGCCGCGCACGTTTTGCAGCGCGCCGCGGCGCGTTTCGTCGAGTTCGTCCGCGCTGAGCGGGTGGCCTAGCTGCTGCTCTTTCAGCGCGATCTGCTGATCGATCGCGACGTTGAAGAACATCGCGAGGATCGTCGGCGCGGGACCGTTGATCGTCATCGACACCGATGTGTCCGGCGAACCCAGGTCGAAGCCGTCGTACAGCGTTTTCATGTCGTCGAGCGTCGCGACCGACACGCCCGAATTGCCGACCTTGCCGTAGATATCCGGGCGTTCGTGCGGTTCTTCGCCGTACAGCGTCACGGAGTCGAACGCGGTCGACAGACGCCTGGCCGGCATCCCCTCGGAGAGCAGCTTGAAGCGGCGGTTGGTGCGCTGGGGATCGCCCTCGCCCGCGAACATGCGGGTCGGGTCCTCGTTCTCGCGGCGAAACGGAAACACGCCGGCGGTGAACGGAAAATAGCCGGGCAGGTTTTCGAGCATCAGCCAGCGCAGGATCTCACCGTGGTCGACGAATTTCGGCAGCGAGACTTTGCGCACCGGGGAGCCGGACAAGGTCGTCACCGTGAGCGTGGTGCGGATTTCGCGCTCGCGGATGCGCACGACGTGCTCGTCGCCGGAATAGGCGGCCACCGTTTGCGGCCACGTGTCGAGCAGCTTGCGCTCGCGTGCGCCGAGCGCGGCGGTGCGTTGGTCGATCAGGGCGTCGAGGGACGACGGAAGCGGGTTGGCTTCAGTCGCGGCAGGGCTTGACACGACGTGCGCCTTTGCGTTGGACGATGCATTGCCGGCTGCGCCGGCTTGGGCTGCATTTGCACCCGCGCCCGCATGAGCGGCCACCGTCGCGCTCGCCGGCCCCTGCGCCTCACCGAGCATGCGGCGCGCCTCGATCAGTTGCCAGCGCTCGCGCGCGATACGCGCCTGCGCGTCGGCCCGCTCGCGATAAGCGTGCACCGTGTGCGCGATGTCGGCCAGATAGCGCACGCGCGCGGGCGGCACGATCGCGTGCAGATTGCTCGAACAGCGCGGATCGTCGGGTGCGTCGGGTGCGTCGGGTGCGCCGAGCCGTCCGCCGTCCGTCGTACGCAGGCCGTGCCGGCGCAGCGCATCGGCGATGTGCCGGTACAGCGCGGTCACGCCGTCGTCGTTGAAGCGCGACGCGATCGTGCCGAACACCGGCATCCTGTCGGGCGGCGTCGCGAAGTCCGCGCGATTGCGCTGCACCTGCTTCGCGACGTCGCGCAACGCGTCCCGCGCGCCCTTGCGGTCGAATTTGTTGATCGCGACGAAGTCCGCGAAGTCGAGGATGTCGATCTTCTCGAGCTGGCTCGCGGCGCCGAACTCGGGCGTCATCACGTACAGCGATTCGTCGACGAACGGCACGATCGCCGCGTCGCCCTGCCCGATCCCCGATGTCTCCACGATGATCAGATCGAAGCCCGCCACCTTGCAGAGCATCAGCGCATCGGGCAGCGCATCGGAGATTTCGCTCGATGCGTCGCGCGTCGCCATCGATCGCATATAAACGCGCGCGCCGCCGCCCCAATCGCCGATCGCGTTCATGCGGATGCGGTCGCCGAGCAGCGCGCCGCCGGATTTGCGGCGCGACGGGTCGATCGCGAGCACGGCGATCGTCAGCGCGTCGCCGTAATCGAGCCGGAAGCGGCGGATCAGCTCGTCGGTGAGCGACGATTTGCCCGCGCCGCCCGTGCCGGTGATACCCAGAACCGGGATCCGGGTGGCCTGGGCGAGGGTCGAGAGTTTTTCGCGCGCGCCGGGATCGAGAGTTTTCGTTTCGAAGGCGCTGATCAACCGGGCGACGCGGCGGAAGATGGGGGTGACGGAGTCGGGAGCGTTTGCGGTGTCTCGTGTCGAAGTCGCCGCTGTCCCACTTGCGCTGCCTTGGCGGCCGCCGCTGGCAATGCCGCTCGTGCCCGTGTGAGCTTCCCTGGCCTCGGACGCGTGGCTCACGGCGGCGCTGTGTGAAGCATCTGCGGCGTCCGCCCGCGCCGCGAGTTCAGCGAGCCATACATCCACCGGCACCGGCCGCGCCGCCTCCGCGGCGCGCGCGCCTTCGACACAGCGCGCGATCATGTCGTCGATCATGCCTTGCAGACCGAGCCGCTGGCCGTCGTGCGGCGAGTAGATTTTCTCGACGCCGTCGCGTTCGAGCGCGGCAATCTCCTCGGGCACGATCACCCCGCCCCCGCCGCCGAATACCTTGATGCGCTCGCCGCCCCGCGCGCGCAGCAACTCGACGAGATAGCGGAAGTATTCGTTATGGCCGCCCTGATAGCTCGACACGGCGACGCCGTCGGCGTCCTCGTCGAGCGCGGCGGTTGCAACTTCATCGACGGAGCGGTTGTGGCCGAGATGGATCACCTCGACGCCGCTCGCCTGCAGGATGCGCCGCATGATGTTGATCGATGCATCGTGGCCGTCGAACAGCGCGGCCGCGGTAACGAAACGCAGACGCCGACCCGCGGGCAGCTCGTGGCTGCCGGCGCGCCGCGGCGTGGACAGATCGGTCATGTCTCCCCCGGATCTTTTCGCGTATGGGTGCTGGCAACCAGTATAGCGAAACGGGGTAAGGCCGCAGGGTACGCGGAGCCGGTGGCGAGGGCGTCCGGTGGGCAGTTCTCGCGTTCCGCTAGCGCACCGCCAGCGCCTTGATCTGCTCCAGCGACGGCCACAGCGACTCGTTCGCGAACCGTGCCGCCAGAAAATCGACGAACGACCTCACCTTCGCCGACAGATGCCGCCGGCTCGTATAAACCACATGAATCGGCAGCTCGCGCGGCGGCACTTCATCGACGAGCAGCGGCACGAGCCGCCCGTCGGCAAGATCGCCGCCGATCACCTCGGTGCCGAGCATCGCGATGCCCGCGCCGTGCAGCACGATCACGCGCTGCGCCTCCAACTGATTGACGATCAGGTTGCCCGACAGACGCACGCGCGAGCCCGCGTCGCCGGTCGCGACTTCGAGCGCCGACACGCCCGCGTACTGCAGATAGTTGTGGCGCGCGAGATCGGCGACGCTTTTCGGCGTGCCGTGCTTGCGCAGATACGCGGGCGACGCGCACAACACGAGGTGCGCGGTCGCGATCTGCCGCGCGATCAGCGACGACGACTTGAGCCCGCCCGGCGACGCGCGGATCGCGACGTCGAAGCCCTCGTCGATCAGTTCGACGACGCGATCGGACAGCGTCATGTCGACGGTGACCTGCGGATACTGCGCGGCGTAGTCGGCCACCGCGGCCATCACGTGACTCAGGCCGAACGCCGATAACGACGACACGCGCAGCCGGCCCTGCGGCACCACGCTCGCCGCGCCGACCGCCTGGCCAGCCTCGTCGAGCTCGGTGAGCGCCTGGCTCAGGCGCTCGTAGTACTCGCGGCCCGCTTCGGTCGGCGCGACGCGGCGCGTCGTGCGGTTCAACAGGCGCGCGCCGAGCTGCTGCTCCAGATGCATCACGTGCTTGCTCGCCATCGCCGCCGACATTTCCATCTTCTCCGCCGCGCCGACGAAGCTGCCGGCCTCGACCACGTGGCGGAACACTTTCATGCTGACGAGGGTATCCATCTCCAATCGCTCGCTTCAGGAATCAATCGACGCCATTTTGCCGGGTTTATCAAAGACTGGACGGCAAAGCGCTGCGATCGACGGCTGCAAACGACAAAGCCCGCGTTCCGAAGGAAGGCGGGCTTCGTGGTGTAACCGGGCTGGCCAGGTGGCGGCGCGAGTCGCGCCGCAAGAACGACGGCGGGGCTCGCCGCAGCCCGGCCTCGCCCTTACGGCTTAGAACTTCATGCGCATCCCCGCGCCGTAGGTATTGCCGCTCGACTGTCCCGTAATCCGGTCATACAGATACGCCGCATACAGGTCCGTGCGCTTCGACAGCGGATAGTCGTAACCGACGGCCGCGGTCTGGCGCGTCTGGTTCGAGCCGCCGCCGTTGCGCGACCACGCGAACGACGCCATCACCGAGCCCGACCCGAACGGCACCGTGACGCCGCCCTGGCCGGTGTTCACGTGCCAGCTCGTGACCTGCTGGTTGTTGTACGTGTACATGTACTGGCCGTACAGCTTCACGAACTTCAGGTCGTACGAGACGCCCGCCTGCGCGACGCTCTGGCTGCGCAGACCGGGCACCCCCGACGTCTCGTAGCTGCCGAGGTCGCCCGGCACGCTGTTGAAGTTCACGTACTGATAGACCGCGGTCGCCGCGAACGGGCCGTGGAAATACAGCACCTGGCCGCTCCATTTCTTCGCGCCGTTCTGCGTGGTGTTGCCGAGTGCGTACATCGCCGTCGCCGAGAGCCCGTTGAAGTTCGGCGACGCGTACGACACCGCGTTGTTCCAGCCCGAATCGCCGGTCACGCCCTGATCGGTCGTGTAGGTCGGGAACGTGCCGAGGCCGAGGTACGTGTGATAGATCATCGGCGAGAACACGTACGAATCGACGAACGGGTTGAACAGGATCGTCGACACGAACAGCGGTGTCGTCTGCCGCCCGGCCGTCAGCGTGCCCCACGGTGCCTCGATGCCGACGTACGCATTGCGCGAGAACGTCGTGTCGCCGGTGAAGCGGCCGTACGAGCCGCTCTCCGCGCGGAAGAAGCCTTCGAGCGCGAAGATCGCCTTGTAGCCGTTGCCCAGATCCTCGGTCCCCTTGAAGCCCCAGTACGACGTCGACATGCCGCCGCCGGACACCACCACGGCCGTCTTGCCGCCCGGGAATTTCTGCGAGCCGACCCATTCGTCGACCTGCCCGTAAAGCTGCACGCTCGACTGCGCGAACGCGGACGAGGTGCCCGCCAGCACGGCGACGCACGCGGTGGCCTTGAGAGTGGTCTTCAGCGCGCTGCTGAGGCTTGTTTTCATGGATTCTCCAATCTTTGTCAAAAAGGTGTGGCTGTGCGAAAGGGGACGCTCGCGCGAACCGTTGTTGTTATCCGTTCGACCATCGAGCCAATCTGGGCTGAGCCATCTTTGCGGACCATTTTTATGAACAGAAATGTTGCCGCTTATTGCCGGTATATCGATCTGGTTAGCTTGGTCGTTTATCGGCCTGATATCCGCAGGTTGCCGGCACCCATGCGGAGCCGAGCGCCGACCACTCGCCCGCGGCGCGTCATGCCGGGAACGGCGCGCCGTAGCGGCTGACAACGCATCAGATGACAGACAGATGACGCGGCGCAGCAGCCTGCCCCGATTTGACAGTGACAAGCGCCTTACAGCCGAGTGTTTTCAAAAAAGTGTGGCGTCGAAACGTCAGATTGACGGGATTGCGGGCGGCAGACGGGAGATCGCCAGAGGCGAGTCCGCGGGAGTTGAGTGAGATGGGGGTGACGACAGGTGTTGAACAGGCGCCGAGCGGCAGCCAGAAGCGAGCCCGCCAGTCAGTTCCGATAGGGCGAGCCTTCGGGCTGCCGCGGATCGTCGGCGGGACGCTGCAGCGAGCGCGCCGCGCCGCGCTCTTCGTTGTAGCGCGCGACGTCGGCGCGGATCGAGCCGCTGCGCATCGGTATATTCGGCGGTGGACGTGGCACCGGGCGCGACTCCGCGCTGACCGGCGTCATGGCGCCGGCATACTGCATGCGCGCGCGCTCATCGGGATAACCGGACGGTCCGCTGACACGGCGCACACCGGACTTGTCGCCGCCGTAGCCGTAGCGGTAATTCGCGACCGCGAAATTGGCGCCGTCACGCTGGGCACGCGGATCGCGCGAAGTCATCGCATTGAGAGAAGGTCTTGCGGAGGGGGCGCCCACGGGGCTCGCGTATCGGCCGCCGCCGCGCATCTCCATGCGCGTCGCGCGATCCGCGCCGCCATGCGAAAAAGCGCCGCCGCCATGCGCGATGCCCGGCACTTTTGCATAGGCGAGCGAACACAGCACGGCGATGACCGCGCCCCACACCCAGCGCCTCGTTCTCGACAACCCGTCCACCTTCTGACTCTCATGCCCGAAGACTTGCCTGAAATCCACCGTTCGAGCTGCGATGGACCTGTTGCGGGACTGACGAAAAGCGCCGCGTTACTGTCGCGGCGCAGGGGGCATCCCTGCGGCCTTTGAACGGTAATTTATGGGCGGCGGCCGAGGGTGTCGAGCCAAAAAGTGTTAGGCCCTCCCCCTGGATGTAACACCTTGTTACCGCGACGTTTTTCTGCGACAAAGCCCTTGCGCGAAAGCCCGGAATCACTTGCCGGCGGGCGTTTTCGCGAATGCCGCGCGAGCCTGCCGAGCCGCGAGCGCGAGTCGCTTTTTACTTCCAATCGTTAAAACGACCTGGCCCAGGCGGAGCGTGTCGCCAATACTGAAACGGTGGCGCAAAGCGCGGTTCACGTCGCCCCCATTGGGCCTGTTGATGCACAACATTCATTAATCAATTCGGTAAATGAATTTGCCTTTTTAATCGATTTTAAACAACAATAGCCGCTTCCCATTACTCGAGACGGCGCCATCTGCGCGTGCGTCTCGCGCTATTTCGCGTCATTGAATCGAGATTCCGACATGGCCCGCCCGAAATATTTACCCGACAACTTCACCCTGTGCCTCGTGGGCACCGTGATCCTCGCCAGCCTTCTGCCTGTTCACGGGCAAGCCGCCGTCGGGTTCAACTGGGTAACCAACATCGCGGTCGGCCTGCTGTTCTTCCTGCACGGCGCCAAGCTCTCACGCGAGGCGATCGTTGCGGGCGCAACGCACTGGCGCCTTCACCTGGTCGTATTGCTGAGCACGTTCGCGCTTTTTCCGCTGCTCGGCCTCGCGCTTAAACCGGTTCTTTCGCCATTGGTCACGCCGTCGCTCTACGCGGGGGTCCTCTTCCTCTGCACGCTGCCATCGACGGTCCAGTCGTCGATTGCGTTCACGTCCATTGCCAAGGGCAACGTGCCGGCCGCGGTATGCAGCGCGTCCGCCTCGAGCCTGCTCGGCATCTTCATCACCCCAGCCCTCGTCAGCCTCATCGTGACCAGCCAGGCGGCGAGCGGCGGTTCGTCGCCGTGGCATACGGTCGGCAATATCGTGCTGCAACTGCTCGTGCCGTTCATCGCCGGCCAGTTGCTGCGCCCGCTGATCGGCAAGTGGATCGAGCGCAACCGCGGCGTGCTGAAGTTCGTCGACCAGGGCTCGATCCTGTTCGTCGTGTACGGCGCGTTCAGCGAGGCTGTCAACGAAGGCCTGTGGCACACGATTCCGCTGTCCGCGCTCGGCGGCCTCGTGGTGGTGAGCGCCGTTCTGCTCGCGCTCGCGCTGGCCGTGACGATCTTCGCGAGCAAGCGGCTCGGCTTCAACCGCGCGGACCAGATCACGATCATCTTCTGCGGTTCGAAGAAGAGCCTCGCCGCCGGCGTGCCGATGGCCAAGGTGATCTTCGCGTCGCACGCGGTCGGCGCCGTCGTGCTGCCGCTGATGCTGTTCCACCAGATCCAGTTGATGGTCTGCGCCGCGCTCGCGCAGCGCTGGGGCGCCCGCGACACCAGCGGCGAGACCCAGGCCGCCTCGCAGGCTCCCGCCGCGGCCGTCGCGCGCCGTTGAAAATACACGCAATGCAAACAGGACATTCATAAGCGCCCTCCCTGAGCGTCGTTTGATCGTGTGAAGAAAGCCGCCTTGCGCGGCTTTTTTCTTTTGGCGTTGCCATTGTTTCCGTTCGCCTTTGCGTTATTTCACGCTCAAACGCGGTCGCTGTCGCCTCGGCCGGATGGCATAGGACGATTCCTGGCGCGACGCTACGATTGCCTTCCCAGCCGTTGTTTAGTTTATTTTACTAAACACTATTGAATCACATAACTCCATAAAATACGGGTATTTACCGGTACCTGATCGCCGCTTTCCGGGCTGTTTCGCTCGCGTTTTACTATACAATCGCCCGAACCCAAACACGTAAAGCCGCGCTCTGGCGGCTGCTTCATCCGATGGCCACAACCATCCGCGACGTCGCCCGCGCGGCCAGCGTTTCGATCGGCACCGTATCGCGCGCGCTGAAAAACCAGCCGGGGCTGTCCGAGGCCACGCGCGAACGCGTCGTCGAGGCGGCGCGGCAGCTCGGCTACGACCCGGCGCAACTGCGCCCACGGATCCGCCGCCTGACCTTCCTGCTGCATCGTCAGCACAACAATTTCGCCGCGAGCCCGTTCTTCTCGCACGTGCTGCATGGCGTCGAGGATGCGTGCCGCGAGCGCGGCATCGTGCCGTCCGTGCTGACCGCCGGCCCGACCGAGGACGTGATTCACCAGATACGCCTGCATGCGCCCGACGCCGTCGCGATCGCCGGCTTCGTCGAGCCCGAAACGCTCGCCACGCTGGTCGCGATGCAGCGCCCGCTCGTGCTGATCGACCTGTGGTCGCCCGGGCTGCGCTCGGTGAATCTCGACAACGCGGCCGGCGCGACGCTCGCGATGCGGCATCTGTTCGAGCAGCGGCGCAAACGGGTCGCGTTCATCGGCGGCTCGCTCGCGCATTTCAGCATCGCCGAGCGCGCGCTCGGCTACCGGCGCGCGTTCTTCGAAGCGGGGCTGCTGTTCGACCCGTCGCTCGAAGTGAACATCGACGCCGGCCTCGACCCCGACACCGGCGCCGCGCGCGCGATGCAGCGCCTGCTCGATGCGCCGGGCCCACATCCCGACGCCGTGTTTGCCTATAACGACGCCGCCGCGCTCGCCGCGCTGCGCGTGTGCCTCGCGCGCGGCCTGCGCGTGCCCGACGACATCGCGATCATCGGTTTCGACGACATTCCCGCCGCCGCGCACGCCACGCCGCCGCTATCGACGATCGCGGTCGACAAGGAAGCGCTCGGGCGGCGCGGCGTCGAACTGCTGCTCGAAGACTCACCCGCCGAACTCGAAGTCCGCTTGCCCGTTCAACTCGTTGCCCGTGCCAGTACTTTGGTGAAAACGCCATGACGCAATCCGATCAGCTCCACCCTTCCGGCGACGCCGTCAAGGCGCCGCCCGTCGCGAGCTTCCGCAGCCGCGAATTCCTGCTCTCGCATATACAGGACACGCTGCGCTTTTACGCGCCGAACGTGTTCGACCCGAGCGGCGGCTTCTTCCATTTCCTGCGCGACGACGGCTCGATCTACGACCGCACCACGCGCCATCTGGTGAGCAGTTGCCGCTACGTGTTCAATTACGCGATGGCGTATCGCCAGTTCGGCGACCCGCGGCATCTCGAGTACGCGCGCCACGGTCTGCGCTTCCTGCGCGACGCGCACTGGGACGCGCAGAACGAAGGCTACGACTGGGAACTCGAATGGCGCGACGGCAAAAAGCGCACGCTCGACGGCACGCGCCACTGCTACGGCCTCGCATTCGTGCTGCTCGCGTATTCGCATGCGGCGATGGCCGGCATCGAGGAAGCGAAGCCGATGATCGGCGCGACCTTCGAGCTGATGGAGCACCGCTTCTGGGACGCCGCCGCCGGCCTCTATGCCGACGAAGCGTCGCCGGAATGGCGCGTGAGCTCGTATCGCGGGCAGAACGCGAACATGCACACCACCGAGGCGCTGCTCGCCGCGCACGAGGCGACCGGCCATCTGGTCTATCTCGACCGCGCCGAGCGCGTCGCGTCGAACATCACGCTGCGCCAGGCGAAGCTGTCGCAGGGGCTCGTGTGGGAACACTTTCACGCGGACTGGTCGGTCGACTGGCACTACAACGAGGAAGACAGCTCGAACATCTTCCGTCCGTGGGGCTTCCAGCCCGGCCATCAGACCGAGTGGGCGAAGCTGCTGCTGATTCTCGAACGCTTCCGTCCATTGCCGTGGCTGCTGCCGCGCGCGATCGAGCTGTTCGACGCCGCGATGACGCACGCATGGGACGAAGACCACGGCGGCCTCTACTACGGCTTCGGTCCGGACGGCACCGTGTGCGATCACGACAAGTACTTCTGGGTGCAGGCCGAAACTTTCGCGACCGCCGCGCTGCTCGGCAAGCGCACCGGCAACGAGCGCTTCTGGGACTGGTACGACGAGATCTGGCGCTATAGCTGGGCGCACTTCGTCGATCACAAATACGGCGCGTGGTACCGCATCCTCACCTGCGACAACCGCAAGTACAGCGACGAAAAGAGCCCCGCCGGCAAGACCGACTATCACACGATGGGCGCGTGCTACGAGGTGCTCGCCCATGCGCTCGACGAGGCTCGGGCGGCCGGACCGGCCGCATCCGCCGCCGCGCGGTCCGCGGAGAAAGCACAATGAGCCCGACGACCGATCTGCCCGTTTTCGTTTCCGCCGGCGACATCCTCACCGATCTCGTGCGCACCGGCGCGTCGCAATGGCTGTCGCGGCCGGGCGGCGCGGGCTGGAACGTCGCGCGCTGCGTCGCGCGGCTCGGTCTGCCGACCGCGTGCGCGGGCTCGCTCGGCGTCGACAACTTCTCCGACGAACTGTGGGAGGCGAGCGTCGCCGCCGGGCTCGACATGCGCTTCATGCAACGCGTCGAACGCCCGCCGCTGCTCGCGATCGTGCATCGGACGCATCCGCCCGCGTACTTCTTCATGGGCGAGAACGGCGCCGATCTCGCGTTCGATCCGGCGCGCCTGCCGGCCGGCTGGATGGACCAGGTGAAGTGGGCGCACTTCGGCTGCATCAGCCTGGTGCGCCAGCCGCTCGGCGACACGCTCGCGGCGCTCGCCGCGCAACTGCGCGCGCACGGCGTGAAGATCAGCTTCGATCCGAACTATCGCAACCTGATGGAGCACGGCTACGAGCCGACATTGCGCAAGATGGCCGCGCTCGCAGACCTGATCAAGGTGTCTGACGAAGACCTGCGCCTGCTGTTCAGGACCGGCGACGAAGCCGCCGCGCTCGCGCAATTGCGCGCGATGAATCCGGCCGCCACCGTGCTCGTCACGCGCGGTCCGGAAGCGGCGCTGCTGATCGACGGCGCGGCGGTGATCGAGGCAAAGCCGCCGCGCGTCGAGGTGGTCGACACGGTCGGCGCGGGCGATGCGTCGATCGGCGGCCTGCTGTTCAGCCTGATGAGCGCGCCGCGGCGTGCATGGCCGGAGCATCTCGCGTTCGCGCTCGCGGCGGGTGCCGCGGCCTGCCGGCATGCCGGCGCGCATGCGCCCGCGCTCGACGAGGTCGTCGCGTTGCTGTGACTGCGTTGCGGTGATTGCGTGGCTGTAATTTTCCTGCCTTGGGGCGCGCGTAATGTCGCCGATGTCGAGGACATCGCACCCGTGAAAGCGCCGCCCCGGCCGGGAGCCGAACCTCCAGCGCCGTGCTACGATGAAAACATCGAAACCTTTGCAAAAAGGAGCGAGGCCATGGAAAACGTCACCTACACCAAAGGGATCTACACGGCCACTGCGTCGATAAGAGAAGTCGCGCAGGACTCCTGGCAGGGTATCGTCACACTCGCGCGCGACGAAGGCGAAGCCAGCGCCGATCAGGAAACCACGGTCTACGAAGTCGATTCCACTTCGTCGACGCCGGAAGAAGCGCTCGAAGAAGCCAAAGCGCTCGCGCATCGTATCCTCGGGGAAATCGAACTGTAGGCCGAACATCGGCGGGCGCGCCGCGCGTCGTCCGATGCGTCGCGCGCCGCCGGGCCGGCCGGCTGGAGGCGATCATGGCTGAACAGCTCTTCCAATACGGCGTCTATTCGATACACGTGCGCCCCCTTGAACTGAGCGGCGCGCGCTGGGACGCCGAGTACGAAATCCGTCATCGGGAGAAGGCCGTCAAATCGTGGACCACGGTTGGCGGCGACGCGGGCTACGCGGACGAGGCCGAAGCGGTGGCAAGCGCGCACCGCCAGGCGATCGACGATATCGAGCATGGCGCGGGGATTCCGAAGCCTCATGTGTTTCCCTGAGCGGCGCGTGGCTGTTTGCGCGCGACGCGCCGATCGCGAATCAGTGTCCCGCCGGCCTCGGCGGTGCGTTCTTTTTTAGCGCCGAAACTTCCCCGCCGCGCGCCGCCGCCTCCTCCCAGGGCATACCCGAACCCCGCCGCCGCATGGCAAATCCGGCTCAAAAGCCGGTCGAAACGCGCGACTCATCGCGCCCATTCGTCAACGCCCGATTAAAGAAGAAAAAATTCACTCGCACAGGCGCTAAAAAATAGAGTCTCTTCCGCCGCGCCCCATCCGTGACCCCACCACCGCGCGCGGAACAGAACAACGGAGATTCGCCCATGACCGCCCGCCTGCCCGTCGACGGCACGCCCGCTCTCGCCGATTACCGGCTATCCGACAATCTCACCGCGACGCGCGGCCGGATCTTTCTGACCGGCACCCAGGCGCTCGTGCGCCTCGCGCTGATGCAACGCGCGCTCGACAAGAACCGTGGCCTGAACACCGCCGGCTTCATCAGCGGCTATCGCGGCTCGCCGCTCGGAATGGTCGACCAGCAGCTATGGAAAGCGAACAAGCTGCTCGCCGCGAGCGACATCCGCTTTCTGCCCGCGATCAACGAAGAACTCGGCGGCACCGCCGTGCTCGGCACGCAGCGCGTGGAAGCGGACCCGGAGCGCACCGTCGAGGGCGTGTTCGCGATGTGGTACGGCAAGGGTCCCGGCGTCGACCGCGCGGGCGACGCGCTGAAGCACGGCAACGCGTACGGCTCGTCGCCGCACGGCGGGGTGCTGGTGGTGGCCGGCGACGATCACGGCTGCGTGTCGTCGTCGATGCCGCATCAGAGCGACTTTGCGATGATCGCGTGGCACATGCCGATCGTGAATCCGTCGAACATCGCGGACATGCTCGAATTCGGCCTGTACGGCTGGGCGCTGTCGCGCTTCTCGGGCGCGTGGGTCGGCTACAAGGCGATCTCGGAGACGGTCGAGTCGGGGTCGACCGTCGATCTCGACGCGCTGCAAACCGAATGGGCCGTCCCGCAGGATTTCGCCGCGCCCGCGGGCGGCCTGCACAACCGCTGGCCCGACCTGCCGAGCCTCACGATCGAAGCGCGCCTGCACGCGAAGCTCGACGCGGTGCGCCACTTCGCGCGCCTGAACAGCATCGACAAATGGATCGCGCCGAGCCCGCACGCGAACGTCGGCATCGTCACCTGCGGCAAGGCGCATCTGGACCTGATGGAAGCGCTGCGCCGGCTCGATCTGACGGTCGCCGATCTCGACGCGGCCGGCGTGCGCATCTACAAGGTCGGCCTGTCGTTTCCGCTCGAGATGACGCGTATCGACGCATTCGTGTCCGGCCTTTCCGAAGTGCTCGTGATCGAGGAAAAAGGCCCGGTCATCGAGCAGCAGATCAAGGACTATCTGTACAACCGCACGCAAGGCGCGCGGCCGGCCGTGATCGGCAAGAACGCCGAAGACGGCACGCCGCTGCTGTCCGAGCTCGGCGAATTGCGCCCGTCGCGCATCCTGCCGGTGTTCGCGAACTGGCTCGCGCGTCACAAGCCCGCGCTCGATCGGCGCGAGCGCGTGGTCGATCTGGTCGCGCCGCAGATCCTGTCGAACGCGGCCGACAGCGTGAAGCGCACGCCGTACTTCTGCTCGGGCTGCCCGCACAACACGTCGACGAAAGTGCCGGACGGCTCGATCGCGCAGGCCGGCATCGGCTGTCACTTCATGGCTTCGTGGATGGAGCGCGACACCACCGGCCTCATTCAGATGGGCGGCGAAGGCGTCGACTGGGCCGCGCATTCGATGTTCACGAAAACGCGCCACGTGTTCCAGAATCTCGGCGACGGCACCTACTTCCACTCCGGCATTCTCGCGATCCGCCAGGCAGTCGCCGCGAAGGCCACGATCACCTACAAGATCCTCTATAACGACGCGGTCGCGATGACCGGCGGCCAGCCGGTCGACGGCAGTATTTCGGTGCCGCAGATCGCGCGTCAGGTAGAAGCCGAGGGCGTGTCGCGCTTCGTCGTGGTCAGCGACGAACCCGAGAAATACGACGGCCATCACGGCCAGTTTCCACAAGGCACGACGTTCCATCACCGCGGCGAAATGGACACGGTGCAGCGCGAGCTGCGCGACACCGACGGCGTGACCGTGCTGATCTACGACCAGACCTGCGCGGCCGAAAAACGGCGCCGTCGCAAGAAAGGCGAATTCCCCGATCCGGACAAGCGTCTTTTCATCAACGAGGAAGTCTGCGAAGGCTGCGGCGATTGCGGCGTGCAGTCGAACTGTCTTTCCGTCGAGCCGGTTGAAACCGCGCTCGGACGCAAGCGCCGCATCGACCAGTCGTCGTGCAACAAGGACTACTCGTGCGTGAACGGCTTCTGCCCGAGCTTCGTCACCGTGGCAGGCGGCAAGCTGAAGAAAGCCGCGGGTGCCGCGTTCGATCCGCAAGCGCTCGCCGCGCATGTCGCCGGATTGCCGCTGCCCGCCACGCAACTCGATGCCGCGCCGTACGACATTCTGGTGACGGGCGTCGGCGGCACGGGCGTCGTGACGGTCGGCGCGCTGATCAGCATGGCCGCGCATCTCGAAGGCAAGAGCGCGTCGGTGCTCGACTTCATGGGCTTCGCGCAGAAAGGCGGCTCGGTGCTGTCGTTCGTGCGCTTCGCGGCGCGCGACGAATGGCTGAACCAGGTGCGCATCGACACGCAGCAGGCCGACGTGCTGCTCGCCTGCGACATGGTGGTCGGCGCGAGCGCCGATGCGTTGCAAACGGTGCGGCATGGCCGCACGCGCATCGTCGTCAACACGCATGCGATTCCGAATGCGAGCTTCGTGCAGAACCCGGACGCGACGCTGCATGCCGACGCATTGCTCGACAAGATGCGTCACGCGGCGGGCGAAGAGCGCATGTCGACCTGCGACGCGCAGGCGCTCGCGACGCGTTTTCTCGGCGATACGATCGGCGCGAACATCCTGATGCTCGGTTTCGCGTGGCAGCTCGGTCTCGTGCCAGTGTCGTTCGCCGCGATGATGCGCGCGATCGAACTGAACAACGTCGCCGTGCAGATGAACCAGTTGGCGTTCTCGATCGGACGCATGGCCGCCGCCGATCCGGCCGCGCTCGAATCGCTGTGGCAGGCGCGTCATCCGGCGAAGCCAGCTCCGCGTGTCGATACGCTCGATGAACTGATCGCGCATCGCGAAGCCCGGCTGCTGACGTATGGCGGCGCCGCTTACGTGAAGCGCTATCGCGCGCTGGTCGATGCCGCGCGCCGCGCGGAAGCGAAGGTCGACGCCACGAGCGAGCGCGTTACGCGCGCGGTGGCCACGACGTTCTATCGGCTGCTCGCGGTGAAGGACGAATACGAAGTCGCGCGTCTGCATACGGATGCCGCATTCCGTGAAGCGCTCGAAGCGCAGTTCGAGGGCGTAGCGGGCAAGGACTTCAGCATCAGCTTCAACCTCGCGCCGCCGACGCTCACGCGCGCGGAGGCCGGTGCCGTGCCCAGCAAGAAAACCTACGGCCAGTGGATGTGGCCGGTGCTCGGCGTACTCGCGAAATGGCGCGGCCTGCGCGGCACGCCGCTCGATCCGTTCGGCCGCACGCTCGAACGCAGGATGGAGCGCGAACTCGCGAGCGACTATGAAATCACGCTGCAGCGCGCGCTCGCGCAACTCGACGCGAACACGCTCGACGACGTCGCGAAGCTTGCTGAACTGCATGCGCGCGTGCGCGGCTACGGTCACGTGAAGCTCGCAAATCTCGCGGGCGTGAAGCGCGGCGAACGCGACCTCGCGGCACGCCTGCGGATCGATGCGGCGACGGGTGCGGCGGTCAGGAAGTCGCTCGATGAAATGAAGGGCGCCGGGCAGTTGCGCGGGATTCCGGTGGTGGTCGCGAAGTAGTTCGCATCGGTTCGCGGCACGGCAACAACGGGAAAGCCGCTTCGGTTTCGTGCCGAAGCGGCTTTTTTCTGGCCGCGTGCCTCACGTCTCAGCGCGACGTCGCATCGAGCAGCGCCCTCACCTTGGCGACCTTCGCGGGATCGACCGGCGCGAGACCGTTGCCGTCCACGCGCACGCCGGAGCCGAAATGCACGGCCTCGACACACGTTGCGCTCACAAAGCCGGCGAGCGCCTCGACCGTCAAACCCGCGGCCGCCAGCACCGTGCAATGCGAGCCCGAAGCCTGCCGCACCAGTTCGCCGAGTGTCGCCTCCGCCTGTAACACCGACGGCTTGCCGCCCGACGTCAGCACGCTGGTCACCGCATCGAAACCGAGCAGCACGTCCAGTGCTTCGCGCAGATCGCGTGCTTCGTCGAACGCGCGATGGAATGTGATCGCGAGGCCATCTGCGGCATCGCACGCACGCGCGAGACCTTCGCGATCGATCGCGCGATGCGCGTCGAGCATGCCGATCACGATGCCGTTCGCGCCGGCCGCCTTCACCGCGCGGATGTCGCGCAGCATCACCGCGTAGTCGTCGGCGTCGTAGACGAACGAGCGGCTATGCGGCCGCACGATCACGTTCACCGGGATATCGACCGCGGCGAGCGCCGCCTCGATCAGCCCGACGCTCGGCGTGAGACCACCCTCGCCCATCGCGGCTATAAGTTCGAGACGGTCGGCGCCGGCCCGCGCGGCGGCGCGCGCATCGGCGACGGTCGTGGCAATCACTTCGAGCAGCACGGACATGAATCCAACCCGGTGTCGTTGAAAACGACATCATCGCAGAACCGCGCCTGGTGTTCTTCGCGCCGCTCGCGCTACTCGTCCACCCAGTCGATATCGCCGCACAGCACGCAGGTCTGCTCGCCGACGCGCGTCGCCATCGACAGCGTCACGCACGGCAACGCCTCGTTGATCGACAGATACGGCCGCGTCACGTGCACACGCTCGGGCGCGTTGATCGCGGCGCTGAAATACGGACGACGCAGCCAGTTCGCGCCCTGCGCATCGGCGAGCGGCAAGAAGCGTGTCTCGTGCGCCGCCCGATCCGCGCGCAACACGACGTTGCGGCCCGCCTGGCGGCCTTTCGCGTCGAGCAGAAAGCAGCGCGCCGCGTGATCGAGCGCGAGGAAATTCCAGCACACTTCGTCGAGCGGTTCGCCCGCGGCCAGCCGCTCCGCGGCGCGCTCGAACGCGCGCAGATACGGCGCGAGACGGCTCGCGCCGAGGCGCTCGCGGGCTTCGGCCTGCTCGCGATAGCGCTCCGTGACTTCGCCGATGCAGGCCGCCGCATGGACGGCGTCGGCGACACCGGGATTGGGCCGGCCGAAGAAAAAGCCCTGCACGAAGTCGGCGTTGCAGGCGAGCGCCATCTGAGCTTCATGCTCGGTTTCGACGCCTTCGACCAGCACGAGCTTGCCCGCCTCGTGCAGCAGCGCCACCAGCCCCGGCAGGATCGTCGCCATGTCGGCACGATGCGCGGCGTGCGACAGCAGGATGCGGTCGAGCTTCACGATGTCGGGGTTCAGTTGCCAGATACGCTCGATGTTCGAATGGCCGGCGCCGAAATCGTCGAGCGCGATCAGGAAGCCGCGCTCGCGAAACTCGCGCACGGCATCGGCGAGACGATCGAGATCTTCGGCGCTCTGCTCGAGCACTTCGAGCACGACGCGCCGCGGCGACAGGTCGAGCCGCCGCAGATTCGCGAGCAGGGCCGCCGCGAGATACGGATCGGTGAGCACGCCCGGATGTACGTTCAGGAACAGCCACTCGCGCTCGGCGCCGAGCACCTTGAAGTTTTCCAGATGCAGCGTCTGCGCGAGCCGGTCGAGTTGCAGCGCCTCGCCGACGCGCGTGGCGTCGCCGAACACGTCGAGCGGCGACACCGGGCGATCGAGCGCGTCGTGCGCGCGCAGCAACCCTTCGTAGCCGACCGCCCGCATATGCGACAGGCTGAAAATCGGCTGGAATACGCTCGTCAGCGTCAGCTCGCCATGCTGCACCGAATAACGGTGAAGACCCGAAGCCACCTCGACCTCGAAACCGTACGGCGCGCTCGCCGCTCTTTCCTGTTGCGCAATCGTCATGCAGTCCTCTCACGCAGGAACCGGCCGGTCCGAACACGGAAGCGGACACGCGGCGGCGGTTCTAAAAATGTGCGTCATCGGTACCGGTTAAGCAAGCTCCGTGCGCACGCTGGCGCACATAGCGATGTAATTCGACCGACAGTCTGCACCGGCGGCAGGGGGCGTGCGCCGCGCGTGGGCGCGACGCGCACCGTTGCGGTGCGCGAGCCGCGCACGCGCATCGTGCGCGCCCGGCGGCAGCCCCGCGCGTCGCCGGGCTACACTCGACCCTGCGCGCCGTGGCCCCTTGCCGTCGTTCACATCCGATCACGCGAGCGATGGACGCGGCGCCCTTCTTCAAGCCCCTTCATCCGCCCGGAACACACGATGGAAATTGTCTTCACCGTCCTGATCCTGTTACTCGCCGTCGCGGCCTCCGGCATGCTGACCCGCGCGCTGCCGTTCAAGCTGCCGCTGCCGCTCGTGCAGATCGCGATCGGCGCGCTGCTCGCGTGGCCGCGGCTCGACCTGCACGTCACGTTCGATCCGGAAATCTTCATGCTGCTGTTCATCCCGCCGCTGCTGTTCGCGGATGGCTGGCGCATCCCGAAGCGCGAGTTCTTCATGGCGCGCCGCGCGATCCTGATGCTCGCGCTCGGCCTCGTGTTCATGACGGTGCTGGTGGTCGGCTACTTCGCGCATGCGCTCGTGCCGCAGATCTCGCTGCCGGTCGCGTTCGCGCTCGCCGCGGTGCTGTCGCCGACCGACGCGGTCGCGCTGAGCGGCATCGCCGGCAAGGGCAGGATTCCGGGGCAACTGATGCATATCCTCGAAGGCGAGGCGCTGATGAACGACGCGTCGGGCCTCGTCGCGCTGAAGTTCGCGATCGCCGCCGCGCTGACCGGCGCGTTTTCGCTGCGTGAGGCGTCGATCAGCTTCGTCGTGATCGCGGTGGGCGGCCTCGCGGTCGGCGCGGCGGTGAGCGCGCTGTTCAGCTTCGTGTCCGCGCGTTTCCTCAATCTCACCGAAGAAGGCGACCCCGCGCCCGGCGTCGTGATGACGCTGCTGATCCCGTTCGCCGCCTATCTGACCGCCGAGCGCTTCGAGCTGTCGGGCATCCTCGCCGCGGTGTCCGCCGGCATGATGATGAATTACGCGAGCATCGCGAACACGTGGCAGGTTGCCTCGCGCGTGCGGGCCACGAGCACGTGGACGATGATCGAGTTCGTGTTCAACGGGATGGTGTTCATCCTGCTGGGCCTGCAGTTCCCGCACATCCTCGGCCGCGCGCTGCTCGACGCGCACGAAACCAGCGACGCGCAGGTCGTGCTGCTGATCAGCTATATCGTCGCGGTCGCGGTCGCGCTGTATGCGATGCGCTTCGTGTGGGTGTGGCTGCTGCGCTGGTTCGCGAGCCGCGGCGCGGCGAAGCACGGCGTCGCGAACGCGGTGCCGGGGCTGCGCATGGTGTCGGTGACGACGGTCGCCGGCGTGCGCGGGGCGGTGACGCTCGCGGGCGTGCTGTCGCTGCCCGAGCTGTTGCCGGACGGCACGCCGCTGCCGGGACGCGATCTGGCGATTTTCATCGCGTCGGGCGTGATCCTGCTGTCGCTGCTGGTCGCGGTCGCGGCATTGCCGCTATTGCTGCGCGGCTGGCGGCGCGGCAAGGACCCGCACGCGGCCGAGGAAGCGCTCGCGCGCACGCTCGCCGCGCAAGCCGCGATTCGCGCGGTCGACGACATGCACGACACCGAGTGCGCGGACCTCGATGAATCGGCGCAAGCGTATGCGACCGATGTGACCGCGCGGGTGATGGACCTGTACCGCCGCCGCCTCGCGACGTTCGATGACGAACAGGAGCCGCGCGAGCTCGCGCGCCGCGCCGACGCGCTCGAATTCCGGATGAAGCTCGCGGCGATGCGCGCCGAGCGCAAGGCGCTGCTCGATCTGCGCAGCAGTCAGCAGATCAACGACGAGACGTTGAACAAGCTGATGCGTGAGGTGGATCTGTCGGAGACGGCGCTGACCGCGCGCAAGCGGTAGCGGTGATGGACGCCCCGGCCGACCGCCCGGGCAAGCCGCGGCCGGCGTCCACGGGAAATCAGGCGACCGGCCCCAGCGTCGGCTTCCGTCTCAGCAGCGCATGGAGAATGATCGCGCCGAACGTCGCGGTGCCGATCCCGCCGAGACCGAAGCCGCCGAGCTTCAGCGAGAAGTCGCCGGCGCCGAGCACGAGCGTGACGGCCGCGACGATCAGATTGCGGTTGTCGGAGAAGTCCACCTTGTTGACCACCCAGATGCGCGCGCCCGTCACCGCGATCAGCCCGAACACGACGATCGACACGCCGCCCAGCACCGGCCCCGGAATCGTCTGGATCACCGCGCCGAATTTCGGCGAGAAACCGAGCACGAGCGCGATCAGCGCGGCGATCACGAACACCAGCGTCGAATAGATCTTCGTGACCGCCATCACGCCGATATTCTCCGCGTACGTCGTCACGCCGGTGCCGCCGGCGAAGCCGGACACGATCGTCGCGAGCGCGTCGCCGAGAAACGCACGGCCGATATAGCGGTCGAGGTTCTGCCCGGTCATCGCGCTCACCGCCTTGATATGGCCGAGATTCTCGGCGACGAGGATCACCGCGATCGGCGCGAGCAGCGTCATCGCGTGCGGATCGAACACCGGCGCCGTGAAGTGCGGCATGCCGAACCACGCGGCGTTCGCGACGATCGAGAAATCGACCGGCTTGCCCATGCCGAGGCCGTTCGTCACGATTGCGTAGATCACGTAGGCGACCAGCAGGCCGATCAGGATCAAAAGACGCTGCAGCATGCCGCGCGCGAACACCGCGACCGCGCCGACGCACAACACCGTCACGAGCGCCATCCACGAGTCGAAGTTGCTGCCGCTCACGCCATGCACGGCGATCGGCGCGAGGTTCAGGCCGATCACGCAGACGATCGCGCCGGTCACGACGGGCGGCATCAGCGTTTCGATCCAGCGCGTGCCGACCGCCGACACGATCAGGCCGATCACCCCATACACGACGCCGCACGCGATGATGCCGCCCAGCGCGACCGGAATGTTCGGATTCGCGCCATGGCCGCCGTAGCCGGTCACCGCGATCACGAGGCCGATGAACGCGAAGCTCGAGCCGAGATAGCTCGGCACGCGGCCGCCCACCAGCACGAAGAACAGCAGCGTGCCGATCCCCGACATGAAGATGCACAGGTTCGGATCGAAGCCCATCAGCAGCGGCGCGAGCACGGTCGAACCGAACATCGCGACGACGTGCTGGATGCCCATCGCGAACATCTGCGGCCACGCGAGCCGTTCGTCGATGCCGACGATGCCGCCCTCGGCGGCGGCGGGCTGGCGGCGCCAGCTGGGGAAATAGGATGCGGCCATCGCGGGGGTTCTCCTCTTGGGTCGGCGTGTGTATGTGTACGGTTCACGCGCTATGGCGTGGGGGGCCGGCAGGTTACGCGCGAGTTTACGGAGAGCAATAAGCGCTGACAAGCGGGACTGAGAGGCGGGGGGCTGGAAAGCGGAAGGCTGAAAAGCGAAACTGAAAAGCAGGACTGAAAAGCGCGGCCAGTAAATGGGCGGACAGGCGCCTCAACCCGGACCCCGCCCCTTCCCCTCCGGCATCACGGCTTTCTCGTCCGGCGTCACGACGTCGTGATCGACCGGCACGGCATCCGCCGTCGCGCAAAAGCTCATCACGCGATTACGCCCCGCGTCCTTCGCGCGGTAGAGCGCTTCGTCGGCGGCATCGATGAGCGCGCGATGCGTCGCGATCGCCGGACCCTGCGCGGTCGCCGCGCCAACGCTCACGGTCAGCACGTGATGCGCGCTCGCCACATGGCGGCACTGCAGCGCCTCGACCGCCGCGCGAATCTTCCCGGCGATGCACAACGCGCCCGCGTCGCCGGTATCCGGCAGCAGCACCGCGAACTCCTCGCCGCCATAGCGCGCCGCCGTGTCGCCCGGGCGCCGCACGCTCTCCGCGATGCAGCGCGCCACGCCGATCAGCGCTTCGTCGCCCGCCGAATGGCCGTACAGGTCGTTGAAACCCTTGAAGTAGTCGACGTCGATCAGCAGCAGCGACAGCGGCAAGCCGCTGCGCTGCGCGCGGCGCCACTCGTCGTTCAGGTGCTCCTCGAACGCGCGGCGGTTGTTCAGGCCGGTCAGCCCGTCGGTGCGCGCGAGTTCGTGCAACTCTTCCTCGGCCTCGCGGCGGCGCCGCAACTGCTGCGAGAACAGGATCGCGAGCGCGATGATCGTCACGTCGAGCGCGGCGATCAGCGTGCCGATGATCCACGCGCGCCGCCGCCACTGCACGTAGATGTCCTGCGTCGACAGCGCGACATCGAGGATCAGCGGATAGATGTCGATATGGCGGAACGCGTACCAGCGCTCGACGCCGTCGATCGCCGCCGTGCCGAAGAAGTCGCCGCTCGGGTGCCGGACGAAGCGCGAATAGTTCGCGGTGCCGGTCAGGTTGATGCCGATCGTCTTCGAATCGTAAGGACGGCGCATCAGCATCGTGCCATCGCTCAGCATCAGGGCCATCGAGCCGCTCGGGCCGAGCTTCATGCCGTCGAATAACCGGTGAAAATAGGTGAGGCGCAGCGTGCCGACCACCACGCCGCCGAAGCTGCCGTCCGGCCGCGAAATGCGCCGGCTCAGCGCGATGCGCAGATCCTCGTCGCTGCCGGTCGGGCTGAATGGATGACTGATGAAGAGGCCCGTATCGGGCGAATCGCGATGCACCCTGAAGTAGTCGCGGTCGGCGAGATTGGCCGGCGGCGGCGCCAGAGCCCGCGAATCGAAGCGCACGTTGCCGTGCTCATCGAGCACGAACACCGAACCCATGTCCTTCGCGCTGATCGAGCCGTCGAACAGCACCATCTGACGGATCTCCGGCGGCAGGTCGAGCACGCCGGGCTGCTTCAGTCCGTCGATCACCGCGCGCAGCGACAGGTCGTAGATCTCCAGATTGCGCGACACGTCGCGCTCGACCAGCAGCGACACGTTGAAGATCGCGTCCTGCGCGCGCCGCAGCGCGTCATCGCGCATCTGCGCGAGCAGCAACACGGCGATCGCCAGAATCGCGCCGGCTAGCACGACGCTGATCGCAATCACGACGTTCGGTCGGCGCGTCACCATTCGCTGTTCGTTCTGTTCTGTTCTGACATGCGCTGAACCACGCGCGTAAAGAAACGGCCGCGCCTCGTTAATTACCCTGGGCGCGCACCCTGTGAACCGCTAGCGTAGCAGACGCCGCCACCCCGCAAACGGCCAAACAGACGTGTTTTGCGGGTTTGCCCCGATGCCGCGCGCATGGCCGGCGCGAAATCCGTGTGATCCCCGCCCAGCAAGCCGGCCGGACCGTTGCGCCGGTTATGCCGGATGGCTGTCCACCCGCCTCGCCTGTCGTGACGGTTCATACGGGCTTTGCACGCAAGGAGGACACACTGGTTGCCTCTGCGCCGGCATGCGGATAGGGATTACCCGACGTATAACCTTCTGGAATGACCAATGCGGATACCGGACTTTGACATCCCAATTTGGCGGTCCTACCTTGGGATCGCCCATAAACGATGCAGTTGACCGATGCGTCTCGACCCAAGAACGGACTACATGAACAGTCGACTCTTCTCCCTGCTCTTCACAACGCTCGTTGTTGCAACTGGAACGTATCCTCTTGCGGCACATGCGCAAACCGATCCACGCCCGACGATTCACATAAGCTCCGGCGCCGAAGATATTGCGACGCTGGACCCGGATCGCGCCACCTCGACCAATGACGTCACCGTCGTGGCCGAGATATTCAACGGCCTCGTCCGTTTCGCCCCAGGCAGCGCGGACCCGAAATCGCTCGAACCCGATCTCGCCGAAAGCTGGCAAGCCTCGAACGACAGCAAGGCCTGGACGTTCCATCTGCGTCACGGCGTCAACTTCCAGGGCGGCTGGGGGGAATTGACCGCGGCCGATGTCGTCTACTCGCTCAAGCGTGCCGCGGACCCGAAGCGCTCGAGCTTCGCGGCGGACTTCTCGGAGATCGACAAGGTCGAAGCCCTTGATCCCTACACCGTGCAGGTCACGCTGAAATACCCGGACAGCACTTTTCCCGGGCGCGTGTCGAACTACCACGGCGGCTACGTCGTCAGCATGAAGGCGGCTGAAAAATACGGCAGCCAGTTCGGCAACCATCCGGTCGGCACCGGCCCGTTCGCGTTCAGCGAGCATGTGACCCAGCAATACGTCAAACTGGTGGCGAACGACCAGTACTTCCGTGGCAAGCCCAGGCTCGCCGGCATCACCTATCGGATGATCCCCTCGGACAGCGATCGCGAGCTGGCGTTCGGTTCCGGCGAACTCGACGTCATCTATGGCAAGCGCGAGCAACGCTGGGTGGAACGCGAACGCAAGCGCAGCGGGGCGCACGTCGACATCTTCCAGCCGGCGGAATTCCGCTCGCTATTCATCAACCGCACGATCAAGCCGCTCGACAACATCAAGGTGCGCGAGGCGATCGCCGAAGCGATCAACGTCGACGAGATCATGCATTACGTCGGTGGCGATGTGGCCATCAAGGGGTGCTCGGCAGTTCCGCCCGGTTACCTCGGGGAGGATTGCTCGAGTGGCGGTTATACCTACAACGCCGCAAACGCGCGCAAGCGGCTCGCCGAAGCCGGGTATCCCAACGGAATCACGATCAGATCGATCGTGTCGAATATCTCGGCGCAGCAGCCGATCATGGAAATCATCCAGGCGCAACTGGCCAAGGCCGGCATCACGCTGAACATGCAGGTCGTCGATCATTCGACCTATCAGGCGCAGAGCCGGAAAGATCTGAGCGCACTCGTGTTCTACGGTGCGGCGCGCTATCCGAGCGCCGATATCTGGCTGAGCGAGTTCTACGATTCGGCTTCGTCGGTCAATACGCCGACGGCGATGTCGAACTTCTCGCATTGCGCGGCCGCGGATGCCGACATTCGCGCGGCGCACGTGGAGCCGGATCCCAACAGGAAGCTGGCCTTGTGGAAGAGCGCGCAGCAGAAGATTCACGACGATGTGTGCACCGTGCCGCTGTTCGGCCTGCTTCAGGTGTGGGTGCATAGCGACAAGGTGCAGTATGGATATGACCTGAAGGGCTCGCTGAACCTCGCTCCGCTCATTACCGAAAAAACCACGCTGACCAGTCACTGAAGGCTTTGACGGGTGCATCAGTCCGGCCCGATCCACAAGCTGGATGGGCTCGGGGGCTCCGCACCGGACCTGGTCATTTTGCCCATACCGCCATGACATCAGATAGCACCATTCAACATCCGCATGACACGCGCTCCTGCGATGCGATCGTCGTCGGCGCGGGCGTAGTGGGGACCGCCATCGCGTACGGTCTGGTCCGGCAGGGTCTGCGCGTGCTCGTGCTCGACGGCACGGATGGCGACTTGCGCGCGGCGAAGGCGAACTTCGGCCTGGTGTGGGTACAGGGCAAAGGCTTCGGTCAGCCGGCCTATCAGCAGCTTTCGCGGCGCAGCGCGGCGTTGTGGTCCGCCTTCGCGCGCGAGTTGACCGCGGAGAGCGGCATCGAACTCGATTACCGGGCTGAAGGCGGCATTCACTTCTGCCTCGGCCAGACGCAATGGGAACAACGGGCCGGGAAGCTCTCGCGCCTCGCCGATCAGTTGCCGGGCCATGAAAGCTGCACGGAAATGCTCGATCGCGCGCAACTGCAACGCCTCTTCCCAAAGGTGCAATTCGGGCCCGAGGTAAGTGGCGCGAGCTATGGGCGCATGGATGGCCATGTCAATCCGCTCCGTTTACTGGCGGCCCTGCAGCGCGGGTTCCAGTTGCGGGGCGGAAATTTACGGACCAACAGCCCTGTCTCGCGGATTGCGCCGCTTTCCGGTGGCGGCTTCTCGGTCCATGCCGGCACGCAACGGTTCGAGGCGGCCCGGGTCGTCGTCGCCGCTGGTCTTGGCTCATCGGCGCTCGGCCCGATGGTCGGGCTGGATGTCCCGCTGCGGCCGCAGCGGGGGCAACTGCTCGTCACGGAGCGGCTGGCCCCGCTCCTGCCGCTGCCGGCCAGCGGTCTGCGGCAGACGGCGGAAGGCACCGTGATGATCGGCGTCACTCAGGAAGAAGTCGGCTACGACCTGAGCACGACGACGGTTGCCGCGGCGCGCATGAGCCGTCAAGCCGGCCGTGTGTTGCCCGCGCTCCGGCAAGCGCAGCTCGTGCGGCATTGGTCTTGCCTGCGCGTGATGACGCCGGACGGCTGCCCCGTCTACGCCGGGTCCGCCGACCATCCCGGTGCCTGGATCGCCTTGTGCCACTCCGGCATCACGCTCGCCGCATTCCATGCCGGACCGCTTGCCGCCGCATTCGCGCAAGCGCGGATTCCAGACGAACTACAGATCTTTCACCATGGACGCTTCAATGTTCCGCAAACTGCATGACCCTGGCGAGCAGGCCCCCGGCTTGACGGTGACGATCGATGGACAAACGGTAAGCGCCGAGTCGGGCGAAAGCGTGGCCGCTGTTCTGCTGCGGCTCGCTTCTCCGATCTCGCGTACCACGCCCGTGAACGGCAGTCCGCGCACGCCGTATTGCATGATGGGCGTGTGCTTCGAATGCCTGGCCAGCGTCGATGGCGTGGCCTCCGTGCAGACCTGCCTCGTGCAGGTGCGCGACGGGATGCGCGTGGAGCGGCAACATGGCCGCCGCGTGCTCACGGCGACGGCGCGGGACGATGCCGCTGTCGACACCGTTGCCTCTCGCGGCGGCACGACGGAAGGAGCGCCGCGATGAGCCGCGCGGTCGACTTGCTGATCGTCGGCGCGGGGCCGGCGGGCATGAGCTCGGCGCTGCGGGCACGCAGCCTTGGCTTGAGCGTGCTGGTCGTGGACGATCAGCACGCGCCGGGCGGCCAGATCTGGCGCGCGGTCGAAGCTCGGGCAGGGACACGGACGGGGAATTTGCTGGGCGACGAATATGCCGCCGGTCTTCCGCTCGCCCGCGCGTTTCGCGCGAGCGGTGCGCTTTACGAACCGGGCACGCAGGTGTGGCAGATCGAGCCCGGCTGGCAGGTCTTCATGAGCCGCGCACAGCAGGCGGAATGCGTGCAGGCGGCCAACGTGCTGCTGGCCACGGGTGCGCAGGAGCGTCCCGCGCCGTTTCCGGGCTGGACCTTGCCGGGCGTGCTGACCGTGGGGGCGGCGCAGATTCTCCTGAAAACGGCGCGCGAGATTCCGCAAACGCCGCCGTGGATCGCGGGCAGCGGTCCGCTGGTGCTGCTTTACATGGTGCAGTTGCTGCGCGCCGGTGGCCGTATCGCCGGTTGGCTCGATACCTCGCCCGCCGGCGGTTGGCCGCGTGCCCTGCCGCACATGGCGGGGGCATTGCGCGGCTGGAAAGACGTGCTCAAGGGCCTGAACTGGACGCGCGAGTTGCGACGGGCCGGCTTTCCCATCGTCCGGGGCGTGACGCACTTGCGCGGGGAAGGCGATGAGCATCTGCAGCATCTCGTCTACCGCACGGCCGATGGAGAGTCGCGGCGAATCCCCGTAGACCTGCTGCTCGTACACGAAGGCGTGGTGCCTTCGATTCATATGACCCAGGCGCTCGGCTGCGAGCATGTCTGGCGCACCGATCAACGCTGCCTCGCACCGAAGCTCGACGAATGGGGGCAGACGAGCCAGCCCGGGATATTTTCGGCCGGCGACGGCGCAGGCATCGGCGGGGCGCGTGCGGCCTGCACGCGTGGCGAGCTGGCCGCGCTCGGCATCGCGGTGCGCGCTGGCAAACTGACCGAAGAAGCGGCGCAGCGCGTTGCCCAGCCCTTACGACGACAACTGGCGGCGCAACTGTCGATGCGTCCGATGCTGGACGCGTTGTACCCGCCGCGCGCGGAACTGTTCGAACCGGCGGACGATACCGTAGTGTGCCGTTGCGAGGAGCTGACGGCTGGCCAGATTCGCGCGGCTGCCCGGATCGGCGAGCCGGGGCCGAATCAGATCAAGGCTTTCACGCGCGCCGGAATGGGACCGTGCCAAGGCCGCCAGTGCGGCTACACCGTCGCGCACATCCTCGCGGCGGCGCACGGCAAACCCGTCGAGGAAATCGGCTTTTATCGCATTCGGCCGCCGTTGAAGCCGTTGACGCTCGGCGAACTGGCATCGCTCGATACGGGGAGCGAAACGTGACGAACCGCGCGGTATTCGACGTTGCCGTGATCGGCGGAGGACTGCACGGACTGTCGGCGGCGTTGCATCTCGGACGCGCCGGCAAGCGCGTCGTCGTGCTGGAGCGTGCCTGGGCCGGCAGGCATGCGTCCGGTGCGTCCGCCGCGGGTGTGCGCACGCTGAACCGCGACCTGCGCGAACTGGACCTTTCTCTCGAATCGATGGAGATGTGGCATCGCATCGCGTCGCTCGTCGGCGACGATTGCGGCTTTCACGCGCATGGTCAGATCTGCGTGGCGGAAAACCCCACGGACCTGTCCACGCTGGAGGCACGCGTCGCCGAACTGAAGGTCAACGGATATACCCATGAAGCCATCATCGATGCCAGGGAGCTGCGCAGACGGGTTCCCGCGATCAGTGCGCATTGCATCGGCGCATCGATCGCGGCGGACAATGGAGCCGCAGATCCGCATCGCACCCTGGCCGCGTTTCGGCGGAGCGCGCAAGCGGCCGGTGTCGTGATTCGCGAAGGATGCGGCGTGCGCCGCATCGAGCGGCGCGGGTCGGACTGGGCCATCGGTACCGACTATTCGACGGCTGGCCCGGCGCGGCAAGCCGGCCCGCTAGTCGTGCCTGTCGTCGTGAACGCGGCGGGCGCGTGGGCCGGCCGTATCGCGGCGATGGTCGGCGACGTGATTCCGCTCGGCACGAAGGCTTCGATGATGATCGTCTCCGAACGCATCGCCCCGATGATCGAGCCCGTCGTATCGGTCGTCGGACGTTCTCTGTCCTTCAAGCAGTCGGACCAGGGCACGCTCGTGATCGGTGGCGGCCTGCAAGGCGTGCCTGATCTCGACCGCGAGACGTCGGAAGTGCGAATGGGCGTCCTGTGCAAAGGCGCTCGCGCGGCGACCGACCTGTTCCCCTGCGTAAGCGATGTTCGCATCGTGCGCGTCTGGTCCGGCCTCGAAGCCAGAACAGCCGATATGCTGCCCGTCATCGGGCCCGCGGTGAACGCGCCGGGGGTGTTCCACGCCTTCGGCTACTCGGGGCACGGTTTTCAGCTCGTTCCCGTCGTCGGCGCGGCATTGACGGAGTTGATCGTCAGCGGTTCAACCCGCCGCGCCATCGCGATGCTGAGTGCCCGGCGCCTGATGGCCGCATCGCCTTCGGAGGTCTCCGCGTGATTCGATATACCGTCAAAAGGCTGCTGCTTGCGATCCCGACGCTGCTGGCCATGCTGACCGCGGTGTTCGTGCTCGTTCGCCTCGTACCGGGCGACCCGGCCGCCGCCATGCTCGGCGACCAGGCGAGTGCGCAGGCGCTGTCGGCGCTGCGCGCCCAGCTCGGTTTGAACTTGCCGCTGCATACGCAATATCTGCACTTCCTGACCGACGTGCTGAGCGGAAATCTGGGCAATTCGCTTTCGAACGGCCAGAGTGTATTGCGAGAAGTCGCGGCCGTGCTGCCATGGACGCTGCAACTGACCATCGCCGCGATCGTCGTCGGCGTCGGGCTCGGCTTGCCCCTGGGGATCTGGGCCGCACTGCGGCGCAATGCGTGGCCCGACTATGTCACCCGTCTGCTCTCGCTGGCCGGCTTGTCGTTCCCCGCGTTCGTCTCGGGCATCCTGATGCTGCTCGTGTTCGCCATCGAGCTCGACTGGTTTCCCGTCATCGGCAGCACGACGTCCGGCAATCCCTGGAACCAATGGCGCGGCCTGGTGTTACCGGCCTTCAACCTGGGCCTGATCATGACGGCCTATGTGACGCGCGTGACACGTTCGTCGATGCTGGGCGTGCTGGGCGAAGACTACATCCGCACGGCTCGCGCCAAAGGCTTGCGACCGGGCCAATTGATCCTGCGCCACGGCCTGCGCAACGCGCTGATTCCCATTTTGACGGTCGTAGGTCTCTATTTCGGCACGCTGATAGGCAACTCGGTGCTGACCGAAATCGTCTTCAATCGGCCCGGTATCGGCAAGCTGATCCTGGGCGCCCTGAACGCGCGCGATTACACCCTGCTGCAAGGTCTGGTGATCGTTTTCGCGTTCTGCGTAATCGTCGTCAATCTGTTGACCGACCTCGCCTATGCGTGGGTCGACCCCCGGGTGAAATACCAATGAGCATCGTGGCAACCCCGTCTCCTACTACCGCGGCCGCCACCCGCCCGGACGGGCTGTGGCGCACGCTGCTCGGCAATCGCATTGCATGGATCGGTTTGATCCTGCTCGCGACGGTCGTCCTCGCGGCGGTGTTCGCGCCATGGATTTCGCCGCACGATCCGATTCAACAAGACATTGCGTACCGGCTGGACCCGCCCTCGGCGCAGCACTGGCTGGGCACCGACAGCTATGGCCGCGATGTGCTCTCGCGCCTGATCTACGGCGCTCGCATTTCCCTGCTGGTCGGCTTCCTCGCCGTGTTGATCGCGATGGTGGTGGGCTCGTCGCTCGGCATATTGGCGGGATACCTCGGCGGCTGGGTCGACCAGCTCGTGATGGGACTCGTCGACGTGCTGCTGTCGTTTCCCACGCTGCTGCTCGGCCTCATGGTGGCGGCCATGCTCGGCGCCAGCTTGCAGAATCTGGTCGTCGCGATCGCGATCACGGAGATTGCCCCCTTCGTACGCGTCGCGCGCGCGCCGACGATCGCGCTCAAGCAGCGCGATTTCATCGAAGCGGGCCGCGCGCTGGGCTACGGGCCGATCCGGTTGATGGCGGTGCATATCCTTCCCAACATGATCTCGGACGTGATCGTCCTTGGAGCGATGTGGATGGCCACGGCGATCCGCACGGAAGCCTCGCTCAGCTTCATCGGTCTCGGCGTGCCGCCGCCCGTCGCGACATGGGGCGGCATGATACGCGATGGCTTCGACAATATCCTCGACTCGTGGTGGCTGATCGTTTTTCCGTGTCTCGCCATTCTCCTGACGGTGCTGGCCTTGAACCTGCTGGGCGACGCGTTGCGTGACGCGCTCGACCCCAGACTTCGCGGAGAGAAACGATGACGCTGCATCCGGCCGTTCTGGAGCTTCGCGAATTGCGCACCGAATTTCGCCTGCGTCAGCAATGGCATGCTGCCGTACGCGGCGTGTCGCTTTCGGTGGCACGCAACGAGACAGTCGCGCTCGTCGGCGAGTCGGGCAGCGGCAAAAGCGTGACCGCGCTTTCCATCTTGCGCTTGCTGCCGACTGCCGCCGCGCGTCACGCCGGTGGCCAGATCCTTCTCGACGGACGCGATCTGTCGGCGTTGTCCGAAGCGCAGCTCGCGCGCGTGCGCGGCAACCGGATCGCCATGGTGTTCCAGGAACCCATGACTTCGTTGAACCCGACCATGAGGGTCGGCGATCAGATCATCGAAGCAATTCGCCAGCATCAGGACGTCCGGCATGCCGAAGCACGCCGACGGGCACTCGACGCACTGCGGGAGGTGGGCATTCCCGGCGCGGAGAATCGTTTTGACGACTATCCGCACCAGTTCTCGGGCGGCATGCGCCAGCGCGCGATGATTGCAATGGCCCTGGCGTGCAAACCGGCGCTGCTCGTGGCCGACGAACCCACCACCGCGCTGGACGTCACGATCCAGGCGCAGATATTGGCGCTGCTGGCGCAGCTCAAGGCGGCGCATGGGATGTCCGTCCTGTTCATCACGCACAACCTCGGTGTCGTCGCGCAAATCGCCGACCGGGTGGCCGTCATGTACGCGGGCGAGATCGTCGAACTGGCGGACGTGGACGCGCTCTTCGCCCGGCCCACGCATCCTTATACGCAGGCGTTGCTGCGAGCGATGCCGCGCGTCGATCTCGATCTCGATATCGACGAGTTCCAGGGTATTCCGGGGCAGGCGCCCACGCTCGCGACGATGCCGTCCGGTTGCGCGTTCGCGGCGCGCTGCCCGCATCGACAGGCGCGATGCGAACGCGAGCACCCCGATCTGTTGCCGATGCCAGGGAATGCCCCCGCGCACATGGTGCGTTGTCCCGTCATGGTGGAACAGTGTCGAACGAATCCGGATACGTCGCTATGAATGAACTCTTGCGAGTGGACAACCTTGTCAAGCATTTCGTCAGCGGCGGCGCGCGCTTCGGCGCGCCGAAAAGCGTCGTGCGAGCGGTCAACGACGTGTCCTTCTTCGTCGAGCGGGGCAGCTCGATGGGCCTCGTCGGCGAATCCGGCTGCGGTAAATCGACGGTCGCGCGTACATTGCTGCGCCTCATCGAACCTGATTCCGGGTCGATCGTCTTCGACGGGATCGATCTGAGGCGAGCCAATGCCGGGCAAATGCGCGCAGTGCGCCAGCGCATCCAGATCGTGTTCCAGGATCCCTACGCGTCCCTCAATCCACGCCGCACGGTACGTCAGACGCTCGAAGAACCGTTGCGCGTTCATCGAAGAGGCAACGCCCGCACGATCGCGGACAAGGCCGCGAAGACCTTGCTCGACGTCGGGCTTCCGCTCGACGCGCTCGACCGTTACCCGCACGAATTCTCGGGCGGCCAGCGTCAGCGCGTCGGTATAGCGCGTGCGCTCGTGCTCGACCCCGACCTCATCATTGCCGATGAGCCCGTGTCCGCGCTCGACGTCTCGGTGCAAGCGCAGATCCTTCAACTGCTCGCGAAGTTGCGCAAGGAACGCGGGCTATCGTTTGTCTTCGTCTCTCACGACCTCGGCGTGGTACGTCAGTTCTGCGACACCGTAAGCGTCATGTATCTCGGCCGTATCGTCGAGAGCGGACCGACACGCCCGTTGCTGGACGCGCCGGCGCATCCGTACAGCCGGGTGCTCAGAGATTCGTCGCCAGTGCCGGATCCGGGCGAACGGATCCACCTGTCGAAGATCGACGGAGAAATTCCGTCGCCTACGCGCCTGCCCGCCGGTTGCGCCTTTCATCCGCGCTGCTCGCGGGCGGCCGGGCCTTGCACGGAGCACGTCCCGAACCTCGACGCGCTCGGATCGGAACGGAAGGTGGCCTGCCATTTTCCGTTGCTGGCGCGGGAGTACGCATAGCCCGCGGCGCGGCAGCGGCAGCGGCAGCCGCCTTCACGAGGAAGTCTCGGGTTCGTCTCACAGGTCGAAGGCACGATCACAAGATCAAGGCCACAACTCAACGAATCAGCTCATCACATCATGGTTGCATCAGGCAAACGGTCGCAGGCGGCGACTCAACTCGTGACAGGCGCCACGGACTCCATCCGCGCCAACGGTATGGCGACGCACATTGCCGGATACGTGGTGGCGGCCCGCGGACAGCGTGCGAGTGAACCCGCGAGGCAAGCCGCATTCAGGTGCATCCTCGACCTGTTGAGCGCGGCGGTAGCGGGTCTTCACGAGCCAGGTGTAGTCGCCGTGCGTGGCATGGCGCTCGAAACTTTCGGCGTGGGACGTTCATCCATCTGGTTCTCGGGGCTGTCCGGGTCCGCTATCGGTGCCGCGTGGGCCAATAGCGCCGCGGCGTCGGCGCTCGATCTCGACGACGGTCACCGTCTCGCCCGCGGCCATCCGGGAGCGGCGGTAATCCCGACCGCCTTCGCCGTTGCCGAGGAAACCGGCGCCACCCTCGAAGAAATCGTTAGCGCCATCGTCATCGGCTACGAGGTTGGCGTGACGATCGGCGCCGCACGCCTCACGTACGGGAACACGGGCACGTGGTCCGCGTACGCTGTCGTCGCCACGGCCGCCGCATTGCGCCAGACGTCACGCGACGTACTGGAGCATGCACTCGCGATTGCGGGAGAGAGCGCGCCGAACCAGTCGTTCGCAAGCGCTCCCGCACCTCGCACGCCCGACCCGGAGGGGAGCGACGTCAAGGAAGGCATCCCCTGGTCGGTTGTCACCGGTCTCATGGCGCTCGGTATAGCCCAGGCTGGACATACCGGGCCCCGCAATATCCTCGACAGTGCCCGCCACTACCGCTTTCCCGACAAGCTCCGACTGGGCGAGGCCGCGCACATCCGCAACGTCTATTTCAAACTCCACGCGTGCTGCCGCCACGTGCATGCGCCTCTCGATGCGCTATTAGCGCTGGTCCAGCAACACGGCATCGATATGCGCTGCGTCGACTCGATCGAAGTCGCGATTCATGGTGGCGCGCTGCGCATCCTGAATACGTCGCACCCGGCGAATCTCGTTGAAGTTCAATACAGCATCCCTTATTGCCTGGCCCTTGTGGGAATAGTCGGTCCGTCGGCGTTGCTGCCCCTCACGCGTGAGCAGTTGTTCCGTGATGACGTTAGCGCGTTGGCGGAGAAGGTGACGCTGAGGCTGGATTCCGAACTCGATGCCTGCTTCCCCGCGCAGACGTTGGCGCGTGTCACGGTGACGAGCGCGGGACAGCACTTCACATCTGATGTCACCGCGCCGGGCGGCGAAGCGACAAACCCGCTCACCTGGGCGCAGCTGGAGGCGAAATTCCGCGCGGCCACCCGACTGATTGCAACCGGGGGACAACAGAGTCAGGTGCTCGATGCCGTCGATGCGTTGGCTTCGGGTGATCTGTCCACCCTGATGGCTTGTCTTGGTACGCTGGTCCTCGACGATCGATCATCGAACGCGCCGGCGGTGAGCGCCCGGTAGCCTGGGCTCACGCCTTCGATTTACCGATAACCGTCCAGTGGATCGCCCGGGAGCGGAATATCGCATTGCAGATGCCATAACCTTCGATGCATCATCCCATTCAAGCACTAGCTCCTATAAATTGATTCGATAGGGTGATGCATGAAGCGTCAGCTGAACCTGAGACAGATCGAAGCGTTCAAGGCCGTCATAGAACAAGGCACGGTGAGCCGTGCCGCCGAAATCCTCTATATCTCGCAACCGGCCGTCAGCAAGATGCTGACCCACCTCGAGTACAGTTCCGACCTGACCTTGTTCGATCGCGTTCGGGGCAAGCTCGCACCGACGCGCCAGGGGATGCGTCTGTACGCGGAGATCGACCGTATCTTCGCCGGCTTGCGACAGCTCGAGCAGGCCATCGACTCGATCCGCCGCGACGAGCAGCGCCACCTGACCGTCGGTAGCCTCCCCGCGTTGGCCGGCTCGTTCATCCGGCGTGTCTCGCTCAATTTCCTGAAAACGCACCCTGACGTCACACTGGCGATCCACTCGCGCAGTTCGCAGATCGTGACGGAATGGCTCGTTACCCGCCAGCTCGATCTCGGCCTGGTGCACGGCCTGGTCGATAACACTTACCTCGTGCGGGAGCCGCTGATGGAACACGCACTCGTCTGTGCACTCCCACCTTCGCATCCGTTGTGCAAAAAGAAGGTGATTCGCCCACGCGACCTGGACAACGTGCCGTTCGTCACATTCTTCTTCATGAGCCAGACGCGCCAGCTGGTGGAAACCGTTTTTGAAGATCACGGCGTCCGCCTGAATATCGTACTCGAAACCGACAATGCGCCAAGCGTATGCGAATTCGTCGCCTCGGGCGTGGGTGTCTCATTGATTCATCCGCTGTTCGGCGGCGGCATGCAGGACCGCATCGTGCTGCGCCGCTTCGAACCAGAGGTGTACTTTCGCTTCCAGCTTTGTCGCATGCCAGCATCGCAGAACTCGAGTCTTGTCGACGCGTTCTTTCACGAGATTCGGCAGGTGGCCGACGAAGTTTTTCATGAGATGTTGAGTTCTTCATGAATCGCGTGTGGCAGTAACTACTTCTGCCGCGACAAATCTCCATCCGGCAAGACCCTCACCACCACGCTGGTCGGATAGGTCATGTCGATCATGGAAAGAGTGGTATGGATCAGTTGGGTTCGATGACCTACGCAGGAAACCTCAGGCGTTCGTGCAAACCCGCGCGAACCGTAAGCGGTCCCACCGCTCGCCTGGAAGTGAGATCTATATGGATTGGCGTGTACCAAATTCAGTTACATGGCGGTTACCCAGACCGTAAAAACACAAAAGGGTTACAGGCAAATTACCTGTAACCCTTTGATTTTATTGGTGGAGAGGAGGAGGATCGAACTCCCGACCTTCGCATTGCGAACGCGACGCTCTCCCAGCTGAGCTACCCCCCCAACGTGCCGATAATTCTAGCACAGCCGTTTTCCCTTTTGCCAAGCCTCCGGCCTCGGGAAAACCTCATCTGGGCGGCGCGCCCGCGAGCACCCAGTCGACCACCGAGTGAATGTCCGCATCGCTCATCGATTGATGGGCTGGCATCGGAATCATGCCCCACACGCCGGAGCCGCCGTCCTTCACCTTGCGCGCGAGTTTCGCCGGCGCCTGCGCATCGCCCTTGTATTTCGCGGCGATTTGCTGGAACGACGGGCCGACGAGTTTGCGGTCTACCGCGTGGCATCCCATGCACGCATTCGCATTGGCGACCTGCTGGCCACGCGGTGCCTCGGCCGCGTATGCGACCGGCGTCGCCGCGCCCGCCAGCACGCCACCAACGACAAGCGCCCGCGCGACGCTCGCGCGAACCCTAAGCCGACTCGCAGCGCGAGCCACAACCCACGTCACGGCACCGCCTTCGGATTACCCGGATGCACCGACGTCGAGTTGCTCACCGGCGCGGGCGCCTGCTGTTCGAGCGGCCGCGCGCTCACCGACGAATCGGGGATCGCGTCGACCGTCGGCTCGCTCGCCTCCGGCTGCGATGCCGCCACCGGCGCGGTCGCCGCCGCGGCGGCAGCGGCCGCCGCTTCCTGCGGCTGGATGTACTGGAATACCTTCACGACCTGGACCACGCCCGGCACCCGGCTCGCGACGTCGGCGCCGCGATTGCCCTCGTCCATCGTGACGAGGCCCATCAGATACACGTTGCCCCGCTCGGCCACCACCTTGAAGTTGTTCGCGGAAATATTCTTCTCGGCGATCAGCGCGGTCTTCACGCGCGTCTCGAGATACGTGTCGTTGGTGCGCGACGAGAACGAACTCGCCGGCATGATCGCCAGTTCGTTGACGATCGTATTCACGTTGTTCAGACCGCGCACGATGTTCTCGGCGCGCTGCTTCGACGCGTCGCCCGCGACCTCGCCGGTCAGCAGCACGCGACGGTTGAACACCGCCACGTTGACGTGCGCGGAGTCCGGCAGATTCTGGCTGATCTGTGCCAGCGCCTTCACCTGAATTTCGCGGTCCTCGGTCTGCGCGCCGAGCGTGCGGCGGTCGGTCGCCATCAGCGCGCCGCCGCCCGCCGCGGCCCCGACGGCGAGAAAGCAACCCTGCAGCGTGGCCGACAGCCCCGCCGCGAATCCCACCACCAGCACGGTTCTCACCAGTGTCTTCTTGACGCGGAATACGCTCATCAACTAGCTCTCCTTCGAAATCAGTCTCAGTCTTCGCCGAGCAACATGGCATCGATGCCGTCGCACAGGCAGTGGATGGTCAGCAGGTGTACTTCCTGGATACGCGCGGTGCGATCGGACGGCACGCACACGTGGATGTCGGTATCGCTCAGCACTTCCTGCGCGCGTCCGCCGCCCTTGCCGGTCAGCGCGACGACGATCATTTCGCGTTCGTGCGCGGCTTCGATCGCGGCGAGCACGTTCGCGGAATTGCCGGACGTCGTGATCGCGAGCAGCACGTCGCCCGGCTGACCGAGCGCCCAGACCTGCTTCGCGTAAATCTGTTCGAACGAGTAGTCGTTGGCGATGGCGGTAAGCACCGAGGTGTCGGTGCTCAGGGAAAGGGCCGGCAAGCCTGGCCGCTCGCGCTCGAAGCGGCCGATCAGTTCGGCGGCGAAATGCTGCGCGTCGGCGGCCGACCCCCCGTTGCCGCACGCGAGAATGCGATTGCCGTTGGCAAGCGCGGCGAACATCGTGTCGACCGCCGCAGCGATCGGCATCGACAGGAGCTCGAGGGCTTCGAGTTTGACTGCCGCGCTGTCGCGGAAGTGTTGTTGAATACGTTCGACTGACATCGAGTCTCTATCTTCTACCGCGAATGGACCGCACTGCGCGGCCGTGTTGTGAAGTCATATTGCCAGGCTGCGTCCCGCCGATGAACTGCGAGGAAAACGCGGCGCGCGACGTCGAACCCCAGCATGCGAGCGCAAGTTTATCGCACTCACGCGTGTTGCCCGCGCGGGCCGTCAGACTTCGTCGGCGCGAAACGCATCGCGCAGCCACACGAGCCGGCCGCCGTCGAAGGCGACCACGTCGAAACGGCAGGCGGGCTGCTCGCGCGGATTATCGCTTGCCGCGACGCGCGTCGCGAGGTAGTGCCGTGCCGCGCGCACGATGCGCCGTTTCTTGTGCCAGCCGATGCTGGCCGCCGCGCCGCCGTAATGACGCTGGGCCCGCGCGCGAACTTCGACGAACACCAGCGCGCCATCGCGATCGCGCATCACGAGATCGATCTCACCGCCTCGGCATGCAACGTTCCCCGCGATGAAGCGCATGCGCTGGCGTTGAAGAAATTCGCGCGCGCGTGCTTCGAAGGCCGCGCCGACGGATTTGGACCCACGGTCAGCAGAAAAGTTGTGGAGCAGGTGCGGGGTTTTTAGCGGAGTCCCTGGGGCGGGTTTGGGTATTGCTCTGGATGCGGTTGTTGGCGCGGTTCGCGTGGTTGTTGGCGCGGTCGCCTCGGTCAGCCCGGTTCCTTGCGCGGTATGCGTCGCCGCGGTCACCGCCGGCATCTTCACTGATCCACGTCCCTGCTCCACCATGCCTGATTCGCCCGACCCCACATGGCACAATGGCGGCCTCGCTCCGTCTGTTTGCGTCTTCTGTCTCATGACTCCTCTCTCCGAACTCGCGCAAGGGCAGCAGTACCCCGCCGCCGCGCTCTATGTGGTGGCCACGCCGATCGGCAACATCGCCGATATCACGCTGCGCGCGCTGCATGTGCTCGGACTCGCGGACCGCATCGCCGCCGAGGACACGCGCAACACCGGCCAACTGCTCGCGCGCTACGGCATCTCGAAACCGCTCGTCGCCGTGCATCAGCACAACGAGCGCGCCGCGGCACAGCGCGTGATCGAGCATCTGCAGGCAGGCGAGCGCGTGGCTTACGTGTCCGATGCGGGCACGCCGGGCATCTCCGACCCGGGCGCGAAACTCGTCGACGCCGTGCGCGAGGCCGGCTTCGCGGTGATCCCGCTACCCGGCGCAAGCGCGCTCGCAACCGCGCTGAGCGTGGCCGGCGACTGGGTCGCGACGTTCTCGTTCCTCGGCTTCCTCCCGCCGAAGCCGAAGGCGCGCGCCGCCGCACTGCAGACACTCGCGACGCATCCGCATGCGATGGTGTTCTACGAAGCGCCGCACCGGATCGTCGAAACGGTACGGGCGCTCGCCGACGCATTCGGCGGCGAGCGCAAGCTGCTGATCGCACGGGAACTGACGAAGTTACATGAAGCGCTGCATCGTGGCACCCTGGCCGAAGGGCCAACGTGGCTCGCCGCCGATCCGAACCGGCAGCGCGGCGAATTCGTTCTGGTGGTCGAAGGCGCGGCACAGGAAGCCGCCGGCGAACACGATCACGACGCGTTGCTGGGCATGCTGCTGGAAGAACTGACAGTGAGCAGCGCCGCGAAAGTGGCGGCGGCGCTCACCGGCGCGTCACGCAACGTGCTGTACACGCGTGCGCTGGCGCTGAAGGAAGACAAGCCCGACGCGTAAGGCTCGATGTGGGCGAATAAAAGGAAAAGGGCCGCATGATGCGGCCCCTCGTTTTTTCTACAGGCTGAACCCCGGCAAACGCGGCGCGCAGACAGATCCAAGCCCGTGTCGCGCGGGCGGCACGAAGACGCACCGCCGTTTTAACTTACTTGCCCGCATCCGAACCCGAATTCGACGCCAGCGTCTCGTTCAACTCGGCACGCGCTTGCTGCTGCGTCAGTCCTTCGATCGTCACCTTGGCCGTACCGCTGTGGCGCATGTCGAGGACGGCCGCGGCCGCCATCGACAGATCGATCACCCGGCCGCGCGCATACGGGCCACGATCGTTGATTCGCACGATGACCGAGCGCGAATTGGCCGGATTGGTGACGCGCACATAGGACCCGAGCGGCAGCGTGCGGTGCGCGGCCGTCAGCGCGTGCATGTCGTAGCGCTCGCCGTTGGCGGTGCGGCGGCCGTGGAAGAAGCGTCCGTACCACGATGCGCGGCCGGTTTGACGGAAGTCCGGAATGTCGACGCCGTCATCGTTGAGCGGTTGGGCATCGGCCAGTGGCGTGTTTGGCGTGCTCGCGCCGGAGGCCGGCGCGCTACCAAACGATTGAGGTCCGAAGGAGCTCAAGTTCACATTTTTCGTACTGCGCGGCATGTCGTTCGCCGAGGTGTCGGACGCGCCCGGAGGGGTGGCGCAGCCGGCCAGTACAAAAAAGGCAAAAGCAGTCCCCAGACCGCGGGTTAGCCGAGTTTTCATAAGACGTGCAATCAGATTGTCGAGCCGCGTCACCCAGAAAGTTGGGTGTGTTGCTTGCGACTCCGGCGGTAAGGACGACGACACGCCGCGCCGAAAAGCGCAGTACGTCAAAGCCCGGATGCGGCTCACTCAGCCGCTACCGCACGGTTAATTTTCACGTCTGGCGCAACCTGTCCCCGGCAGCCTGACCAGACCCCACATGCCGCCATCGAACGTGGCAAACACGTTCTTGCGCGCGCAATTCAGCGCGCAGGAACGGCGGCGTAGGCCCCACCCAGCGTCACGGCGGTTAAGTCCGTAGCAGGCGCGCGGCGCCTGGCTGGGCAAGACGTGTGCATCGAACGCATCGATACTGGATGGCCGTCGACAACTCCGACGGCCCTTACTTGAACGGCGAGCGGCGTACCCTCTTTTGATGGGGACGCATCGCCTTGTGGCAGCACAAATTACTGTGCATAGGCTGCATTATACCCAAAAGAATTTTCCGGGATCATGAGCTGGCCAAAACCTTGCTCAATCTTCACATTTATCGCAAAAATGGGCAGACGAAAGCTCCTCGTGGATCCATGCGCGACCCCGTTCGCGCGGACTCCGGCGACGCTCGCGAGGCCGGTACAATCAATGTTTTTCCAGCGCGACGTCCAGCTATGAAAGTCACTCTGATCCCCGTCACGCCGTTCCAGCAGAACTGCTCGCTGCTCGTTTGCGAGGCAACCGGCCGTGCGGCCCTCGTCGATCCGGGCGGCGATCTCGACGTCATCCAGCGCGAGATCGCGCGCCAGAACGTGACAGTCGAAAAAGTCTTTCTGACCCATGGTCATATCGATCACTGCGCGGGCGCAAAGACGCTCGCGACACATTACGGCGTGCCGATCGAAGGCCCGCACCCCGATGAGCGCTTCTGGCTCGACAAGCTTCCGGACCAGAGCACGCGTTTCGGCTTCCCGCCCGCCGACGCGTTCGAGCCCGACCGCTGGCTTCAGGACGGCGACACCGTGCAATTCGGCGACGAAACCCTCGAGGTTTATCACTGCCCGGGCCACACGCCGGGTCACGTAGTGTTCTTCAGCCGCGCGCACCGGCTCGCACTGGTCGGCGACGTGCTGTTCGCCGGCTCGATTGGCCGCACGGATTTTCCGCGCGGCAATCATGCGGACCTGATTCGCTCGATCCGCGAAAAGCTCTGGCCGCTCGGCGACGACGTGACCTTCGTGCCCGGTCACGGCCCGACCTCGACGTTCGGCGCCGAGCGTCGCACCAATCCCTATGTCGCCGACGGAGTGCGCGCATGAGCAGCGAGATCTACGTCAGCACCGACGTCGAAGCGGACGGCCCGATTCCCGGCCCGCATTCGATGCTGAGCTTCGCATCCGCCGCGTACACCGAAGACAAGCAGTTGATCGCAACCTTCTCGGCGAACCTCGAGCTGCTCGAGGGCGCCGCGCCGCATCCGGTACAGGAAGCGTGGTGGAAGACCCAGCCGGAAGCGTGGGAAGCCTGCCGCAAGGATCTGCAGACGCCCGAGGCGGCGCTCGCCGCCTATGTCGACTGGGTCGAGGCGCTGCCGGGCAAACCGGTGTTCGTCGCGATGCCGGCCGGCTTCGACTTCACCTATATGTTCTGGTACATGATGCGCTTCGTCGGGCGCTGCCCGTTTTCGTGGTCGGCGCTCGATATCAAGACACTCGCGTTCGCGATGACCGGCCTGCCGTACCGCAAGAACATCAAGCCGCGCTTTCCGAAGCACTGGTTCGACGAGCATCCGCATACGCACGTCGCGCTCGACGACGCCATCGAACAGGGCGCACTCTTCTGCAACATGCTGAAGGAGCTGCGCGCGAGCCACCCCGCAGTGTCCGCGGACATGAAGGATGATGGGGACGGCACAGGGCAAAACGCCGCCCCCGAAAGGTAAATCAGGGCGATCTCCCTCGCGGGAGCCGTTTTACATTGCGTTTCGTTTTCGCGCCCTCTACCATGCGTTGATAGGCGACGCAAACGGAGGCGCAGTTGACACTCGATACGTTCTCACAGAAGATCCTGCGCCTGCTCCAGCTCGACGCGCGCCGTTCCGTGCAGGAAATCTCCGACCAGGTCGGGCTGTCGAGCACGCCGTGCTGGCGGCGCATCAAGGACATGGAGCAGTCGGGGGTGATCCAGCGCTACACGGCGCTGCTCGATCGCGAAAAGCTCGGTCTGCACGTCTGCGCGCTCGCGCATATCCACCTGACCCGTCACACCGAAGGAGGAGTCGAGCAGTTCGAGCGGGAAATCGCCACCTGCCCCGAAGTCACCGAGTGCTACAGCACGACCGGCGAATCCGACTACATCCTCAAGATCGTCGCGCCCGACATCAAGGCATACGACAGTTTTCTGCACGAACGCATCTTCAAGATTCCGGCCGTCGCGCAGGTGCGCACGAGCGTCGTGCTGCGCGAGATCAAATTCGACACGCAGTTGCCGTTGTGAGGGAAGTCGCCGCGAGCGGACCACGGGCCGTGACGTGAAGCTCGATGCGTGAGAGCCGAAGTGCGGCCAAAGCCGAACTCAGGCGGCGTTGTGAGGCTCCGTGCTCTTTGCCTGATCGGCGGCCGCGCTGATTCTGACCTCCGCCGTCGTATGAACTTGCGCGGCAGGCACGTCGCGCTGCAACAGCACATCCAGTTTGCGCGCGCCCAGGCGGCGCTTGAGCGCATCCAGATCGACGCGGCCGAGCGATTGCGCGTCGCTATCCAGCATGCGGGCCGCATCCGCCGCGCCGCCGGCACCGGATGACGCCGCCGCCGGCAATATCACCTCCACATCGAGTCCCGTGCTCAGGTAGTGAAGATTCACCGCCGCGGCGTGCAGGCCGCCCGCCGCCAGCGCCGCGTTGACCTCGGCGACCACCCGCTCGCGCGGCGGCAAATCGATGGGCGGATGGGCGAGCACATCGTTTTCCGGATCGACATGAATCAGCGCGTCGAGCACGCGTTTGTCGCTCAGCACGCGCAGCCGCGCCGACTCCGCGATGTAGTGCCCTTCCGATACCGAAATCAGCGGATCGACAAGGATATGCGCATCGACGAGCGCAAAATCGCCCATTTTGCGCGTGCGCATTTCGTGCACGTCGCGCACGCCAGGGGTGGAGAGCAGCAGCGCGCGCATGTCGGCGGCAGCAGCGACGTCGAGCGCCCGGTCGGACAGGTCCTGCAACGCGTCCCAGCCGAACGTCCAGCCCATGCGTGCGACCATGAAGCCGACGATCGCCGCCGCGATCGGATCGAGCAGCCGCACACCGGCGAGACTGCCGATCACGCCGATACTCACCACCAGCGACGAAGCCGCGTCCGAGCGCGCATGCCACGCGTTCGCAATCAGCATCGCGGAACGCACGCGCGTCGCCTCGCGCAGCATGTAGCGAAACAGCGTCTCCTTGGAAACCAGCACCAGCGCCGCGACTGCAAACGCGCTCACGTGAATCGCGGGAATGTTTTTCAGATTGGCGAGCCGCGTGCCGGCACCCCATAACATGCCGACACCGACCGAAATCAGCAACGCGCCTAAAAATAACGAAGCCACCGTTTCATAACGGCTATGTCCGTAATTGTGATCCGCATCGGGCTCTGGACCGCTGTGCCGATTGGCAATCAGCACGACAAAATCGGAAATCAGATCGGCGCAGGAATGGACGCCGTCGGCAACGAGCGCCTGCGAGTGCGCGACCATTCCGATGACGATTTGTAGCGTCATCAGCACCGTATTGAGCGCAATACTTACAAACGTGCTTTTGCGCGCAACGCGCTGTTTCTCGACGGATTGGGCGATGGCGGCGGACGGCATGTGCAAAACGAGACAGGTTCAATCTCGTTATTGTACGCGCCGCAACTCGGAAACACGTCGAGTGCCCGCCAAAAAATCCTTTTGAATCAGTCGCTTATCTAAACGAAAAGCATTCGCGTTTCAAATTACCTGAAGTACTTGCGACAAAAATCGGGGCGGCTATTTAACAAAAAGCCGCGCCCGGAACGGTGCGCGGCTTTTTTGAGATCGAGCAATGCGCTATAAGCGCTGCTCATTGCCAGTATTCGTATTACATGCATACCGGAAGCGTGGCTTTCCGGCCACCGGCATTACTTCTGAATCAGAAACTTTTCGCGATCCAGGCCGGCGATCCAGCGCGGCGGTTTGCCGCGGCCGGACCACGTGCTGCCGCTTTCCGGGTCGCGGTATTTCGGTGCGACGCCTGCGCGCGGACGGCTGGCTTTAGCGCCGCCCTTCGGTGCGCGGCCGCCGCCGAGTTCGCTCAGCGAAATGCCGTAGTCGGCCATTTTCTGCTTGATCTCATTCAACACTTCCGCGTATTCGCGCGACTTCGCTTCTTCAATCTGTTTTTCGAGCTTCTCGCGCTGCGCGAGTAGTTCCTTGTAAGAAGACATAGGTTCCCTTGTGGTATGGATAAATGGCCGCCAGTCTTACGCCGGCTTACCCTTTGAAGTTTCATGCCTCGGAATTTGATGGCGAGATTAACACAAAATAGAAAGCCTGCAAAAGCGAAAGCAAAAAATTAATTCAAATTCGTTTCAAAAGGTTTCCGCGCCCAGCGTGTCTGACCGCGGCCTTTCAATTGCATGATTTCGCATGTCACTGAAAAGTCTCGTTGACTACCTATTTATAAGATTAACTATCAGAAAATGCGATTTAAGATGTCTATATCGGACTAACATTTCATGGCATGAAAGCTTTTGTCTCAATAAGCCAAGCTCTATTGAGATAGAAGAGGCGCGCCATGCCTGATGTATGCGTGTTTCTTCGAAAAACATTAATGCCTAATTGAGATGCCGTCAGATGCAAACTTCGAGCGCCGCGCGCAATGTCTCGGGGCTGGACCGGGCACTGTCGAATGGAATGCGCAGGCGAGTGCCGTCGCGTTTCAAATCGGCGCCATAGCGGTCGACGCCGAGCAATTTCGCCGCGCTGGCGGTACCCAGCCGGGCGTCGAACTCCTCGACCAGCGCGTTCTCTTCTTCGGCGGCAAGCGGCGGCAGTGGATCGAGTTCGGCGCCGTCGAGCCAACCCATCGCGCCGAAGCCGCCGATATATCGCAGCCGCTCGAGCTTCATCGTCCAGAACGAGAAGTCGCCCAGCACCAGATAGCGCTCCGCGTCCGGGTGATAACGCAGGTAGCGCCGCACGACTTCCGCGGTCGGGTCGACGGGCTCGAAAGTGCCCAGCAGCGTGACGCGCTGGCCGCCGAGCACGTCGCCGTCGGGCGCGTCGACGGCCAGAAAACCGGCTCGCGGATCGGCATGCAGGTTGTGCGTGTGCTCGGCGAGCCGGCTGATGAGGATCGTCGGACGATGCCGCGCGTCCGGCGCGAACGGCAGCATCGATGGATAAGGAAAGCCCTCGGGCTGACGCGCATGGGTCGCGAGCGTACCGACCGCGGCCGTGTGCAGCAGATGCAGCGGGGCATGAGCGGGAATGTTCAAGTGAGCGGACCTCGATGAGTGACGAGTGGATCGTGTCAATCGTACCTGGCCGCCGCCGGACCGTTCAAGCTCCTTGCGCGCCGCCGTCCAGGCCGTCCAGGCGTTAGAGACGGCGCTTCGATAGAATCGGAAGTCCGCTTTCAATGCGCTTTCTCATACGTTATCCCCTCGATACCTCCGTGCCCGATCACCAAGCCTCCGAATTCGCCGTCCTGCCTGCCGCTCACCGCGACCTACCCGTCACCGCGCGGCAGCGGGCGCGCGTCGCCACGATGGCGCTGTTTTTCATCGCCGGGATGATGTACGCATCGTGGGGCGTGCATGTGCCGACCGTGCGCGACCGCTTCCATCTGAATGCCGCGATGCTGTCGTTCGCGCTGCTCGCAGTGGCCGGCGGCTCGATCGGCGCGATGGTGACCAATGGATCGTGGATCGCGCGGGTCGGCACGCGCCGCGCGTGCCTGACGGGCGGCCTCGTGATGGCCGCCTGCGCGGCATCGATTCTGGTCGTGCCGGCCTACTGGACGTTGCTGATCGTGCTGGCCATCTTCGGCGCGGGCATGGCCACGCTCGACGTCGCGATGAATGCCGAGGCGAGCGCCGTCGAAAAAGCGCTCGGCAAGCCGATCATGTCGTCGCTGCACGGCATGTTCAGCCTCGGCGGGATGTTCGGCGCGGCCGTCGGCGGCGCGTTGCTGTCGCGCGGCATGGCGCCGGCGCTGCATCTTGCGCTCGCCGCGGCGGTAAGCGCGCTCGTGCTGCTGCTCGCCTGTCCGTCGGTGCTGCCGCACGTGCCGCACGCCGAGCATCCCGACGCCGCCACGCCGCGCGCGAGCCGCTGGCGCTCGGCGGCGCTGTGGGCGCTCGGCACGATGGCGCTGGTCGCGCTGATTGCCGAAGGCGCGATGTACGACTGGGCCACGGTCTATATGCGCGACGTCGTGCTCGCGACACCCGCGCTCGCGAGTGCCGCCTACGCGGCGTTTTCGGGCGGGATGGCGGCCGCCCGTTTCGCCGGCGACGCGGTGCGCGCCCGCTTCGGCGCGCCGCAACTCGTGATGATGAGCGCCGCGCTCGCGTGCGCGGGGATGGTCGACGCGCTGCTGTTGCCCAACCCGGTTGCCGCGCTCGCCGGCTTCGCGCTGATCGGCCTGGGCCTCGCGAACATGATGCCGGTGCTGTTCGCGGCGGCAGCGAGCGTGAAGGGCATCCACGCGGCCGAAGGGCTCGCGCACGTCGCGGGGCTCGCGTATTTCGGGCTGCTGCTCGGGCCGGTCATCATCGGCGCGGTCACGCAGGTGACCAATCTGACGATCGGCCTGTCGGTCGTCGCCGTGTGCTCCGCGGCAATCGCGCTCGCCGGGCCGAAGGTGCTGCGGCGTTTGAACATCTGATGTGGGGGCGGCACAAACCGCCCCCTACCGCCAACCCAAAGAAAAAAGCACGCAAACCTCACGGCCCGCGTGCCTCAATAGCAGCGAAGCGAAGACGGCTATACGCCGTCCCCGACCACGCAAATTACATCTTCACAACGTCGAGCAACGTCTTCTTGCCCTGCTTGTAGTTGTACAGCGAGATCACGCCGTGCTGCAGGTCGCCCTTCGAGTCGAACGTCGTTTCGCCGATCACGCCCTTGTAGTCCGTCGACGGCATCTCAGCCAGGATCTTCGCCGGATCGGTCGAATTCGCGCGCTTCATCGCGTCGACGATGATGTACACCGCGTCATACGTGAACGGCGCGTAGATCTGGATCGGCTGGCCGAAGCGCTTCTCGTACTTCGCTTCGAACGCCTTGCCGCCCGCCATCTTCTCGAGCGCCATGCCGGCTTCCGAGCAGACGATGTTGTCGGTCGCGTCGCCGGCGAGGTCGGACAGCTTGTCGGTACAGACGCCGTCACCCGCGAGCACCTTCGCGCGCAGGCCGAGCTGCTTGGCCTGCTTCGCGAACGGACCGCCGGTGGCGTCCATGCCGCCGTACATGATCGCGTCCGGGTTTTCGCCCTTGATCTTCGTCAGAATCGCGCGGAAGTCGACGGCCTTGTCGTTGGTCGCGTCATGCGACACCACGTTCATGCCGAGCGCCTTGGCGGTTTTCTCGAATTCGTTCGCGAGACCCTGGCCGTAAGCGGTCGAGTCGTCGACGATCGCGACGCTCTTCACCTTCATGCCCTTCGCCGCGTAGTTCGCGAGCGCCGGACCCTGTTGCGCATCGGTCGCGACGACGCGGTACGTCGTCTTGAAGCCTTGCTGCGTGTAGGCCGGGTTCGTTGCCGACGGCGAGATCTGCACGATGCCCGCATCGCTATAGATCTTCGAAGCCGGGATCGAGGTGCCCGAATTCAGGTGGCCGACCACCGCGACGACCTTGTCGTCGACGAGCTTCTGCGCAACCTGCGTGGCGGTGCGGGGGTCAGCCGCATCGTCCTGCGCGTCGAGTTGCAGCGTGATCTTCTGGCCGCCGATCGTCAGGCCCTTCGCGTTGATTTCCTCGACGGCGAGACGCGCGCCGTTTTCGTTGTCTTTACCCAGGTGGGCGATACCGCCAGTCAACGGCGCAACGTGACCGATCTTGACGACCGTGTCGGCCGCGGCCGATGTTGCCAACGTCGCGAACAGCATCGCCGCAGCGCTGATCGGCAACAGCTTTTGAATTTTGATGTTCATGTAAGTCTCCAGTTTCGGTCAAAACAACGTAATCGCCCTGTGCCCCGCTTCCCCAACTCGTGTCGCTCAGTCCCGTGGACGACCACGCCGGTTGCATCGTTCATGCACTTGGCCAGCACGCTTGCCGGACTGTTTGTGACAGATGGCAAACCGTACTTGCGCGCAAGTGTAGGCCAACAAATTAATTTGGGGGAATTTTTTGAGAAAGTGGGAAGAACACTAATAGCGCTTATCCGGCGCGAGCTGTCCGCAATCAGGGGAACCGGCTGGAAAGCCCCAGCCCATGCGGGTTTCCGCTAATTCGGTTTTTTCTCCGCAGGTGCGGATTCACGCTTTTACCGGCTTGAACAGGACGTGATTCGAAGGTTTTTTCAACTAAAAATGAGGCGCGCCGCACAGTTTGGCGAGCGCGCGGCAAAATGGGAAATCAGCCGCGCGTCAATCGTGAATCAGTCGCGCATCGATTGCGCATCAGTTAAATAAATAGTCAGCGCCTGAATGCGGCAATGCGCGCGGCGGATGCCTGCCATTCCCGCTCGAGTTGCGTCATCAGTTCGGCGGCGCCCAGGCCTTCGGCGCGCGCGCGTCCGAGCGGCGCGCCCTGCCCGGCCCACAGAGACAGATAATCGCCGTTCTGCGCGCGGCCCGCGTTTTGCCGCAATTCCTGCGTCAACGCGTTTTGCACCGGATACGGCGCGATGCTGTCCGCCGTTTCGCTCAGGCGCCGCATCAACGGATTGCGGATGCCGCGCGCATGACGGCCGGTGATCGCGCGCGTCACCTCGGTCGACGTATCGGACATGCCGCGTACGCGGGTTTTCCATACGTCCGGAATCGCGCTCTCGCGGCAGGTGAGAAACGCGGTGCCCATTACCGCCGCCTGCGCGCCGAGCGCGAGCGCGGCGACGATGCCGCGGCCGTCCATGATGCCGCCGGCCGCGAGCACCGGCAGCCCGGTCGCGTCGACGAGCTGCGGCACGAGCGCCATCGTGCCGACCAGCGCGTCCTCGAACGCGCCGATGAAAGTGCCGCGATGCGCGCCCGCCTCCGCGCCTTGCGCGGCGATCGCGTCGGCGCCGGCGTCGCGCCACGCGATGCCTTCGGCGACATGCGTCGCAGTTCCCACCACGTACGTGCCGTTCGCGTGCAGGCGTTCGACGTCGGCCGCCGGCAGCAGTCCGAACGTAAAGCCGGCGACCGGCACGCGTAATTCGATCAGGGTGTCCAGTTGCGCGCGGAAATCCGGCGCGTAGCGTTCGAGCGGCTTGCCCAGCGGCAAACCGAGATCGGCGCGCAGCGGATCGATCGCCGCGAGCGCGCGGCGCACGGTGGCGTCGTCGGGTGAAGCGGGGTCGAGCACGAACAGGTTCACGCCGAACGGGCGATCGGTCAGCGCGCGAATCGCCGCGACCTCGCTCGCGATCTTTTCCGGCGCGAGCGCCGCGCCCGCGAGAAAGCCGAGGCCGCCTGCGTTCGATACCGCCGCCACCAGCGCGGACGTGGTCGCGCCGCCCGCCATCGGCGCCTGCACGACCGGCACCCGCATCTGAAAACGCCCGGCAAACGGCGTCACGAAACTGCCTTCATTCATGATCGTTTCCTTTGCCGGCGCAATACCGGCACTCTTCTCGCCAATGGGCTCGCAAACGTATTCGCCATGTATTTCGCCATGTGTGCGCCGCATGTTCCCAGTGGGTTTCCACCGGGTTCCGAGCCGCGCGAGCCGTCACGCCCGACTGTACCGATACGCGCGCCGGCGGAGAAATGAATTATCGAGATTGTTTCAATCGCCTTACGAGAACCGACGCGTGCCGCGCGGCGCGCGAAGCCCCCGTCCAGCCTCACTGCAAGCCGTTTCTTTTGATGGCAAACTAACCGCCGCTTCAGGGCCGCCCGGCCTCTGGCGTTTCGTATAGACCGACCTCGCGCGGCACGCGCGCGAGTCAATGGAGAACAGCATGAGCACGACTTCCCGATGGATCGACATCCCCGCCGGCAACGACAGTTTCGGCGGCTACCTCGCGCTGCCGAAGGGCGGCAAGGGACCGGCCGTCATCATCATTCAGGAAATCTTCGGCGTGAACAGCCATATCCGTTCGGTCGCGGATCAGTACGCGCAGGACGGCTATGTCGCGCTCGCCCCGGACGTGTTCTGGCGTGTGCAGCCGCGCGTCGAATTGACCTATGAAGGCAAGGACCGCGAAAAGGGCATCGAACTGATGCAGAAAACCCGGCTCGACGACGCGGTCGCCGACATCGGCGCCGCCGCCGCCGCGTTGCGCGCGATGCCGGAAGTGACCGGCAAGGTCGCGGCGATCGGCTATTGCTTCGGCGGCCGGCTCGCGTATCTGGCCGCGGCGGCCGGCTCGCTCGACGCCGCCGTCGCCTACTACGGCGGCGGCATCCATACGCAGCTCGACAAGGCCGCGAACGTCAAGGTGCCGATGCTGTTCCATTACGGCGAACTCGACGCGCATATTTCGCTGTCGGACATCGGCCAGATCCAGGAGCGCTTCGCGGGCCGCGCGGACGTGCAGTTCCACATCTACCCGAACGCCGATCACGGCTTCAACTGCTCGGATCGCGCGTCCTACAACCAGCACGCATCCGCATTGGCGCATGGCCGCACGCTGACGTTCCTCGGCGAGCGGATGTAATCCGCGGTTCCGAACCGCAGGCTTCCCTTCGTATCCACGCGCCGCCTACCGCGCCAGCGTAACTCGGGTACTCTCTGAAAGACGGCGTGGCGGTGACACGCCGTCTTTTTCCATGTGCGACGATCGACCGGGCAACGGATGCCTGGCGAAACGGGTTCGTCGCGCGCACACGCAAATGGCGTCGCAGCCGGCGAAGCCGCGGCAAGGCAGCCGGCAAATTCAGCGCAGAACACAAACCGACAGCGAGGATCCATCCGCCGTGCACTCAGACTATCTCGCTCATGACGCCATCGGTCTCGCCGAACTCGTGCGCACGCGTCAGGTCAGCGCGCGCGAACTGATCGACGTCGCGATTTCGCGCACCGAAGCAGTCAATCCCGCGATCAACGCGATCGTGCTGAAGGATTACGACGCGGCGCGCCAACGCGCATCGAGCGACGACGCCAATCGCAACCCCGGCGTCAACGGAACGCCCCCCTCCGCCGCGCACGCGGCGCTCGCCGGCGTGCCCTTCCTGATCAAGGATCTCGGCGCGCCGATCGCCGGCTTGCGCATGGCGATGGGCAGCCGTCACTACCGTCACTTCATTCCGACGCAGGACGCACCGGTCGTGACGCTCGCGAAAGCGGCGGGCCTGAACATCTTCGCGAAGACCAGCACGTCCGAGCTCGGCCAGATGCCCTATACGGAGCCCGAACTATTCGGCGCGTGCCGCAATCCGTGGAATCTCGATCACACGCCGGGCGGTTCGAGCGGCGGTGCCGCGGCGGCGGTCGCCGCCGGCATCGTGCCGCTCGCGCATGCGTCGGACGGTGGCGGCTCGATCCGCATTCCGGCTTCGTGCTGCGGACTGTTCGGCCTGAAGCCTTCGCGCGGACGCGTGCCGCGCGCCGCGCCGCCCGGCCCCGGCGAACTCGGTATCGACCTCGCGGTCTCGCGCAGCGTGCGCGACAGCGCGTTGCTGCTCGATCTGCTGTCGGGCAACGCGCAGCGGCCCAGCGGCGCGCCCGGTACGTTTCTCGGCGCGACCCGCGAGCCGTGCAAGCCGCTCACCATCGCATACGTAACGGAGCCGATGCTCGCAACATCGCTATCCGCCGATGCGCGCGCCGCGCTCGACGACGCCGCGCAACTCGCGAGTTCGCTCGGCCATCGTCTCGAGCCGGTGTCGCTCGGCATTGATTTCGCGGCGGTCCGCCATGCGTTTCTGACGCTGTGGTCCGTCAGCGCCGAAGACCTCGTGCTGAACGCGGAGCGCATTACCGGCCGCAAGCCCCTGCGCAGCGAATTCGAAATTTCGACGTGGGCGATCGCGCATATCGGGCGCAAGCTCGGCGAGCAGGGCTTGCCGGCCGCGCTCGACGAACAGCGCCGCATCACGGCGCGCCTGACCGATCTGATGAACCGTTATGACGTGCTGCTGTGCGCGACGCTGGCCGGCGCGCCGATCAGGATCGGCGAAATGCAGCCGACTTCCGTCGAGCGCATGCAGATGCGCGCCGTCACGACGATGCCGCTCGAACCGCTGATGAAGAAGCTGCTGCTCGAAGCGTCGAACAAGGCCTTCGCGTGGGCCGGATGCACGGAGCTGTTCAATCTGAGCGGACAGCCGGCGATGTCGGTGCCGCTCTACTGGAACGCACGCGGGCTGCCGATCGGCGTGCAGTTCGCGGCGCGCACCGGCGGCGAAGCGACGCTGCTCAGACTTGCCGCGCAACTCGAAGCGGCACGGCCGTGGTTCGACAGACGGCCGCCGTTGATGAACGCGCGCCGGTAGAGAAAGCCGCAATGTCAGGCCGGCTTGCGCCGCGCATCGAGATCGACGTGTCGCTGCCCCGGAATGCAAGCCACCGAGACGATCGACAGCGCCAATCCCGCCATCACGTACCACGTCGGCGCGAGCGCGGAGCCTGTGGTGTCGATGAGCCACGTCACGACGAACGGGCCGAAGCCGCCGAACAGCATCATCGCGACGTTATAGGCGAGCGACAGGCCGATCGAGCGCACGTTCGCCGGAAACAGCTCGGCGATCAGCGCGCCGAACGGGCCGTAGCAGCCCGACAGCAGGATCGACAGCAGCGCCTGCACGAGAATCAGTTTCGACACGCTCGGCTCGTCCGCGAGCCACGCAAGGAGCGGATAGATGAGCACGAACGTCAGCGTCAGCGACCACAGCGACAGGCCCTTGCGCCCGATCCGGTCGGACCATGCGCCGGTCAGCGGCGCAAGCGCCGCCAGCAGCAGATTGCCGACGATCACCGCGGAGAACGACGGCGCGTAAGGCAGCTTCAGTTGCGTCACCGCGAAGCTCGGCAGATAGCTGACCAGCACGTAGATCGTCACGGTGAGCGCGATCACCGAGCCGAGTCCGCATAGCACGTTGCGGCGATGGTTCGCGAATACTTCGCGCAGCGTCGCGCGCGGCGCATGCCTTTGCGCGAGCAGAAAGACTTCGGAATCGGCGAGATGGCGGCGGATGTAAAAGCCGACCGGGCCGATGAGCGCGCCGAAAATGAACGGCACGCGCCAACCCCAGGACTTCAGCGCGTCGGGCGACAAACCGCGCGTGATCAACGCGCCCACCAGCGCGCCGAGCAGCAGCGCCGCCGCCTGGCTCGCCATCTGCCAGCTACCGTAGAAGCCGCGCTTCGAGAACGGCGCCGCTTCGATCAGCAAAGCGGTCGAACTGCCGAATTCGCCGCCGGCGGAGAAGCCCTGCAACAGACGCCCGAGCACGATCATCAGCGGCGCGGCGATGCCGATCGCCGAATAAGGCGGCGCAATCGCGAGCAGCAGGATGCCGAGCGTCATCAGCGCAATCACGAGCGATAACGCCGCCTTGCGTCCGGCGCGATCCGCATGGAGTCCGAGAACGATGGCGCCGATGGGCCGCATCACGAAGGCGGCGCCGCAGGTCGCGGTGCTCAGGAGTATCGAGGAGTAGCCGTTGCCGGCCGGAAAGAACAACTGCGCGATCACCGCCGTCAGAAGGCCGAATACGGTGAAGTCGTACCATTCGAGCGCATTGCCGATCACCGCCGCGACGACTGCGCGTGTATGAAGGCTCCTCGACGCAGGTGCCATTCGAAGTCTCCAGACTGCGAAAAATGTCCGGCGGTCAGCCGTTTCAGACGCGCCGAGCAGACGCATCGGGATACATCGCACTGAAGACGTTACTGCGGAATACACCGCGATGCCGCGGCGCATTCCGCGAGCCGAAAAACGCATTGAAGCCGCGTCGTCAGGCTTTCTTGTTATAGGCGCTGCACCAACCCTTGGCCGCCACCTGCTTGCCCGCGAACATCGGACAGCCGCCGTAGGCATCCCCCGCCTTGCCCTGGAAGAAGCTGCAGTTGCCGCATTCCTCGCCCGGCGCGAATTTGGTGAACTTTGCCTTGTCGACTTTGCTTGCATCCGCCCGATAGCCGAGCGCCTGCGCGGTCGGGTCGGTTTCGGAGACTTTCGGTGCATCGGCGAACGCCTGGCGTGACAGCGCAAGCGTCGATGCCACACCGATACTGGTGATCAAAAACGTACGACGGGAAGATCTCATGGGGACTCACTCCATTTATATGGAAACAACGCCGTTCTGGTGACAGCGTTCCCCAAGCATAGCAACGAAGCCGTCGCGCGTGAGGGTCCAATGATGGAGATAAGAGGATCGGTAGGAGCGCGGGCGCGGCGCGCTCGACGGGCGCCAGGCGCGCCCGCCGGTTCAGCCGCGCCCGGCCAGTTCGCACACCCGCTGCGCGATCGCGAGCGACGCCGTCAGCCCCGGCGACTCGATGCCGAACAGATTGACGAGCCCCCGTACGCCATGCGCGGCCGGCCCCTGGATCACGAAGTCCGCGGCGGGCTCGCCGGGACCGGACAGCTTCGGACGAATGCCCGCGTACGCGGGTTGCAACGCGTCATCGGGCAACGCGGGCCAATACGCGCGAATCGCCGAGTAAAACGAGTCCGCGCGCCGCGGGTCGACGTCGTAATTGATCGCGTCGACCCATTCGACATCGGGACCGAAGCGCGCCTGGCCGCCGAGATCGATCGTCAGATGTACGCCGAGACCCGCCTCGTTCGGCATCGGATAGATCAGGCGGCTGAACGGCGCGCGTCCCGAGATGCTGAAGTAGTTGCCGCGCGCGAAATACAGCGGCGGCACATGACGCGCATCGAGCCCGCGAATCCTGCGCGCGAGCGCGTTCGCGTGCAGACCCGCGCTATTGATCACGCACGCGGCGCTGATCGTGGTGGGCGCATGGCCGCCGACCGAGATAGTGAAGCGGCCGTTGCGCGCCTCGATCGCCTCGACCGGCGCATGAAACGCGCACACCGCGCCGTCGCGCTCGGCATCGCCCTGCAGCGCGAGCATGTACTGATGACTATCGACGATCCCCGTCTGCGGCGAGAACACCGCTTCCACGCATTCGAGCGCCGGTTCGAGCGCCTGCGCCTGATCGCCGGAGATGCGCATCAGGTCGAGCACGCCGTTGTCGCGGCCCTTGGCCATGATGCTTTCGAGCTGAGGAATCTGGTTGCGCGACGTCGCGACGAGCAGCTTGCCGCAGCGCGAATGCGGCACGTTGTGCCCGGCGCAATAGTCGTACAGCATCTCGCGGCCGCGCACGCACAGTGTGGCCTTCAGCGAACCGCGCGGATAGTAGATACCCGCATGAATCACTTCGCTGTTGCGCGAACTCGTGCCCACGCCAATCGCCTCGGCGGCTTCCAGCACGATCACCTCGCGCCCGCGCGCCGCCAGCGCGCGCGCCGTCGCGAGGCCGATCACGCCGGCGCCGATCACTACACATTCGATCTGATCCATATCCGTTGACGCGGCTCACTGCGCCGCGCGCTGCCTCGTTCAGCCGATGGAGAGGAGGACAGGATACGGCGCCTCGGCGCCGCGGTCCGCTCGTTGCCGAACGCCTCTGTCCACTTGTGTCTGCCTATGCCATTTTTATCGCCGCCACGCAAAATTGTACGACGCGGTACAGACGGAAATGCCCGCGGGTCTGCGGGCATTGCTGTCGCGAGCGCACGCGAGGCGCGGCGGCTAACTGCTTCAGTTCAAGTGTATGCCGCCGGCTCGCGGACTTGTGTTTACGATCCGGCTCGCGCGCGACATTTTCCGCTGGCATCTCAAAAACAGCAACAATTGCCGCTGCATTCACGTCACGCAAAGTAAAAATTCCAGCCTTCGGCCCGAATAAACCGCCCGAAGGGCCGTTTTCACAAGGAAAAGGGGCAAAAAAGGTCAAAAACCGATCGGTTTTCGGCGATTTCCGTAGTCGAGCCGGATGTCGGCGGGTTCGATCCGATCGCGTCCGGCGATCCGCGCGGCGCCGAAGCCGTTCAGGATCGCGCGACGCATTTCGCGCGGCGACGCGCGCTTGAGCGAGTCGAGCGTCGCATCGCCGAGCGACTCCGGAAAACGCAAGCCCCAGCCGTGCGCGGAGCGGATCTCGTCGTAGATCGCCTGCGCGATGCGCCGCGCGCCGTCGTGGTCCGGCGGCGCAATCTCGTACACGTTCATCCGGTTCAGGATCGGCTCGGGGATCGCGCGTTCGTCGTTGGCGGTCGCGATCCAGATCACGTTGCCGGCGTTGATCGGAATCTCGGCGAACTCGTCGATGAAGCTCTGCGCGGTGTCGTGCTCGAGCAGCGCGTACAGCGCGCCGAGCGGATCGTATTGCGAATCGCCGGTGGCCTTGTCGATTTCGTCGACGGCGATCACGGGATTCGCGTAGCTGCCGTTCACGAGCGCATCGAACACCTTGCCCGGCTTCGCGTTCTTCCATTGCGACGACGCGCCCGACAGAATCCAGCCCGCCGTCAGCGAACTCATCGCCACATATTGATACGCGGTGCCGAGCAGGCGCGCGAGCTGCTTCGCGAAATGCGTCTTGCCGATGCCCGGATCGCCGAGCAGCAGGATCGGCATCAGTTCGAGCCGGTCCTCGGTCTCGAGGCACAGCGCGACCTGCTTGCGGATGTCGTCGAGCGGTGCGGAAAAATTGGGCAGCGCGTCGATCAGATCGTCGATCGACGGCATCCGGTTCGGCTTCACGCAAAAACGCAGATTGCCGGTTTTCAGCATCTTTTCATATGTCGCGCGCAACGCCTCGTTCGCGCCGTCGCCGAGACCGTTCAGCGCGGTTTCGACCTGATCGAGGTCGTACACCCGGCTGAACGAAGCCACGGCGATTTCCTGTTTGACCATTGCTGTTGTCATCGCTCACCCCGTCTGACTGGTCCTGCCAACGCGGCGCCTCGTGAGCGCCGTTCCAGGTCCAGTGTAGCGACGGCATAAACGCATGCAAGCCAGCAGTCGCGCCGCTCTGCTGCTAACCGCCGCGTTGCTGGCCGCTGGTTTTCGGCGATTGTCGTCCTTATCTGGAATGCATTGTTGCTGAACCGGACCCCCGCCGACATGTCAGAAAACGTTCCGGCCATCAGAGGTAAGATGGCTCTCTGATTACGTGGAAACATACCTGTAATGACCCGGCAACCATGCGGGCCGACGCCGGGACCGGAGATTCCTTCTATGTGGAAAACCAGTATCGCGGCCATGCTGCTTGGCGCTTCGTTGCTCGCTCACGCGCAACAACGGCCAGCGCAGGTCGTGCAATGGCAGTTGCGGGTGATGCAGGACGGCCAGCAGATCGACTCGTTCGACGGCACCACCACGGTCGGCCAGGCGCGCACCGATACGCATCACCGGGTCGTGCAGCATAACGTCGGCTGCAAGGACCAGCCGGCCGGCAGCATCGACCTGTCGCACACGCTGACCGTCTCGCCGCTGCGGGTGGATCCGGAAGGCGTCATGATGTCGATCGACACACAGGAAACGCTCGAAGACAACAGCGCGCCGCGCACCGACATCGGCTGCAAGCTGCCGCCGCAACCTCGCCAGGTGAGCGCGAGCCACCCCGGCCTGATCGTGCCGCCGGATCAATGGGCAAGCTGGACGATCGTCGACCACAATCCGAATCTCGTCTACCGCGTGCGCGCGAACGTCGTGGAGAGCGGCGCGAGCGGCACCGGCGCGGGCGGCGTGACGAACGGCAAGATCAACGGCAGCGCGGCCGGCAATTCGAACTGACACATGAATAGCGGACCTGAGCTGCGCGCCTTTTCGACGCGCTCAAACAGAACACGTGGATAACACGGCATGCGAAACCCAGAAGAATTGATCCGCGAGAATCTCGCGCCGAACGATTTCGTCGCGGTAAGCTGGAACCTGCACAAGGGCCGCACGCCGCTCGGCTTTCAGGCCTGGCAGGCGATGCAAAGCTGGGTGCAGTCGACCCATGCGGACGCGTACTTCCTGCAGGAAGCGATGGCGCGGCGCCTGCCGTCGCCGGTGTTGGCGAGCAGTTTCGGCGCGCCGATCGACGATCCGCTGACCGACGTCTGGCACTGTCAGGCAACTGAAATCGCGCGCGCGCTCGAGCTCGAAGTCGCGCTCGGCCCGAACGTGTTCAAGCCGTCGTGGCGGCACGGCAATGCGATCCTGTCGCCGCATCCGCTCGATCTCGGCGGCCGCTGGGACATCTCCGCGCACCGCTTCGAAAAGCGCGGCCTGCTGGTCGCGCGCGCGACCTTCGGCGGACGGCTCGTCACGCTGCTGTGTGCGCATCTCGCGCTCACGCGTCCGGCGCGGATGCGGCAGATGGAGTGGATCGCGCACTGGATCGCGAAGGAAGCGCCCGACGGTCCGCTCGTGCTGGCCGGCGACTTCAACGACTGGCGCAACGACTCGGTGCCGCTGTTCCGCGAGCATGGCCTGCAGGAAGTCGCGACGCTGCTGGGCGAGCCGGCGCGCACGTTCCCGGCGTTCTCACCGGCGCTGTCGCTCGACAAGATGTTCGTGCGCGGCATGCAGCCGGTCGAATGGATCCAGCCGACGCAGGAGACCGCGTGGCTGTCGGATCATCTGCCTTATATGGCGCGGTTGAGGCTCGATTAGATCGGGCGGGCGCGACGCCTTTACTCCCGATGCGGCGTCCACGTCAGCGCCGCCTCGATCTTCTCGCCCGGCTGCAGCACGCAGCCGCCGACCCGCTCACGCAGGCCCGCCGTGTCGAACGTGTCGAACGCGTTGAAGCAGTCGGTCGTGTTCGTGACCGGCTCCACGCACAGTTGCGGATCGTCGGCCGGCGCGAACACCACCATGTGGTCGAACGGTGCGTCGGCGCTCAGCGTCAGGCTGCGGCGTTCATCGGGCCACGCGATCGTCGCCTCGCGCGCCCAGTTCGCGAAATTGTTGTCGAGATCGAACGCGTCCGCGGACATGCCCGCGCGCATCGCGTCGACCGCGGGATGCGGGCCGAGATGAGTCGGCAGCACCTCGGCGTCGGCGTGCCACATCGCCTGCACGTCGGCATGAATGCGCGTCTGCGCGGTGCGCGGATAGTACGGGTGATGACCCATGCCAAACGGCATCGGCCGCTCGGCCAGGTTTTGCGCGGACAGCGTGATATGCAGCGCGCCGCCGCGCAATTCGATGCGCTGGCGCGCGCGATAGCGAAACGGCCAGTCGCCGCGCGCGCCGGGGTCCGGCGCATGCTCGAAGTGCAAGTCCACCGCGCTTTCGCTGCGCGCCCCGACACGCCACGGATGCCGCCATGCGTTGCCGTGCAGCGCATGCGCGAAGCGCGTGTCGTTGCCCGCGAGGTCGATCGTGGCGCCGTCGAATTCGAAACGCGCGTCGCGAATCCGGTTGCAATACGGAAACAACGGAAAGCTCGCCATGCGCAGCGGATCGCGCTGGGCGAATGCCTCCGGCGCCGCCGGCCGCAGCCAGTGCAACGGACCGTCCGGCGTGACTTCGTAGAACGCCGCGAGCGCGCCGCCGATCTCGGGTGCGATCACCACGCGCAACGCGCCGGCCGTCAGCGTGACGAGCCGCGCGGCGAGCGCGGGATCGGCGAGCCACGAAAGTGCGCCAGTTTGTACGGCCTGTACGGCCGGTTGTGACGAAGCTTGCGCCACGGGTTTTGTCACAGCGGGCCGCATCGGATTCAGGGAAACGTCGCGCATAGTCAGAAGAAGTGAAACCGCGGGCCAAAGGCGGCGTCAACGTGCATCGGGGTCTCCTTATAGCGTGCCGCGCACGGCACGCGGCCGGCGGACCGGCTGAGTCCGCCGAGCGAGAATCGCACGACATGGCATCGTCGGTCAATATTATTAGTAATAAATTTATCGAAATACGCGACCCGGCGTCGAAATATCCCTCCCAAATGGCGGGTTAGCGCGCGTTGCCGCGCAGATATTATTAGTGGTACCGTCGGCAGCATGATGCCAGCGGCATTCCCCCTGTTTTCGCGCCGCGTCGACGCGGCCCGCACAATGAAAAAATCGACTCAACGCCGTCCTACCATGACCGACATCGCCAAGTTCACCGGCGTGTCGCAATCCACCGTGTCGCTGGTGCTCAACAACGCGGCCGGCGCGAAATTCTCGGAAGCCACCCGCAACAAGGTGCTGAAGGCCGCGCACGATCTCGGCTACCGGCTGTCGCTGCGCGCGCCGGTCGCGGCGTCGGGCGACGAACGCAACCTGATCGTCTACCTCGCCGACGAGATCTCGACGAGTCCGCACCCGGTCGTCAACATCGACGGCGCGCGCGACGCCGCCTACGCGAGCGGCAAGATGCTCGCGGTCTACTCGACGCACGGCAACGCCGACATCGAAAAGCAGGTGCTCGACACGGTCCTCGCCAATCCGCACGTGTTCGGCGTGATCTACGCGACCGTCTACACGCGCAAGGTGGCGCCGCCGGCCGCGCTGTCGCAGGTGCCGACCGTGCTGCTGAACTGCTACACCGGCGACAGCGCGTTTTCGTCGGTGGTGCCGGCCGAGGTCGCGGGCGGCCATCTCGCGACCGACTATCTGTTGCAGGCCGGCCACCGGCGCATCGGCTACATCAACGGCGAGCCGTGGCAGGACGCCGCGAAGGACCGTCTGAAGGGCTACCGCACCGCGCTCGCCACCGCCGACCTGCCGTTCGCGCCCGAACTCGTGCGCGACGGCGACTGGAGCTCGGGCCTCGGCTTCGAGCTGACGCTGTCGCTGATGCGCGAAGCCAATCCGCCCACCGCGATCTTCTGCGCGAACGACCTGACCGCGATCGGCGCGATCGAGGCGCTCAAGCAGCTCGGCCTGCACGTGCCCGAAGACGTGTCGGTGCTCGGCTACGACGACCAGGAAATCGCCCGCCATACGCATCCGCCGCTCTCCACCGTGGTGCTGCCGAACTACGAGCTCGGCCGCTGGGCGGTCGAAACGCTGCTGCAGGAAGAGCACAACCGCGCGGCCGGCGCGCCGGTGCGACACCGGATGGTCAAGCTCGACGGGCCGCTCGTCGAACGCGCGTCGGTCAGGGTAATTACCGAGGCGAAACAGCCGACAATTAATATTATTAGTGATTGACCGATAATAATTCCGAGTGGAATAATCGGCACGTCGGATCGAGAGGGGCGCACGCCGGCTGGTCATCACCCGATGGCCGCGCGACCGTCCCCGGTGCAAAGCCGGCAGTTGTCCGCCCATCCGCGGGCAACGCCTGGCAATGCGCCCGGCAAGACCCGATGCAGCATCCGAGGCAATACCGAGCAGCACAAAAGCAAATACAACCCTCACCCGGTTACTGGAGGAAGACATGGCGTCGCTCAATACGCAGTCGCGCTCGCACGCGCGCAAGCAGCAGATTCGTCCGCTGGCAGCTTCGCTGCTGGCTCTGGCAATCGGTCTCGGCGCCGCCGCCGCGCACGCCGATGACGCGTTGCCGAAATTGCCGAACAAGACCCCGTTGAAGGTCGGCTTCGCGCAAACCGAAAGCAACAACCCGTGGCGTCTCGCGGAAACGAAGAGCTTCAAGGACATCGCCGCGAAGTGCGGCTGGCAGCTCGTGATGACCGACGCCAATGGCTCCAACTCCAAACAGGTGTCGGACATTCAAAGCATGATCGCGCAGCACGTCGATCTGCTGGTGTTCCCGCCGCGCGAGGAAAAACCGCTCGCGCCGGTCGTGCTGCAAGCTAAAAAGGCCGGCATTCCGGTGATCCTCGTCGACCGCGACGTCGACCAGTCGGTCGCGAAAGCGGGCCGCGACTACATCACGTTCATCGGCTCGGACTTCATCGACCAAGGCCACCGCGCCGCCGACTGGCTCGTCAAGGCGACGGGCGGCAAGGCGAAGATCATCGAGCTCGAAGGCACGACCGGCGCGTCGGCCGCGAACGATCGCAAGAAGGGCTTTGACGAGGTGATCGCGAAGAATCCCGGCATGACGATCATCGCGTCGCAAAGCGGCGACTTCGCGCGCGACACCGGCCGCAAGGTAATGGAAACGCTGTTGCAGGCGCATCCGGACGTGACCGCCGTCTACGCGCACAACGACGAAATGGCGCTCGGCGCGATCGCCGCGATCAAGGCGGCCGGCAAGCAGCCGGGCAAGGACATCCAGATCGTCACGATCGACGGCACCAAGGGCGGCATGGACGCGATCGCCGCCGGCGAGCTCGGCGCGAGCGTGCAGTCGAGCCCGTTCTTCGGCCCGCTCGCGTGCGACGTCGCGCAGCGCTATGCAAAGGGTGAAAAGATCCCGACGTGGGTCAAGGTGTCCGACCGGTTCTACGACAAGGAAAACGTGCAGCAGAACATGCAGTACGGCTATTGATCGCGAACATGGCGAAGCGCCCTGAGGCACGCGCTCCACAGTGAGCGTCCTCGGGACCAGCTGAAGAGCTTCCCCCAGCGTTGTAGCAGGAAGTCACCCGCCTTCCATGATGTCTCCTCGTCGGGCGGGTGGCGGGAAGGGTTCGAAGCGACGCGCCCGTGACCGCACGGACCGTCGCTTCGCTTTTATGCGGCGTAACATGGTCCGGGCGCGCGTGCTTCACGGACGTGCGAAGCAAACGTGCGAAGCGAACGTGCAAAGCGGACCCTCGATCGACCCGGCCGACGCTTCGCCCCGGATGGCGCAGGCAGCGCCACACCGCCTATGCCACATCGGCAGCATCCGCATCAGGAGAACACCCGTGACGGAATCCGGCACGCAGACTCACTCCCCTCTTAACCGTCCGCCGCTGCTCGAGATGCAGGACATCGGCATCAGCTTCGGCGGCGTGCCCGCGCTGCGCAGCGCCAGTCTGAGCGTCGCCGCGGGCGAAGTGCACGCGCTGATCGGCCAGAACGGCGCCGGCAAATCGACGATGATCAAGATCCTGACCGGCGCCTATCGGCGCGGCTCGGGCAGCGTGCGCTTCGAAGGCCGCGAAGTCGATTTCCGCACGCCGAAGCAGGCACGCGAAGCGGGCATCAGCACGATCTATCAGGAGATCAACCTGGTGCCGTTCCGCTCGGTCGCGGAAAACATTTTTCTCGGCCGCGAGCCGCGCCGCTTCGGGCTGATCGAATGGCGCACGGTGCAGCAGCGCGCGGCCGCGCTGCTCGAATCGTTCGGCCTGGAGATCGACGTGAAAAAACCGGTCGGCCGCTATTCGACCGCGATCCAGCAAATGGTGGCGCTTGCGCGCGCGGTGTCGTCGGACGCGAAGATGGTCATCATGGACGAGTCGACCTCGTCGCTCGACGAACGCGAAGTGGAGTTGCTGTTCACCGTCGTGCGCAAGCTGCGCGACGACGGCCGCGCGGTGATCTTCGTGTCGCACCGGCTCGACGAGCTGTACGCGCTGTGCGACCGCGTGACCGTGATGCGCGACGGCCAGACGGTCGCGCAAAGCACGATGGCCGAGATGGACAAGCTGCAGCTCGTCACGACGATGCTCGGCCGCACGCTCGCCGCCGTGGTGCAGGAAGACACCGCGTCGCGCGAGGCGAATCTCGCGAAGCGCGGCAAGCAGGTGATCGGCGCGACCCAGCTCGGCGCGCCGCCGAAGGTGAACGGCGTGTCGCTCGACGTGCATGCGGGCGAAGCGGTGGGTCTCGCGGGGCTGCTCGGCTCGGGCCGCACCGAAACGATGCGGCTGATGTTCGGCGCCGATCCGCTGACACAGGGGTCGCTGTCGATCGGCGGCGAGACGGTCGCGCTGAAGTCGCCGCAGGACGCGATTGCGCGCGGCCTTGCGTATCTGACCGAAGACCGCAAGGGCGAAGGCATCGTCCCCGAACTGTCGGTGCGCGACAACCTCACGCTCGTATGTCTGCGCACGCTTGCGAAGAACGGCATCGTCGACGTGAAGAGACAGCAGGCGATCGTCGAGCGCTTCATCCAGACGCTCGGCATCAAGCTGCGTTCCGCCGATCAGCCGATCCGCGAGCTGTCGGGCGGCAATCAGCAGAAGGTACTGCTCGCGCGCTGGCTCGCGGCCGAGCCGTCGCTGCTGCTACTCGACGAGCCGACGCGCGGCATCGATGTCGGCGCGAAGGCCGACGTCGCGAAGATCGTGCGCGAGCTGCGCGACGCGGGGCTGGCGGTGCTGCTGTCCGCGTCCGAACTCGAGGAACTGACCGCGGTCGCCGATCGCGCGGTGGTGATCCGCGACGGACACACCGTCGCCGAGCTGAACGGCGCCGACATGAGCGAGACCGCGATCATGGATGCGATCGCCTACGGCAGCCACGGTCAGTCGGCGCTGGCCGAAGCGGCCCAATCGGCCAATGCCGCACACATCGAAGACGCGTTGGAGGGCGACCGTCATGGCGCTTAAGCTGCACACCGATACCTTGCGCACCGACCCGCCGCGCGGCGACACCACCACGATGCAATCCACCCAGCCCCCGCGCACGCAGCCGGCGAGCAGCATGCAGAAATGGCGCCATCTCGCGATGCAGCGCGAAATCATCGTGCTGCTCGCGATGGTGCTGTTCAACCTGATCTTCACGCCGCACTTCTGGTCGCTGCAGACCTTCAACGTGAACATGACGCAGGTCGTGACGATCGTGATCGTCGGCATCGGCATGACGCTGGTGGTGGCGACGGGCGGCATCGATCTGTCGGTGGGCGCGTCGATGGCGATTTCGGGCGCGCTCGCGCCGATGCTGTTCCTGAACATCTCCGGACCGCTCGGCATCGCGCTCGCGTTCGTGCTGCCGGTGCTCGCCGCCGCGTTGTGCGGCGTGTTCAACGGCCTGCTCGTGACAAGGCTGGCGGTGCAGCCGATCGTTGCGACGCTGGTGCTGTTCATCGCCGGACGCGGCATCGCGCAGGTCGTCACCGACGGCAGCCTGCAGGCGTTCAACACGCCCGCGTTCCAGTGGATCGCGCTCGGCAAGATCGCGGGCGTGCCGTTCCAGGTGCTGCTGATGCTCGCGCTGGTCGCGGTATTCGTGTGGGTCGTGCGCAAGACGCTGTTCGGCCAGTATCTGCTGATTACCGGCGGCAACGAGAAGGCCGCGTATCTGTGCGGCGTGCCGACCGCCACCGTCAAGCTGATCGCCTACACGCTGTGCGCGGCGCTCGCGGGGCTCGCCGGGCTGATCTCGATCTCGGTGAATTCGTCGTCGGATGCGAACGTCGTGGGGCTCGGCGTCGAGCTCGACGCGATCGCCGCGGTCGCGGTCGGCGGCACCGCGCTGACGGGCGGCAAGGCGTATATCGGCGGCACACTGATCGGCGCGCTGATCATCCAGTTGCTGCGCTACACGCTGCTCGCGCACGGCATTCCCGATGCGGCGGCACTGGTCGTGAAGGCCGGCATCATCGTCGCGGCCGTGTATGTGCAGCGGCGCTCGCGCTGACTGACGCACCGGGCAGGCACACAGAACCCCGCACGACACCTCAGGACTCGATGCGATGAAAAAGAATCTTCCTATCCTGCTCGCGCTCGCGGCCCTCGTCGTCTTCGGCCTCGTGCGCTACGAGCACTTCGGCTCGGCGTACAACATCACGTCGTTCTGGCGTTACAACTCGATGTTCGCGCTGATCTCGATCGGCATGGCCTTCGTGATCATCACGGGCGGCATCGATCTGTCGGTCGGCACAGTGGCGGCGCTCGCAAGTGTGGTTGCCGCATTGACGAGCGTCTACGGCGGCTGGGTCGCGGTGCTCGCGGGCTGCGCGGCCGGGCTCGCGGTCGGCGTGCTGAACGGGCTCATCATCACGCGGCTGCGGATCCTGCCGTTCATCGTGACGCTCGCGACGAGCCTCGGCGCGCACGGCGTCGCGCTGCTGCTGGGCAAGAACGATGCGGTGTCGATCGCCGCCGATTCGAACTTCGGCAACTTCGGCCAGGGCGATCTGTTCGGGCTGCCGATTCCGGGGCTCGTCGCGCTGGTCGCGGCGGTGGCCGGCTGGCTCGCGCTGCGCAGCACGCGCTTCGGTCGGCATTCGCTGGCGATCGGCGGCAGCGAGGAAGCCGCGCGGCTGATGGGGCTGAACGTCGACCGCACGCTCGTGACGGCTTACGCGGTGAGCGGCCTGCTCGCCGGCATGGCGGGCGTGATCCTCGCCGCTCAGTTCGGCGCGGGGCAGCCGAACGAAGGCGTCGGCTGGGAGCTGTTCGCGATTTCGGCGGTCGTGCTCGGCGGCACGCTGCTGACCGGCGGCGAGGGTTCCGTCGCGATGACGATTGCCGGCGTGCTGCTGCTCGGGCTCGTCTTCAATCTGCTGAACTTCGAGAACGGGATGGGCTTTATCAGCCTGTCCGCGTACTGGCAGTCGGTGATTCGCGGCGTGTTCCTGCTGCTCGTGATCGTGTTGCAGGCGCGGGTGCTGAAAGAACGCGGGAAAAAGCGGGTGGCGGCGGCATAGGCCGGGATAAATGGCGCGCCACCACACCACCTGCCACGAACCCGGCCCCGCACACTGCCCCTGTCTTCTTTCCGCGCAGCCTCTCCCCTGCCGGCCTCCCGGCCTCCGTTTGCCAGTTTCATCAGCAGGGTCAATGCTGCACCGCACGCCGCCTTTCGGTATCATCCTGAAATTGTCGTCCGCGCGGCGCGCTGCTTTCGCGCCTGCCGGACAGCCGATGGCAGCCGCCCTGCGCGGGGTTCGCCGAATCGCCGTACCCCGCTGAAGCACGGCCGCTCTCACGCCAACGTACTTTGCGGCGCCAGCAATCCCGGCGCCGCCGCTTCCTGGTCCAGCAATCCGTTTCACCACGCTCGAGCGCCGCGGCTCCGCACAGCGGGCACGGTAAAATGGCGGATTGCGCGTGAGTCCCGACCACGGGTCAGCGCAGCATCGCCCTTGCCGTGCCGGCCGGCTCAGACGACTGGCCGCCTTTGTTTTCGCACTATCCAAGAAGCCATGAGCAACCTCAATTCACAAACCGTCCTGAGCGTCCATCACTGGACCGATACGCTTTTCAGCTTCACCTGCACGCGCGACCCGTCGTTCCGCTTCGAAAACGGCCAGTTCACGATGGTGGGCCTCCCGGTCGACGGCAAGCCGCTCCTGCGCGCATACAGCCTCGCCAGTGCGAACTACGAGGAACATCTCGAATTCCTGAGCATCAAGGTGCAGGACGGCCCGCTCACGTCGCGCCTGCAGCACCTGAAGGTCGGCGACGAAGTCCTGATCGGCAAGAAGCCGGTCGGCACGCTGATGGCCGACAACCTGCTGCCGGGCAAGACGCTGTGGCTGCTGTCCACCGGCACGGGCCTCGCGCCGTTCATGTCGATCATTAAAGATCCGGACATTTACGACCGCTACGAGCGCGTGGTCCTCACGCACACCTGCCGTTTCGTCGACGAACTCGCGTACAAGGAGTACATCACCGAGCACCTGCCGGCGCACGAGCATCTCGGCGAGCTGGTGCAGGAAAAGCTGCTGTACTACCCGACCGTCACGCGCGAGGCGTTCGAGAACCGCGGCCGCATCACCGAGCTGATCGAAACCGAAAAGCTGTTCGCCGACCTCGGCGTGCCGGGCTTCTCGCTCGAAAACGACCGCGTCATGCTGTGCGGCAGCCCGCACATGCTGCGCGACACGCGCAAGCTGCTCGATGACCTGGGCTTCAAGGAAGGCAGCAATAACGAACCGGGTCACTACGTGGTCGAAAAGGCCTTCGTCGGCTGAGTCCGCATTCCGTTTCGTGGCCCCCGCGCCGCGAATCCTCGAAAAGGAGCCCTCGGGCTCCTTTTTTGTTGCCCGTTACAAATTGCCGCCGTGCGGTTGACATTTTGCGTCAGCATTATTCCGACAGCCGGGATGAAAAAAACGTCAAAAAAGATTAAGCGTTATATGAAAAATAAAGCGCTAACCCTTGGTACGACTGCATTTTTCTTTTTTTTGAGATATCATCGCGCCGCAGGATCAGATGCCTTGGCCAACCGGCCGTGGTCCGCCCGACTTGTTACTGAATGTAAATTTCGTTACGTTCGACCAGGGTGTTTTGTCCGTCGTGCCTGTGCGCACCTGCTTCGCTGTCCACACCGCTTCCTCAAGAGGGAAATTCATGGATACGTCGATTGCCGTCCCGTTCAACGCTCCGCTGGCGCCGTCAGCGGCACGTGATGGCTTCGACGCGCCGTCGCTCGCCACCGCGCGCGAGCTGGAGCGGCTGCGGGCGCGGGTGCGCGAGTTGTCGGTCGAACTCGTGCAGGCGCAGGAAAGCATCCGCCGTCACGTCGCGCGCGAGCTGCACGACGGCGTGGGCGCCGAACTGACCGCGACACGCTTCGCGCTCGCCGGTATCGAAACCTGGCTGCCCGCCGATGCTCCGCCGCAATGCGCAAACGCACTCGCGGTCGCGAACCGTTCGCTCGACGCCGTGTGCGCCGCGAACCGCGAGGCGGTCGCGCAGCTACACGCGCCATCGTTCGGCATGGGTCTCGCCGGCGCGATCCAACGCTGGACCGACGAATTCGCCGCGCGCACCGGCTTGCGCACCACGTTCGCCAGCGCCGACGACGCGCGACTTGCGCGCCTGCCCGCCGACGCGGCGCTCGCCGTGTTCCGCGTCGCGCAGGAAGCGCTGAACAACGTCGCCAGGCACGCGCGCGCGACATCCGCCGACGTGTGTATCGAAACCGGCCCCCACCATCTGACGCTGCGCGTCAGCGACAACGGCATCGGCCTGGCGCGCGGCGCCCGGAAAAATCACGGCGCCCGGGATGACTCAAACGACCATTTCGGCCTCGCCGGCATGCAGGCGCGCTGCGCCGCGTTCGACGGTACGCTGCGGGTAAGCGCGCGACGCATCGGCGCCGCCCATGCCGACGGCGACGGCAACGGCGGCACCCTCGTTCAGGCCCGTTTCGCCTGGGACGCGCTCCTTGCGCCAGCCGCGCCCCGCGCCGCCCGGCGCGCGCTGCAATCGTGAGCGCCCGAACATGAGCCTGCGCATCCTGATCGTCGAGGATCACGCCGTGGTTCGCCAGGGCGTGCGCCAGTTGCTGCTCGATCGCGGCGTCGCGCGCGAGGTCGCCGAGGCACAAAACGGCTCCGAAGCGCTCGATGCGGTCATCCGGCAGAGCTTCGACGTCGTGCTGCTCGACATCTCGCTGCCCGACATGAACGGCGTCGAAGTGCTCAAGCGTCTGAAGCGCAAGGCGCCGCGCGTGGCCGTGCTGATGTTCTCGATGTACCGCGAGGACCAGTACGCGGTGCGCGCGCTGAAGGCCGGCGCGTCCGGCTATCTGTCGAAAACGGTCGACACCGCGCAGATGATCGGCGCGATCCAGCAGGTCGCCGCGGGGCGCAAATACGTGAGCCCCGCGATGGCCGAAGCGCTCGCCGATTACGTGTCGTTCGACGGCGAGCAGTTGCCGCACGAAAAGCTGTCCGACCGCGAATACCAGACGCTGTGCATGCTCGCGTCCGGCAAACGGCTCACCGATATCGCCGCCACGCTGTCGCTGTCAGTAAAGACGGTCAGCGTGTACCGCACCCGGCTGCTCGAGAAGATGAAGCTGCGCAACAACGCGGAGCTGACCTTCTACGTGATGAGCAACCGTCTGGTCGACCTGAATCCGGCGATGGCGGGCTGAACCCCGCCCGCTTGCCGTCGGCGGTGCGCCGCAACGATTCACTGCGCCGCCGTCACTGCCGTCACATTCGTTGACGGAGAGATTCCTTCCCCATTAATCGCGTCTCCGGTGAAAGCTTTGCCGGCAGCCGGCTCACGACACGCGAAGACCACCCCGAAGTTCCCTTCTGGCGAGCGTTTCCGGCCGCCGCCCCAGCCCGGGAAACGACCTCGCCGGCAAGGCCAGCAGCGCGCTTCCGCTAGAATCGCGGGTTTTCCCTGACATTCGGCGCGCAACACGCGTGCACTACTGGAGACCCACGCCAATGTCCCTGCTTCGCAAAAAGAGCATCGAGCACATGCTCGCGACGAGCACTCAGAACGCCGGCCTGAAAAAGGCGCTCGGCGCGCTCGATCTCACCTTCCTCGGTGTCGGCGCCATCATCGGCACCGGCATCTTCGTGCTGACCGGCACCGGCGCCGTACAAGCGGGCCCGGCGCTGATGGTGTCGTTCGTGATCGCGGCGATCGCCTGCGGCTTCGCCGCGCTCGCGTACGCGGAATTCGCGTCGACGATTCCGGTCGCCGGTTCGATCTACACGTACTCGTATGCGACGCTCGGCGAACTGGCAGCATGGATCATCGGCTGGGACCTGATGCTCGAATACGGCCTCGCGACCTCGGCGGTATCCGTCGGCTGGTCGGGCTATCTGCAGTCGCTGCTGGCGGGTTTCGGCGTATCGCTGCCGCTCGCGCTGACGGCCGCGCCCGGCGCGATCCCCGGACACGCAACGCTCTTCAACCTGCCAGCGTTCCTCGTGATGATGGCGATCACGACGCTGCTGTCGCTCGGCGTGCGCGAATCCACGCGGATCAACAACATCATGGTCGCGATCAAGGTGACCGTCGTGCTGCTGGTGATCGCGGTGGGCGTGTTCCACGTGAGCCCCGCGAACTGGCATCCGTTCATGCCGAACGGCTGGAACGGCGTGTTCGGCGCCGCCGCGGTGATGTTCTTCGCGTTCATCGGCTTCGACTCGGTGTCGTCCGCGGCGGAGGAAGTGAAGAATCCGAAGCGCGATCTGCCGATCGGCATCATCGCGTCGCTCGGCGTGTGCGCGGTCCTGTACGTCGCGGTCGCGGCGGTCGTGACCGGCATCGTGCCGTCGGCGAAGTTCATGGGTATCTCGCACCCGGTGTCGTACGCGTTGCAGCAGGCGGGGCAAAACTGGGTCGCGGGCTTCATCGATCTCGGCGCGGTGCTCGGCATGCTGACCGTGATTCTCGTGATGGCCTACGGCCAGACGCGCGTGATCTTCGCGATGTCGCGCGACGGCCTGCTGCCCGCGAAGCTGTCGAAACTGCATCCGCGTTTCGCGACGCCGTTCTTCACGACGTGGCTCGTCGGCATTTTCTTCGGCCTGATCGGCGCGCTCGTGCCGCTCGACGTGCTGGCTGAACTGATCAATATCGGCACGCTGGCCGCGTTTTCGATGGTGTCGATCGCGGTGCTCGTGCTGCGCAGGACGCACCCCGAACTGCCGCGCGCGTTCCGCTGCCCGGGCGTGCCGGTCGTACCGGTGCTCGCGGTCGCATCGTGCCTGTTCCTGATGCTCAATCTGCAAGGCATTACGTGGGCCGCGTTCATGATCTGGCTGGCGATCGGCATGGTGATCTACTTCGGCTACTCGCGCCGTCATTCGAAACTGGCGAAGTAATGTTCCCGCGGTTCCCGCGTTCCCGCGCCCTCGCGCTCCGAACACACTTCCCCTCATAGCGCGCCCGCGCGATTTGTGCTTTACTTTTCGGCAGACCCATAAAAACCCGTAGCACCCTCGTCGGACCTCGCGAATAGCAGTCAGCACGCAGTCGAAGGAAAGCAAGGGCAATAAAAATCACAGGTCCGATCACCCACAGCAACCATCTTGCATGGGATCGCGGTAAGCGCTGAAGCGCCAATTCCGGTCGACACGCCAAAGCGTGCGATCGGAGTCGGCGCTTCAGCCCTCGCTCCGATCGACAAGGAGACAACTCCATGGCAATCAGCATCAGTCTGACGGTCAACGGCGCGCCTGTCAGCGCGACAGTCGACCCCGGCACCCTGCTTGTCCAGTTCCTGCGCGACCAACTCCGTCTGACCGGCACGCATGTCGGCTGCGATACGGCCCAATGCGGGGCCTGCACCGTGCATCTGAACGGCCGGGCGATCAAATCCTGCAACATCCTCGCGGCGCAAGCCGATGGCGCGCAAGTCACCACCATCGAAGGGCTCTCGCAAAACGGCACGCTGCATCCGATGCAGGCCGCGTTCAGGCACTGCCACGGCCTGCAATGCGGCTTCTGCACACCGGGCATGGTGATGAGCGCGGTGTCGCTCGCCGAGCGTCAACCCGATCTCACCGGCGACGACGTGCGCGCGCAGCTCGACGGCAATCTGTGCCGCTGTACCGGCTATCACAACATCGTCAAGGCGGTGCTCGAAGGCGCGAAGGGCATGAAGTCCGGCGCGCCCGGCGCAAAAGCCAGCACCCCCGCGAACGCAGGCGCGGCCACCGCGCCCGCCGCCTGAGGAGCCGACGATGAACGCACCCGATACCCCGCACCTGATCGGTGCCGCCGTCGAACGCAAGGAAGACTATCGCTTCCTCACCGGCAAAGGCCAGTACACCGACGACATCGTGCTGCCGCAGCAAACTTACGCAGTGTTCCTGCGCTCGCCGCACGCGCACGCGAAAATCAACCACATCGACACGAGCGCGGCGAAGCAGTCGCCGGGCGTCGTCGCGATCTTCACCGGCGCGGATCTCGCCGCGGAGAACGTCGGCGGACTGCCGTGCGGCTGGCTGATTCACAGCATCGACGGCAAGCCGATGAACGAGCCGCCGCATCCGGTGATTGCGCATACGAAAGCGCGCCACGTCGGCGATCAGGTCGCGCTCGTGATCGCCGATTCGATCAAGGCCGCGAAAGACGCGGCCGAACTGATCGACGTCGATTACGACGTGCTGCCGGCGGTGGTCGATCCCGCGCATGCGTCCGACCCGGGACAAGCGGCAGTGCACGACGAAGTGCCCGACAACGTCTGCTACAACTGGGGCCACGGCGACAAGTCCGCGACCGACGCCGCGTTTGCGAAAGCCGCGCACGTCACCACGCTCGACATCGTCAACAACAGGCTGGTACCGAACGCGATCGAACCGCGCGCGGTCAATGCGAACTATTCGGCGCAGGACGAGAGCTACACGCTGTATGTCGCGAATCAGAACCCGCACGTCGAGCGGCTGCTGATGGCGGCGTTCGTGTTGTCGCTGCCGGAATCGAAGCTGCGCGTGATCGCGCCGGACGTCGGCGGCGGCTTCGGCTCGAAGATCTTCCTGTATGCGGAAGACGTCGCGCTCACGTGGGCGTCGAAGAAGATCGGCCGGCCGGTCAAATGGACCGCGGAGCGCTCCGAAGCATTCGTCTCCGATGCACATGGCCGCGATCACGTGACCAGAGCCGAACTCGCAATGGACGCGGACGGCAGGTTCCTCGCGATGCGCGTGCACACGATCGCAAACATGGGCGCGTATCTGTCGACGTTCGCCTCCAGCGTGCCGACGATCCTGTACGCGACGCTGCTCGCCGGCCAATACGCAACGCCCGCGATCTACGCGGAAGTGAAGGCGGTGTTCACCAACACGGTCCCGGTCGATGCCTATCGCGGCGCGGGCCGCCCGGAAGCGACGTTCGTCGTCGAGCGTCTGGTGGAAGCCGCGGCGCGCGAGATGAAGCTCGATCCCGCCGAAATCCGCCGCCGCAACTTCATCACGCAGTTCCCGTACGCGACGCCGGTCGGCCTCACCTACGACACCGGCGATTACAACGCGACGCTCACGCGCGCGCTCGAACTCGCGGACGTCAAGGGTTTCGCCGCGCGGCGCGAGGCATCCGAAAAGAACGGCAAACGGCGCGGCCTCGGCTACTCGTGCTACATCGAGGCATGCGGTCTCGCGCCGTCGAACATCGCGGGCGCGCTCGGCGCGCGCGCGGGTCTCTTCGAAGTCGGCCAGATACGCGTGCATCCGACCGGCTCGGTGACGGTGTTCACCGGTTCGCACAGTCACGGCCAGGGGCATGAGACGACCTTCGCGCAGGTGGTCGCGGAGCGGCTCGGCATTCCGCTCGAAAGCGTCGAGATCGTGCACGGCGACACCGGCCGCATCGCGTTCGGCATGGGCACGTACGGCTCGCGCTCGATCGCGGTGGGCGGCTCGGCGATCATGAAGGCGCTCGACAAGATCGAGGCGAAGGCGAAGAAGATCGCCGCGCATCTGCTGGAAGCGTCGGCCGAAGACATCGAGTTCCAGAACGGCGTGTTCCGCGTCGCGGGCACCGACCGCACGAAAGCATTCGCGGAGATTTCGCTCGCGGCCTATGTGCCGCACAACTATCCGCTCGACGTGCTGGAACCCGGCCTCGAGGAAAGCGCGTTCTACGATCCGACCAACTTCACGTATCCGGCCGGCGCGTATATCTGCGAGATCGAAGTCGATCCGGAGACGGGCGTGTGCCGCATCCAGCAGTTCACCGCGGTCGACGATTTCGGCAACGTGATCAACCCGATGATCGTCGAGGGCCAGGTGCATGGCGGGCTCGCGCAGGGCATCGGTCAGGCGATGCTCGAGCGCTGCGTGTACGACAAGGATAGCGGCCAGTTGCTGTCCGGCTCGTATATGGACTACGCGATGCCGCATGCGTCCGATCTGCCCGACTTCACCGTCGAAACCGCGAAAGGCACGCCGTGCACGCACAATCCGCTCGGCGTCAAAGGTTGCGGCGAGGCGGGCGCGATCGGTTCGCCGCCGGCGGTGATCAACGCGATCATCGACGCGCTCGCGCCGCTGGGCGTGACCGATCTGCAGATGCCGGCCACCCCGCATCGCGTGTGGTCCGCGATTCACGCGGCTGCGCAACCCCACTGAGATCCTGAGCGGAGCATTCGACATGTATTCATTCGAGTATCAACGCGCGACGGATCCGAAAGCGGCCGCCGCGGCCCTCACCGCCGACAGCGACGCAAAATTCCTCGCCGGCGGCCAGAGCCTTCTGCCGACGATGAAGCTGCGTCTCGCGCAGCCGTCGCAACTGATCGACGTGACGCGGATTCCCGCGCTGAAATCGATCAGCGTCGACGCCAAAACGGTGACGATCGGCGCGGCGGTCTGCCACGCGGACGTCGCCGATCACGCGGACGTGCGGCGCGTGTTGCCGGCGCTCGCGGAGCTCGCCGGCCATATCGGCGATCGCCAGGTGCGCGCGCTCGGCACGATCGGCGGCTCGCTCGCCAACAACGATCCGGCCGCATGCTATCCGGCCGCGGCGATGGGGCTCGATGCGACGATCGTCACCGACCGCCGCCGCATCGCGTCGGGCGATTTCTTCGTCGGCATGTACGAGACAGCGCTCGCGCCCGACGAGCTGATCGTCGCCGTCGAGTTTCCGGTGCCCGAGCGCGCCGCGTACGAGAAATTCCGCAACCCCGCGTCGCACTTCGCGCTGGTCGGCGTGTTCGTCGCGAAGTTCGCAAGCGGCGTGCGCGTGGCGGTCACGGGTGCCGCGTCGTCGGTGTTTCGCGTGCCGGAGCTGGAAAGCGCGCTGTCGGCGAATTTCACGCCGGACGCCGCGCGCGCGGTCAGCGTGTCCGCCGCCGATCTGAACGAGGATATGCACGCGAGCGCCGAATACCGCGCGCATCTGATTCCGGTGCTCGCCGCGCGCGCGGTCACGAAGGCGAACAGTTAGCGGCCCTGGCTGACACAACCGGCCCCACGCGCATCGGCGCCGCATGCGGGCCAGCCGGCTTCGCGCTTTCCGCTCATTACTTGCGCCACGCTTTACCTACGCTTCATCGCGCGGATTCAGGACCACCCATGCAGCCGGCTTCGATCGACGACACCCTTGCCCAACTCGCCGCCCAACGCTATTTCGCGAGCCGCGAACTGGCGACCGCGCTGTATCTCGCGCTGCGCATGGAGCGGCCGCTGTTCGTCGAAGGCGAGCCGGGCGTCGGCAAGACCGAACTCGCGAAAGCCGCAGCGGGCATGCTCGGCACCACGCTGCTGCGGCTGCAATGCTATGAAGGGCTCGACACCGCGAGCGCGCTTTACGAATGGGACTACCCGCGCCAGATCATGGCGCTGCGGCTCGCCGAAGCGAGCGGCGAGCGTCCCGACAACGACACGCTGTATCGCGGCGAATTCCTGCTGAAGCGTCCGCTGCTGCAGGCGCTGCTGCCCGACGAACATCATCCGGGCGCGCGGCGCGTGCTGCTGATCGACGAAATCGATCGCGCCGACGAGCCGTTCGAAGCCTTCCTGCTCGAACTGCTTTCGGATTTCCAGGTATCGATTCCGGAATACGGCACCGTGCGCGCGGCGCAGCCGCCGCTCGTCGTGATGACGTCGAACCGCACGCGCGAAGTTCACGACGCGCTGAAGCGCCGCTGCCTGTATCAGTGGATCGGCTATCCGGACCGCGAGCGCGAACTCGAGATCGTCGCCGCGCGCGCGCCGCAAACGTCGACGCAATTGCAGCGGCGCGCGGTCGATTTCGTGCACCAGCTGCGCGGGATGGATCTGTTCAAGGCGCCGGGCATCGCCGAAACGATCGACTGGTGCCGCGCGCTCGAAGCGCTGTCCGTGACGGAACTCGATCCGCAATCGGTGCAGAACACGCTCGGCGTGCTGCTCAAGTATCAGGACGATCTCGCGCGGGTGGACACCGCGCGGATCGCGCAATGTCTGTCTGCCTGAGGATACCGAGGATAGCCGGCATGGCAAATCGAAGCGACGCGAACGATCGGGGCAACGGGAAGCGGGCCGCCGCATCGCCGGACGGCGCGCCGATGCTCGCGCGCAACGTCGTCCACTTCGTGCGCGTGCTGCGCGGCGCGGGCCTGCCGATGTCGCCCGCGCAGGCCGTCGACGCGCTCGCCGCGTTGCAGTGGATCGACCTCGGCCGCCGCGACGACGTGCGCGCCGCGCTCGCCGCGCTGCTCGTCACCGCGCCGGACGAGCGCGAGCTCTTCAATGCCGCGTTCGATCTGTTCTGGCGCGATCCCGACTGGGAAGGCAAGCTGCGCGCGCTGCTGTTGCCGAAAGTCCACGACGGGCTGCCGCCGCCGAAACGCAACAACCGTCTCGCCGATGCGCTCGCGGTACGCATGCCGCCGTCGCCGCATCTGAACGCACCGCGGGAAACCGAGCAGCACGAGTTGCACGCGCAGCTCACGTTCAGCGCGGAGGAGCGTCTGCGTCACCGCGATTTCGACACGCTCACCGCCGACGAATGGCGCAGCCTGCGCCATCTGATCCGCGGCCAGCGTCTGCCGCTCGCGACCGAACCCACGCGCCGCCTGAAGGCGGCGTCGCACGGCACGCATGCGGACCTGCGCGCGAGCGCGCGGCACGCGGTGCGCGCGGGCGGCGACTGGACCGTGTGGAAATATCGCGCGGTCGTCGAACGCAAACCGCCGCTCGTGCTGCTGCTCGATATCTCCGGCTCGATGAGCAACTACTCGCGCGCGGTGCTGTACTTCTGCCACGCGCTGTTGCAGTCGCGCGAACGCCTGCAGGTGTTCCTGTTCGGCACGCGGCTCACGAACGCGACGCGCGCGTTGCGCGAGCGCGACCCGGACGTCGCGATCGCGACGCTCAGCGATCAGGTGATCGACTGGTCGGGCGGCACGCGCATCGGCGCGGCGCTCGCCGAATTCAACCGGCGCTGGGCGCGCCGCGTGCTGACCGGCCGCGCGACCGTGCTGCTCGTCACCGATGGACTCGATCACGAAGCGATCGACGTGCTCGACACCGAAATGGCGCGCCTCGCGCGCTTCGCGCATCGGATCGTCTGGCTCAATCCGCTGCTGCGTTTCAGCGGCTTCACACCGAAAGCACGCGGCGTGCAGGCGATCCTCCCGTATGTCGACGCGCATCGCCCGGTTCATAATCTGGACAGTCTCGCAGTGTTCGGCCGCGATCTCGCGCAACTCACGCGCGCGCCTCGCCACGCCGTCGCCGCGACGACACTCGCAGGAGCAACGTCATGGAATTGACCGAAACCCACACGCTGCCGGTCGCGCAACAGCAAACGTGGGACGCGTTGAACGACACCGAAATTCTGCGCGCCTGCATCCCCGGCTGCGAAAGCATCGACCCCGACGGAGAAAACGCGTACCTGGTCGCGCTGAGCGCGGCGGTCGGCCCGGTCAAGGCGCGCTTCAAGGGGCGCATGCAATTGACCGACATCGATGCGCCGAACACCTACACGATCGTCTTCGAAGGCCAGGGCGGCGCCGCCGGCTTCGCGAAGGGCAATGCGCAGGTCACGCTCGAAGCCGACGGCGACGCCGCGACGAAGCTCAGCTACACGGCGAACGCACAGGTCGGCGGCAAGCTCGCGCAGATCGGCTCGCGGCTTGTCGATGGCGCGGCGCGCAAGATTGCCGGGGAATTTTTCCGGCGCTTCGGCGCCCAGCTCTCAGGAGACTCAGGAGACAATGACGCCGAAGCCGCGGCGCAAGGCGACGCATCGGCTGCGGCCGAAGCCGCGCCCGCGCAAGCGGAATCGAACGGGACCGCGGACGGCGAGTCTGGCGGCGAGGCAAAGAAAGGGAAGAAATCATGGACAGCGTGGATCTCGAAGTCCTGAAGTCCAGCGCCCGCTGGCTGGAAGAAGGGCATCGCGCGCTGCTGGTGACGGTCGTGAAGACATGGGGCTCGTCGCCGCGTCCCGAGGGCGCGATGCTCTCGGTGCGCGACGACGGACTCGTGGTGGGCTCGGTATCCGGCGGCTGCATCGAAGACGATCTGATCGATCGCGTGCGGCAACGCGGTATCGAGCAAACACATCCGGAAGCGGTGAAGTACGGCATCACGGCGGAGGAAGCGCATCGCTTCGGACTGCCGTGCGGCGGCACGATCCAGCTCGTGCTCGAACCGTTGACGCGGACGAGCGGCATTGGCGAGCTGTGTCGCGCGGTGGAGAGCGGGCGGCTCGTCGCGCGCGAAGTCGATATGACGACCGGCGCGGTGCGGCTCGACAACGCGCAGGCCACCGACGGCGTGCATTTCGACGGCCAGCGCCTGCTGACGATCCACGGCCCGCGCTACCGGATGCTCGTGATCGGCGCGGGGCAACTGTCGCGCTACCTGTGTCATATCGCGGTGGGGCTTGACTATCAGGTGACGGTGTGCGATCCGCGCGAGGAATACACCGAGGAATGGGACGTGCCCGGCACGAAGATCGTGCGCACGATGCCGGACGATACCGTGATCGATATGAAGCTCGACGAGCGCTGCGCGGTGATCGCGCTCACGCATGATCCGAAGCTCGATGATCTCGCGCTGATGGAAGCGTTGAAGACACCGGCGTTCTATGTCGGCGCGCTGGGTTCCCGCAGGAATAATCACGCGCGGCGCGAGCGGCTGAAGGAGTTCGATCTGAACGAAGCCGAGCTGGCCCGCCTGCATGGCCCGGTCGGCATTTATATCGGCAGCAGGACGCCGCCTGAAATCGCGGTGTCGATTCTCGCCGAGGTGACGGCCGCGAAGAACGGCGTGTCGCTGCCGACGCTGCTGCGGGTCGAAGGCGCGAAGGCGGCACGCGAGATTGCCGCCTCGGGTGGAGCGGCTTGCAGCGTGTAGTACCTATCGAGCGCAAATGAACGTTGCGCGCGGGGCATCGGACCGCGCAACGCGAATCATCGCGCCCTCGCTCACATCAACCCGCAAACCACCGCCGCGATCACCGAGCCGCCCACGAGTACCGCCCCGATCATGCGGCGCTTGTTCAACTCGGTCCACAGCAGCACGCCGGTCAGCGAAAGCAGAATCAGACTGCCCGCGATCGTATCGATCAGCAATACCCAGCCGACGCTCAAACCCACGCCCTTGTGCAGGTTGTTCAACGTCGCGAGAAACGAGTTGTGCGTGCGCTTCACCGACACGAAGCCGTTGCCGACCCAGTACTCGGCCTGTACGCTGTGCCCCGGTCCCATGATGCCGATCTGCCACAGTTCCGGCTGGATCGTGCTGCGCTCACCCCAGGCGACCGGGTGCGCCGGCTCGCGTTTGATGCGCCCCAGCCTGCCGTCGATCTTCAGTTCGCTGCTGAGCCACTTCGCCATCTCCATCGGCGAGCGCAGCGGCGTCCGCGGCACCGCGATCTGCATTTCTTCGACCTGCGGCGCGCCCGTCGAAATCTTCAGCGGACCGCCGCGATGATTCAGCAGAAAGCCGGTCACGCCGAACATCATGCCGAGCACCGCGCCCCACAGGCCGACCCAGCCATGCACCTTGCGCAGCCACTTGATGAAATTCGCGCGCCGCGAGCGCTGCCGGCGCGCCGCCTGCTGCGCGTCGTCGAGCAACGGATGAATGCGCCGCGGCGCGTCGGCGGCGGGGGTATCGGGTTTGAAATCAAGCGAGTCGGGCGCGTTCACAACGTACGTACTCCAGGCGCGGCGGTTAAGCCGCCGCCGGCGCGACGTAAAGGTAAGGCGCGCCCGTATGGCAGCGGTGGGAAAAATCCGGGGGAAGGTGCCGGATCACCAGGCTTGCGGTCCTGGTGATCCGGCTGAGAGGCTGGCTGGCAGTCACAGAGGAGGAGAAATGTGACGGGAAGCTGGCGACGCCTTTCAATTGAGAATCGTTATCATTGCACAATCGGGCGATTTGCTCAATGCCACGCTGTTCCGAACGAGTGGGCTCCACCCGCCGAATGCGCGCCAGCCGCTTGACATCCGACCGGCGCGAACCGACTCTAGCTGGCGATCCCGTCGACGTTCATCGTTCGGATACCGCCCGTCATGCGACTCTTTCTCCTGATCCGCGTTGCCTTCATCGGCTGGCTCGCCGGCATTCACGCCGCGAGCGCAAGCGTGCCGGTCAAACTGGACGATCCCTACACCAACGAAGGCGAGACGCAGACCTTCACGGTCAACGCGGACGGCTCATACACGAAGCTCGATTCGATGACGCTGCGCGTGAACAACAAAGCCGGCGTCGAGCGGGTCGCGCAGCAATACGTCTGGTTCAACCGCAACATGGCGGACGTGCGGATCATCGAGGCCTATACGATCACCGCCGATGGCGAGCGTCACGACGTGCAGCCCGAGCAGATCCGCGACGTGCAGGAAGCCCGTTCGTTCAACGCGCCGATGTTTCAGGACATCCAGGAGAAGGTGATCGTGTTTCCCGCGGTCGAACCGGGCGCGCGCGTGCATCTGACCTATCTGAAGACGCAGCGGCAGCCGATCGTGCCGGGCCAGTTCAGCGATTTCACGCCGCCCGATCTCGCGCCGACGCGCAACTTCCGCCTGATCTACGATCTGCCCGCCGACAAGCCGCTCCATGCCGACGCGCGCGGCTTCGATGCGCTGCCGCCCATCACGCGCGATGGTCGCACCCGCTATGAATTCCGCTACGACAGGGCGCATTTCGACCGGCTCGAGCGCGGCTCGGTCGCGTACGTGTCGTACGGCGACCGGCTGATGGTGTCGACCTTTCCGAGCTATGCCGCGTTCGCCGCGTCCTATCGCGACTCGGCGGCCGACCTGGGCGCGCACGACGCCGTGCTCACGCAGCTCGCGCGCCAGCTCACCGCGCACGACCGCACGCCGCGCGACAAGGCCAAAACGCTGTACGACTGGGTGCGCCGCAACGTGCGCTACGTCGCGATCAACGTCGGACGCGGCGCGGTCGTGCCGCACAGCGCGAGCGCGATCCTCGCGAACCGCTACGGCGATTGCAAGGATCACGTCGCGCTCTACGGCGCGATGCTCGACGCGGTCGACGTGCGCAATGAACCCGCGCTGATCAGCAACGGCACGATCTATACGCTGCCAAGCGTGGCCGGCTACGGCGTCATCAACCACGTGATCACGTGGCTGCCCGATTTGCAGATGTACGCGGATTCGACCGCGTCGAACGTCGAATTCGGCTTTCTGCCTTCATCCGACATGAACCGGCCGACCGTGCTGGTCGGCGACGGCGTACTCGCGCGCACCCCCGCCACCGCGCCGATGACGCGCAGCACGGACCTCGCGATCAGGATCGAGCCGGACGGCTCGGCGAGCTTCACGTATCGGCTGCGGGACGCCGGGCCGTACGCCGAACAGGCGCGCGCGAGATTGCGCACGCAGACGGCCGCGCAACGCGAGGAATCGATTCAGGCCGAGCTGCGCAACGCGAATCTGCGCGGCACCGCGACACTCACGACGAGCGATCTCGCCGCGACCGACGGCCCGCTGACGCTGACGATGAAGGGCACGCTGGAGAGCCTCGTCGTGACCGGCATGACGGCATCGATTCCGGCGTTGACGAGCCTCGGCGGCGGCGTCGAGGCGGACACGCGCTACTGGCTCGGCGAGCGCAAGCGCACCCAGCCGTTCGTGTGCCACAACCTCGCGGTGCACGAACGCGCGCGCATCGAGCTGCCCGCCAATTTCCACGTGCTCGACATGCCGGAGCCGAAGCGCACGCAGGACCGCTTCGTCGATTTCGAATCGCATTACACGTTCGATCCGCAAAGCAACGTGATCACGATGACGCGCGACGGCACGACCCATTTCGACAGCGACGTCTGCACGCCCGACGATTTCACGCAGATGCGGCCTGCTATCGAAGCGATCGGGCGCGACGTGCGCGCGGAAGTGATCGTCAGGTCGACGTTGGTGGAGTCGTCGAGTGTGGCGTCGCAGGCGCCTTGAGGGGTGGGCGTGGTGATGCGCCCGAGATGTTACAGCGTGTCAAATTTTTTCGAGATCGATCCGTAGGCGGCCCATGCCCGCTACGATGTGCGTTCCAGCAGGCAACAAAGCCGGGTTGACCGCCGATGTACGACACTCTTTATGCACCCTTTGACGTCTATGGCTGACAACGAAGAGGAAACAGCTCGCAGCCAGTTGAAAGAGGACCAGCGGGACTTCAATGAGCACTTCCGCACGGATTTCGACTTTCGCAAACCCACTCGCAGCGAACTGGACGATGTGCTGTCGTTCGTCTCCAATCACTTGCGCGGCCTGAAACAGACTGCCCCGGATGGGCGTCCCCCACTTGCATCGGAGCGGCCGCCGCCCTCAGGCGAAGGATGTAGCGATCCGATATCAGTGACGCTGAACGGTCCACTTTCGGCAGTGGTGAAAAGCCCCATCATCGCCTCCGGGAAGTCGCTGCTGATTGCCGGCAGCGATGGCGGCGTTGCCGTCGTCGATACGGCTAGCGGCGATGTTGGTAGCTTTGAATGGTTCGGCCTGACCGGGGCGATAGCTATTGTGGTCAGTAAGGACGGTATCGACGCTGATACGAACAATATGCCGACACTGTTCGGGAATGCGCAGCCGTTCGAGTACTCGGCGAACCCGGCGAGTAACAATGCATTTGATCTGGCCGCAAGAGGTGTTAGCGAAGCGAATGAGGCCGAATGCTTCACGCAATATGAGCGGGACCTCGATCTGTGCAACGCGCTCGCAAGCGCTATGGGAGGCTTCCGGGGTTTGGCGCTCTGCAAACAGCAGGCATTCGTGAACTATCAGCAATGCAGGGGATATTAATGGCAACGCATCCACCTTACTCGGTCGTATTGAGCTACGACGAGCATCAGCAGAAATTCAGCGTGCAGACGGCCGATCCGGCGAAGCTCGTGCCGCTGCTCGCCGGCAAGCTCGACATGCCGATCCTGCTGGACGAGTTCGACTACCGGATCGACGATGAATTCGCTCGCCGTCTTGGTGTCGCGATGCTCAACCTGCTTGCTTTGGGCAAGCCCGATCTGAAGCAGTACATGAGCGTCACGCCGAGGCCGGTCACGCGGGAAGGAGACCAGCGTTAGCGGCCTCCGGATCGAATCCCGAAAGCGCTTTTAGAGGCGATCTTCCTTCACTTTTCTGGTGTGACGAATCCAGCACCAGGACTCAAATCCGCATGCGACGAACATGCCGCCAACCGGTTTCGAATCGCGCGCGCGACCAGGACGATGCGCCGACGTCTCAAAATCGTCAAACCGGCCACAACGGCCCTTCCTGCATCGCGCCGATCTGCTCGCGCATCTCCAGAATGCGCTCCTCCCAGTAACGCTGCGTGTTGAACCACGGAAACGCGGCTGGAAATGCCGGGTCGCTCCAGCGACGCGCGAGCCATGCCTGGTAGTGAATCAGCCGCAGCGTGCGCAGCGCCTCGATCAGATACAGTTCGCGCGGCTCGAAGTCGCAGAAATCCTCGTAACCGGCGAGCAGATCCGCAAGCGCGCGTGACGCCTCCGCGCGCTCGCCCGGCAGCAGCAGCCAGAGATCCTGAATCGCGGGACCCATGCGGCTATCGTCGAAATCGACGAAATGCGGACCCGCGTCAGTCCACAGCACATTGCTCGGATGACAGTCGCCGTGCAGGCGCAGCGTGCGAATTTCGCCGGCACGTTCGAACGCATGCGCGACGCCTTCGAGCGCGAGGTTCACGACGGTTTCCCACGCCGTGCGCACGTCGTCGGGCACGAAACGCTGCGCGAGCAGGAAATCACGCGGCTCGTAGCCGAACGTGTCGATGTCGAGCGTGGGACGCTCCGCGTAATTCCGCGTCTGCCCGATTGCATGAATGCGTCCGATGAAACGCCCCAGCCATTCCAGCGTATCGCGCCGGTCGAGATCCGGCGCGCGGCCGCCGCGCCGCTCGAAGACAGAAAAGCGGAAACCGTCGAAGGTGTGAAGCGTACGGCCGTCCAGCACGCGCGCGGGCACAGCCGGAATTTCGCGCGCGGCGAGCTCCGCGACGAAAGCGTGCTCTTCGAGGATCGCGGCATCGCTCCAGCGTTCCGGACGATAGAACTTCGCGACCACGGGCGGCCCGTCTTCGACGCCGACCTGGTACACGCGGTTCTCGTAGCTGTTGAGGGGCAGCAGGCGACCGTCGGTGCGCACGCCGGCCGTCGCGAGCACGCCGTCGAGCGCGTCGAGCACGGTTTCAGGCGTGAGCCGGGCGAACGGCACGGCGCGGTTCGCGCCGGCCTCGGGATTGGGAATGTCGGGAGTGGTGTCGTTCATGCCCCGCATTGTGCGCCGCGCCGTCGTTAAAGACGAGAGCGGCAGCTCACAACGTGAGTCCATGCGTGGCTCGATGCTGTCCGATTCGCGGCTCGACCTCCGGCTTGTGCCGCCGCCAGGCACCCAGCCTAACCACGCCTTACAACAAGACTACAATTCACACACATCGGTAACAGCAGTCGCGTTCAATGCGTCTGCGCGCCGGCCGGACGTATCACATCGCCGGTATCGATCAGATCTTCGAGGAAAAAGGGTTCGGTATTCAGTTGCTGCGATACGCCGGGTTCGCCGGCATACCACGCCACCATCGCCATGTCGCCGAGAATGCGCATGACGATTCCGCGCGCGCCTTGCGGCACGGCGATATGTACCGATCGGACAATGGAACCGACTTGCATGATATTTCCCCGTTTCCCTTAGCCGGCTTTATGATTTCACGCCGGTCGAGGTGATGATAAAAAGCGCCGCTTCGCCGCCAACGTTGCGAACGCACCTAAACCGCCGCGCGCTTTGCGCGTGAGAGGTTCGAGTCATTGTTCCCGTTTTGCGGGGCCTTGGGAAGCGCGAATAGAAGGCTTTCACCAGTCGTTTCGCCCTATTCCAATTACGCTGCGCGCGACCGATGATCTCGGCATAAGACGTCGCAATGAAGACCATCATAAACCCTGCCGGGGGGGAGACATCAAAAACGTGCGCCGCCACAACGACCTGCCTGATACGAGCGCTGTATCGCCACGCGCTCACCTTCGCGGCGCACGCAACACGCGCGGCACGCTTTGCGCCGCTGCCCGCCTCATTCGTCTGCCCTAGCCATGTGGATCGTTCGTCTCGCACTGCGGCGCCCCTATACGTTCATCGTGCTGGCGCTGCTGTTGCTGATCGTCGGACCGTTGACGATTCTGCGCACCCCTACCGACATCTTCCCGAACATCGACATTCCGGTGCTCTCGGTGATCTGGTCGTACAACGGCCTGCCCGCCGACGAAATGGAGCGGCGCATCGCGCTCAACTACGAGCGCGGACTGTCGGTCGCGGTCAACGATATCGAGCACACGGAATCGACGTCGCTGAACGGCATCACGGTGATCAAGATCTTTTTCCAGCCGGGCGCGAATATCGACGAAGCGCTCGCGCAAGTTACCGCGCTGTCGCAGACGCAATTGCGCTCGCTGCCGCCCGGCATCACGCCGCCGAACATCCTGCGCTATAACGCGTCGACGGTGCCGATTTTGCGGCTGGCGTTGTCGTCCGCGTCGCTGACCGAGCAGGAGCTGTACGACTTCGGCAACAACTTCCTGAAGACGCAACTCGCCACCGTGCCCGGCGCGTCCGCGCCGCTGCCGTATGGCGGCAAGCAGCGGCAGATCATGGTCGATATCGATTCGCGCAAGCTGCAGGAGCGCAATCTGTCGCCGATGGACGTGGTCAACGCGGTCTCCGCGCAGAACCTGATCCTGCCGTCCGGCACCGCGAAAATCGGTTCGACCGAGTACTCGGTGGAAATGAACGGCAGCCCTGATTCGCTCGCGGGCCTGAACAACATTCCGATCCGCACGACCGCGAACGGCACCATCTATATCCGCGATGTCGCGCACGTGCGCGACGGTTATCAGCCGCAGACCAACATCGTGCGGGTGAACGGCCAGCGCGCCGCGCTGCTCACGATCAACAAGAGCGGCAACACATCCACGCTCGATATCGTCGATCGCATCAAGACGATGATGCCGACGCTGCGCAATCTCGTGCCGGCGTCGCTGAACATCGACCCCGTCGCCGACCAGTCGCTGTTCGTGCGTGCGTCGGTGCAGGGCGTGCTGCGCGAAGCGCTGATCGCCGCATGCCTGACAGGTCTGATGATTCTGCTGTTTCTCGGCAACTGGCGCGCCACGCTGATCATCGCGGTGTCGATTCCGCTGTCGATGATCACGTCGGTCATCGCGCTCTCGGCGCTCGGTCAGACGATCAACATCATGACGCTGGGCGGGCTCGCGCTCGCGGTCGGGATTCTCGTCGACGACGCGACCGTCGCGATCGAAAACATCAGCCATCAACTCGAACAGGGCAAGACGCTCGAACAGGCAATTCTCGACGGCGCGCATCAGATCGCGATTCCGACGCTCGTGTCGACGCTGTCGATCTGCATCGTGTTCGTGCCGATGTTTCTGCTGACGGGCGTCGCGCACTATCTGTTCATTCCGCTCGCCGAAGCGGTGGTGTTCGCGATGCTCGCGTCGTACTTCTTCTCGCGTACGCTCGTGCCGACGCTCGCGAAATATCTGCTGCGCTATCACCACAAGCCGGCGGATCTGCATCACGCGCCCGCGCCGACGCGCAATCCGTTCATGCGCGTGCACTATGCATTCGAGCGCGGTTTTTCGCGGTTGCGCGAGCGTTATCGCGTGTTTCTCGAAGCACGTGTCGCGCGGCCCGGTTTGTTCGTCACACTGTTTCTGGTCTGCTGTGGCGCGTCGATGCTGTTGCTGCCGTTTATCGGCCGCGACTTTTTCCCCGCCGTCGATGCCGGCACGATCGCGCTGCACATGCGCGCGAAAACCGGCATGCGGGTCGAGGAAACCGCGGTGCTGACCGATCGCGTCGACACACGCATCCGTCAGTTGATTCCAGCAGGCGAGTTGCATTCGATCATCGACAACATCGGCTTGCCGGTGTCGGGCATCAACCTGTCGTACAGCAACACGGGCACGATCGGCACGTCGGATAGCGACATCCTGATCACGCTGAATCGCGCTCATCATCCGAGCGCCGGCTACGTGCGCACATTGCGGCGCACGCTCAGCGACGAATTTCCCGGCGTGCAGTTCGCGTTCCTGCCGGCCGATATCGTCAGTCAGACGCTGAACTTCGGGATGCCGTCGCCGATCGACATCCAGATCGTCGGACGTGAAGTGGCGGCCAATCGCGTGTTCGCCGCGACGCTGCTGAATCGTCTGCGCACGGTGCCGGGCCTCGTCGACGCGCGCATCCAGCAGCCCGCCGATCTGCCGCGCATCTTCATCGACGTCGATCGCACGCGCGCGCAGCAGGCCGGCTTCTCGCAGCGCGATATCGCGAGCGATCTGCTGATCACGCTGTCGGGCAGCCAGCAGACCACGCCGACGTTCTGGCTCAATCCGCGCAACGGCGTCAGCTATAACGTAATCACCGAAGCGCCGCAATACACGATCGATTCGCTGCAATCGCTCGCCAACATTCCGCTGAATGCGAACGGCCACAGCAACATTCTCGGCTCGCTCGCGACGATGCGCCGCGAAGCCGGCAACGCGGTGCTCACGCACTACAACGCGCAGACCACGATCGACATCTACGGCACCGCCGACGGCCGCGACCTCGGCGGCGTGTCCGATGACATCCGCGGGATCATCGACGAATCGAAAGCCGAATTGCCGAAGAGTTCGACGATCGAATTGCGCGGCCAGGTGCAGACGATGAACGATTCGTTCTCGGGCCTGCTCGCCGGTCTGCTGTTCGCGGTGCTGCTCGTGTATCTGCTGATCGTCGTCAATTTCCAGTCGTGGCTCGATCCGTTCATCATCATCACCGCATTGCCGGGCGCGCTCGCGGGCATCGTGTGGACGCTGTTCCTCACGCATACGACGCTGTCGATTCCCGCGCTCACCGGCGCGATCATGTGTATCGGCATCGCAACCGCGAACTCGATTCTGGTGATCAGCTTCGCGCGCGAGCAGTTGCTGCTGCACGGCGACGCGACGCGCGCGGCGATCGAAGCGGGCTTCACGCGCTTCCGTCCGGTGCTGATGACGGCGCTCGCGATGGTGATCGGCATGGTGCCGATGGCGATCGGTCTCGGCGAGGGCGGCGAGCAGAATGCGCCGCTCGGGCGCGCGGTGATCGGCGGTCTTGCGGTCGGCACGGTGGCCACGCTGATCTTCGTGCCGGTCGTGTTCTCGATGATTTACCGGCGGCTCGCGGCGCGGCATCGGCGCGCGGCGGAACAGGTGGTGAGGAAGCCATGAACATGCAGCGCGTGACGAGATCGACATAGGGGAAGGTTGATGGAAGCACAACGTCCAGACGGCTCGGACTCGAGCGATCAAGCGAAAGCGAAGCGCACCCGCTGGATCGCGCTCGCCGCCGCCGTCGCCGTGCTCGCGCTCGCCGCGCAAGGCATCTGGTCGCGCTACGATGCGCACGCGGCGCTCGAGCGCGAGGCCGAGCACGCGAGCCAGATGAGCGTCGAAGTCGTGCTGCCGCAGAAGTCGTCGGGCGCGCTCGATCTGGTGCTGCCCGGCAACGTGCAGGCGTTTCTCGACACGCCGATTTACGCGCGCACCAACGGCTATCTGAAGAAGTGGTACGCGGATATCGGCGCGCACGTGAAGAACGGCCAGTTGCTCGCGGAAATCGACACGCCCGAAGTGGACGACCAGTTGCGCGCCGCCCGCGCCGATCTCGCGAACGCCGACGCGAACTACGCGCTCGCGAAGAGCACCGCCGATCGCTGGACGGAGATGTTCCGGAGCAAGTCGGTGTCGAAGCAGGAGACCGACGAGAAAGTCGGCGACATGCTCGCGAAGAAAGCCACGCTCGATGCCGCGCGTTTCAACGTCGCGCGGCTCGAGAAAACGCAGTCGTTCCAGAAGGTCTATGCGCCATTCGACGGCACCGTGACCGCGCGCAACGTCGACGTCGGCGCGTTGATCGACGCGGGCAGTTCGGGCGGTCCCGCGAAGGAGCTGTTTCATGTCGTGCAGGCGGACCGGCTGCGCGTCTACGTGAACGTGCCGCAGGGGTACGCGCAGCAGGTGCGCGCGCAACAGAGCGCGTATCTGACGCTGACCGAGACGCCGTCGCGGCATTATCCGGGCACGGTCGCGCGCACCGCGGGCGCCGTCGATCCGCAGCAGCGCACGATGCTCGTCGAGGTCGACGTCGACAATCGCGGCGGCGAGCTGCTGCCGGGTGCGTATGCGCAGGTGCATTTCGCGCTCGGCGCGGGCGCGGCGCCATACACGCTGCCGGGCAATGCGCTGCTGTTCCGGCCCGACGGCGTGAAGGTCGCGAGCGTCGATGCGCAACGCAAGGTGAAGCTGCTGCCGGTGTCGCTCGGTACGGACTTCGGCACGCGCGTCGCGATCGTATCGGGGTTGCAGGGTGATGAGCAGGTGATCCTGAATCCGCAGGATTCGATCGTCGATGGCGCGCCGGTGCGGATCGTGCCGCGCAAGGACAACGGTAGTGCCGAAGGCGCGGCGGCAAGCTCGCCTGCGCGAGGCGCCGCCCCGCCGGCCGCGGGAACGCAGTCATGAAGATGCCGCGTTTGCATCGTGCGGTCATGCCGGCTTGCGCGTCCGCGCGCGGTTGCGTTCGTACGGCATCGGCGCGTGCCGGCGCGCGTGAATCGACTGAATCGACACACACCGCGCTGCGTCCTTCACCGCACGGCGCGGTGCGCGCGTCGGTTTTTGCATTGACGCTCGCGGGCGCGCTGACCGCCTGCACGGTCGGTCCCGATTACGTCAAGCCGACCACCGTCACGCCGGCCACCTACCGCGAACTCGAAGGCACCGGCTGGAAGCCCGCGCAGCCCGCCGACACGCTCGCGCGCGGCGCCTGGTGGCGCATCTACGGCGACCCGTCGCTCGATGCGCTCGAGCAACAGGTCGCGAGCGCGAACCAGGACGTGCAGGCCGCCGAAGCACGCTTTCGCGCGGCCCGCGCAACCGTCGCGCAATACCGCTCGGAGTTCTTCCCGGTCGTGACCGCGAGCGGCCAGTTTTCACGCACGCGGACTTCGGCGAACGTGCTGCACAAATCGACGGCCGGTCTCGCGCTGAACGACTATCTCGTGCAGGTCGACGCATCGTGGGAGCCGGACCTGTGGGGCCGCGTATCGCGCAGCGTCGAAGGCGCGAAGGCCGGCGCGCAGGCGAGCGCCGCCGACGTCGAAGCCGCGCTGCTGTCGATGCAGGCCGAACTCGCCACCGACTACTTCGAGCTGCGCGGACTCGACCAGGAACGTCAACTCCTCGACGACACGATCAAGGCCTATCAGGAAGCGCTCGAACTCACGCAGCACCGCTACGCGGGCGGCATCGCGACCGACGCCGACGTCGCGCAGGCGCAAACGCAACTGAAGACCACGCAGGCGCAAGCGCTCGACCTCGGCGTGCAGCGCGCGCAACTCGAACATGCAATCGCGATCCTGATCGGCCAGCCGCCGTCGACGTTCACGCTGCCGGTCGCGCCGCTCGTCGCCGTGCCGGTCGTCGCGGCGACGGGCGTACCGTCGGAACTGCTCGAACGGCGGCCCGACATCGCATCGGCCGAGCGGCGCGTCGCCGGGATGAACGCACAGATCGGCGTCGCGACCGCGGCGTTTTTCCCGAATCTCGTGCTGGCCGTGACGGGCGGCCTGGAGGCGACCAACTACAGCCAGTGGCTGCTCGCGCCGAGCCGGCTGTGGTCGCTCGGCCCGACGCTCGCGGGCACGTTGCTCGACTTCGGCGGCCGCGCGGCGGTCAAGGAACAGGCGCGCGCGCATTACGACGAAAGCGTCGCGCAGTATCGGCAAACGGTGTTGAACGCGTTCGGCCAGGTCGAGGACAACCTCGCCGCGCTGCGCGTGCTCGAACAGGAAGCGGCCGCGCAGGACGACGCGGTGGCGGCCGCGCGGCGCTCGCTCGCGGTCGTGTCGGATCGCTATAAGAACGGCGCGATCACTTACCTCGACGTGGTGGTCGCGCAGACGACCGCGCTCACGAACGAGCGCAACGCGGTGGTTATTGCGCGCCGTCGAATGGCCGCGAGCGTCGCGCTCGTGAAAGCGCTCGGCGGCGGCTGGAATACGTCGGCGCTGCCAGGCGACGAAGAGATCGTGCATCCGCCGGCGCCGGTGCCAGCCAGCGGGGCGGCGGCGCACGGTTAGCGCGACTGCGCGCGCCGCCGGCCCGAGTTCCCTTTTCAGCGTATCCTTAACTCCTTTTTGCGCTTTGTCGTGTGATTCAAGGAGTTTTGTTGTGACTCTGCCGCCGGAATCCCTGCGGACTGCTTCTGCCGTTCCCTCTCCTACTCCAGCCCCCGCTGCTTCCTCCCGCGCTCGCACCGTGCCGGACATCCCCTATCTCGAACGCGGCTCGCGCGCATACTGGCGCGCGAGCATCGCGCTGCTGTTCGCCGGCTACGCGACGTTCTCGCTGCTCTATTGCGTGCAACCGCTGCTGCCGTCGTTTTCCGAGTCGTTCGGCGTGACGCCCGCGCAAAGCAGCCTGTCGCTGTCGCTCTCGACCGCCGCGCTCGCGCTCGCGATTTTCGTCGCCGGTTTCATCTCCGAGGGCTGGAGCCGTCACAAGCTGATGACGCTGTCGCTGACGATGTCGGCGCTGCTGACACTCGGCGTATCGGTCGCGCCGCACTGGCATCAACTGCTCGTGCTGCGCTTCCTCGAGGGACTCGCGCTCGGCGGCGTGCCGGCGGTCGCGATGGCGTATCTCGCCGAGGAAGTGCATCCCGACGGCCTCGGTCTCGCAATGGGACTGTATGTCGGCGGTACCGCGATCGGCGGCATGGCCGGGCGCGTGATTACCGGCGTCGTCGCGGATCTGTTCTCGTGGCGTGTCGCGATCGGCACGATCGGCGTGCTCGGCCTGCTGTCGATGCTCGCGTTTCGCGCGCTGCTGCCGCCGTCGCGCCATTTCGTGCCGCGCCGCGGGCTCGGCTTCGCGCATCACCGCGCCGCGCTGCTCAGGCAGTTCACGCGACCCGGGCTGCCGCTGCTGTTCCTGCTCGGCTTCGTGCTGATGGGCAGCTTCGTCACGCTGTACAACTACATCGGCTACCGGTTGCTCGCGCCGCCGTATCGGCTGAACCAGACGGAAATCGGCGCGATTTTCATCGTTTATCTGACCGGCGTGATCGCGTCGCCGTGGTCCGGGCGCATGGCCGATACGTTCGGCCGCGCACGGGTGCTGACCGCAAGCCTGCTGCTGATGATGTTCGGCCTCGCGCTGACGATGCTGCATCCGCTCACGGCAATCGCGACCGGTATCGCGTGCCTGACGTTTGGTTTCTTCGCCGGACATTCGGTGGCGAGCGGCTGGGTCGGGCGACTCGCGAAAGACGCGAAGGGGCAGGCTGCCGCGTTGTATCTGCTCGCGTATTACATCGGCTCGAGCGTGATCGGATCGTATGGCGGCCACGTGTGGACCGGGCATGGCTGGAATGGCGTCGCCGGGCTCGTGGGTACGCTGCTCGTGATCGGGCTGCTCGCGGCAATGCGTTTGCGCCAGCGCGAATAGCCGGACGAGTACATCGGCTCAGGCGCTGCGAGAATCCCCGCCCGCCATACGCCGCGCGGTACCGGCCCGTATGACTCACTCCGCATGAACTCGCCACGAAACGTAAGCCATATGTAGGCGAACGCTTCATATTTTTTCGCCTTATTTGCTGCGCCGCGCCATCGCCGCATTCCCTGCCGGGCCGCGTTCAGCAGCTTGCGAATAAGCGCCGCCACGCACTGTGACGCGAGGATGTCCGTCCACCGGTCTCCTATACTCGAATCGAGCGCGGGCTCTTCGCATGTTTTCAGGACCGCAGCCTTCGCCGGAAATACAAAGGAGACGAATATGACGACGTACTTTACGATCGGCGATTTCATCCTGGTCATTCCGATGGCGCTGGCGGGCGCGCTGTTCGTCGGCGCACTGCCCTGCAAGACCGAACTGCGGCACAACGCGTTGCGGGTGCTGGGCGCGTTGATCGGCGTGATATGTGCCGTCGCGCTGGTCGAAGGTCTGCCGGCGCTCGTGTAGCGGCGAAGCGTCAATAGAAAAGCCGCACGCCCGGCGTGCGGCTTTGCCTGTCTCTATTCCGTTCGCGGACGGTCCATCACCCGATCAGATCAGATGGCCTGATCCGTCGACGGCTTTTCCCACAGATTGATCCCGCCTTCGGTCGCGAAGCGATCGATCTCCGCAAGTTCCTCCGCCGAAAACGCGAGGTTCTTCAACGCGCCGACGTTCTCGCGCACCTGCTCCGCGCGGCTCGCGCCGATCAGCACCGAGGTCACGCGCGCATCGCGCAACGCCCATGCGAGCGCCATTTGCGCGAGGCTCTGGCCGCGCCGCTGCGCGATGTCGTTGAGCTTTCTCACGTGCTCGATGTTCTGCCCGCTCAGATGCTCCTGCTTCAGCGAGCCGCCGCCCGGCTTGTTGACACGCGCGTCGGCCGGCACGCCGTTCAGATACTTGCCGGTCAACAGCCCCTGCGCGAGCGGCGTGAACGCGATCGCACCCGCGCCGACCTCTTCGAGCGTATCGAGCAAATCGCGTTCGATCCAGCGGTTCAGCATGTTGTACGACGGCTGATGGATCAGGAGCGGCACCTTGTACCCGGCGAGCAGCTTCGTCATCTCGCGCGTTTTCGCGGACGAGTACGACGAGATGCCGATATACAGCGCCTTGCCCTGCTGCACCGCGCTCGCCAGCGCGCCCGCGGTTTCCTCGAGCGGCGTGTGCGCGTCGAAGCGATGCGAATAGAAGATGTCGACGTAATCGAGGCCCATGCGCTTCAGGCTCTGATCGAGACTCGCGAGCACGTATTTGCGCGAGCCGCCGCCCTGGCCGTACGGACCCGGCCACATGTCCCAGCCGGCCTTCGACGAAATCAGCAGTTCGTCGCGATACGGCTTGAAATCGTCCTTGAACAGACGCCCGAAATTGGTTTCCGCGCTGCCGTACGGCGGCCCGTAGTTGTTCGCGAGATCGAAGTGCGTGATGCCGAGATCGAAGGCGGTGCGCAGGATGTCGCGCTGCGTGGAGATCGGCGTGGTGTCGCCGAAGTTGTGCCACAAACCGAGCGATAGCGCCGGCAGTTTGAGACCCGACTTGCCGCAGACGCGGTATTGCATGTCCGAATAGCGTTCTGGAGCTGCTTCGTAAGCCATTGCTGATGTCCTTGTCGATGAAATCGCCCGGCGATTGCGGGCACGAGGATTCGCGCGTTGCGGGAGGCGTGCTGCTTCAGAGGTTCATTGTTGTGTGCGGCCAGAGCGTTATGGTAGCCAATCGACGCGACGCTTGCAGGCACCCGGTATGCGGGATGGACGAACGTGGACGGCTCACCTACACTCTGGCCGGATCAGGCTGATGGGAGGACTAGATGACGAAAGCGATTTCGATCGCGCTGATTGTCGGCGGTATCGTGCTGCTGTATTTCGGCGGCCAGGCATTCAATTCGGTAAGCAGCGACGTGTCGCGCTTCTTTACCGGCTCGCCGAGCAACAAGGCGATCGTGCTGATCGTGGCGGGCGTCGTCGCGACGCTGGCCGGCTTGACGGGGATGGCGTTGTCGGGGAGGAAGCGGTAACGCTTGCATACGCGGCGCCTGTTCTCGCGTTCGATCGTCTGAACGCGAGAACAGGCGCCGTCGTCATTCATGAGGCTAGAACGCGATCTCCGGTTTCGCCGCCGAACGCGTACCGGGCAGCGGCACGTTGCTCACGCCGTGATAGGTGTACACCAGCGAGAACTTCACCTGATCGCTGAGATTCTTGCCGGCCGAGTGCAGCGTGTTGCAATGGAAGAAGACGACGTCCCCTGCCTTCAGCTCCGGCGATACCGCGGTGCGGATCGCGGCCTGATTCTCTTCGAGATCGGCGCGGAAAAATTTCGCTTCGTCGAAACGCTCGGATGTGAACGCCGCGCCATGCGATTTCGGCACGAACCACAACGCGCCGTTATCGACGGTTTCCGGACCGACCGCGAGCCATACCGACACGAGATCGTCGCGCTCGAACGACCAGTAGCGCACGTCGCGATGCCAGCCGGTCAGGCTGCCGTACGCCGGATGCTTGGTCATCATGCAGTTGTGATGCGCGCGCGACAGGCGCGGCTCCTCGCCGAAATACAGTTCCATCCAGCCGCGAATTTCCGGCGCGGTCGCCCATTGCGCGAACGCCGGGTGACGCCCATACGCATCGAGCAGACGCCGCACCGTATGCCCGCCGGGCGCATCCTTCGACGACGGCGCACCCGGATACTGCAGATCCGCTTCGAACTCGATCGGCGCCGCCGCTTCGTGCAGTTGCTGCTGCGCGATCCGCTTCAGTTCCTCGCAACGCTCGGGCGCCACGAGTCCTGGCACGACGACAAAACCCTGCTCCCGCAACGTGTGAATCTGTTCTTTCTTCGAATGAAGTGACATGGTGTTCCGTGACTGTCGACTAACCTGATTGTCGATTGTAAAACGGGCGCGATCGGGGTGCGTTGTTTCGCTGGCGGTTTTGTCCGCCGTTTTGTCCGTTGTGTCGTCTCCGCAGATCCCCTTTTGCCGCAGTTTTGCCGCGCGCCGATGCACCCGATTCTGGCGCGATGGGCGCCGCTGCGCACAGTCGATGGGCAAACGGGCACGAGAATCGACCGCAAAGGGCGCATCACTTCCGCATCCACGGCATTGCTTTATAGGGAAGTGACCCGCTTTCGCAGGGTAATAACCGACTTTCTGACGTCACGAATCGCGTGTAGCCTGCATGGAATGTTGATCGTCGCTCACCCGCTTGCTTGCCGTGCGCGGGCCGCCAGGGTCCGTGCCGCCGGTTTCTCCGCGTTTTTCCGTCGCTGCGCCGCGCTTCGCGTCTCGCGTCGCGGTTTCCGCCGTGGCGATCCGCACCGGATTTCCGGCTTTCAGACCGTTCATCGCAACCCCGTCATTGGCACATTTGGTGCTGCTTTCCGTGCGCATTCCGGTGCACGTGCCGACGTGCGGTACATAGCCTATTTGTGAAGCCATGCATACTCTTCTGAGCACCCGTCTTACCCGTGCCGCGCTGAAAGCGGCGCGTCCCACCCACCGTCATCTGATGCGGGCGCTGCGCCATCATGCCGCGCGTACCCGCGCGCTCGGCGAACAGTGGCGCGACGCCAGGACCGTCGATGGCATCCGCACCTGGTTCCATACGTTCTTCTCGTCGCTGCGCCAGCAAGGCGGCACGCGCCGTTTCTCGCTGCGCACCTTGCTGCGCAAGCCGACGCCGATGCGTCTTGCCGCCAGGAGGCGCGCGCCGGAGGGGCAGATTCATGCGAGCCGCCGGCCGCGCCGGCTGTCGACGAGCAGCAGCGGGTGGTTCGCGTTCGCGTTTGCAAGCCGGTGAGCTTTTGGCCACTGAGCCGTTGAACTGCCAATCGACGCGCGCGCATCCAGCAGATAAAGAAAAACCCCGCCCGGCTCGCGCCGGCGGGGTTTTTTGCTCTAACAGACAGCGATCGGTCCGCGCTTATTCGGCGAGCGCCGCAACCGGTTCGGTGCCGGCGGCTTCGGCGAGCGCGAGCGCCTTGTCGGTGGCTTCCCATGTGAATTCCGGCTCTTCGCGGCCGAAGTGGCCGTAGGCCGCGCTCTTCTCGTAGACCGGGCGCAGCAGGTCGAGCATCTGGATGATGCCCTTCGGACGCAGATCGAAATGCTGACGCACGAGTTCCGTGATCGTCGCATCCGACACGCGACCGGTGCCGAACGTGTTGACCATCACCGAGGTCGGCTGGGCGACGCCGATCGCGTACGACACCTGGATCAGGCAGCGCGATGCGAGGCCCGCGGCCACGACGTTCTTCGCGACGTAACGGCCGGCATAAGCCGCCGAGCGGTCGACCTTCGACGGATCCTTGCCCGAGAACGCGCCGCCGCCGTGGGGCGCCGCGCCGCCGTACGTATCGACGATGATCTTGCGGCCCGTCAGACCGCAATCGCCTTGCGGACCGCCGATCACGAAGCGGCCGGTCGGGTTCACGAGGAATTTGATGTCGCCCTTGATGAGATCGGCCGGCAGTGTCGGCTTGATCACTTCCTCGATCACCGCTTCACGCAGCGTGGCGAGTTCGATGTCCGGCGAGTGCTGGGTGGACAGCACGACGGTGTCGATCGAATGCGGCTTGCCGTCGACGTAGCGCACGGTGACCTGCGACTTCGCGTCCGGACGCAGCCAGGGCAGACGGCCGTCGCGGCGCAGATTCGCCTGACGCTCGACCAGACGGTGCGCCAGGTGGATCGGCAGCGGCATCAGTTCCGGCGTTTCCTCGCACGCGTAACCGAACATCAGGCCCTGGTCGCCCGCGCCCTGGTCGAGGTTGTTGTCGTGCGCGCGGTCCACGCCCTGGGCGATGTCCGGCGACTGCTTGTCGTACGCGACGAGCACCGCGCAGCCGCGGTAGTCGATGCCGTAGTCGGTGTTGTCGTAGCCGATGCGCTTGATCGTGTTGCGCGCGATCTGGATGTAGTCGATGTTCGCAGTCGTGGTGATTTCACCAGCCAGCACGACGAGCCCGGTGTTGCACAGCGTTTCGGCCGCAACACGCGAGTATTTGTCCTGAGCGAGGATGGCGTCGAGGATGGCGTCCGAGATCTGGTCCGCGACTTTGTCGGGATGGCCTTCGGAAACGGATTCGGAAGTGAAGAGATAGTCGTTTGCCACGTTGCAGACTCCTGTTTGGTGGTTACGGTTGAGTTTCACGTAGCCAGCTTCGGGAGTCTGAAGCGGCGACGCTTTAGCGGATTACCTGACCGTTGGATGCGTTGCCATGGAAACCCATGGACCGCACCCGCCGGCTTCGCCCCGCAAGTTGTCTATTAACTCGGCGAAGCCTTTATTATAGCGACTTCCCTTGAATGTCACAGAGTGTTCACGCGTGCGGTATTCCGTCGATTTTTCTGCTTTCCCGAAACCCGTCACACGCAGCGCCTCCCCGGCGGAGGCGGCATGCTGAGCCGCTACGGTCCGAAGCTCGCGATCGGGCTGCTCAAACTCTTCGCGCTGTTGCCCTATGGTTTCGTCGCCCGTCTCGGCGACGGCCTCGGCTGGCTGCTCTATCAGATCCCGAGCCGCCGCAAGCGCATCGTCCACATCAACCTGAAGCTGTGCTTCCCCGACTGGAGCGACGAGCGCCGCGAGGACGTCGCGCAGAAGCACTTTCGCCATGCGATCCGCAGCTACCTCGAACGCAGCGTACAGTGGTTCGGCTCGGCGAAGAAGCTCGAAAAGCTGATCGAGCTCGACAGCGCGATCGATCTGACGGACCCGAACCTGCCGCCGACGCTGTTTCTCGGCTTTCACTTCGTCGGCATCGAGGCGGGCTCGATCTTCCTGAACTACTCATTGAAGCGCCAGTGCGGCTCGCTTTATCAGCCGATGTCGAACCCGGAGTTCGAGGAGGTCGCGAAAGCGGCGCGCGCGCGTTTCGGCGCGGACATGGCGAGCCGCGCGGACAGCGCGCGCATCGTGCTGCGCTGGCTGCGCGAACGCAAGCCGGTGATGCTCGGCGCGGACATGGATTACGGCGCGCGCAATTCGACGTTCGTGCCGTTCTTCGGCGTGCCGACCTGCACGCTGACCGCGGTCGGCCGTCTCGCGAAAGTCGGGCATGCACAGGTCGTGCCGTTCATCGGCGAAGTGCTGCCGAACTACAAGGGCTACCGGCTCAAGGTCTTCAAGCCGTGGGACAACTACCCGACCGGCGACGACGACGCCGACGCGCGGCGCATGAACGAGTTTCTCGAAAAGCAGATTCCGCTGATGCCGGAGCAGTATTACTGGGTGCATAAGCGGTTCAAGACGAGGCCGTCGGGGGTGCCGGGGGTGTATTGAGAGCGCTCGCGGGCGCGCCGTCCCGTCCCTGGCCGTACCGTTCCCCGCGTACCAACGTGTATCATCCACTATTGGTCCAGCCCGGCTCGAACGGCAGATAGCCAGACGGCCGGCCAGACCAGGATTCCGGCTTCGCCCACGCGCGCGAAGCCTCATGCAGTAACGGATACACGGAAAACGTGAAGCTCAAATTCACCAAAATGCACGGCGCGGGCAACGACTTCGTCGTGCTCGACGGCTACACCCAGCCGGTCAGCCTGACCACGGCACAGGTGCGCGCGCTCGCGAATCGCCATTTCGGCGTCGGCGCCGACCAGTTGCTGCTGGTGGAAAAGCCGACCGTCGCAGGCGTCGATTTCAGATACCGCATCTTCAATTGCGACGGCGGCGAGGTCGAGCACTGCGGCAACGGCGCGCGCTGCTTCGTCAAGTTCGTGCGCGATCGCGGCCTGACCGATCAGCGCAGCGTGCGCGTGCAGGTACAGAAAGGCACGATCACGCTGACGATGCAGGACAACGGCGAGGTGATCGTCGACATGGGCGCGCCGGTGTTCGATTCCGAACGCGTGCCGTTCGCGACCAAGGGCCTGCAAGGGCGCCGCGAAGGTGCCGATACGCTCTGGCCGCTCGACGTCAACGGCACGACGCGCTGGATTTCGGTGGTGTCGATGGGCAACCCGCACGCGGTGCAGGTCGTCGACGATGCCGAGGCGTTCCCGGTGCTCGTCGAAGGTCCGGCGATCGAGCGGCATACGCGCTTCCCGCAGCGGGTGAACGCGGGCTTCATGCAGATCGTCAGCCGCGGCGAAATCAGGTTGCGCGTCTACGAGCGCGGCGCGGGCGAAACGCTCGCGTGCGGCACGGGCGCGTGCGCGGCGGTCGCGGCCGGTATCCGGCGCGGGCTGCTGGATTCGCCGGTGCTCGTGCATACGCATGGCGGCGATCTGACGATCACGTGGGACAGCACGCGGGAAGGCGCGCCGCTCCTGATGGCCGGCCCCGCGGCAACCGTCTTTGAAGGCGAGATCGAGCTGGCCGACGACTTGACCGATGAGCGGGACAGCGACCTGGTGAATGCGCCCTCCAACACATCCGCCAATCCATCCGTGAACTCGACCGCCGCCGTGCCCACCGCCTAACTCATTGACCGACGCGCCGCCGCAAGACGGCCGTCCCGTAGTCCTCCAGCCAAACCATGAACGATCGCGAAGTCGCCGAATACCTGCTCGCCAACCCTGAATTCTTCGTCGAACACGCGGAAACGCTCGCGGCGATCCGGCTCGCGAACCCGCACGGCAAAGCCGCGGTGTCGCTGCAGGAGCGGCAGATGGAAATGCTGCGCGACAAGAACAAACATCTCGAACGGCGTCTCGCCGAGCTGCTGCGCTACGGTCACGAGAACGACAGCATCGCGTCCAGATTCAACCGCTGGACGATTCGCGTGATGGCCGAGCGCGATCCGTACGCGCTGCCGCGCACGATCGCCGGCGGTCTGCGCGACATCTTCGACGTGCCGCAAGCCGCGCTGCGCGTATGGGACGTCGCCGAGCCGTATGCGCAGGCCGACTTCGCGCGCCAGGTCAGCGAGGAAGTGCGCATTTTCGCGAGCAGCCTGACGACGCCGTACTGCGGCGCGAACACCGGCTTCGAGGCGGCACAGTGGCTCGCGCCGGCGGCGAATGCGGCCAGCGCGACCAACGGAGCCGACGAGGACGGCGCCGCGTCGGCCGAGTCGCAGGCCACCGAATCGATCGCGTTGCTCGCGCTGCGCAACCCCGAAAACGCCGAGGATGCCTCCACGTTCGGCCTGCTCGTGATGGGCTCGGCCGACGCGCGGCGCTTCCACGACGGCATGGCCACCGATTTCCTCACGCAGATCGGCGCGCTCGCGAGCGCCGCGCTGAGCCGGCTGCTGCCGCGCTGAGTCGCGCCGGGCATCGCCAACGCGCACCCACCCGCATCCGCCGCCCAATCCCATCGTGACCGCCGCCGACCCGATCGCCGCCTACCTGTCGCATCTCGAACACGAGCGGCGGCTGTCGGCGCATACGCTGCGCGGCTACACGCACGAACTCGAGGAACTGAAGCTGCTCGCCAACGGCCGGCCGCTCGAAAGCCTGAGCGCCGTCGACATTCGCGGCGCCGTCGCGCGCGCGCACGCGGGCGGCCTGACCGCGCGCTCGATCGGCCATCGGCTGTCGGCATGGCGCGCGTTCTACCGCTGGCTTGCGGGCCGCGTCGATCTGCCGGCCAATCCGGTCGCCGCGGTGCGCGCGCCGAAGCAGGCGAAGACACTGCCGAAGGCGCTCTCGGTCGACGACGCCACTCGCCTGATGGACAGCCCGCCCGCCGCGTCGCCCGAAGGCCTGCGCGATCACGCGATGCTCGAGCTGTTCTACTCGTCGGGCCTGCGCCTCGCCGAGCTGGTCGGCCTCGATGCGCGTTTCACCGACGTCGACGGCTACCGTTCCGCCGGCTGGCTCAAACTCGATTCCGGCGAAGTCGAAGTGCTCGGCAAAGGCAGCCGGCGCCGCGTCGTGCCGGTCGGCAGCAAGGCGATCGCGGCGCTGAACGCGTGGCTCGCGGTGCGCGGCCAGATGGTCAAACACGATCCCCACCCGCTGTTTCTGTCGGCGCGCGGCAACCGGCTGTCGCCGAACGTCGTGCGCGAGCGCGTGAAGCGCGCGGCGCTGGCGGCCGGCATTCCGGCCAACGTGCATCCGCACGTGCTGCGGCATTCGTTCGCGACGCACGTGCTGCAATCGAGCGGCGATCTGCGCGCGGTGCAGGAGCTGCTCGGCCACGCGAGCATTACCGCGACACAGGTTTATACAGGACTCGATTTCCAGCACCTCGCCCACGTCTACGACAGCGCGCATCCGCGCGCAAAAAAACGCGACTGACACCGCTCGCCGCGACGCGCAGTCCCCGCCCCGAACCTCATCCGCCGCGCCGGCCTACCGCGCGGCCCATTGCCTGACCGACATCCCCGATGAATACCGTTACGCTCAAACCGTCGAAAGAAAAATCGCTGCTGCGCCGCCATCCGTGGGTCTACGCCAATGCGATCGACCGCGTCGACGGCCATCCCGCGCCCGGCGCGACCGTGCTCGTGCGCGCGCACGACGGCCGCTTTCTCGCGCGCGCCGCGTATAGCCCGCATTCGCAGATCCGCGCGCGCGTATGGAGCTTCGACGAAGCCGAGCCGATCGATCACGCGTTCTTCAAGCGCCGCGTGCAGCGCGCGCTCGCGCATCGCCGCACGATGGTGCGCGACACCGGCGCGGTACGGCTGATTTTCGGCGAGGCCGACGGCCTGCCGGGCCTGATCGTCGATCACTACGTCGCCGAGGACGCAGGCCAGCGCAGCCAGCTCGTCTGCCAGTTCATGGCCGCGGGTGTCGAGGCGTGGAAGGAGGCGATCGTCGCGGCGCTGGTCGGCGCGACCGGCTGCCCGAATGTCTACGAACGCTCGGACGTGTCGATCCGCCAGAAGGAAGGGCTCGAGCAGATCACCGGCGTGCTCGCGGGCGAAGCGCCGTCGGACATGCTGATCGCGAGCGAAAACGGCGTGCGCTATCACGTCGACGTACGCAACGGCCACAAGACTGGCTTCTACGTCGATCAGCGCGACAACCGCCTGCTCGTGCAGCAGTTCGCGCAGGATCGCGACGTGCTGAACTGCTTCTGCTACACCGGCGGCTTCTCGCTGGCGGCGTTGAAGGGTGGCGCGAAACGGGTCGTGTCGGTCGATTCGTCGGGTGAGGCGCTTGCGCTCGCGCAGCGGAACGTCACGGCCAACGGCTTCGACGCCGAACGCGCCGCCTGGCTCGACGCCGACGCGTTCAGGACGCTGCGGCGCCTGTACGACGAAGGCGAGCGGTTCGATCTGATCGTGCTCGATCCGCCGAAATTCGCGCCGTCGCGCGAACACGTGGACCGCGCGTCGCGCGCGTACAAGGACATCAACCTGACCGGGCTGAAGCTGCTGCGCCCGGGTGGCCTGCTGTTCACCTATTCGTGCTCAGGCGCGATCGATCCCGAACTGTTCCAGAAGATCGTCTCGGGCGCGGCCGCCGATGCACGCGTCGACGCGCGCATTCTGAAGCGCCTCGGCGCGGGCGTCGATCATCCGCTGCTCACGGCTTTCCCCGAAGGCGAATACCTGAAGGGGCTGCTGTTGCAAATCGCCTGATCGTCCTTATTTTGAGGGCGATTGCGCGTGCCGGCGGCAGCGGCGGCGGGCATGGGCACACGCGGTTCCGAGCCGCGCGGGCCTGCGCCCGCCTGGCAAATATGTTTCAATAACCGGCTAGACAGGGCCGCGCGTCATCCGGCTGCGGCGCCCGGCTTACGCATCTGGCTAGCTTCGCTAGCGTTCGATCACGCACCGTTTCACGACTTACAGGCGACCCACATGATCCCAGTCACCATCCTGACCGGCTTTCTCGGCAGCGGCAAAACCACCCTGCTCAAGCGCATCCTGAATGAAAAGCACGGCATGAAGATCGCCGTCATCGAGAACGAGTTCGGCGAAGAGAACATCGACAACGACATCCTCGTGCAGGACAGCAACGAGCAGATCATCCAGATGAGCAACGGCTGCATCTGCTGCACGATTCGCGGCGACCTCTCGCGCGTGCTCAACGACCTGGCCGCGAAGAAGCAGGCCGGTGAAGTGGACTTCGACCGCGTCGTGATCGAAACCACCGGTCTCGCGAATCCGGGCCCGGTCGCGCAAACTTTCTTCATGGATGACCAGATCGCGGGCGAATTCCTGCTCGACGCGATCATCACGCTGGTCGATGCGAAGCACGCGAACCATCAGCTCGACGAACACGAAGTGGTGCAGCGCCAGGTCGGCTTCGCGGACCGCCTGTTCATCACGAAGGCCGATCTCGTCGACGAAAAGCACGTGGCCGATCTGCGCCACCGTCTGCTGCATATGAACCCGAAGGCGGCGATCAGGGTCGTCAATTTCGGCGAGGCGGACATCAAGGAAATCTTCGATCTGCGCGGCTTCAACCTGAATTCGAAGCTCGAAATCGACCCCGACTTTCTCACCGAAGACGAGCACGCGCACAGCCACGCGCATGCGCACGACGAGCACGGCCACACGCACGGCGATCACGATCACGACCATGACCATGACCATGACCATGACCACGATCATGCGAACTGCGATCACGAGCACGGCCATTGCGATCACGAAGGCCACGATCACGCGCATCATCACCATGCGCATCACGACGACAAGATCAAGTCGTTCGTGTACCGCAGCGACCGCCCGTTCGATCCGAACAAGCTCGAGGATTTCCTCGGCGGCATTCTGCAGATCTATGGCGAGCATCTGCTGCGCTACAAGGGCGTGCTGTATATGAAGGGCGTCGATCGCAAGGTCGTGTTCCAGGGCGTGCATCAGATGATGGGCAGCGATCTGGCCGCGAAATGGCAACCGGCCGAGAAGAAGACCAACAAGATGGTGTTCATCGGCATCGAATTGCCGCGCGACCTGATCACCGACGGCCTCGACGCCTGTCTCGCCTGAGCGGGCACGGCGCATGTCGCGCCGGGCGCGCGGCATGCGCCGTGCTACTGCTAGTGCGCCGGGGACGCCCACCGCGACTGCGGATTGCAGCCACGCGCGTTAATCATCCGCTGAATACGCTACGTTCACGCAAGACGCGCGAAGGCAACAAGAAAGCAAATCGTATGAAAAGCACGTGAAAACCCTGCTGTATTAAAGCGTGCACGACCATCGCTTTTTGGCCTTGTGCGCGTTATATTTTCGGGATATCAATGCGCCGCTGGCAGATTTCCAGCAGTTGCGGTGCTGGATTGTGATTCAGTTACAATACGTGCCCACTGGAGAATGACAACGAATTACCCGGTTGCGCGTATCCCGCGCCGGGCCCCAAACGGCGCCGGAAAATCTCGTCCGGGGACACGCCGAAAAACGCTGGCGGACATGGCCTGAAAAGGCACGCGGCCGCCGGTAAGCGATGCCTCAGGAGCATTTGAGAATCGGTTTCCAGAGGAGTTCGGCCCCCGCAGCGGCGTAGATAGCAACGCCCGGCGTGTGGGCGCCAGGCGCTTCGGCGTCACGACAGCCCATCGTTCGTGGCCACCCTGCGCCGCGCGTCCGCGCGACGCCTTTGCGGGCAATACGAAAGTGCGGGCACCCTGTAAGAGTTTTGCCTCACATTGAAGAAGTAAGCCAGATGACGACGAAACGACTCTTGACCGAAGCCGAAATCCTGAAGATGAGCGACAAGGATTACATGAATGAGGATCAGCTCGCTTTCTTCAAGAACAGGCTCGAACAGTTGCAGGCGGACATTCTCCGCAATGCCGGCCAGACGACCGAAAACCTGCGCGAAACGGTCATCGTGCCGGATCCGGCCGACCGCGCAACGATCGAGGAAGAACATGCGCTCGAACTGCGCACCCGCGACCGCGAGCGCAAGCTGCTGAAGAAGGTGCAGCAATCGATCGCGCGCATCGAAGCGGGCGAATACGGCTGGTGCGAGGAAACCGGCGAGCCGATCGGCATTCCGCGTCTGCTCGCGCGACCCACGGCCACGCTGTCGCTGGAAGCACAGGAGCGCCGCGAACTGCGCCAGAAGCTGTTCGGCGACTGACCGCCCGCGGCGCGGCTTTGGCCTGGCGCCCGGGAAAACGCTGCTTCGTCGAGAGGCGCACGGTGAACCGTGCGCCTTTTCTTTTTACGCGACATCCGCGCGAACTGCGCCGCGCCACCCTCATCCTCCCCCCTTATCCGCCGTTCCTTCGCCCCCTCTTTTTCCGCTCCCGCAGCCGGTTTCCAGTTTTTCGTCCTATGCCTTCCGGCTGATCTTGATATGACCGCGCACGCCCTAAAATAGATCGGACATGCGCTCACGAGCGCGCCAGCCGGCGCGCCGTCCGCTGACAGGATTCATGCGGTGGCGCGCCGCGCCGCCGCGTCCTACCCGTTTTGCAAAGAGGAACGCATATGGAGCAATTTCACGGCACGACGATCGTTTCCGTGCGCCGCGGCAACAAGGTCGCACTCGGCGGCGACGGCCAGGTGACGCTCGGCAACATCGTCATGAAAGGCGGAGCGAAGAAGGTCCGGCGCATCTACAACGGCAAGGTGCTGGTCGGCTTCGCCGGCGGCACGGCCGACGCCTTCTCGCTGCTCGACCGCTTCGAGGCGAAGCTGGAAAAACATCAGGGCAACCTCACCCGCGCGGCGGTGGAACTCGCGAAGGACTGGCGCACCGACCGCATGCTGCGCCGCCTCGAAGCGATGCTGATTACCGCGGACGCCACCACCACGCTCGTCATCACCGGCAACGGCGACGTGCTCGACCCCGAAGGCGGCATCTGCGCGATCGGTTCGGGCGGCGCCTATGCGCAGGCGGCGGCCAAGGCGCTTGCCGACAACACCGAGCTGGCGCCGCGCGAGATCGTGGAAAAAGCGCTCGAAATCGCTGGCGACATGTGCATCTACACGAATCACAACCGCGTCATTGAGACGATCGAGTAAGGACGGACCCACGATGAGCACCATGACCCCCGCCGAGATCGTCTCCGAACTCGACAAGCACATCATCGGCCAAGGCCGCGCGAAAAAAGCCGTGGCCGTCGCGCTGCGCAATCGCTGGCGCCGTCAGCAGGTCGAAGAGCCGCTGCGCCAGGAAATCACGCCGAAGAACATCCTGATGATCGGTCCGACCGGCGTCGGTAAAACCGAAATTGCGCGGCGTCTCGCGAAGCTCGCCGACGCGCCGTTCATCAAGATCGAAGCCACGAAGTTCACCGAAGTCGGCTACGTGGGCCGCGACGTCGACAGCATCGTGCGCGACCTGATCGAGATTTCGGTCAAGCAGACCCGCGAAACGGAAATGCGCAAGGTGCGGACCAAGGCGGGCGACCTCGCCGAAGACCGCATCCTCGACATCCTGCTGCCGAGCGCGCGCCCGGTGGGTTTCGGCTCGGCCACGAGTTCGGAAAGCAGCGACGAAAGCAGCACGCGGCAGACGTTCCGCAAGCGCCTGCGCGAAGGCCAGCTCGACGACAAGGAAATCGAACTCGACGTCGAGCAGCCGCAGGTCGGCATGGACATCATGGGGCCGCCGGGCATGGAAGACATGACCGAGCAGATCCGCTCGATGTTCGCGAACATCGGCGGTGGCAAGAAAACGCGCCGCAAGCTGAAGGTCAAGGAAGCGCTGAAGGTGCTCACCGACGAAGAAGCCGGCAAGATGCTGAACGACGAGGAGGTGAAAACCAAGGCGGTGCAGAACGTCGAGCAGAACGGCATCGTGTTCCTCGACGAAATCGACAAGATCGCGTCGCGCAACGAGGCCGGCGGCGGCGAGGTGTCCCGTCAGGGCGTGCAGCGCGATCTGCTGCCGCTCGTCGAAGGCACGACGATCAACACCAAGTACGGCATGGTGAAGACCGATCACATCCTGTTCATCGCGAGCGGCGCGTTCCATCTCGCGAAGCCGAGCGATCTGATTCCGGAACTGCAGGGGCGCTTCCCGATTCGCGTCGAACTCGATTCGCTGTCGGTGAATGACTTCGAGTCGATCCTCGTGTCGACGGATGCGAGCCTCGTCAAGCAATATCAGGCGCTGCTCGCCACCGAAGACGTGCACCTCGAATTCGCCAGCGACGGCATTCGCCGTCTCGCGGAGATCGCATACTCGGTGAACGAGAAGACCGAGAACATCGGCGCGCGGCGTCTGTACACGGTGATCGAAAAGCTGCTCGAGGAAGTGTCGTTCTCGGCCGGCAACCATTCGGGCCGCGCCGTGCAGATCGACGCGGCGTATGTCGATCGCGCGCTCAACGAAGTGGCCGAGGACGAAGACCTGTCGCGTTACGTGCTGTGATATCGGTTGAATCCGACGCGTAAAAAACGGGCTGCCTTTGAAAAGGCAGCCCGTTTTCATTTGAGTCGCTCAATACGCGGCGGCGGCTCGAACAGCCAACGCCGTGCCAACCGCTTACTGTTTGACCGGCCGCTTGGCGAGCTTGCGCTGCAACGTCCGCCGATGCATGTTCAACGCACGCGCGGTCGCCGAAATATTGCCGCCGTTTTCAGCGAGCACACGCTGGATATGCTCCCATTCGAGCCGCGCAACCGAAAGCGGCACCGGATGCTCGATTGCCTCTTCGGCCTGCAGCGCGCTCGCCTCGCTTTGCAGCGCCGACAGAATCGTCTCGACATTGGCGGGCTTCGCGAGGTAGTTGTCCGCGCCGTCCTTGACTGCCTGCACCGCGGTGGCGATGCTCGCGTAGCCGGTCAGCACGAGCATGCGCGCATCGGGTTGCAGATCGCGCAACGGCGCGACGAGCGTGAGGCCGGAGTCGTTGCCCAGATGCAGATCGACGGTGATCTCGCTGAACTTCTGCTGATTCGCCAGCCGGATCGCCTCGTCCGCGTTGTGCGCTTCGCTGACCGTGTAGCCGCGCCGCGTCAAACCGCGAGCGAGGATGCCGGAGAACACTTCGTCGTCGTCGATCACCAGAAAATTCTTTTCGCTCATGCCTGTTTCTCCGTGTTGGATGGCGCGGCGCCTTGACGGCTCGCGCCGGAAATTTTGCGCGTGGCGAGCGGCAGTCTCAGCACCGCGCGCGTACCGCGCGGCCTGGCCGCGCGGACGTCGGTCAGCTCGATCGATCCCTTCAGACGCGCCGCCGCCGAAAACGCCAGGTACAGGCCCACGCCGTGGCCGCCCTGCGTGCTGTCCACCGGCATCGCTCCGAGCGAGCCGCGCAGCGCGGCCGGAATGCCCGGACCCGCATCGCACACCTCGAACACGATCTGGTCGCCACGCGGCCCGAGCGCGCACGATAGGGTCACGTGATCGCGGCTGGCGCGCGCGGCGTTGTCGAGCAGGATCGTCAGTATCTGGCCGACGGCCACCGTATCGTCGAGACTGACGTCGGCGGGCGGCGTGCCGAGCCGCTCGAACTTCACGTGCGGATGACGCAGACGCCACTGCCCGGCAAACGATTCGAGCCACTCGTCCACCGGCTGACGGTTCGTCGCCGTCGACGCACGGCTGCGCAGACGCGCAAGCGCCGACGTGCACAGCGTCATCTGCCGCTCGAGCAGTTCGAAGTCGGCGCGATAAGGAGCAAGCCCTTCGTCGGTGCGCGCCGCATCGCGCAATTCTTCGGACAGCATCGCGATTGTAGACAGAGGCGTGCCGATTTCGTGAGCGACGGTGGCGGCCTGCACGCCCAGCGCGACCGCCCGCTCGTCGTGAAGCAGGCGCTGCTGGGCTTCCCCGAGCGCTGCGTCACGTAGCCGCAGCGCCCTCGACATGCGCGCGACGAACCACGCGATCAGCCCGACGCTCACCATGAAGTTGACCCACATGCCGGCGCGGTAGTACTCGAACAGATTCGCGGGATTATCGAGATTGAGCGGCACCGAATCGAAACCGAGCACTGCGTAGCAGGCGACGGCGAACGCCGCAAGCCAGGCCATCAGATGCCAGGGGAGCACGGCCGCGGCGATCGCAAGCGACGGCAGATACAGCGAAACGAACGGATTGGTGGTGCCGCCGGACAGGAACAGCAACGCTGACAACGCGCCGAGATCGACCCAGATCTGCCCGAACAGCTCCATGTTGGACTCGGGCCGCTGCTGCGAAACGCGCCACCACGTGAGCGCGTTGAACATCACCTCGAGTGCGATCACGAGCAGCATCGCGGGCAACGGCAAATTCACGCCGATGAAGATCTGCACGAACGCGATCGTCAGCAACTGACCGATGATCGCGAGGCTGCGCAGCCAGAACAGATGACCGAGATTGACGCGGCCGGTATTGGTTATACGGTGCATGACCCTAGTCTACCCGTTCGGATAGTTCCGGCTCACTGCGCAACCCGACTGCCGGTAACATGACTGTCTTCGGGATAGCGCCGCGCGGGCCCATGCTGCATCGACGATCGTCGCCCGCCATCCATTCATGCCGCTCACCTCCGATCGCGAAGCCGACGCCTTATCCGCTTTTTTGACTTTTGTGCGGGACGCCGTCGCCGCGCGAGCAAACGGCACGGCGGCAGTGGAAGCCCGTTGCCTCGATGCCGCGGCCGGACTGCATCCGCTCGACGGTGCCTCGCCCGACACACTCGTTTCCACGCTGCTCGAGCAGCAGCGCCACGCCGAAGCGATCGCGCCGTATCGCCGCGCGCTCGCGCTCGATCCGGCGCTGCCGCAGCTACGCAGCAATCTTGCCGGCGCGCTAGCCCTCACCGGCAGCGACCTGAACGAACAGCTCGCGCTTCTCGAAAGTGCCGTCCGCAATACGCCCGACGACGGCAACGCATGGATCAATCTCGCCAACGCGTATCGCAGGAATCTGGACCTGCCCCGCGCGCTCGAAGCCGGCGCGCAGGCCGTGCAATGCGCGCCACAGAGCCCGCTGGGCTACAACAACTATGCGCTGACGCTCCGCGAAGCGCAACGCTGGGACGAAGCCGAACAGGCCGCCACGACGGCCTGCGAGCTCGCGCCGGGGAACCCCACGATGCGCTCGAACCTCGGCATGCTGCGGCTCGTGCGCGGCAACTACGTGCAGGGATGGCCGTCGCACGAGGCGCGCTGGGACGGCTCGCTGGAGCTCGGCGGCAACCGTCCGGTGATGCCGGCGCCGACCTGGCGCGGCGAGCCGCTCGCCGGCAAAACGCTGCTGGTATGGGGCGAACAGGGTATGGGCGACGTGCTTCAATTCAGCCGCTATATCCCGATGCTGGCCGGGCGCGTTCATCGCGAGGGCGGCCGCGTCGTCTGGAATTCGTTTCCGCAGATGGGCGCGCTGCTCGCGCGCAGCCTCGGCGCTCAAGTGGACAGCTATTCGTCCGGTGGGGGCGTCGAAGCACTGCCGCCGATGGATTATGAAATTCCGCTGCTCAGCCTGCCGCTGATCTTCGGCACGCGTGAGGAGACCATTCCGGCCGCGTTGCCGTATCTGTTCGCGGACGCGGCGGCCTGCGAGTCGTGGCGCAGGCGGCTTGCCGGCGGACGCTGCCTGAAGGTCGGACTCACATGGACCGGCAGCCGCGGCCATCAGCGCAATCCGTTTCGCAGCGTCGGCTGGCGGCGCTATGCCGCGCATTTCGCCGACCTCGGCGAAGTCCGGTTCTATTCGCTGCAACCGGGCGCGGCCGACGAGGTCGCCGCCGCCCGCGCGGCCGGCCTGCGGATGATCGACCCGCGCGTCACGCTGTACCGGCGGCCGCGGTTCGGCGAATGGGAGCCGCCGCTGGAGGCGGTTGCCCGTGATTTGCGGGCGCTGGCGGCCCGGAATCGGGGGGAGTAGACGGGCCTGCCCTTGCGGCGGTTTCGCGATGACGCGGCGGCAAATCCCGCCGCTCACGCCAGCGGCGCTCCCCGCCAACCAGCCCCAATCAGCATCAGTCAGGACCGGTCACCCCCAGCTTCCCCTCGCGCCGCCCGTGCGATCTCCTCGGTGAGGCATTCCGGACACAGACACGTACTCGCCGGGTCGAGCCGGTCGGCCGGCAGCGGCGGCAACTCGCGGCACCAGCAATTGGCCGCCCCCGTCCGCATGCAGCAGTCGAATGCAATGCCGCAGCGCGGACAGCGCGCGCTGCGTCCGGAGCCGGTGAAAGACGGGTTCATCGCGAGGTGCAGGAGATTGCCGGGCACATTGTTCGACCAATGATGCCATGTCGCCGCGCCCAGGTGCAGTCGTCCATCCGGCCGATTCACAGCCGTCACGCAAGCGCGTTAAGCTTGCTCCTCGACCCGCCTCCGAGGCCCGTCATGGTGCGGCACGCCAAACCCGCATCGCCCGTCGCTTGCGACGCTGCCCAAAACCCTGTTGCAGCGCGCCAGTCCTGTACAATTCGCGCTGTTTTAACTGTCCCGTGCCCGAGCCTGCCGCCATGTCCGAGCTTCCCGACCTTTCGCAGATTGCGCCCACCCTGAAGGCTGAAATCCTGGCCGAGGCGCTGCCTTACATTCGCCAGTATCACGGCAAGACCGTGGTCATCAAATACGGCGGCAACGCCATGATCGAGGAGCGACTCAAGCAGGGCTTCGCGCGCGACGTGATTCTGCTGAAGCTGGTCGGCATCAACCCGGTCATCGTGCACGGCGGCGGTCCGCAAATCGACCAGGCGCTGAAGAAAATCGGCAAACAGGGCACGTTCATCCAGGGCATGCGCGTCACCGACGAAGAGACGATGGAAGTCGTCGAATGGGTGCTCGGCGGCGAGGTGCAGCAGGACATCGTGATGCTGATCAACCACTTCGGCGGCCACGCGGTCGGCCTGACCGGCAAGGACGGCGGCCTGATCCACGCGCGCAAGATGCTGATGCCGGATCGCGACAATCCGGGCCAGTACGTCGACATCGGCCAGGTCGGCGAAGTCGAGGCGATCAACCCGGCCGTCGTGAAAGCGCTGCAGGACGATGCGTTCATCCCGGTGATCTCGCCGATCGGCTGCGGCGACGACGGCCTGTCGTACAACATCAACGCGGACCTCGTCGCGGGCAAGCTGGCGGTCGTGCTGAACGCCGAAAAGCTCGTGATGATGACCAACATCCCCGGCGTGATGGACAAGGAAGGCAATCTGCTGACCGACCTGTCGGCGCGCGAAATCGACGGCCTGTTCGCCGACGGCACGATCTCCGGCGGCATGCTGCCGAAAATCTCGTCCGCGCTCGATGCGGCGAAGAGCGGCGTGCGCTCGGTGCACATCATCGACGGCCGGATCGAGCACTCGGTGCTGCTCGAGATTCTGACCGAACAGCCGTTCGGTACGATGATCCGCTCGCATTGATCGCTACGGCCAACCCGGCACAAGCGGCGCGCCGCCGTGGCGCGGCGCCCGCATCCGCTGCATGAAGCGCCCGCCGGCATCCGAAGGCCTCCACACCATGCGCACCCTTACTTCGCGGCGCCGCCGTCCCGACATCGCGGGCGGCAAGCCGGTCTGGCTGTTCGATCTCGACAACACGCTGCATCACGCGTCGCACGCAATCTTCCCGGCGATCAACCACGCGATGACGCAGTACATCGTCGGCGCGCTGCAGGTCGGCATCGACGAAGCCAATCGCCTGCGCACCGGCTACACGCTGCGCTACGGCGCCGCGCTGCTCGGCCTCACGCGCCACCATCCGCTCGACGCGCACGACTTCCTGAAAGTCGTCCACACGTTCCCTGATCTCGGCTCGATGATCCGCCACGAACGCGGCGTCGCGCGTCTCGTCGCGGCGCTGCCGGGCCGCAAGATCGTGCTGACCAACGCGCCCGAGGCTTACGCGCGCGCGGTGCTCGCCGAGCTGCGCATCGAGCGGCTGTTCGAGCGCGTGATCGCGATCGAGCACATGCGCGACCGCCGCCAGTGGCGCGCAAAGCCCGACCACACGATGCTGCGCCGCGCGATGCGTGACGCGCACGTGTCACTGAAAGACGCGATCCTCGTCGAAGACACCCGCTCGCATCTGAAAAACTACCGGCGGCTCGGCATCCGCACGATGTGGATCACCGGCCACCTGCCGCGCAAGCCGCGCGCGGACGGCGTGCCGACACGCCTGCCGGGAACCGGCCGGCCGCACTATGTCGACCGCAGCATTCGTTCGCTAAAATCGTTACGACTGAGCACGCGCTCAGTTCGATGGAAGGGACGCAAGCCGGGACAATAGGACGAAAGCCGCCACGACAGCAGCGGGGGACGATAGCCATGCAGCCGATCGACAAGCCTGATGAAGCCTTAGCCGAAGCCTCCCCCGCGACGCCCGCCGCCGCGCCCGCCACGGCACGGGCACCGCGCCCGAAGCCGGGCGAGCGCCGCGTGCACATCCTGCAGACGCTCGCCGGCATGCTCGAGGCGCCGAAGAGCGAAAAGATCACGACGGCGGCGCTCGCCGCCCGGCTCGGCGTCTCGGAAGCCGCGCTGTACCGTCATTTCGCCAGCAAGGCGCAGATGTTCGAAGGACTGATCGAGTTCATCGAGCAGACGCTGTTCGGGCTCATCAACCAGATCACGAGCCACGAAAGCAACGGCGTGCTGCAAGCGCGCGCAATCGCGCTGATGCTGCTCAACTTTCCCGCGAAGAATCCCGGCATGACGCGCGTGCTGACCTGCGAGGCGCTGGTCGGCGAGCACGAGCGGCTGACCGAGCGCGTGAACCAGATGCTCGAGCGCATCGAGGCGTCGCTGAAGCAATGTCTGCGGCTCGCGCAAACAGAGGCGCTTGCCAGCGCAAACAGCAACGGCGCCGGCAACGTCGAGGCCGATGCCGGGCCGGAGGCCACGCCACAAGCCGCGGCGCTGCCCGCCGGCTACGATCCGGCGATCCGCGCAAGCCTGCTGCTGAGCTACGTGATCGGCCGCTGGCACCGCTATGCGCGCAGCGGTTTCGCGCGCCCACCCGCCGAACACGCGGACGCGCAACTGCTGCTGATTCTCCAGTAGCGCTTGCGGCGCGCAACGCCCGCGCGGCGCCTTTACAGCGCCGGCCGCGACGCTGCCGCGCGGAATTTTCCGCTATACTTTGCGCCTGACGCGTCCGCTACGTTTCAATGCACGCCGCACCGCGTTCAGGAATTCCCGAATACGCAACACCCTTTTGCACCATCTCACGCGCCGATTTGCTGACTCGATTGCGGGCGCGCGAACCACCGGCCACAGGTCCGCGGTTCACTATAAATGCGGCTAAAGAGGTCGTCAGCCGCGCACACAGTCCTTCTCCGTGCTTCGCCGACGCCGTTTAGCCGCCCTGTTGACTCAATGGCGGAATGAATGGAATCCATCGGCATCGTCGCTCCCCAGAAAATGCATTTCACCGAGCCGCTGCAATTGCGCAACGGCAGCTCGCTCGCCGGCTATGACCTGATGGTCGAGACCTACGGCACGCTCAATGCCGCGCGCAGCAACGCGGTGCTCGTGTGCCACGCGCTCAACGCGTCGCATCACGTGGCGGGCGTCTATGCCGACAATTCGAAGGACGTCGGCTGGTGGGACAACATGGTCGGCCCCGGCAAGCCGCTCGACACCGACAGATTCTTCGTGATCGGCGTGAACAACCTCGGCTCGTGCTTCGGCTCGACCGGGCCGATGAGCGTCGACCCAGCCACCGGCAAGCCGTACGGCGCGGCGTTTCCGGTCGTCACCGTCGAAGACTGGGTCAACGCGCAGGCGCGCGTCGCCGACGCGTTCGGCATCACGCGCTTCGCCGCGGTGATGGGCGGCAGCCTCGGCGGCATGCAGGCGCTCGCGTGGAGCATGATGTACCCGGAGTGCGTCGCGCATTGCATCGTGGTCGCATCGACACCGAAGCTCTCGGCGCAGAACATCGCGTTCAACGAGGTCGCGCGCTCGGCGATCCTGTCAGATCCGGACTTTCACGGCGGCAACTACTACGCGCACGGCGTGAAGCCGAAGCGGGGCTTGCGCGTCGCGCGCATGATCGGCCACATCACGTACCTGTCGGACGACGACATGGCCGAAAAATTCGGCCGTTCGCTGCGCCGCGCGGAAGGCGCGCTCGACGACTACAACTTCAGCTTCGACGTCGAGTTCGAGGTGGAATCGTATCTGCGCTACCAGGGCGACAAGTTCGCCGACTACTTCGATGCGAACACCTACCTGCTGATCACGCGCGCGCTCGACTACTTCGACCCGGCCAAGGCCTTCGACGGCGATCTGACCGCCGCGCTCGCGCACACCACCGCGAAGTATCTGATCGCGAGCTTCACGACCGACTGGCGTTTCGCGCCGGCGCGCTCGCGCGAACTGGTGAAGGCCCTGCTCGATCACAAGCGCACCGTCACGTACGCGGAGATCGACGCGCCGCACGGCCACGACGCTTTCCTGCTCGACGACGCGCGCTATCACAACCTGCTGCGCGCCTACTACGAACGCATTGCAAACGAGGTCAACGCATGAACCAGCGAGCACTCGATTACCTGGCGCTGCGCCCGGACTTCCGCGCGATCGCCCGCTGGGTCGAACCGCGCGCGACCGTGCTCGATCTCGGCTGTGGCGACGGCTCGCTGCTGTCGCTGCTGACCGAGGAGCTCGACGTGCAGGGCTACGGCATCGAGATCAACGACGCCGGCGTGCTGGCCGCGACACAAAACGGCGTGAACGTGATCCAGCAGAACCTCGAAGACGGCCTGCGTCTGTTCGAAGACGGCAGCTTTGATTTCGCGGTCCTGTCGCAGACGCTGCAAACCATCCACCAGACCGCGGCGATCCTGCGCGAGACGGTGCGCGTCGGCAAGCAATGCATCGTGTCGTTTCCGAATTTCGGCTACTGGACGCATCGGCTGTCGGTGCTGAAGGGGCGCATGCCGGTGTCGAAGTCGCTGCCTTATCAATGGCACAACACGCCGAACGTGCGCGTGCTGACGATCAGGGACTTCGAAGCGCTCGCCCCCGAAGTCGGCATCGAAATTCTCGACCGCGTCGTACTGCACGACGGACAGGCGGTGCGTTGGGGCGTGAACTGGCGTGGTAGTCTTGCGGTCTATCGCGTCAAGAAAAGCTAACGTCACTTATCCACATGTCGAACCCGCCGCACGAGGCGCCCGCACTTACCGCTCACGAAGAACATCCCGGCTGGCGCGCGTTCCTGAATACGCGCATGCTGATCTGCGTCTTTCTCGGCTTCACGTCGGGATTGCCGCTGTTTACGCTCGTCTATCTCGTACAGGCGTGGCTGCGCTCCGAAGGCGTCAATCTGAAGGAAATCGGCCTCTTTGCGCTGATCCAGTTTCCGTACACGTGGAAATTCGTCTGGGCGCCGCTGATGGACCGCTACGTGCCGCGGCTGCCGGGCTGGCGGCCGGGCAGACGGCGCGGCTGGATGCTGGTCACGCAACTGCTCGTGGCGGGCGCGATGGCGACGCTCGGCTTCGTGTCGCCGCGCGAATCGATCTGGACCGTCGCCGCGCTGACCGCGCTGGTCGCGTTCTTCGGCGCGAGTTCGGACATCGTGATCGACGCGTACCGGCGTGAATTGCTGAGCGACACGCAGCAGGGCCTCGGCAACGCGGTGCACGTGAACGCGTACAAGATCGCGGCGCTCGTGCCCGGCTCGCTCGCGCTGATCCTGTCCGACCATCTGCCGTGGAGCACGGTGTTCATCGTGACGGCCGCGTTCATGCTGCCGGGTATGGTGATGACGCTGGTGGTGCGCGAGCCCGAGGTGCACGGCAAGCCGCCGAAGAATCTGCGCGAAGCAATCGTCGAGCCGTTCCGGGAATTCATCCAGCGCGACGGCTGGCGCGGTGCGCTCTTCGTGCTCGGCTTCATCTTCCTGTACAAGCTCGGCGACACGATGGCGACCACGCTGTCCACGTCGTTCTTCCTCGACATCGGTTTCTCGCGCACGCAGATCGGTGTGATCGCGAAGACGACCGCGTTCGGCGCGAGTCTCGCGGGCGGCATCGTCGGCGGAATCTGGCTGATGAAAATCGGCATCGGCCGCGGTTTGTGGATTTTCGGTTTGCTGCAGATGGTGTCGACGCTCGGTTTCGCATGGCTCGCGCATCTCGGGCCGGATTCGCCCGGCCTCACCGAGATTTACAACATCGCAGTCGTGCTGAGCCAGGGGACGACGAAGCTGCTCTCGTTCGTCGGCATCGACTGGAGCGTGCAGTTCGACCCGCGCTCGGTGGCACTCGCACTCGTGTACGGCTTCGAAACCTTCGCCACCGGCCTGACGATGGCCGCGTTCACCGCGTATATCGCCAGCACCACCGATCCGCGCTACACCGCGACGCAGTTCGCGCTGTTCACGAGCCTCGCGTCGGTGCCGCGCACGCTCGCGTCGGCGGCGAGCGGCTATGTGGTCGCGCAGATCGGCTGGTTCGATTATTTCATCCTGTGTACCGCGCTCGCGGTGCCCGGCATGTTGCTGCTGTTGCGTATCGCGCCGTGGAGGGCCCAGTCGTGAAGACGCGGTTCCCGACGCGCATGCGGCAACTCGCCACGAGCCGCGCTTTATCGATCGACGTGAGTCGCGCGGCGCGGCGCGCGGCATGGGCGTTCGGCTGCGCGAGCATCGCGCTGATGGCGCCGTCGGGCGCGCATGCGGCCGGCGCGAGCGCGGCTAACAGCGCGGCGACGCCCGCTCCAGCCGCAACCAGTGGTACAGCCGGCACGACGACCGGCGCGGCGGCGGCGCCCGCGGCCAAATCCACGACAAGCGCCGCCAGTGCCGAAAATGCGACATCGGCAACGCCCGGTGCGACAGCGGGCGCAAGCGCAGGCACAAGCAGCAGCACAAACACCGGCCCGAACACTACCACCCCAGGCGCGCCCGGCAGTGCTACGTCCGCCGCCCCCGGCTCCGCGCCCCAGCCCGCGCAACCCTCCACCGCCGCCAGAGCGCCCGCCGCAACCTCCGCGCCGATCTCCGTCCCGCCGCCGTACTACGTGAGCCCGCAACTGCGCTATGGCGGCTACATGGTGTTCCGCAATCTGATCCCGTCGCCGATGCTCGAAGCGCAAGCCGCCGAGGAATTCAACCAGATCGTCTACGGCGCCGAACATGCGAATCGCCTCTACGGCGACACCGATGCGCGCGTCACACGCGTGCGCTCGATCGTCGACAAGATGATCCCGTACTCGCTGAAATGGAACGAGCGGGCCAAGAGCTGGAAGTGGGACGTGGCGGTGGTGCGTTCGAACGACATCCGCATGTACTGCCTGCCGGGCGGCAAGATCGTCATTTATAGCGGACTGCTCGACCGCATACGCCTGAACGACAACGAACTCGGCATGCTGATCGGCCACGAAATCGCGCATGCGTTACGCGAGCACGCGCGCATGCGGCTCGGTCAGCTTCAGGCGAGTCAGCTCGATTCGTCGGGCACGATCCCGCAACTGTTCGGTCTCGCCGATCTCGGCATGGCGCCGCTCGGCATCGGTTCGCGTCTGCTGGAAATGAAGTACGAAAGCACCGACGAAACCGAAGCCGATGTGATCGGCAGCGATATCGCGTCGCGCGCCGGCTTCGATCCGCGCGCGGCGGTCACGCTGTGGGACAAGCTCGCGCAGGCGACGCGCGGCAACGGCGAACGCGGCTTCATCTATGTCCACCCGTACACGCCGGAACGCCGCGAGGACATCATCAAGCGGCTGCCGGACATGCTGCCGCTCTACGCGAAGGCGATCGGCAAGAGCGTCGCCACGCTGCCCGATTACCCGGGCGTCGACCGGCCGGCGCGCAAGCCGGCCCGCGACTGATACCGAACCGCGGTGCGAGCGCCGCGGCGTGCTTACTTCCTGACCTTGTGGTCGTAATCGACGGTCAGCGGCGCATGGTCGCTGAACTTGATGTCGCGGAACACGTCGGTGCGCTTCGCCTTGCCCGCGATGCCCGGCGTCGCGATCTGGTAGTCGATCCGCCACCCGACGTTCTTCGCATACGCCTGGCCGCGATTGCTCCACCATGTGTACTGTTCCGGGCGTTGATCGAGCGTGCGGAACACGTCGACATAACCGACGTCGTCGAACAGTTTGTCGAGCCACGCGCGCTCTTCCGGCAGGCAACCGGAGTTCTTCTGGTTGCTCTTCCAGTTCTTGATGTCGATTTCCTTGTGGACGATGTTCACGTCGCCGCACACGATCACCTCGCGCTCCTGAGACAGTTCGGCGAGATGCGGCATGAATTCGTCCATGAAGCGGAACTTGGCCTGCTGACGCTCCTCGCCGCTCGAACCGGACGGCACGTACACCGAGATCACCGACAGCTTGCCGAAGCGCAGTTCGACATAGCGCCCTTCCGGATCGAACTCCTCGCTGCCGAAGCCGATCACCACTTCGTCCGGCTCGTGACGCGTGTAGACGCCCGCGCCGCTATAGCCCTTCTTCACCGCATGCTGGAAATAACCGGTGAAACCGTGCGGCGCGAGAAATTCCGGCGTCATGTCGTCCTGCGAGCATTTGATTTCCTGCACGCACAGCACGTCGGCCTTCTGTTCGCCGAACCAGTCGAAAAAGCCCTTCTTCGCCGCCGAGCGAATGCCGTTCAGGTTGGCGGTAATCACACGCAACATGTCGTTCCTCTTATGTTCGATTCATTTCCGAAGCCAAAGGGCCCGGCCGTTTTCACTCGACCTTGATTCACTCGACCTTGACGCCCTTCAGCGATTCCTTCGCGGGCGGATACTCGAGATTCAGCGCATCGAGCGCGCGCACCAGCAATTCGGCGACCATCACGTTGCGATGGGTCTTCGAGTCGGCGGGAATCACGTACCACGGCGCGTACCCGGTCGACGTCGCGGCGAGCGCGTCGCGATACGCCGACTGATAGGCGTCCCACTCCTTGCGCGCCTCGAGATCGGACACGTCGAATTTCCAGTGCTTCTGTGGATCGTCGATACGCGCCTGCAGACGCGCGCGCTGCTCGTCCTTCGAAATGTGCAGCATGCACTTGAGAATCGTCGTGCCGCTGTCCGCGAGCATGTCCTCGAACTGGCGGATATGGCGGCAGCGCCGCTCGAACGCGTCGGCGTCGAGTTCGCCGAGCACGGCCGGCACGAGCAGGTCTTCGTAGTGGCTGCGGTTGAAGATCGTCAGCTCGCCGGCCGCGGGCACCTGCGAATGCACGCGCCACAGGAAGTCGTGCGCGAGCTCGACCGGCGTCGGCGCCTTGAACGGCACGACGCGCAGGCCGAGCGGATCGACTTCGTGAAACACCGCGCGGATCGTGCCGTCCTTGCCGCTCGTGTCCATCCCTTGCAGCACCAGCAGCACGCGGCGCTTGCGTTGCGCGTGCAGCCGCTCCTGCAGGTTGTCGAGCTGCAAACCGATCTCCGATAATCGCGCGCGATCCGCCTCTTTCGAGCCCTTCGAGAACGGCTTCGCGGCCGGGTCGAAATCGTCGAGCGAGAAGGAGGTTTTCTTTTTGCCGTCGTCGAAATACGGCACGCGGAAATCGTCGAGATCGGGTTGCTTCGACATACATACACTCCGTGGTCTGCGCTTGTCTGCGTCTGTATGCGCGTTTGGGCGGTTCAGGCGGCTCCGCAAGATAAAACGGGCCGTTGCCCTGCTTTCGATCCGGCAACGGCTCGTGATGGCTCAGGCGCGCACGCCCGGCCCTGGCGCGTCAAGCTTCAACTCAGGACAGCTTCTTCTTCAGCAACTCATTGACCTGCGCCGGGTTGGCCTTGCCTTTGGTCGCCTTCATCGCCTGGCCGATCAGCGCGTTGAACGCCTTCTCCTTGCCGGCGCGGAATTCGTCGACCGACTTCTGGTTCGCGGCCAGCACTTCGTCGATGATCGCTTCGAGCGCGCCGGTATCCGAAATCTGCTTCAAACCCTTCGCCTCGATGATGCGATCGGCGGCGCCTTCGTCGGTGGCCTTCTCTTCCCAGATCGCAAGGAAAATTTCCTTCGCGATCTTGTTCGAGATCGTGCCGTCGGCAATGCGTTGCAGCACCAGCGCAAGCTGCGCGGCCGACACCGGGCATGCGGAAATGTCCAGGCCTTCGCGATTCAGTTGCGACGCGACTTCACCCATCAGCCAGTTCGCCGCGACCTTCGCATTGGCCGGGCCGACCTTGGCGACCACTGCTTCGTAGTACGCGGCCATCGCCTTGCTCGACGTCAGCACGTTCGCATCGTACGGCGTGAGGCCGTATTGCGACACGAAGCGCCGCTGGATCGCTTCCGGCAATTCCGGCATTTCGCTCTTCACGCGTTCGATCCACGCCGCGTCGATCACGAGCGGCATCAGGTCGGGATCGGGGAAGTAACGATAATCCTGCGCGTCTTCCTTGCTGCGCATCGGGCGCGTTTCGCGCTTGTCCGGATCGTACAGACGCGTTTCCTGCTCCACGGTGCCGCCGTCTTCGATCAGTTCGATCTGACGGCGCACTTCGTACTGGATCGCTTCTTCGAGGAAGCGGAACGAGTTCAGGTTCTTGATCTCGGCGCGGGTGCCGAATTCCTTCTGACCGACCGGGCGCACCGACACGTTCGCGTCGCAGCGGAACGAACCTTCCTGCATGTTGCCGTCGCAGATGCCGAGCCACATGACGAGCGTGTGCAGCGTCTTCGCATAGGCGACCGCTTCGGCCGCGCTGCGCATTTCCGGCTCGGTGACGATTTCGAGCAAGGGCGTGCCGGCGCGATTCAGGTCGATGCCGGTCATGCCCGCGAAGTCTTCGTGCAGCGACTTGCCCGCGTCTTCCTCGAGGTGGGCGCGCGTCAGGTTGATGGTTTTCTCGTACGCCGCGCTGCCCGTCTTTTCATTGGCCGGCACCTGAATGGTCACCTGGCCGCCCTGCACGACGGGGATTTCGTACTGGCTGATCTGATAGCCCTTCGGCAGATCGGGGTAGAAGTAATTCTTGCGCGCGAAGATGCTGCGCGGCGCGATCTTCGCGCCGATCGCGAGGCCGAGCTGGATCGCGCGCTCGACGGCGCCGCGGTTCATCACCGGCAACGTGCCCGGCAACGCCAGATCGACGGGGCAGGCCTGGGTGTTCGGCGCGGCGCCGAATTGCGTGGCGGCGCCCGAGAAAATCTTCGATTGAGTCGACAGTTGCGTGTGGGTCTCCAGACCGATCACGACTTCCCATTGTTTGGTCATGGCGCTCACACTCCCGCCGGTGCCTGCCGATGCCAGCCGGTCGCGCGCTGGAACGCGTCGGCCACCTGCAGCATTCGGGCTTCGTTGAAATAGTTGCCGATGATCTGCAGACCGACCGGACGCCGCGCGTTGGCACCCGCGCCGAAGCCGCACGGCACGCTCATGCCCGGCAGGCCGGCGAGGCTCACCGACAGCGTGTAGATGTCGGCCAGATACATCTGCACCGGATCGTCGCCCTTCGCGCCGAGGTCCCACGCCACCGACGGCGCGACCGGTCCCATGATCACGTCGCACTGTTTGAACGCTTCCTGGAAGTCCTGCGCGATGATGCGGCGGATCTTCTGCGCCTGCAGGTAGTACGCGTCGTAGTAGCCGTGCGACAGCACGTACGCGCCGACCAGAATGCGGCGCTTCACTTCCGGGCCGAAGCCTTCGGCGCGCGATTTCTTGTACATGTCGAGCAGATCGCGGTATTCGGCCGCGCGATGGCCGAAGCGCACGCCGTCGAAACGCGACAGGTTCGACGACGCTTCCGCCGGCGCGATCACGTAGTAGACCGGAATCGACAGTTCGGTTTTCGGCAGCGACACCTCGACGAGCGTCGCGCCGAGCGCTTCGTATTGCTTCAGCGCGGCGTCGATCGACGCGCGCACGTCGTCGGCGAGACCCGCGCCGAAGTACTCCTTCGGCAGGCCGATGCGCAGGCCGGCGAGCGGCTTGCCCGCGCCGTCCCCACCTTCCTGCCACGACTTGCCGAGGTAGCGCGTGTAGTCTTCGTCTTCGCGCGCGAGGCTCGTCGAGTCGCGCTCGTCGAAGCCGGCCATTGCGTTGAGCAGCGTCGCGCAATCGGCGGCGCTTTGCGCCATCGGACCGGCCTGATCGAGCGACGACGCGAACGCGATCATCCCGTAGCGGGACACGCGGCCGTACGTCGGCTTGATGCCGGTCACGCCCGAAAACGAAGCCGGCTGACGGATCGAGCCGCCGGTGTCGGTACCGGTCGCGGCGGGCGCGAGACGCGCGGCCACCGCCGCAGCCGAGCCGCCCGACGAGCCGCCCGGCACCGCCTTGCGGTCCCACGGGTTCTGCACCGGGCCGAAATAAGAATTCTCGTTGGACGAGCCCATTGCGAATTCGTCCATATTGGTCTTGCCCACGCACACCATGCCGGCTTTCTGCAGGCGCGCGACCACGGTCGCGTCGAACGGGCTTTCGTAGTTCGCGAGCATCTTCGAGCCGGCTGTGGAGCGCCAGCCCTTCGTGACGAACACGTCCTTGTGGGCGATCGGCAGGCCGGCGAGCGGGCCGGCGTGGCCGGTGTGCAGCAGCGCGTCGGCGGCTTTCGCCTGGGCGAGCGTCAATTCGGGATCGACCTGGATGAATGCGTTCAGGCCATTGGCCGCGTCGATCCGCTTCAGGTACGACTGCGCCAGTTCGACTGCGGAGCATTCCCTGGCCGCGAGCGCGGCGCGCAGTTCGGTCAGACTTTTTTCATGCATTGCGTTTTATCCTGGAAAGCGCGGCAGCGGTCACGCTGCCGTGGAGGCGTTCGGCTGCCCGCCGGCAGGCAGGCCGGCAAAGCGCGCGGCAAACCGCGCACCGGGGCCAGGCCCGCCTGCCCGGCGGGTCTTATTCGATCACCTTCGGCACGAGGTACAAGCCGTCCTGGACGGCCGGCGCGGGGCGCTGGAAAGCCTCGCGCTCGACCGTCTCGGTGACGGCGTCGTCACGCAGACGCAGCGCGACGTCTTCGATCTGCTCGATCGGGTGGGCAAGCGGCGCGATGCCGGTGGTATCGACCGCCTGCATCTGCTCGACAAGGCCGAAAAAATCATTGAGCCGGGTACGGGTGTGCTCGGCGTCGGCGTCGGCGAGTTCGAGCCGCGCGAGATGCGCGATGCGTTTGACATCGGTCAGGGTCAGAGCCATGCAGTCACCGGGAAGAGGTGGAGTGTCGCAACACTTTAAAAAACCGCGTTGTAACAGCGGGTTACGTCACGATAGGACAATGCCGAAAAAGGAGCGACGGCGGCAAAAAGTGCCCTCCGTTTCCTGCAAAACATCCAAAATTATAAGGTATCATTACGCGTTCGACCCAAACCCGGACCGACTTACCAGGGCCTTACGGACAATCCCAGGAACGTCCGGCGCTTTCCACCCTGGCTTTGCAACGGCCTCCGGTAGACCCCCTCGCAGCTTCAAGTTCCCGTGGCGCCGCTTCCGCCGGGTTGAAGCTGTTATTTATTCCGCTGCCGCCCTACGCATACGGTGCGAGGCCCGGCCCCCAGCGAGACAGGATTTTGAATGTTCGGTTTTTTGCGCAGCTACTTCTCCAACGATCTGGCGATTGACCTCGGCACCGCCAACACGCTTATCTACATGCGCGGCAAGGGCATCGTGCTCGACGAACCGTCGGTCGTGTCGATCCGCCAGGAAGGCGGGCCCAACGGCAAGAAAACCATCCAGGCAGTCGGCAAGGAAGCCAAGCAGATGCTCGGCAAGGTGCCGGGCAACATCGAGGCGATCCGCCCGATGAAGGACGGCGTGATCGCCGACTTCACCGTCACCGAACAGATGATCAAGCAGTTCATCAAGACGGCACACGAATCGCGCATGTTCTCGCCGTCGCCGCGCATCATCATCTGCGTGCCGTGCGGCTCGACCCAGGTCGAGCGCCGCGCGATCAAGGAAGCCGCGCACGGCGCCGGCGCTTCGCAGGTCTATCTGATCGAGGAACCGATGGCCGCCGCGATCGGCGCGGGCCTGCCCGTCTCGGAAGCCACCGGTTCGATGGTCGTCGACATCGGCGGCGGCACCACCGAAGTCGGCGTGATCTCGCTCGGCGGCATCGTGTACAAAGGCTCGGTGCGCGTCGGCGGCGACAAGTTCGACGAAGCGATCGTCAACTACATCCGCCGCAACTACGGCATGCTGATCGGCGAGCAGACCGCCGAAGCCATCAAGAAGGAAATCGGTTCCGCGTTCCCCGGCTCCGAAGTCAAGGAAATGGAAGTGAAGGGCCGCAATCTGTCGGAAGGCATTCCGCGCAGCTTCACGATCTCCAGCAACGAAATTCTCGAAGCCCTCACCGATCCGCTGAACCAGATCGTGTCGTCGGTGAAGATCGCACTCGAGCAAACGCCGCCGGAACTCGGCGCCGACATCGCCGAGCGCGGCATGATGCTCACCGGCGGCGGCGCGCTGCTGCGCGACCTGGACCGCCTGCTCGCCGAGGAAACCGGCCTGCCGGTGCTCGTCGCCGAAGACCCGCTGACCTGCGTCGTGCGCGGCTCGGGCATGGCGCTCGAGCGCATGGACAAGCTCGGCAGCATCTTCTCGTACGAGTAGGCGAGCTTTTTTCCCATGTCTGTAGCGCGGATCTGGCACACGGCCCCTTGCGGGCCGCTTTGCCGTTGGCTGGGTAAACCAGCCGCCGCGTACTGAGCGTGCGTCCATCGCGCGCCGCCGTCTCACCCAACCGCTCACGCCCCCGGCGCCGACCATGGAATACAGTCCGCCGCCCCTGTTCAAGCAAGGCCCCTCCGCTCTCGCACGACTGGTGTTCTTCGTCGTGCTGGCGATCGCCCTGCTGATCTCCGATGCCCGCTTCCAGACGCTTGAGATCGTCCGCGGCGTGCTCGGCGCGGGTCTCTATCCGTTGCAACGCGCGGCCCTCGTACCGCGCGATATTTTCATGGGCGCCGCCGATCTCGCCGTGACCAGCGCTACGCTGCGCAGCGAAAACGAAAAGCTGCGCGCGAAAGATCTGCTGCTGTCACAGCAGGCCAACACCGCCGCGTCGCTTGCCGCCGAAAACGGCCATCTGCGCGCGCTGCTGCAACTGTCGCAACACCTCACCACGCAATCGCTGCCCGCCGAAATCCAGTACGACACGCGCGATCCGTTCACGCAGAAAGTCGTGATCGGACGCGGCGCGCAACAGGGCATCCAGAACGGCTCGCCGGTCGTCAACGAGGACGGCGTGATCGGCCAGGTCACGCGGGTATTCCCGCTGCAGGCCGAAGTCACGCTGCTCACGGACAAGGATCAGGCGGTACCGGTGGAAATCCTGCGCACCGGTCTGCGCAGCGTGATCTACGGCACGCCGAAGGGCGACTCGCTCGATTTGCGCTTCGTGCCGATCAGCGCCGACGTGCAGGCCGGCGACGAACTCGTCACGAGCGGACTCGACGGCGTGTATCCGCCGGGGCTGCCGGTCGCGAAGGTCGTGCGCGTCGACAAGCAGGCCGATACCGCATTCGCGCGCGTGGTCTGCCAGCCCGTCGCGGCGGTGCGCGGCGCGCGTCAACTGCTCGTGCTGCATGTCGCGAACGACGTGCCGCCGCGGCCGGCCGACGAACCCGACGCGGCCACGGTCGCGAAAGAGGCGAAAGGGAAGAAGGGCGGCAAGGTCACGGACGGCAAGGGCGCGGCGGATAAATCCGCGACCAGGGCGGGCGACAAGGCCGCAGCCGACAAGCCCACGGCAAAATCGCCGGAAAAAGGCGCCGAAAAAGCGCCCGCCAAGGCCGCCGCCGCGGAGAAGAAGCCGGAAAAGCAGCCCGAGAAATCCGTGACCGCGAAGAAGGCCGAAAAACCGGCCGCCGCGAAGAACGTGAAGCCGCAGGCCGCGTCGGGGGCTCAGCCATGAATCGCCCGCAATACATCCTGCAGCCGGTCAACCCGTACTTCATCGCCTTCAGCCTCGCCGCCGCGTTCCTGCTGAACCTGATGCCGTGGGGGCGTCTGGCTGGCGTACCCGACTTCGTCGCGCTCGTGCTGCTGTTCTGGAACGTGCACCAGCCGCGCAAGGTCGGCATGGGCATCGCATTCCTGCTCGGCCTGCTGATGGACGTGCACAACGCGAGCCTGCTCGGCGAACACGCGCTCGCGTACACGCTGCTGTCGTACGGCGCGATCACGATCCATCGCCGCGTGCTGTGGATGTCGCTCGGCGTGCAGGCGTTCGCGGTGATGCCGCTGCTGGTCGTCGCGCAACTGGTGCCGTTCGTGATCCGTCTGCTGACGGGCGCGGCGTTTCCGGGCTGGGGTTATCTGATCGACGGTTTCGTCGAAGCCGTGCTGTGGCCGATCGCGAGCATGCTGCTGTTGATGCCGCAGCGCCGCCCGGCCGATCCGGACGACACGCGGCCTATTTGATCCCGCATCGGACCCGCCGGCCCGCGGCCCGGTTGGGCGCACACTCTTGATGGCCGCGAGCCGGCCTTTTGCAGAATCGCATGACCGAATTCAAGGACACTCAGCAGCAGCTCACGAAATTCCGCCTGCGCGTCGCGGCGGCGGGCCTGTTCGTGTTCGTCTGCTTCGGGCTGATCGGTTTCCGCTTCCTGTTCCTGCAGGTCTGGCACTACAGCAAGTACTCGCTGCAGGCCGACGAGAACCGCATCTCCGTCGCGCCGATCGTGCCGAACCGCGGCATCATCACCGACCGCAACGGCGTCGTGCTCGCGAAGAACTACTCGGCCTTCACGCTCGAAATCACGCCCTCGAAGCTGAACGACTCGCTCGACAACGTGATCGACAACCTCGCGACCGTCGTGTCGATCGACGCGCGCGACCGCCGCCGCTTCAAGAAGCTCCAGGAAGATTCGAAGAACTTCGAAAGCCTGCCGATCCGTACCCGCCTGACCGACGACGAAGTCGCGCGCTTCACCGCGCAGCGCTTCCGCTTCCCCGGCGTCGAGGTGCGCGCGCGTCTGTTCCGCCAGTACCCGCTCGGGCCGACCGCCGCGCACGTGATCGGCTACATCGGCCGGATTTCGCAGCGCGATCAGGAGCGCATCGACGACGCGAGCGACCAGAACGACAGCGATCCGGACCACTACGATCCGCGCCTCGACGCGAACAACTACAAGGGCACCGACTACATCGGCAAGATCGGCGTCGAGCAGAGCTACGAGACCGAGCTGCACGGCCAGACCGGTTTCGAGGAAGTCGAGGTGACGGCGGGCGGCCGGCCGGTGCGCACGCTGTCGCGCACGCAAGCCACGCCCGGCAACAATCTCCAGTTATCGATCGACATCGGTTTGCAGCAGGTCGCCGAGCAGGCATTCGCCGGCCGCCGCGGCGCGCTCGTCGCAATCGAGCCGTCGACCGGCGACGTGCTCGCGTTCGTGTCGGCGCCGAGCTTCGATCCGAATTCGTTCGTCGACGGCATCGACCAGCAGACCTGGGACGAGCTCAACAACTCGCCCGATCATCCGCTGCTGAACCGCCCGCTGCACGGCACCTACCCGCCGGGCTCGACCTACAAGCCGTTCATGGCGCTCGCCGCGCTGACGCTGCACAAGCGCACGACCAGTTGGGGCTTCCAGGACCCCGGCTACTACACGTTCGGCGGCCACACGTTCCGCAACGACGTGCGCTCGGGGCAGGGCTGGGTCGACATGAACCGCGCGATCGTCGTGTCGAACGACACGTATTTCTACATGCTCGCGCACGACCTCGGCGTGAACAACATCGCGAATTTCATGAAGCCGTGGGGCTTCGGGCAGATCACCGGCATCGACATCGCCGGCGAGGCGAAGGGCATCCTGCCGTCGACCGACTGGAAGCGCCACGCGTATCGCCGCCCCGAACAGCAGAAGTGGTACGAAGGCGAGACGGTCAGCCTCGGCATCGGCCAGGGCTACAACTCATTCACGATTCTTCAGCTCGCCCACGCAACGGCCACGCTCGCGAACAACGGCATCGTGATGAAGCCGCACCTCGTGCGCGACATCGAGAATCCGATCACGAAGGAAACGCGCCCGGTCGTGCGCGATCCGAGCGACAGGATCGCGGTCAAGCAGGCCGACATCGACTTCATCAAGCGCGCGATGGTAGGCGTCGTGACGAACGGCACGGCGTCCAAGCTGTTCATCGGCGCGCCGTATCAGGCAGCCGGCAAGACCGGTACCGCGCAGGTGTACTCGCTACAGGGCGCGAACTACAAGGGTCACGCACTCGCCGAGCATCTGCGCGACCACGCGCTGTTCATCGCCTTCGCGCCGGCCGAGCAGCCGAAGATCGCACTCGCGCTGATCGTCGAAAACGGCGGCTGGGGCGCGGAAGCGGCCGGTCCGATCGCGCGCAAGGTGCTCGACTACTACCTGGTCGGCAGGAACAAGCCGGGTGCCGAGGCGGCGGCCGTCGCGGCGGCGGCTTCGGCGACGCTCGACGCGTCCGCGCCGCAGGTCGGCGATACGCCGCCTTCACGCGAAGGCGCGCAGCCGCTCAAAATCGCGGCGGGCTTTACGGCGCTGCCGATGCCGGGGGCGTCGGATGCGGCCGCCGCCGGCGCGGCGTCGGGCGCTTCGGCGGCTGTTGCGGCTTCGGCGGCGGATGGCGCCTCCGCGCCAGTGGCGGCGTCGGTCGCCGCTCCGGTCGCTGCTTCGGCCACGGCAGCGCACGCAGCGTCGGCAGCCAGACCTGCTTCGGCGAGCGCCGCGAAGAAACCCGCGTCGCGTTCACCCAGCGCGCCGCATAAACCGCGTCCGGCGAGCGAACCGGTGCCGACTGTCGTCGCGCCGTCGCGCGAAGACGCGGCTCAGGATGCGTCGCCGCGCCGGCCGGCCGCCGGCGGCATCGACGAATAAGGAGAAAGGCATGCAATTCGACAAGCGCGCCTCGCTCGACCGCATCAAACAGATGTTCGCGGGCTTCGATCGCCCGCTCGCACTGATCGTGTTTCTGCTGCTGTGCGTCGGCATCGTCACGCTGTACAGCGCAAGCCTCGACATGCCCGGCCGCGTCGAAGACCAGTTGCGCAACATCCTGCTGACGTTCGTGCTGATGTGGGCACTCGCCAACGTGCCGCCCAATACGCTGATGCGCTTCGCGGTCCCGCTTTATACATGCGGGATCGCGTTACTGGTCGCGGTCGCGATGTTCGGCCTCACACGCAAGGGCGCAAAGCGCTGGATCAACGTCGGCGTCGTGATCCAGCCGTCGGAGATCCTGAAGATCGCGACACCGCTGATGCTCGCCTGGTACTACCAGCGTCGCGAAGGCGTGATGCGCTGGTACGACTATCTGGTCGGCTTCGTGATCCTCGCGGTGCCGGTCGGCCTGATCGCGAAACAGCCCGACCTCGGCACCGCGGTGCTCGTGTTCGCGGCCGGCCTGTTCGTGATTTACTTCGCGGGACTGAGCTTCAAGCTGATCGTCCCGGTGCTGATCGCGGGCGTGATCGCGGTCGTATCGATCGCGGCGTTTCAGGACAAGATCTGTCAGCCCGAGGTGCAGTGGCCGCTGATGCACGACTATCAGAAGCACCGTATCTGCACGCTGCTCGACCCCACCTCCGACCCGCTCGGCAAGGGCTTCCACACGATCCAGGCGGTGATCGCGATCGGCTCCGGCGGCCCGCTCGGCAAGGGCTGGCTGAAGGGCACGCAGGCGCATCTGGAATTCATCCCCGAGAAGCACACGGACTTCATCTTCGCGGTGTTCTCCGAGGAGTTCGGTCTAGCGGGCGGGATCGTGCTGCTCACGCTCTATATGCTGTTGATCGCGCGAGGGCTCTACATCGCGGCCAATGGCGCGACCCTGTTCGGGCGATTACTGGCCGGATCATTGACGATGGCGTTCTTCACCTATGCGTTCGTCAATATCGGCATGGTGAGCGGGATCCTGCCGGTGGTCGGCGTGCCGTTGCCGTTCATGAGTTACGGCGGCACCGCGCTGACGACCCTGGGCGTCGCGGTCGGCCTCATCATGAGTGTCGCGCGGCAGAAGCGGCTGATGCAGAGCTAGCGACGCACAGGCACACACCAAGCACATACAAGCACACAGCCGGAAAAGCAGAAAGGGCGCTCGTCATCACCGGGCGCCCTTTTCTTTACTGCGGCTTCACTTCCTTCTGCTCCCGCAACTGCGCGCTCAACTGCTGATACTTCAGACGCGCCGCCGGATCGCCCTGCGCGGCCGCCGCCGCGTAATACGCGCGCGCGACGTTCAGATTCCTGTCGACGCCATCGCCGCCGCGTTCATAGAACGAGCCGGTCACGTACTGCGCGGTCATGTCGCCGCCTTGCGCGGCCTTCTTGTACCAGACGAACGCCTGCTTGTTGTCCCGCCCGGTGCCGCGTCCGTCGAGAAACTGGTTGGCCAGCGCGAGCTGCGCCTGCACGTGTCCCTGCTCGGCTGCCTTCAGGAACCAGCGATGCGCCTCGACCGGATCGCGCTCGACGAACTCGCCATCGTCGTACATCTTGCCGTACACGTACTGCGCGTGCGACATGTTCGCGTCGGCGGCCTTGCGCAGCCACTTCTTGCCTTCGTCGACGTTGACCGGCGTGCCCTCGCCGTTGAGCAGCATCATCGCGTAATTGAATTCGGCGAGCCGGCTACCGCGCTCGGCGGCCTGACGGAACTCGGTCAGCGCCGCGCCGAGATTGCCGGCGTTGTAATCGGCGACCGCGGTTTGCGTCTGCGGATCGTTCGACTTCGCGACGCGGTCCTGCGCGTACGCGAAATCCGTCGCGCCACTCGCAAGCAGCGCCGCCACGATGGCCACCCGCGCGGCAACATGCGCCGCGATCCGTCCCGCGGCGCCCTGCACTCTGCCGTTCATGACCTCACCTCCTGTAATGCCTGACGGGTCGCGCGCAACATCCAGATGACGTCGGCGGCCAGCGCGACGAAGCGAAAGCCGGCGTCGCGATGCTGCCGCGCGCCCGCCACGTCCATCGCGAAAATGCCCGCGGCGATGCCGGCCTTCTCCGCGGCGCTGACGATCCGCGCCATCGCGGCCTGCACGTCGGCATGCTTCGCGTCGCCGAGATGACCGAGACTCGCGGCCAGATCCGCGGGTCCGACGAACAGACAGTCGACGCCCGGCGTCGCCGCGATCTTCTCGACTTCCTCCAGGCCACGCGCCGATTCGATCTGCACGATCGTCGCGATCTGCGCATTGGCCGTCTGCACGTAGTCGCGCCGCATGCCATAGCCGGCCGCGCGCACGACGCCCGCGACGCCGCGCTGGCCGTCGAGCGCCCCGGCTGTCGGATATTGGGTGAGACGCACGGCACGTGCCGCGTCCTCCGCCGATTCGATGTTCGGGAACATCAGCGTGCGCGCGCCGGCGTCCAGCACGCGTTTGACGAGCCACGGCTCGGTCGCCGGCACGCGCACCACGGGCTCGCTCGGCAGATGCGCAGCCGCGATCGCGCGCAGTTGCGACTCGACGCCGCCGCTATCGTTCGGCGCGTGCTCCATGTCGATCAGCAGCCAGTCGAAGCCCGCATGCGCGAGCGCTTCGGCCGCCGCGTCGCTGCCGAGCGACAGCCACAGTCCAAACAGCGGCGTGCTTTCCTTCAGACGTTGCTTGAGGGGATTGGTGAACGTGCTCATCGGCCGGCCTCGCGTGGGTTCGCGGTCAGAGGACAGGGCAAGGCGGAGGCCAGCGGAAGGGCCCGGAGAACGGCCAAAGGCGGGGCTGGAAGCGAGGCCACAAGCGGGGCCAGATAGGAGAGCAGCCAGGAACGGGGGCGCTGACGGCCTCGATGCCTGCTGCGACGCAATGCGGTGACCGGCATGTCTCGCTCCGTATGGTTATCGAAGCGATCATACCGTGACAATAAATAACGCGAGGGCGGCCTCGCGCGGCGGGGAATCGTTAGTCGCGGACCACGTCGGCCCAGCAGTTCGGCGTCTCGTACAGACGCACCTTGTGCAGACGCAGGTTCACGCCGTAGTGCGCGTCGTACACGTTCGCGAGCATCTCGAACGCGATCGCGGCAAGGTTTTCGACGGTGGGGATGCGGTCGAGCACGACCGTCTTGTGGCCCGCCATGCTTTCGAGAAAGGCACGCACCTGCGTGTCGCCTTCGTAGACGAGAAACGCGTGGTCCCACTTGTCGACCAGATGCTCGACCGCGAGCGACTTCACGTCGGCGAAGTCCATCACCATGCCGCGATCGGGCGCGCCTTCGGTGTCGACCAGATCGCCTTGCAGCGTGATTTCGAGCACATAGCGATGGCCGTGCAGATTACGGCACTGGCTGCGGTGATCGGGAATGCGGTGGCCCGCGTCGAATTCGAGTTTTCGGGTAATCGTCAGCACGGCAAATCAGGGAATGTTCAGATACTTGTGGGTCTGCATCGACAGGCGCCAGCGCGGATGGCGCTTGCACCAGTCGATTGCGAGCCTCGTGTTGAGGTCGCGCGACGGGCCGTCCATCGGCTGGACGAGAAAATACTCGAAGTCGAGCTTTTCGTAGTCGGCGAGGCGCTGGTTGTCCTGCGGAATCACGACCTTCAGTTCGTTGCCCCGGGTCACGACGAGCGGCGCGTCGGCCTTCGGGCTCACGCAGATCCAGTCGATCGTGTCGAGCACCGGCAGCGAGCCGTTGGTTTCGATCGCGATTTCGAAGCCGGCCGCGTGCAGCGCGTCGACGAGCGGCTGATCGATCTGCAACATCGGCTCGCCGCCGGTGCATACGACGAAACGCTCGCCCTCGTCTTGCGGCCACTGCGACGCGATCATCGCGACGAGTTCCTCCGCAGTGCGGTACTTGCCGCCGTTCTCACCGTCCGTGCCGACGAAATCGGTATCGCAGAAGCGGCACACGGCGTCGGCGCGATCCTCTTCGCGACCCGACCACAGATTGCAGCCCGCGAAGCGGCAGAACACGGCCGGACGTCCGGCATTCGCGCCCTCGCCCTGCAACGTGTAGAAGATTTCCTTGACCGCGTAAGTCATGCTGCTTTCTGCCTGTATTCCTGAAATGAGTGATTCGCGAGCCCCGCACTGCCGCCGGATACGTCCTAGACGGGCTCGGTGACCTTTTCGCCGGCGAGGTACGCCTCGTAACCGCGCTTGCGCAAACGGCATGCCGGGCATTCGCCGCAGCCGAAGCCCCATGCGTGCAGTTCCGCGCGTTCGCCGACGTAGCACGTATGCGTCTCGACGCGCACCAGTTCAACGAGTTCGTCACCACCAAGCTCGTGCGCGAGGCGCCACGTGTCGGCCTTGTCGAGCCACATCAGCGGCGTCTCGAGCGCGAAGCGCGTGTCCATGCCGAGATTCAGCGCGACCTGCAGCGCCTTCATCGTATCGTCGCGGCAATCGGGATAGCCCGAGAAATCCGTCTCGCACATACCGCCCACCAACACCTGCAAGCCGCGCCGATACGCAATGGCCGCGGCGATCGTCATGAACATCAGATTGCGGCCCGGCACGAACGTGTTCGGCAAGCCGTTGGCCGAAGCCTCGATCTCGATCTCGCGCGTCATCGCGGTGTCGCTGATCGCACCGAGCAGCGACAGATCGATCAGGTGGTCATCGCCGAGGCGATCGGTCCACGCCGGAAACGCGCGCGTGATGGCCTGACGGAACCCTTCACGGCACTCGAGCTCGACGCGATGCCGCTGACCATAATCGAAGCCGAGCGTTTCGACGATGTCGTAACGATCGAGCGCCCACGCGAGACAGGTGGCGGAATCCTGGCCGCCGGAAAACAGCACGAGCGCGCTACGCTTAGCGTCTTTGCGGATCACCGTGAAACTCCGTGAATGAGAGTGCCACGTCGCGCTCGCGCGAAGTGCGCCATGCAAGCAACGCGGCGCGACGTGTGCCGGCACAGAGCCGGCCAAAGCAGTATAGGTCGCGCGTTGCGCGTGAACGTGGCTGGGCGCTTATACCGCCGATCGTCGGGCGAAGGGTTGGGTGCGGTGGGTACTGCGCGTTGCACGAATCGTGGCACGCTGCGCCGCTGCGAACCGGACGCCACGCTTACGTGCAAGTCCTTGAACTGGCGCGGATTTTATCACGCGACACCCAATGCCGCCCGGCCTCGCCCCCGACTCGCTGCACGGCCCGACCCACGTAGCGAGCCGAAGCAACGACTGCCCGCCAAACGGAAAAGCCCCAGGAATCTTGCGATTTCCTGGGGCTGAATCCTGGTGGCCTGGGGCGGAATCGAACCACCGACACGCGGATTTTCAATCCGCTGCTCTACCAACTGAGCTACCGGGCCAACGAAGAACGAAACTATATCAAAGGGTTTTCGACTCAGCAAGCCCTTTCGCAAAGAAATCCGTCGAGCCGCATTTGTGAGCAACGGATGACGCTTACTCCCCCTTGTTCTTGCCGAGATCGACGCCGAGTTGCTTCAGCTTGCGATAAAGATGCGTGCGCTCGAGACCGGTTTTCTCCGCGACGCGCGTCATGCTGCCGTTCTCCCGCGCGAGGTGATATTCGAAATACGCGCGCTCGAACGCATCGCGTGCATCGCGCAACGGAATGTCGAACGAGATCGATGCCGTTTGCGCGGCAAGCGCGCCGCCGCTCACGCCATCGGCCGACAGCATCGGCAACGCGGCCGCCGACGCCACCGTCGACGCGCTGACCGGCATGGCCGGCTTCGCGGCGACACCACCCGGCACGGCCGCCGCATTGCCGCGCGCGAGACCCTGCTCGACCGCCTTCAGCAGCTTCTGCAACGCGATCGGTTTTTCGAGGAAGTTGAGCGCGCCGATCTTGGTGGCTTCGACCGCGGTATCGATGGTCGCGTGGCCGGACATCATGATGACCGGCATCGTCAACTGACCTTGCGCGGCCCATTCCTTGAGCAGCGTCACGCCGTCGGTGTCGGGCATCCAGATGTCGAGCAGCACCAGGTCCGGCGCCTGGCGCAGACGGAACTCGCGCGCCTCCTGCGCATTTTCAGCGGCCTCCACGACGTGACCCTCGTCGCTCAGGATTTCCGAGAGCAATTCCCGGATGCCCATTTCATCATCTACCACCAGGATGGTTGCCATTTACGCTGCCCTTGTCTGCACTGTTGCTTTTGTCGTTCCCCGCGACGCCCCGCCATGCGCCGGATGCGCGCCTGTACCGGGCGCGTCGGGCGTTGCGGTGTCGTCCGCCAGTTGAAGAAAGAGGATCGAAATCTGCGCACCCTCGATCACGTCGCCGGCTTTCATGCGATTACGAATATCGATGCGCGCGCCATGTTCGTCGACGATCTTCTTGACCATCGCAAGACCCAGGCCCGTACCCTTGGCCTTGGTCGTCACGTAAGGCTCGAACGCGCGCGTGAGGATACGCGCGGGGAAGCCCGGTCCGTTATCCGACACGGTGAGACGTACCGCGACGCGCACTTTGCCCTCCGCGTCGGGGTCTCCGTATTCTACTGTCCTCGTCTCGAGCAAAACACGCGGATGCGCGACCTCGGCGACCGCATCCTGCGCGTTCTGCAGCAGGTTGTGAATCACCTGGCGCAATTGCGTCGCGTCGCCGCGAATCGCGGGGAGCGCCGCGAGTTCCACCTGGATCGCACCCTTGCCTTCCTCGATACCGTACAGCGTCAGCACTTCGCTGACCAGATCGTTGAGCTGCAAATGCGCGAGCACCGCGGGCGGCGTGCGCGCATAGTCGCGGAAATTGTCGACCATCTGCTTCATCGCGGCGACCTGATTGACGATCGTCGTCGCGCCGCGCTTGAGCACATCCGCATCCGACGGCGCGAGCTTGTCGGAGAGCTTCATCTGCAAACGCTCGGCCGACAGTTGAATCGGCGTGAGCGGATTCTTGATCTCGTGCGCGAGACGCCGCGCGACTTCGCCCCACGCAATCGAACGCTGCGCGGAGATCACGTCGGAGATGTCGTCGAACACGATCACGTAGCCCGAGGTCTGCATGTCTTCCGCATCGCGCTCGTTGGCGGCCACGAGGCGCGCGCCGCGCACGAGCAGCGTAAGCGGCTCGGTTTCTCCGGGCACCTGCACCGAGAACTGCTGCTGCCAGTGGCCGTTGTCGTCGTGACCGTCTTCGCTCGCCGCCTCGCGGTCGGCGAATGCCTTGCGCACCATCGCGCCGAATTCGCCGAGCACGCTGATCTGATCGAGCGACGAACCGAGCACGGTCTGGAACGGCTGGCGGAAAATCCGCTCGGCGCCACGATTCGCGGTGGTGAGCCGGAACTGCCGGTCGAACACGAACACGCCCGCGGTCAGATTCGCGAGGATGCTTTCCAGATACGCCTTCGAATGCTCGAGCGCGATGCGGTTCTTCTCGACCGCGGCGCGCGCCTCGGACAACTGCCGCGTCATCGCGTTGAACGACTGCGTGAGGAAGCCGAGCTCGTCGCGCGACTTGATTTCGCGCTTCGGCGTGTAGTCGCCCTCGGTAATTTCCTTCGTACCCTGCGCGAGCAGGAACAGCGGCCGCGCGAGCTGATTGCCGAGCGCGAGCGCGAGCATCATCGCGATGAAGGTCGCGAGAAACAGCGACAGCGTCAGCGTGCCGATGTACATCTTGCGCAAACCGGTGCGGCCGAGCGCCTTCTCCTGATACTCGCGATACGCGCGCTGCACCGAATCGGCGTTGCGCGCGAGCGTCTGCGACACCGGTTGCGTCAGTTGCAGGAAGCGCTCGGTAGGCTGCAACAGCGATGCGTTCGAATCGGGAATGCGCTGCACGACGCGCAGACGCAGCGCGCCCTTGCCGCCGTGCGCATGCGGATCGCCGTCCACCTCGCCTTCGATCGCCGCATAGCCGCGGCCGCGCGCCTGCTCGATCATCAGCGGCGTGGGCAGATCGTTCGGCAACAGCATCGCGTAATTGCCGGAGGCCTGTGCGACCACGTGCATGTCGGGCGTCGCGCCCGACATGCTGCGCGTCGGCTCGACGATCGTCGCATCCTGCACGCCGAACTGGTCGCGCAGACGCAGTAGCGTCAGGGTAGTGCCGGCCGCATCGGAGGTCGCGAGCTGCTCGGACATCAAGCGCGCCTTCGTCTGCAGATCGGACAGCGACGCGTCGAGCATGCCGCGTCCCAGATTCAGCCCCGACGCGAGCGCGGTTTCGACGTTCACGTCGAACCACGATTCGATACTGCGCGACACGAACTGATACGACACGATGTAAATGATGCCGCCCGGCACCACGCCGACGAGCGCCATGAAAAACGCGAGTTTCGCGAGCAGTCTCGTGCCGAATTTGCCTTTGCGTAATCGCACCGCAATGATGATGACGAGTGTCGTCACCACCAGCAGGAAGATCATCGCGACCGCGACGTTGGCCGCGTACAGCCACTGGTAATAGCGGTCGAAGAATTCGGTGTTCGCGCTCGCGGCGGCCAGCAGCACGAGCAGCAGCACGGCCGTCACGGCGACCGTGGACACCAGCACGCGCACGACGATGCTGCTGACGCTGGTGGGGGATGAGCGCACTTTATTTAGCACGTTCGGTCGCCGTGAAGGTAAAACGCTTCCAGTCGGAGGCGAGGTTCCAGTCGCGGTTGTTCACCGCGTCGATCTGGAACGGCTTGGGCATCAGCCCGATATCGAGCTGCATGCGCACCGACGCGGTATAGGTTTCGTCGGCGCGTACCTGATTGCGGTCGATCACGTGCCACGACGTGATGTGCTTGATCACCGCGAGCGCGTCCTTGAGCGTCGAAAAACCGAGCTGCAAACCGCCCGACGACACGCTCGACACGCGATACTCGCGCGTGAGCGGCTGGAACGACAGGCGCAGGCTCTGCGACACGCTGACCGGCTGCTCGTCGAACCAGTACCAGCGCGGCCGGCTCAGTTCGAAGTCTGTCGTGAAGTAAAGCGGAATGCCTTTATTGACCGCGTCTTCGAGATTGCTGTTCAGCTCGAACTCGAAATGCGCGTCGAGACTCCAGCCGCTGTTATCGGCTTGCAGCGACGCCCGCTGTACCGCGATCGAATCAGCGTGCGCCACGCCCGGCGCTGCAAGCCAGACGGCCAGCGCGATCCAGAGCACGGCAGCGAGCCGAAGCGGGAAGAAGCGTTTGATGGTCACCGTTTCTGAAAGCGCGCGTAGAAAAATCCGTCGTGGTCTGAGTTCGCGCCGGCGTTCTCTTCGCTGTGTGGAGCGGGTTGTCCGGCAGGAGAACCGGCCGATGAGTCGGCGGGCGCGCGGGCAACCGCGGGTAACAGTTGCCCCGGCGCGTCCAATCGTACCGCATCCTGATACTTGTTTCCAAACCACTGTGCCTGCAACTCGCCTTCTTCAGGGAATATCGAGCACGTAACGTAAAGCAACTCGCCGCCTGGTTTCACGAGCGGCCACAGCGCGCCGAGAATGCGGCGCTGCTCGGCGACCAGCGCGGCAATGTCGGATGCACGGCGCAGCCAGCGGATATCCGGATGACGCCGCACGATGCCCGACGCCGAGCACGGCACATCGGCGAGAATGCGGTCGAACGGCTGGTCGAGATCGTCGTGCCATTGCGCGGGCGCGCCCGCGTCGCCGATGCGCACTTCCGCTTCGAGTTTCAGACGCCGCAGGTTTTCGCCGATGCGGCGCGCGCGCGATGTGTCGCTTTCGAGCGCGACGAGCTGGATATTGGCGAGCTCGAGCAGATGACCGGTCTTGCCACCGGGCGCCGCGCAGGCATCGAGCACGCGCATGCCGTCGCGCGCACCGAGCAGTTGCGCGGCGAGCTGCGCGCCCGCGTCCTGCACGGACACGACGCCTTCGTCGAAACCGGGAATGCGCTCGACCGGCATCGGCGCGGCGAGCGTAACCGCATGCTCGCCTGTTTTGCTCGCCGCAATCTGATGACGTTGTTGCAGCACTTGCAGGTAGGCGTCGACCGTCGACTGGCGCGCGTTCACGCGCAGCGTGAGCGGACCTTGCGCATTGCCGGCGGACAGCACGGCCCGCCATGCGTCGGGCCATGCGCGTTTCACCGCGTCGATCCACCAGGCCGGGTAGTTCCAGCGCGCGACTTCGTCGGTTTGCGCGGCGGCGAGCAGCGTTTCGCGCTCGCGCAGGAAGTTACGCAGCACCGCGTTCACGAGCCCCTTCGCGAACGCAAATTCGCGCCGCGCACCGATCGCGTTGACCGCCTGGTCGACCACCGTAAACGGCGTATAGGCGGCGCTCGCTTCGTCGTCGACGAGCAGCGCGAGCGCGCACTCGAGCACATGGGCAACATGCGGCGGCGGCGCCTTCTTCACGAGCTCCGCAATCAGCCACTCGGCTGTCGCGAGCCGCCGCATCGTACGGTACGCGATGTCCTGCACCGCGCCGCGCGCCGCCGCGATATTGCCCTCGGGCACGGACACGAAAACGCTTTGCAGCGCCGCGGGCAACGCCGCGCCGAGACGCACGGCGCCGACGGCCTGAGCGGCGCAGTCGAGCGCAAAGCCGAGCGATTCGGGCAACAGATGCAGCGTCGACAAACGGGATTCGCGCGAACGCACCGGCGAAGAAGCAGAACGCGAAGAAGGCTTTGAGGTCATGAAGAGAGCCAAGGCAAGCCGCACGGAACGCGCGGCGCAAACAGCACACATTGTAGCGTGGCGCTGGATGGGGGCTGCCGCGGGTGGCTGAGCGCGCCCGCGCTATCGCGCGGCGGCAACGGAAGGCGCGAAAAAAAGCGGGCCTCGCAGGCTCGCTTTTTCAGTATTCCGCGCTTACCGCGCGGGCGACCCGGCAACTCAGTCGAAGCGCCCCGTGCGCGCCATTTCCATCAGGCGCGCGATACGTTCCTCGGTCGCCGGGTGCGTCGAGAACAGATTCGCGATGCCGCCGCCCGATAGCGGATTCATGATCATCATCTGCGCGGTGGCCGGATGCGCCTCGGCAGTCGGGAACGGAATACCGCTCGCATAGCGATGAATCTTGTCGAGCGCCGAAGCAAGCGCCTGCGGATCGCCGGAAATCTGCGCGCCGCCACGATCGGCTTCGAATTCGCGCGCACGCGAAATCGCCATCTGGATCAGCGCGCCGGCAATCGGCGCGAGCAGCGCAACCGCGATGCTCGCGATCGGGTTCGCGGGACGGCCGTTTTCATCGCGGCCGCCGAAAAACATCGCGAAGTTCGCCAACGCCGAAATCGCGCCGGCCATCGTCGCCGAAATCGTGGAGATCAGAATGTCGCGATGCTTCACATGCGCGAGTTCGTGCGCCATCACGCCGCGCATTTCGCGCTCGGACAGCACCCGCAGGATGCCGGTAGTCGCCGCGACTGCCGCGTGCTCCGGATTGCGGCCGGTCGCGAACGCATTCGGCGCGTCTTCGTTGATCAGGTACACGCGCGGCATCGGCAGGTTCGCGCGCGTGGCGAGCTCGCGCACCATGCGATAGAACTGCGGCGCACTGTTTTCGTCGACTTCCTGCGCGTTGTACATGCGCAGCACCATCTTGTCGGAAAACCAGTATGAGAAGAAATTCATCCCGAGGGCGATGATGAGCGCGATCATCATGCCGCGCGAGCCGCCGATCATTCCGCCGATCACGATGAAAAGGGCCGTGATCGCGGCCATCAACATCGCGGTTTTAACCCAATTAAACATGTCTGCAACTCCTTGCCCCAAGCGTGGGCTTCGTCTCCGCGCCACGCGATCGCGGCGCCGGATTGTAAGCGAAATGTTAGATAAGGGCAGTCGAAGAAAATTCAATCATCGTGACGTGGTGGCGAGTTTGATCCCCAGGCCGACGAATGCGCCGCCGACACCGCGATCGAGCCACCGCTTCACCGTGGGCTTGCCCGAGAAGCGCTGCGTCACGCTGCCCGCGATCCACGCGACAAAGCTGTTCCAGATCATGCTCATCACGACGAACACCGCGCCGAGCGTGAGGAACGCGAACGTCTTGTGATCGCTGCCCGTCGCGACGAATTGCGGGAAGAACGACACGAAGAACAGCACCACTTTCGGGTTCAGCACGTTGGTCCAGAAACCTTGCAGGAAAAGCTGGCGCAGCGACTTCGGCGTGGACGGCGCGCGCGCTTCCCCCGTGGGTGCATCCGGCACCGGCTTCGCGAAAATGAGGCGCACCCCAAGATAAACGAGATAAATGGCGCCGATGAACTTGACGACGGTGAACGCCGTAGCCGACGCCGCGAGCAGCGCGGTCAGGCCGAACGCGCAGGCAAGCGAGTGAATGCAGCAGCCAGCCGAAATGCCGAGAGCCGACATCAGTCCCGCGCCGCGGCCCTGCGCGACGCTGCGCCCGACGATGTAAGCCGTATCCGGCCCCGGCGTGATATTCAGCAGAAAAACCGCGACGATGAAAAACTCGAAATGGACGATGCCGAACATGTGATGAACCCTCGAAACTTTGGCTGTTGCATAGAGGATTCTAACGCGCGGCAGGCTCGCGGCGGGGGCCGTGAACATCGGCCGGATGGACGATGTTCAGGCCATGCGCGACGCGGTTATTCTGCTTCGGGAAGCCGAAAGCGCTGTCCCGCGGTGAGCGTCGAACCGGCGAGGAATTCGCGCACCGGCAGGCGCTTGCCGCCGGGTTTCTGCAATTGCGTCAGACGCAGCGCGCCTTCGCCGCACGCCACGACCACGCCTTCGGGCGAAACGTCGGTAATGGTGCCGGGCGCCTTCTGACTGTCGGAAACCGGCGCGGCAACGGCGCCCCAGATCTTCACGACGCAGCCGTCTTCGAGCGTGCCGGCACCGCCGGGGAATGGATCGAACGCGCGCACCTGGCGCGCGAGCGCCTCGGCCGGCCGGCGCCAGTCGAGCGCCGCTTCGTGCTTGGCGATTTTCTCCGCGTAGGTCACGCCGTCCGCCGGCTGCGGCGTCGACGCGAGTCTGCCGCCCCGCTCGAGTTCGATCAGTGCGTCGACGATCAACTGCGCACCGTCCTCGGCGAGGCGGTCGTGCAGCGTGGCGGTGGTGTCGGCGACTGCAATGGACGTGCGCACTTCGGAGATCATCGCGCCGGTATCGAGGCCGGCATCCATCTGCATCAGCGTGATGCCGGTTTGCGCGTCGCCGGCCTCGATCGCGCGATGAATCGGCGCCGCGCCGCGCCAGCGCGGCAGCAGCGACGCGTGAATGTTGATACAGCCGAAGCGCGGAATATCGAGCACCTCCTGCGGCAGGATCAGCCCGTACGCGGCGACCACCATCACGTCATGCGGCGTGGCGCGCAACTGGTCGATCGCGGCGGCGGCTTCCTCCGGATACTTGCCGGCGCGGCGCAGCGACGTCGGCTGCGCAACCGCCAGCCCGTGCTCCTGCGCATAGCGCTTGACCGGGCTCGCCTGCAGTTTCATGCCGCGTCCGGCGGGGCGGTCCGGCTGGGTCAGCACGAGCGGCACCGGAAAACCGGCGCGATGGATCGCAGCCAGCGCGGCCGCGGCGAATTCCGGCGTCCCGGCGAAGATGACGCGCAACGAATGGCTCATGAATGATCGGTAGCGAGATAAGCGCGCGCGTTACATCGCATGCGCGAGCTTCTTCATCTTGCTCTTGATGCGCGTCTGCTTGAGCGGCGACAGGTATTCGACGAACACGCGGCCCATCAGGTGATCCATTTCGTGCTGGATGCACACGGCGAGCAGCCCTTCGCAATCGATCTCGAAGGCTTCGCCCTTCCCGTTCAGCGCGCGCACGCGCACTTTCTCCGCGCGCTCGACGTTGTCGTAGATGCCCGGCACCGACAGGCAACCCTCTTCCGAGAACTTTTTCTCATCGCTCGACCAGACGATTTCCGGGTTGATGAACACGAGCAGTTCGTCGTGAGTCTCCGAGACGTCGATCACGATCACTCGCTCGTGCACGTCCACCTGGGTGGCGGCGAGACCGACGCCGGGTGCGGCATACATGGTTTCGGCCATGTCCGCGACAAGACGGCGGATGCGGTCGTTGACCTCCGCGACCGGCTTCGCGATCTTGTGCAGCCGCTTGTCGGGGTAATTGAGGATGTTCAGTAAAGCCATGATTTCGAGTGTGAATTCAGACGCCGCTAACCGTTGGGAGGCTCGCGTTGGCCGTTCGGCCAGGTTGTGAGCCCGTCGTAATACGCCGAGGATAGATGGTATCGAACCGGTTCGATTCAACGCGCCCCGTGCGCCAGACGATGAGCCCGCGCGGGTGGACGCGGCGCTGTCGTTATTTCGGATGATGAAAATTTTAGCATGGCGCCTGCCTGCCCGCAGGCCCTGCAGGAGGAGCGTCCCGCATGCACACCTTGCCCGCAACCCGGATGGAACTGGCCGCCTGGCTGCGGCTGTCGCTCGCACCGGGGCTGAAACCGGTGGCGTTGCGCCTGATGCTGGGCGCGTTCGGGCTGCCGGAAGCGATTTTCTCGCAGTCGCAGGAAGCGCTCGCCGAGGTCGCCGGCGAGGCCGCGGCGCGCGCCGCGCTGGCGCCGCCCGGTCCGCAGTTCGAGGGCCAGCTCGACGCGGCGCTCACGTGGCGCGAGTCGCCAGGCAACCAGATCGTGACGCTCGACGACCCTGCCTATCCGCCCGCGCTGCTGACGATGCCCGATCCGCCGCCGCTGCTATATATAAAGGGCCGGCTCGATCTGCTGCATGCGAGAGCGGTCGCGCTGGTGGGCAGCCGCAACGCGACGCCGCAAGGTATCGAGGACGCGCAGCGGTTTGCGCGCGAACTGTCGGCGGCGGGCGTGACCATCGTTTCCGGACTCGCGCTCGGTATCGACGGCGCCGCGCACCGGGGCGGCCTTCAGGGCAGCGGCGGAACGATCGCGGTGATCGGTACCGGCGCGGATCTCGTCTATCCGTCCGCGCATCATGCGCTCGCGCGGCAGATCGCGGCTCAGGGCGCGATTCTTTCGGAATGGCCGCTCGGCACGCCGGCGCGCGCCGCCAACTTTCCGCAGCGCAATCGTCTGATCGCCGGACTGGTGAGCGGCGTCGTGATCATCGAGGCGGCGATGCGCTCCGGCTCGCTGATCACCGCCCGGCTCGCCAACGAGATGGGACGCGATGTGTTCGCTTTGCCCGGCTCGATTCACGCGCCGCTGTCGCGTGGCTGTCATCGGATGATCAAGCAGGGCGCGCGGCTGGTGGAGACGCCTGACGAGGTGCTGGAGGAGTTGGGTTTTGCTGGCCGTCCAGCGGCGCGTGCCGAACGGATAGCGAAGCGGACCGTTCCGGCTGGAGATGCCGGCTCCGTAGGTGAGCGCCCACTCACATCAAGACCAATGCGCGGGGCGGTGGTGCAAGCGACGGCGGCCGAAGCAATCCCGTCCGCCCAGGAATCCGCGGCCGCAACCCTGCGCCGCACTGCATCGGCCACCGCAGCCTTCGCGGAGCCGCCCCGCTCCGGCCAGTCCCCGAAACCGCCGCTCAGCCCCGAAGCCGAGCGCCTGCTCGTCGCGCTCGGCCATTCACCGACCACGCTTGAAATTCTTGCCACCCGCACCGAGATGGAGGACGCCGCGTTGCACGCCATCCTGCTGCAACTCGAACTCGCCGGCGAAGTTACTTTGCTGCCCGGCGGCCGCTTCATGCGGGCCCATCATGGCTGAGCCGCGGCTGATCTGCGTCAATGGGCACGCGCTACCCTTCGCGACCGGCCATGCTACATTCGCGCCAAAGCACCTGATCAAGTACAAGGAAATCATCCATGCCCGCGCTAAACCTCGACACCGACCAGGACCGGATCGCCGAGCGCGTCAACGAGCCCGGTACGCTGTTCGTTGCCTGCCTGTGCGCGGAGTGGTGCGGTACGTGCCGCGAATACCGGAATGCTTTCAACCAGCTTTCCGAGCGGCACCCCGACGTCTGTTTCGCGTGGATCGACATCGAAACTCATGCGGATCGCTTCGACGATCTGGACGTCGAGAATTTCCCGACCATCCTGATCGAAGACTCGGTCACGACACGATTTTTCGGTACGGTTTTGCCACAAGTGTCGATCGTGGAGCGCATGTTGTCGGACCTGACGGCGCTGCCTGGCGTGAGCGGCGCGCCCAAGCTGCGGCCCGCGTTGACGGTCGCCTGACGGCTGGTGGCGTGCGCCTTGCGGCGCGGCGCGGGGTGGACGACACAGCGGCCAACGCCGCAACCGGCACGCCGCGTTTGCCTCAGCTTGATCAACCGCGAGGCGCGCAATTATGATGGCGCGCTTTTATGGCACTTGACACGCCGGGTCCGCGCCATGTGCTATAAAGCGGTCGTTAATGGGTCGAAAAGGTCTCAAACGAGTATCGCGCGCCAGGCTGGCGCGTTCCAGACCACCAACCCGGATCTACCAACCTCACATCGAGTCATGTCCAAAGCACTGATCATCGCCGAAAAGCCTTCTGTCGCGAACGACATCGCGCGCGCTTTGGGCGGCTTTACCAAGCATGACGAATACTACGAAAGCGACGACTACGTCCTTTCCTCGGCAGTGGGCCACCTGCTGGAAATCGCCGCGCCCGACGAATACGAAGTCAAGCGCGGCAAGTGGAGCTTTGCCAATCTGCCCGTCATTCCTCCGCATTTCGATCTGAATCCGATCGCCAAAAGCGAGTCGCGCCTGAAGGTGCTGACCAGGCTGATGAAGCGCAAGGACATCGACCGTCTTATCAACGCATGCGACGCGGGGCGCGAAGGCGAGCTGATTTTCCGCCTGATCGCGCAGCACGCGAAAGCCAAGCAGCCGGTGCAACGGCTATGGTTGCAGTCGATGACGGCCGGCTCAATCCGCGAGGGTTTCGCGCGTCTGCGCAGCGACGAAGAGATGCAGCCGCTCGCCGACGCGGCGCGCTGCCGCTCGGAGGCCGACTGGCTCGTCGGCATCAACGGCACGCGCGCGATGACCGCGTTCAACAGCAAGGGGGGCGGCTTTTTCCTGACCACGGTCGGACGCGTGCAGACGCCGACGCTGTCGATCGTCGTCGAGCGTGAGGAAAAGATTCGCCGCTTCGTGCCGCGCGACTACTGGGAAGTGAAGGCGGAATTCGTCTGCGCGGGTGGTTTCTACGAAGGCCGCTGGTTCGATCCGAAATTCAGGCGCGACGAGTTCGACCCGGAAAAGCGCGACTCGCGCCTGTGGTCGCTGCCCGCGGCCGAGACGATCGTCGCGGCCTGCCGCGGCCAGTTGGGCACCGTGACCGAGGAGTCGAAGCCGTCGACGCAGCTATCGCCGGCCCTCTTCGATCTGACCAGCCTGCAGCGCGAAGCCAACGGCCGCTTCGGCTTCTCGGCGAAGAACACGCTGGGCCTGGCTCAAGCGCTGTACGAAAAGCACAAAGTGCTGACCTATCCGCGAACCGACGCGCGCGCGCTGCCGGAAGACTATATGGACACGGTCAGGCAGACGCTCGGCATGCTCAAGGAGAGCAACAACTACCTGCCGTTCGCGAAGCAGGTGCTCGACAAGGGCTGGGTGAAGCCGAACAAGCGCATCTTCGACAATTCGAAGATCAGCGACCACTTCGCGATCATCCCGACGCTGCAGGCGCCGAAGAACCTGTCCGAGCCGGAACAGAAGCTTTATGACCTCGTCGTGAAGCGCTTCCTCGCGGTGTTCTTCCCGGCCGCCGAATATCGCGTGACGACGCGTATCACCGAAGTGGTTGGCCATCACTTCAAGACCGAAGGCAAGGTGCTGGTCGAACCGGGCTGGCTGCAGGTCTACGGCCGCGAAATCAGCGGTGACGACGCGAACCTCGTGCCGGTACAGAAGGACGAGAAGGTCAAGACCGACAAGATCGCCGCGCAGCAACTGGTGACGAAGCCGCCCGCTCGCTACAACGAAGCGACGCTGCTGTCGGCGATGGAAAGCGCGGGCAAGCTCGTCGAGGACGACGAGTTGCGCGAAGCGATGGCGGCCAAGGGCCTCGGTACGCCGGCGACGCGTGCCGCAATCATCGAAGGGCTGCTTACCGAGAAGTATCTGATCCGCGAAGGCCGCGACCTGATTCCAACCGCCAAGGCCTTCCAGTTGATGACGCTGCTGCGCGGCCTCGGCGTGAAGGAGCTGACCGCGCCGGAGTTGACCGGCGAGTGGGAATACAAGCTCTCGCAGATGGAACGGGGCAATCTGCCGCGCGACGCGTTCATGCAGGAAATCGCGCGCATGACGCAAACCATCGTCAAACGCGCGAAGGAATACGATTCCGACACGATTCCGGGCGATTACGCGACGTTGGAAACACCTTGCCCGAATTGCGGCGGTCAGGTGAAGGAGAACTACCGGCGCTTCGCGTGCTCGAAGTGCGAGTTTTCGATCTCGAAGATTCCGGGCGGACGCCAGTTCGAAATCGCGGAAGTCGAAGAGTTACTGCAAAACAAGACGATCGGGCCGCTGTCGGGTTTCCGCAGCAAGATGGGCCGGCCGTTCTCGGCAATCCTGAAGCTGTCGTTCGACGACGAGATCAAGAACTACAAGCTCGAATTCGACTTCGGCCAGGATGCGGCCGGCGAAGACGGCGAACCGCCCGACTTCTCCGATCAGCAGCCGGTCGGCGCATGTCCGAAGTGCAACGGTCGCGTGTTCGAGCACGGCATGAGCTACGTCTGCGAGAACTCGGTTGCCAGCCCGAAGAGCTGCGACTTCCGCTCCGGCAAGGTGATCCTGCAGCAGGAAATCGCCCGCGAGCAGATGGCCAAGCTGCTCGAGGAAGGCCGCACCGATCTGCTGACGAACTTCAAGTCGTCGCGTACCGGCCGTAACTTCAAGGCGTTCCTCGTCAAGCAGAACGACGGCAAGATCGGCTTCGAATTCGAAAAGAAGGAGCCGGCGGCGGCGAAAACCGCGGCGGCCAGGGCATCGGCGGCCCGCTCGGCGACGAAGGCAATGTCGGAAGCGGACGAAGGCGATACCGCGGTGGCTGTGAAAGCCGAGCCGGCGGAGAAGAAGGTGGCGGCAAAGAAGGCGCCCGCCACCAGGACCGCGGCGGCCAGGAAGGCGCCGGCGAAGAAAACCACGGCACGTAAAACCGGCTCGTAAGGCGTTTTTTCGAACCGGCGGCTAGTGGCGTTAGCTCACCAGCAGCGGGACGATGAGCCGTGTATTGAAGAGCGGATTCTTCCGCGTCCGCGTCTGTCCATCAAAAAAGGCGCAGTCACCTGAGGTGACTGCGCCTTTTTAACGTCCGTCCGCATGGCTGCGGACTTCGGCACTCAGCGACTTACAACGGCGACAACACCGTCGACCGCGTGCGATTTGCCGACTTCGTCAGGGTCTTCGGCACGGCCGGCGACAGTTCGTTATCGAGCAGTCGCGACAGTGGCTCGGCGCCATCGAACGCTTCCGGTGCGCGGGGCTCGGTGGAATCGAACGCGGCCGCCGTAGCGGGCCGCTCGAGACCGTCCTTGATCCACTGTTCGCCGAGCAGGCTGTTTGGCGTCTGGCTGAAATGTTCGACCAGATGGTCGATGAACGTGCGCACCTTGGCCGGCAAGTGACGGCGGCTCGGATACGCGATGTTGATCTCGACCTGCGGCAAGCGGTAGTCGCCGAGCAGACGCACGAGCCGGCCGCGCGTCATATCGCGTCCAATCAGATAGCTCGGCAGAATCGCGATGCCCATGCCGAGCAGCGCAAACTGCCGCAGCATTTCCGTGTTATTCGCGACGATCACGTTCGCCGGACGCACCCGCACTTCGCCTTCCGGTCCCGTAAACACGCGCTCGTCGCCCCAATATTCGGACGGCAGGCTCAGGCACGGATGTTCGAGCAGATGTTCGGGACGCGTCGGCGTGCCGTGCTTTTCCAGATAAGCCGGCGTCGCGCACACGGTCATGCAGCCGGTGGTCAGACGCCGCGTGACGATACTCGCGCTGCGCATCTGCCGCGCGATCACGACGCCAACGTCGAAGCCTTCTTCGACGAGGTCCACCTGACGGTCGACCAGCGTGACGTCCGGAATAACTTTCGGATAGCGCTCCGCGTACGTTTGCAGCACGGGCGCAAGGTTATGCAGCCCGAACACGACCGGCGCGACGATGCGCAGCGTGCCAACGGGTTCGTGATTGCGCGCGACCACCATCTGTTCGACGTCTTCCAGTTCGTCGAGAATCTGACGTGCGCGCTCGAGATAGACCTGACCGGATTCGGTCAGCGACAAACTGCGGGTGGTGCGATTGAGCAGCCGCGTACCAAGACGGCCTTCGAGGTCGGCAACGTGACGGGTGGCGACCGCGTTGGAAATATCCATCGCGCTCGCGGCGCGGGCGAAACTGCCGAGATCCGCCACCTTGACGAAAACTCGCATCGACTGCAAATGATCCATAGGACAACTCCTGCCGTGTTACTGCTTCCTGACAATTAGTGAAAACCAGCGAAGCGAACCTGGAATTCTCCTACGACTCGCAAAATCGTGCAGAAGTTGCCCCCGAAACACGAAATATTGTCAATTTTGGTGCGACTGTATCCTCAGAAGCGGGGCTCGACCAGTAATTATTCCCAAAAATAAAACAATCTGCTGCACCGCAGCTTGCAGTGTGTTTTTTGTTCGAACAGACGCAACGGTAATCCCACCGTTGCCCAATCCGGAAAAATCGGGATAAAACGGGCCGCATAAATAGGAAAAGCCGCCAGAAGGCGGCTTTTCATGCAGAGTAAGCACTCACCTGATCAGGCGGCGAGTTTTTCCTCGAGCGCACGTTTGGCTTCGGCCAGCGCCGGCGGCAGGCCGTGTTGCAGTGTGTCAAACAGCTCCGCATGTAACGCAAGTTCGTCACGCCATGCGGCATCGTCCACGGAAATCACCTGCTCGAATTGTTCCCGGCTGAAATTCAGGCCGCTCCAGTCGATGTCCTCGTAGTGCGGCGAAATGCCGAACGCATGCTCCTCGCCCTGCGCGTTGCCTTCGATGCGGCCGACCATCCAGCTCAGCACGCGCATGTTCTCGCCGAAGCCCGGCCAGACGAACTTGCCGTCCGTGCCCTTGCGAAACCAGTTGACACAGAAGATCTTCGGCAGCTTCGCGTTGAGTTGCTGCAAACGCTCGCCGGTCTTCAGCCAATGGCCGAAGTAATCGCTCATGTTGTAGCCGCAAAACGGCAGCATCGCGAACGGGTCACGCCGTACCACGCCCTGCTGGCCGGCGGCGGCCGCGGTCGTCTCGGAGCCCATCGTCGCAGCCATGTAGACGCCTTCGATCCAGTTGCGCGCTTCGGTGACGAGCGGCACGGTAGTCGAGCGTCGGCCGCCAAAGATGAACGCATCGATCGCGACACCCGCCGGGTTTTCCCAGTCGGCATCGATCGACGGGCACTGGGAAGCCGGCGCGGTGAAGCGTGCGTTCGGATGCGCCGCCTTGCGGCCGCTTTCCTTCGCGATGGCCGGCGTCCAGTCGTTGCCCTGCCAGTCGATCAGGTGCGCGGGCGGCTCGTCGGTCATGCCTTCCCACCAGACGTCGCCGTCGTCGGTCAGCGCGACGTTCGTGAAGATCACGTTTTCCTTCAGCGTGGCGAGCGCGTTGTAGTTGGTCTTTTCGCTCGTGCCCGGCGCGACGCCGAAGTAGCCGGCTTCCGGGTTGATCGCGTAGAGGCGGCCGTCCTTGCCCGGCTTGATCCATGCGATATCGTCGCCGATCGTGGAAATTTTCCAGCCGTTCAGGCCGGCCGGCGGAATCAGCATTGCGAAGTTGGTTTTGCCGCATGCCGACGGGAACGCCGCCGCGACGTGATGCTTGCGCCCTTCCGGCGAGGTCACGCCGAGAATCAGCATGTGTTCGGCGAGCCAGCCTTCGTCGCGGCCCATCGTCGACGCGATGCGCAGCGCGAAACACTTCTTGCCGAGCAGCGCATTGCCGCCGTAGCCCGAGCCGAAACTCCAGATTTCGCGCGCTTCGGGGAAGTGCACGATGTACTTGGTCTTGTTGCACGGCCACGGCACGTCTTTCTCGCCGGCCGCGAGCGGCGCGCCGACCGAATGCACGCACGGCACGAATTCGCCGTCTTCGCCGAGCACGTCGTACACCTTGCGGCCCATGCGCGTCATGATGCGCATGTTGGTCACCACGTACGGGCTGTCGCTCAGTTCGACGCCGATATGCGCGATCGGCGAGCCGAGCGGGCCCATCGAGAACGGCACTACGTACATCGTGCGGCCGCGCATCGAACCGTCGAACAGACCGTCGAGCGTCGAGCGCATTTCGGCCGGCGCGATCCAGTTATTGGTGGGGCCGGCGTCTTCGGCGCGCTGCGAGCAGATGAACGTGCGGTCCTCGACGCGCGCGACGTCGGAGGGATCCGAACAGGCAAGGTAGGAATTGGGACGTTTGGCGGGATTGAGCTTTTTCATCGTGCCCGCCTCGACCATCTGCGCGCACAGGCGGTCGTATTCTTCCTGCGAGCCGTCACACCAGACCACTTTTTCCGGCTTGGTCAGCGCGGCGATACGCTGGACCCAGTCGATCAGCTTGCGGTGTTTGACCCATGTGGGCGCCTCGATAGTAGGCTGCCCTTCAAACGAGGGATGATTCATCGACCTGTCTCCGTTTTGAAAGCAATAGAAAAACGGTACAAGCCCGGGGACGCTGCATGCGAGAGGCATTCAATTCAGTACGCCGGCGTGTCGATTTGTGTCGATTTCACTGCCGCCGCACGATTACGCAGATCGTCCTGGGCCACACAGCCTGCCAGGCGGAGGCGCGCTCTGCACGAAGCTTCTGCAACCTTGTGTAAAGCGGCTTGCCTCAACATGCAACAAACTGCTAAAAACGTTCTCAATTCCCCTTCACGCAGTGCTGCCGTTCTTTTGCGACAGCTTCTACGCTAAGGCATTCAGCCAGACCAGCGTGTGACCTAAGTCACATGCTGGGACAGTCAGCATAACATTCCGTTCGCACCATAGAGGTGCGCCGCAAAAAACATACCATGAAGATTGCCATCCTCGACGATTACCAGGACGCCGTCCGCAAGCTCGACTGCTTTCAATTGCTGGCCGACCACGAGGTAAAAGTTTTCAACAATACCGTGCGCGGTCTCGGTCAACTGGCAAGCCGTCTCGCCGAGGTCGACGCACTGGTGCTGATTCGCGAACGTACCCGCATCAACTCACAACTGCTCGACAAGCTGCCGCGTTTGCGCATGATCAGCCAGACCGGCAAGGTGGCCGGCCACATCGATCTCGCGGCCTGTACCGAGCGCGGGATCGCCGTGCTCGAAGGCAGCGGCTCGCCGGTCGCGCCGGCCGAGCTGACGTGGGCCCTCATCATGGCCGCCCAGCGCCGCATTCCGCAATACGTAGCAAACCTTAAGCAGGGTGCCTGGCAACAATCGGGGCTGAAGACGTCCGCGCTGCCGCCGAACTTCGGTCTCGGCCAGGTATTGCACGGGCAGACGCTCGGGATCTGGGGTTACGGCAAGATCGGCCGTCTGCTGGCCGGTTATGGCAGGGCGTTCGGCATGAACGTGCTGATCTGGGGCCGCGAGCATTCGCGCGAAGCCGCGCGCGCCGATGGTTACGGCATCGCGGAAAGCTGCGAGGCGCTGTTCGAGAATAGCGACGTGCTGTCGCTGCATCTGCGCCTGCACGACGACACGCGCGGCATCGTCAAGCAGGACGACCTGATGCGCATGAAGCCGACCGCGTTGCTCGTGAACACGAGCCGGGCCGAGCTGCTCGAGGAAAACGCGCTGGTGAACGCGCTGTCGCACAACCGTCCGGGGATGGTCGCGATCGACGTCTACGAAAGCGAGCCGATTCTGCAGGGCTACAGCCTGCTGCGGATGGAAAACGTGATCTGCACGCCGCACATCGGCTATGTGGAGCGCGAGAGCTACGAGCTGTATTTCAGCGCGGCGTTCAAGAACATTCTTGCGTTCGACGCCGGCGATACCGCGAGTGTCGCGAATCCGGAAGCGTTGCAGGGCGGGCGGCGCCGGTGATTTGCCGGTGAGCCTCGGGCGGCACGGGAAGTAAGAGTGACACTGCGCCGCCCTGCCTGAACGGGGCAGGCGCCCCGCTGCCGTTCAGCGCGCCTCGTGCGCCCCCGCCTCCATCAGCGCGGGTATGCGCTCAAGGAAGCTTTCACCATCGGCGCGGCCGAGGTTGTACGCGTGCACCATCTGCGACGGGCTCGTGTAATCCCAGCTCGAAATCGGCACCTTGCGCGACGGCTGCACATAGAGCCGCTGCTGCACGCCATGCGGGACGACGAACATCCGAGGCCGCGGATAGAGACGCGTGACCATCACGAGCACGTTGCCCGGCGCGTCGGCATCGAGCGCGCCGACCGGCACATTATCGACCATGCCGCCGTCCAGCACCGGCCGGCCGTTGCGCCGCAGAACCGGCGTGAACGGCGGCGTACTCGACGATTGCAGGATCAGGTCCGCAAGCTCGTCGACGGTCGCGCAGTCCTGCGCGCGCACGAATTCCGGATGAAAGCCGAGCGTCCGCCCGAGCGTCGGATGCAGCGTCTTGCGCACGTATTTTTCGACGTTGTACGCAATCAGCCCCGCGGCAACCGCGCTACGCGCGCCGAGCCAGCGCGGCAGATGCGATACGCCGATGCGAATTTCCGGCGCATGTTCGAGCTTCGAAAACCTGTCGCCGTAGATGTCGAGCAGCGCCTGCCGGTAGATCCGGTAATGCGGAAACACCGACTCGCTGCGCAGCAGGTTGCCCCAATAGGCGTTGCGCGTGTTGTGGCGCAGCGCGTCCTCGTAATAGCGCATGACCCAGTCGGAATCGCGCGTGTAGAGCATGCACGCGGTGGCCGCGCCGGCCGAAATGCCGGTGATCACGCGTGGACGAATATTGAGCTGCGGCTGCACGACGTCCCAGAAGCCCGCCTGCCACCAGCAGCGGTTGCCGCCGCCGGCGAATACGACCTGATCGAACATGCTGCTTTTCCTTGCTTCTTTGCTTCCTTGCTTTGCCGCTGGTCCTTCGTGACACCGGCCCGCGTCGGCTGGGCTGTGTCAGTCCAGTAGCGCGTAAGTGGTGGTAGCGTGGACGGCCATGTTGCCGCCTTCATCGAACAATTCGACTTCGCCGAACACGAGATTGCGGCCCATGCGCAACACGCGCGCCTGGATCAGCACATCGCCTTTGCGGACCGCGCGCATGAAGTTGATATTCAGCGACACCGTACTCATCGGCTTGAAGCCGCCAAGCGCGGCGGTAATTGCGACGATCATCGCCGTATCCGCGGCCGCCATGAAAACCTGGCCGCTGATCATGCCGCCCGAGTGGCGCCACTCGCCGGAAAACGGCAGACGCAGCGTCACACCCTGCTCGTCGGCCTTGACCGGCGTCAGCGTGAGCGCCCGGACCCATGGCGCGAGGACTCGGTCGAGCAGCTCGGTAATCTCTTTGTCATCCATGGCAATCCCCGGTCGAAAGCCGCGCGATGCTTCGTGCGGCCAAGTGTCCGCGACATGATACCGGGACGGCCGGACGCGGCGATGTTTTCAGAATGACGGCGTTGTCGAGGGAAGGCTCGAGTCCTGAGGGTGTGAATTTTTTAATGAATTTGCTAACAGGGCTTGGCAATCTCGAAAAGTTACTGCATAATCTCGCTTCTGTTTGGGGCGTTAGCTCAGTTGGTAGAGCAGCGGACTCTTAATCCGTAGGTCGAGTGTTCGAGTCACTCACGCCCCACCAAAGAAATCAAAGGGTTGCACGCGTTTCGCGATGCAGCCCTTTTTCTTTTCGAGCCGATGTAACCGCTGTGTAACCATTTTTGATCGATGAGCGGAGGGTACTTGATCACCTTCTTGGCAAGTTTGTGGGCGCACCTTAGCGCATCGTCGCTTTCCGATCAGGCATCTGCCGCGACGGTGCTCAGTCTTTTAGTAGCCGCGGTAGCCCTGCTGCTCGCAATCTTCGGCCTAGTCATCCCTCTTTTCGCAATTTGCTTTTCAGCGTGGCGTTATGTCTCTGAGCGTCAAGAAACCTTGGCCCGAGAGCAATTTCAGCTATACCACCGATTGATAGCCGACATTAGTCGCGGACAAGACGAGCATGGAATCGATCACAAGCTGGTCTCGCAGTTGGCATACATCCATGAGCTGCGCAATTTTCCGGAGTACGGCGCGCTCACTCGCGACCTACTTCATCGCCTGGTAGGAGAGTGGCAAGTCAACAGCTCGGGTGATGCAAAGAATCTACCGCTTGAGGCGGCGATTGCAGGCACTGTGTCCCATTTGGAGCGCCGAAGACGACAGTGGCGGCGCTAGTGGCGGCGAGATTAAATCGCCTCAAACCCCGCCCAACGGTTAGACCTATGCTTGGCCGCTATCGCGCAACTGCTGGTAGAAGGTTTTAATTTCGGCGGGGGTTTGCCGAGAGTTCATGACGCCTTCGCAGACCCTAGCGAATACGCCACCTTCGATCGTATCTTTGGGCACCAGCACGCCACTCTTTACGCCTCGAACCAATTTATCCGCGGCCTCAAACCGGCAAGAACTGTATTTGACGTAGGTTACGTCGCGTACAAAATCGTGATCGCCGGGATAGAGGAGGCACGTTCCGTCGTGATAACGCCCCTGTCGGACGGTGGACAAGCTAACAATCAGATTCTGGTTCTCGTCTCCAACCGGGTCCGTGAGCAAAATGAAGAGGTGCCGCAAATCAGGCCGGCCGTCGATCGGCGTCGGAACGAGGACCGTAGCCCTTCGAGCAGGGAGAAAAATCACAGCGATGCGAATAGAGCATCCACGGCGTTGGACGCCTTCAGATGGCTTTCCGCTTCCCGAGCCGCTTCGAGGTCACGCCCGAGCGCCAAAAACACATCGCGGTACGGTATGGGCTTGGACGAGCCGTGAGGATCAGTCCACTCCGCACAGGTATCGTGTGTAAGATCACGAATTTGGTACTTGCCCAAGTGTCCGAATTCCGTCCACACGGAATCCAACACCTCAATTTCGGCGTCGCTCAGAGCACCAAGACTTTCACGATCGGCGCTGATGTCGTCTTTGAGGGCAACCTCGTAACCCGCGCGATCGGCGACCCAATGGTCCCAGCCGTCGTCGACAGGGCCTTCAGCGCCGTTCATCAACTCATAGGTTCGAGACAACACCGGCCCATGGGGCATTGAGACCATGCGGTCACCCGAAATTGGCTCTTCGTACCGATTCAGCGATTCGCGATCAGCCAAGTAGAGGAGCTTCATCAACTTCAGGATGGCCATCTTCCCCCCGCTTTTAGCAAGGAAGAAAGCTGCCATTTGGGACACTTTCCGTTCTTTGAAGCTCACGGCATCCCCCTTTTTGTGATGATGCTTCAACTGCTTATCGGCCGGAGCCGACATAGGCTTGACTATTTTGTTGGACGCGATTCTAGTCAAGAAGTTTAGGTAGGTAAAGATAATTTGCGAAAAGTCAAGCTGCGATGCAACGCCGAATACTGTACGTATACACAGTGATTGGAGTGAATTCTACATCATTGCCGCTGGCGGCGCATCGGGCGATGCTCTAGCCATCGCGCGATGACAGGGAACACTCTATCTGTCCCACCGAGCCAAACTAGATCGCGTCCGGCTTAATCGCTGCGCTGTTTGTATTCGAAAGCGGTGTGGCAATCAACGATAGCTGCGGCTTCTTTCCATCCGTCTCTACGCAAACCTTAATCAATTGACCCGTTGCGCCCGTCTTGTCCGGTTTGGCGCTTTCGTTGCCAACCCACGGGGCACAGAACACACGCAGCAACGACCCATTTTGGAACGCGTCCTCAGCAGGCGGACTGTCCTGCTGAGAGCGGGACAGATCGAGGAAGGTAATGTTGGGGCTTCCGGCCTTGCGGTGCGCGACCAACCGGTGATCGGAAACGTAGCTTTCGACCACGACGGCGAAATCAAGGTCTTTGCCCCGATCTATTTCGATCGTTGATTGTGAGACACGAGCGCAAAACTGGAATCCAATCCGCTCGACTCGAACGGCCGCCATCGGAAGCCGAAGTTGATGGAACTCTGTCCTACCGAGGTCCAGCTCACACGGCGCAGTTATTTCCAGCGCCATGGACTTACCGCCGTCCAACAGACCTATCGAATTGCCTAAGGCCTGCAGCAGCATACTGTGCGCATCCGCCAAGATGCCCACAAGGTTGGGTCCGCGCTCTCCGGTCTTTACTGAAAACAGATCCAAGTCTGGATCAAGTACCTTTTCTTTACTGAGGTCGATCGCTAGATTGACGTTGCCCGGCGGCCCGTCTACCAACATGACCGCCTGCGCGGCGAGCTGAATGTTGTTGAACTGCGCAGAATCGATATGCAGATGGACAGTTACATGTCGGCCAGGACTTCCCCATTCATGGTCTGTAAGATCCCTCACCACAAATAGGTCGATGCCTTTACCCTTGGCATACGCGATTGCGCCCTCTTCGAACCCGGTGGTCGTAAAGATCGCTCCGTTGCTCGCGTTAAGTGCCTCAATACTAGAGGCCAAAACGTCGATCCGGTCTCGACTCACCGGCTCCTTCCATCTCTTGCATTCGACCAACGTTATGTATCGATGGAAGCGCGAACGGCGGGTAATCTTGATATCGGTCTGACGCTTAGCGCCGTAGCGATCGACCTCATTTACATCCCGCTCAACTATGACATCGCCATCGCCGTCATATAGGTCCCTCACGAAGGTCTCAAACGCAGCCCAATCGTAATATTTGTGCATGAAACCAAGCGGATTCATGTTCGCTCCTCATTTCCGCTATGCGGCGTAGTATGGCGTTAGTCGAATTTGTTAGAAAAAGCATGATCGAGGACCCGAGGGACCGTTTCGAACGTTCTCACCAGCATCGGAGTGACATCGCCACCGTTCAGCTTGAAGTCGTCGGTAATATGGGCGACGCGCTGGCCCGCGAACTCGCACGTCATGATCCACGCTCGCTCGACTTGCTGTGGATCGGGGAAGTCATCGATGATGGACGGCAATACCTTTTCCAGCGGTGAACCGTCCGACCCGAGAAAGTTCTCAATTCCAATGTCGCCACGCCGAGTGCGTTTTGCGATTGCCTGCAGTTGAGACGGCATACCGCCCGCCCTCAGGCACAGAAACTCCACCAGCAATCGCGAGTAGATCGCCGCCATGGAGGAGGCTGTCTGTGTGTACGCAATCAGGACGGTACTGTGAACAGGCTCCTCCACGCCAGCTACCCGAATCTCAATACGATCGAGCGCGTGGTACTTGCCACTAAGAGATCTAACGCCTTCAGGCCCGCTCCAACACCTTGCACGTAGTAGGGAATGAGAGCGGCTCGCAGGTACAGCAATGCGAGGTCATCGGGCGATGATATGTTCGCTTTTGCGTTCGTCACAGTCTTCCCAAGTTCGTCCTCAGCGGTTGGATCGGCGGCGCCCCGCCCTCGCAGATCACTCATTGCGCAGGATCTCTTCATCGGCCTGGTCAGCGTCATCCTCCATCTCAAAAGCCTGGCGAGCAAACCCCATCGCCAGATCGATCCCAATGCACGCGATCGTCAGCCGATGCACATTGGTGTTTAACGTGCCGCCCCTCGTCCTCTGAAACATAGCGATCGGCGCCAGCGCCTGCTCGCGCATCTTGAGCAGCGTGGTTACATTCTGGCAGATCGCCTTCACCTGCGGATAGTTGTCATGGAACTCGCGGGACGACTTCACGCGTCGCGATAGTCCGGTGTCCGACACGCGCTCAGCCCGCCAGGCCGCCTTCGAGTGCGACCAGATGACTGGCGTCGGCACACGTCGCCCGCGTCGCTCCCACCACTCGATGCGGATCTTGCCGGTCCGCGGCGGCTGCATGAAATTGAGCAGCTCGTCGAGCGCCATCAGTGCCTTGTCGATCTCCGCCACCTCGGCCACGATGCCCGCGGCGACCCTTGCAACCTCCTCCGGCAAGCCCGCGAGATCGTCAATAGTTGGAGGGGTGCGTGTCTCAATAGCGTTAAGCATGGATCGAAGGGGGTCCGTTTTGCAGACCCATTCTCTTCGATCGCGACGGTACCGGCAACGACCGTACGCCCTCACTATCCGAACAACGGGAGCGCCTCACGGGCAACGTCGGAGACAAGCCGATACAACGCGACGCCACGGTGGAAGAAACCGGCTGAATCGGTGCAATCGATTCTCGCCACTTCGATGCAGAAACCCATGTCAATGAGTTCCCCGATTCGGGCGGCAGGATGACTAACTCCGGCTGCGCGAAAATCGTAGGTGTGGCGCGGTGCGGTTCGAAGCATAGCCAATGCTTTGGCACATTGCGCCGAACGCGTTGAGCGGGCGGTAGGCGTGGTGCTTAGGCGCTTGTTTTCGAAGGCCATGTGGTTTAACCCCTTAAGGTTAGTTGAACATGGCGCGACGATATTTGGCGTCATTCTTCTTGCCGTGCCGTACCGCTCAAAAGAGTACGCGCAGGAAGGCTTCCAGACGAATAACGGCACGCTACTGAGAAAACCGTTATAGATTTGTAACGCTCGATGTGGGCATGCCGTTATAACCGGTCACGGCACACGACCGTCTGCCGTGGTCATCAGCCGTCCATTCTCGGATCAAATGCTTCATGCTGGGCATACAAATCGGGCGCATTATTCTGAATTGCCGCCCATCTTCCACGCTCCGGCATCACGGAGTCGGGCATACCGGTAAAGATCTTTGATAGGTCAAACTTGGCTGGCATAGGGTTCGCTCCGCCCCGCCCTTTGGAAATCCGAGCCGCAAGTAGCCAAGGGCGATCAGTTGCGGCACGCGCTGCCGACTTCCACCATTTCACGCTCGCGTCGACAGACGATCCAATGACGAAAGTCTTCGCAACGACGTCGATCGTCACGGCGTAGGCTTCGTGTTCGCGTTTCGGAGTGGATGCGTCCGGAGATGTGAGGGCGATGGATTGGTCAGCCAAAAAATACTTCAAATCGTCCCGTGACCAAACAACTTCTTCAGTCACTGCGGAGGCGGCACGCTGCCACATATTGATTGCTTCAGCGAGCGCGAAAATTCCCCGCTGCTCGGGCATTACGATCTTTGTCAGATACTCGCGAACTGCCTTATACGGCCGTCGCCCGGCCTTATCATCGCTTCGCTGCACTTCCTCGACCAAGTAGCTCGCTCGATACCGGACGAAAGCCGCAATGTCGCTGTCCGCCCTTTTGTTCAGCAACCATTGCGCAGCTTCACGCACCGTGACGCCATCATGTGACGCCACCTGCTCAACGGCATCCTTGATGGGAATATAGTTTTCGTACTCCGCTCGAGCTGCGGCAAGGTCGTCTCGGATGCTCATCGAATCGGATTCTTGGTTGTAGAAGAAATGGGCACGCGGAGGGGCGCCGCCTTTGGTTTCAGTCAGACGAGTATGATCATAGTAGATCAGTCGAAGCGCGAGATTAAGAATGAGCCTTGTCGCCGCCGTCGTCGGAACCGTCGCCACAACGAATGCTACCGATGTCGGCATCTACGGCCGCATCCTCATCTACGTTGCGGGCGCGACGCTGTTCGGGCTGATCGGGCTTGTGCCGCTGCTGACGGATAGTCCGAAAGCCGCGGCGTCGCCCGAATGGACTGTCGCCGATGGTGCCAAGGAAGCGCGCGCCCCAATCGATGCGCGGCTCCAAAGCGACGGACTGACGATCGACGGTGAGGTCCGGGAGATCAAGGAACCGCCACAGCTTGCTGGCGGAGATCCTCGATGGGGACGATAGACCCTCAGTGGCTCGGCGCGGCGAGTTGAGGAGCAAGGAGCGCTGGCGTGAATTGCAGGCGGCGCGACAGATCCCCCAGAAGCCCTCCATTGACCTGCGCAGGCACGCCGGCCGCTCGCGCATTGAGATACGGTAGAAACTCCTGCGGATTGAGTAGCAGACCGCTCAGTTGCTGATTGAGCCGCGTACCAACTCGCGAACCGTTGAGCAATCCGCCGACACCGCTCCCGAGGGCCGATCCGACGCCGGCGCCCGCCGGCCCGAACATCGCCGCGCCGCCGGCCGCCCCGGCTGCCTGCGCGGCGTTGCCGAGAACGCTACCAACCGCGCCGCCCTGGAAATTCCGCCCGTAGAGCTGCCGCGCGAGCCATCCATTCGCCGCGATGTTGTAAGCCGTGTCGCTGCCCGGCGAACGCAGGGAGTTCGACACCGTAGCGCGCTGGAGGTCCTGCCCGATGCCTTGCAGCGTATTCAGGGCGTTCGCGTCGATCCCGTATGGAGCGCCGTTCATAGCCTGCGTAAAGGCAGTGCGGTAGGGCATCAACTGGATCTGCGGCACTTGACCGGCGTTCATGGCACGCGTCCCAAGGCCGTTTGCGATCTGCTGACCGACTTCCATCGTGTTGATCGGTACGCTTCCCTGTGCGTACGCCTGTTTTGCAGCCTGAACGCCTGGAACGTACCGCGTCATCCAGTTGTCGACGTCACCCTTGAGGGCCGTGAGCGCCCCAGCTCGCGTTGTGGCACCAGTCCGCTGTGCCTCTCCGATCATGTCGCCCAGCGCGCGCGAAGTGTAGTCGAGCGCCGCACCGTTGATCTGTCGGCTACCGCCCTGCTGGGGCCATACAGGTGCCACGCCGCGCCCGGCGGCAGCGTCCAGCGATGCGAGGTCGTTCGCGCGCTGCATTGCCTCCTGCATTTCAGGAATCTGCGCATAGCGCATGAATGCGGGGCCGACATTGGTAGTGGCTTGATGCGCCTGCTGATAGAGCGGCGTCGCTGCGGCGTCGCGCGCCGCCTGCGCGGCCTGTATATCGGCCGGCGTGCCGGCGACTCCCATAAGCGCGCCCCAGCGGGCGTCGTTGTTGTCGATTCCGCGTTGTTCGAGCGCTGTCCTGAACGCTGGGTTGCTATTTGCGGCGGCCTTCTCCGTCTGGACGAGGAACGGTGTTGCGCCGATCTGAGCGGTGGTCGGCTGCGAGCCCGGTACGAACTGCGGTGCACTGCGGATATTGGCCGCCACCTGTGCGGCGTCGTCACCTACAGCGTTAGCGAACTGTTGTCCGACATAATCCCGCGGATTCAGCAGCGGAAGCGCAGCGTTGTAGGCGGCTCGTCCTGCACCAGCCAATCCGCCAAGCACAGCCGGCACAGCGGCGCCCATGCCCGCACCAAGCAGAGCATTGCGGCCAACCTGAGGCCAGTACGGCTGAGTCGGATCGACGGACGTGCCAGCAGAGAGCGCGGCACCGGTTGCGGTGTTCCCGACTCCAGCCCCGACCATACGGCCGACCGTCCCGCCCATTGCCGGAAGCGCGGCAATGCCGTCCCGAATCGCATTCCCGACCCGCAGCGCGCCGCCCGTCGGCAGCAGCATCGGCGCCACGATTGCCGATGCCTGCGCGCCCGGCGACGCCATCTGCTTGAACTGCTGGTCGGCTGCCGATTGGGCTGCGACATCGCTGTTCGCGGTGTTGGCCAGCCAGTCGCCCACTGCCGAGCCGCGTACGCCAGGAATTGCATTCGCCCCTGTGGCGATTCCCTTTTCCACGAGATTGGCCGCGTTGTTGGCAAGGCTGCTGAGACCATGCCATGCGCCAGATGCGGCCTGCCTCATATCGTCGAGACCATAGGGTGACGCGCCGCCAGCGGCGAGATCCTGCGCCAAGTCCGAGGAGGCAGTGCGCGCGAGAGGCGCGATCGACTTGGGCAGACCGCCCTGAGACGAGATAAAGGAATCGAGCGGGTCCGCGGAACTGGCGGCCACCGATGCCGGTGCGGTAGCGACGGCCGCTGGCTTGCCGCCGGTTGCTCCACCTTGGAAAGCAATGAACGCATCAAGCGGATCAGCACCGCTCGCAGGAACCGGCGGCGCTTGCACATTTGCGCCGGCACCGGGAGTGATGAAGCCGTATTGGTAGGGCATGGCGACCTCCTTAGTGCAGCAGACCGACGTTCAAGCCCCAGCGAAGGGCCTGCGCGTCCTGCGGGTTGCTCTTGGCCTCGGCGATCGCCTGATTGCGGGCTGGACCGGGCGGCATCTTGATGATTGCGGAGGCGGCTGGCGTCATCATCTGGTCGAACTGGTTTTCGCGCTGGTTGTAGGCCGGGGCGTTGCCGTTGGCGTAAGCATCGGAGAGGTAGTCGCCCTTGAGCATGCGCATCTGCACCTGCCCCTTGATCTGACCAAGACCGGTCTGGATCGCCTGCGAATTCATGCCGTATGAAGGGATAGCGCCTTCGACGATCGCGCGCGCAGCGTCGGTGCTCATTCCGGTCGAGCCGGACACCTGGGTAATGAGATTGTCACGGGCCTTGTCGAACAGTTGAGCATCTCCGGAGAAGATGCCCTGCACGTTGTACAGTTTGTTGGCCAGCGCCGGACTCTTCGTCTGCGCGTAGTTGGACATGTCGTCGAGCATCGTGAGCGCGTTCTGCCCCGTGGAGCGAGCTTGCCGCGCCTCCTTGTACGACGCGTTCATCATGTCGACCTGACCTTTCGCTTGGGCTTCTGCGTTCGCCTGCGCGCCAAGAGGGGCCTGTGCGTAGATCCCGCCACCCTGCGCCCCCCCGATGCCCTGCGGAGCGCTGCCAGTCGCCTGCGAACCGCTGAAGAGGGCCGACGGGCCGTTTTCGTGCAGCATGATCGCCGAGCCAATCAGTTGCCGCTGCACCGGATTCGTGAGGTCCACTTGCGTGTTGGCGCTCATGCCCAAACGCGAGGTAACGTCCTTGATGTACGCGGGCGCGTTCGACGGCGAGCCCACCCACTTCGTGATGACCCCGCCAAGCGTGTCCGTACCGGACTGACCCGCATAGCTCGCGAGATTCGCGTCCATCTTCTGGAGGCCGGTCTGGAGGTCCGGATAGCTCGCAACCTGGCCGCCGGGTGAGACGGCACCCGGATTGTTGTTGCGCAAGGGAAGAGGTAGGTTGGTGTTGCCCTGCGTCGCGACCGCGGTGCGGTTGGTGACGGGCAACGGATTGCCGTTTCCATCTAAACCAGCGTATGGCAGGGCCGAGCCCTCGCCAGCCGTTTTGGCGTAGGCCATTCCACCTGCAATGTTGGAAGCACCACCAATGCCGATCTGATAGGGCTGGCCGGCCTGATTCAATAGCAGTTTGCCGTTAGGATCGGTGGCCCACATGCCGCCAGCTTGAGGCGCTGGCAACGTATATCGCATGGAGCCGTCGGGCATCTGAAGCGCGCCGCCCGGTCGAGCCGAAACAGGGGGAATGTAGTTCGTCTTCGTAGCATACCCACGCAACGCAGCCGTGTATTCGGGTGTGCCATCGCCGTATGCCGCAGCAAAGTTGCGCTGCGTATCGGTGGGTTGAGCCATCTGAAGCGCCGGGTCATACCTCATCTGCGCCTCAATCCCTGTCGTAGGCAGACCAAGGAAAGTAAGCGCATTGATCTGCTTCATATATCGCGCAAGGGGCGACAACCCGGCTGGATATGCCGCCGTTGCAGACGACGCGGCATCAGTCGAGGAAGGTGCAAGCGACCCCATGCCCGCGGAAACGCCCGACATTGGAGCGACATTTGCAGATCCAGTGACGGCGGCCGACGGTGCAATCGAAGGTGAAGGCGCACCCTGATTGTTGAACGCATCCTGAAACATGCGCAATCCAGCCAGAGTGCGCTGCGCTTGCATCGCATTACCGAGGCCCTGTTGCATACCCATGAGGCCACCGGCGATCGCTTGGCCATTGCCAATCGGCAGGCGTGATGGCCCGGAAGCCTGCAACAAACCGCCCGCCATGCCTAGCAGCCCCGCAGTCTGCGGATTCGCCAGCATCCCCATCAAGCCGCCGCCGAACGGTGCAGCCTGATCCGATTCGTTGCTCGTAGTAATTGCATCCAGCAGTCCCATGAGATTCCCCCTGTTAATGGATCGAGACTTCCACGCGCTCACCGTCGGGTGATTCGCGCATCGGCGGTTCGGCGATGGCAGCCGCGGCGGCTTCCATCTCTGCGACATGTTGCTGAGTGAAGGCCAGCACTGCACGAGCCGCCTCGACGGGGTCGGAGATCCCTGTTGTGAGTTCGTTCAGGCGGTGCGCGATGTACGTGTGCAGCGCGTTCAGTTCCTGAATGGCGAGGCTCATGTATCGCTGCGCGTCACTATCGGGAGCGAGTTCGTTCGTCACCGGTATGAGGTGCGCGGCGACAACCCGCACCTGCGACAAGGCGGTACTAAACGCGTGATCAAAACGGGCGCACATGATGTGCATGTCTGCGTCTTTCATTTCAGATCTCCATGACGTGATTCAGCGATGCAGGCGTTGAGGCCTTCCAGCGTTGCTCCTTCCGGCACCGCTTTGAATGGGCCAAACTGCCCACGACCTAACCTGGCAAAGAGATGAGGCCGGTTCTCGGGGTCACCCAGCGCGGTAATCACAATCAAGGAAACGGAATCCTGAGGGGGTTGCCGACGCTCCAGTTGCTCAATCCGCGTTCTGAGATTGCTGCTAGCCATTACGTTGCCCTCCAATGATCACAATTCAGCTTTTCGTCCGCGTCGGTCGCGGCACCTGTCCGCACCTTGCGAAAGAGAAACCTGCCTGCCACACCTTGACGCCTGATCTCGGCAATCGCCTGTTGCTCCAATTCGGATGCGGACTGGCCTACTGAGCACGGCATATAGACTCCATTGACCGTGATGCCCGCAAAGCCACCTCCATCGTCCGGTGCGATGAGCCTGCGAATGATGATCGGCCGCTCGCACTTGCCCACTCGTTGCTCCAGGCACGCAACGCGCGCCTTAAGATTGCTGTTGCTTGCCATCGCCAGTGCCCTCCAAGGCCTCGATGCGTTTCACGAGATCGTCGACTTCGACAATCCTCATCTGCGCGGTAACGACCTGCATCACCGCGGCTGCTTCGTCGGGCGTGATCTCTCCCGCCGCCATTGCTTGCAAAACCGTTTCGCCCATCTCCGCCGGCGTGCCGTTCAAGCCGCTGAGGCTGATCGGCTGGTCCTTTGCCTTGATCGCCGGAATGCACCGATCGATACAGATGCGCAGGGCAGTCGTATCGCCAGCCAACGCCAGCTCGACCGCTTTCTTCACCAGATCCGCGGCGTGCGGCTGCAGCAGTTCGCGCAGCGCCGTGCGCTTGTCCCTGGCCCCCTTGGGCTTGCCCGCTGGATTGCCGCTTTCGCCTTTTCTGAATCGCGCCATTGTTCTGAAATGCCCCTGAAAAAATCACACTCAGAAGTCGAGCGCGTCATCGCTCATTGAAGGTGCGCGTGTAGGCCGTTCATCAGCGCCACATTCGGCAACCGACTTGCGCTTGCGAGCCACGTGATAGGCCGTCAGGACCTTCGAGGCGACCATGCTGACGCTGGGCTTCACCGAGCCGTCCCGAGCCTCGTACGTGCCGATCTTGAGTGTCCCAGCGAGCGAGACGCTGTCGCCATCATCGAGCGCCAGCAAAGCTGCCTTCGCGGAATCGCTGAACGCCACCACGTTCACGAACAGGCTCTCGCCTTCGCCGTCTGCTGCGCGAACGTTCGCGATCACGAATGTCTTGCCGGCATTCGAGCGGCGTTCCTCCGGCGTCTTCCACAGCTTTCCCGTTACCAGTGCGTCAATGCTCATTTCGGTTCTCCTGCTTGCATGAGGCGCCATAGCTCCCGGCGCTGCGATTCGGCTACCTTGTCGCCAAACTTCCGGCGCACCCGCTCGACGATCGCGCGTGCCGGTTTGTAGTCGCCGCGCTTTCCGGCGTGTACGGCTTTAATGAAGTCGCTCCAGGATTTGAGCCGTTCGTCTGTCTTACTCATCTGCATCTCCGTAGCGGTACACCGAGGTACACGAGGTACACGAGGTACACCCCTATAGGGTGGTGTACCTAAACGTACCTTTTCCTTGGGTACCTGTACCCCCGGGTACCCTTCGCGTACCTCCTGTACCTCGCCCGCCAGCAAAGGATTTGCGATATCTGCGCTCGCGTACCTTTGGACAGAGAACAGACGTCGATGAAGAAAAAAGCACGATCGTGAGGTACTCGAAAATTTGGTGGTTTTGAGGGCAGAATTGGTCATTTGGCAACCTCCGCGATGCAGACCATTCCGGCTGCGTCGTGAATGGCACTCGCAGTGACGAGCGCTTTCATCGCACGATAGATTGGCCCCTTGGCGTAGCGACCTTCGAAATGCCCGACCACTTCGGATTTTTTGACGCCCACCTTGCGTGTCGCGAGAAATTCGACGACTGCGCCTTCGACTTCACCCATGCGCTTGCCCTTCGAGCGCTCGGGAGCATCCGCAGGCGCGACGACACACGTAGTCGCAGGAGAGCCCCATTTCGTCATGCCGAGTTCGATGACGTCGAGCCGAAATCCGATGCGCTCTCCCTTGGTGCCGAGGTCGCGAACCTTGGTGATTTCGGCGCACCGGCTGGTTGGTGAATCTGTGATTTCGATCTCGGCGTCGACGGCGGCACGCACGCCCGACCATCCGCGCGAGCCTGCGGCGGCGTTTTTGCCGCTGTGGTGGATGAGCAGGAAGTGGGCTTTGCACTCGGTCCGAATGCGGTCAAAGCGCTCAATGACGCGGCTCATGTCCTGACCGGCGTTCTCGTTCGCGCCGGCGCTTATCCGCGCAAGTGTGTCGCCCACGATCAGCCTGACCTTCCGACCACGCTGCGCTTCGAGTCGCTGGACGGTGGCAATGATCGAGGAAGCGTCGGCATCGCTCTCGAACAGGTTCACCGGGTTCTGCACAATCGCGAAATTGGGCACGCGCACGTCATGGTGCAGTTGGTAGGCCTGCAGGCGACTACGCACCGAAGCAGGCGACTCGGCGGCCAGATAGACCACCATGCCGGGCTCCGTGCGCTTACCCATCCACTCGACGCCCCTTGCTACGGCGGCGGCGAGGTCGATCACAAGGAAAGTCTTGCCGCTGTTGGAGTCGCCATATAGAACACTGCCACCACCGACGGTCAGCAGCCCTTGGACCAGTTCGTCCGGAGGCGTAAATTCGCCCGGCAGCTCATCGGCGAAGGTGACGCTCAGTGGCAAATCGTTCGCCAGCACATGTGCGTGTCCCGGTTGGAGGTTGCGCTCCGAGGCTTTGGCTATGCGTCGGCCATTTGCCACGGCGAGGTGCATCGCGTCCGCGCCACCCTCGACGGCGATATCGTTCAGATCACGCCCCATGGCTGGCCTCCACAAGCGTGACTTCACGATCCGCAAGAGCCCATCGCTCTCCGCATGACTCGGCGGCGCGCTCGCCTGCGGCATCAGCGTCGACACCGATCGTCAGGGCGTCGACACCGGATAGCGGCGGCAGCTTCGAGAGATTTCCGGCGTCGATCAATGCCCACGCCGGCTGGATAACGCGCGCGAGGCTCAGCGCAGTCTCGATGCCCTCAGCAACCGCCAGTCCGTGCGAGACGGCTTCGTCGGGCCACAGGCGAATCACGCCGCCAGCCTTGCGATGGCCGCCGAGCAGCATCCGCGGCGGATCGATATCGGCCTTGGTGCCGTCGGCGTTGATCCACGTGCGGTGCAGACTGATGGCAACAGCCGAGACGACGTCCGTTACCAGAGCGACCAGGCATGGCCCCGTATAGCCCGCGGGATGGCGCGCAGCAGGATCGAACCGCAGATCGCCATCGGACGGCGGCAGCGCGCAGGCGCGAGCCTCAAGATAGGCGCGGCCGACGTCCTGCACCGTGCCCAACGACTGCCAGTAGGCCAGCCACTGCGGCGCAAGCGTTTCGCGGATCTCGCGAGCGGATTCAGGCTGGCGGCCTGGCGCCGGCACGGGCCGTTGTATCGACGACGAATCCGTCCAGCCGGCGCCAAATGCTTCGCGAAACAGTGTCGCGGCGCCAATGCCACCCGTTGGCTTGAACGAACGCCAGACGGTCCGCGCCTCGGATTCGCCGCCGAAATTGCTGCCCGACGCACACCAGTCGATCCAGTCGGAGAGATCGAGGCCGGCAGCCTTGGCAGCCATGCCAATTCGGACCCAAGCGGCACGGTCACAACCGGCGTCGAGATGGAAAAGCGCGGAGCGAGCGCGGTCGATTTCGTTCATGCGCGCGCCTCGCTCATCAGGTGGTAGCGCGCAACGCGATGCTCACCGCCCTCGGGCGTCATCTCATTCGACCAGACGGTTACAATCTCGTGGCCGCAGCGCCGCAGTTCCATCACACGCGCGGCCGGGTGCATTACGTCGATCATGTGACGTACGTCGAGCGTCGAAAGCGAGCCGTAGCGCCGAAGAAAATCGAGAATGCGGCTGCGCTGAGCAGCGGCGTCGTTGCTATACTGCAGGTTGAGATTTCTTTTGGCCGCGCTCTCTGGAGTCGCGGCTTTTTGTTTTTGGGCCATGGCGAGCCCCTTATGCAGCGATCAAACGCGGTTCATTGCCTTCGATGAGTGCGCGCAGATCACTCACGCGCCAAGCAAGGCGACCGTTGATACGAACCGGCCTGATCGGACCATTCTCCAGGCAGGCCCACTTGCGGAGCGTTTGAGGTTTGCGGTTGATGACCGCGGCTGCTTCGTCGGTCGTCACCACCGGTTCGATCCCGAGCGTGGCAAGTCTGGAGTTAGCGGTTGACAGGCTGGCTTGCATCGTCGTTTCCTTTCCCGCATTGTGCGGTCCGTTGATCGATGAGCCATTTTTAGGCATGCGTTGCTGGCGGGTAAGTGCGGGGATTTCACTTTCCCTATCGATGCCGCGCCAGACAAGGCATTAGCCGTGTGTTACAGAGAAGCGAATTAGCTTTGAGCCGTCAATCGGTGGCGCGCTACCGTTGCTGGGTTGAATCGATACGAGGTAGTCGGCGCATTTTTCCGCCCCCCAAAGGAGTCGGCGAAACATATCGGGGTCGTGCATGTTCGGTGGAGCTTCCACGGCTTCTGCGATAATCGAAAGCGCCATCCAGAAATGCAGAACTGGCTCGAATTCGCGACGCAACTCTTCGAAATATTTTCGGTCGACCCTGTCAGAATGTGCGTCTGGGTATGCCTTGGTCAGCGTCTTCCTCGTTTTTTTGTATACGTCGGCCTTCAGCTCTGCTGCGGCCCGATAAGCCTTAGCCAGTGATGGCTTTGAGTCTGGAGCCGCCTGGTACATATGGACGAACGGAAAAGCAGCGGCAACCCCGGCCCGCCTTGCCTGTACCGCACGCTTTACGATCTCTGGCCGAGAGAGGCCTGAAGACGTAATTGCCAAGTATTCGTCAACTGCCAATGTGACGGGCGCGCCTCCCGCGCAGGCTTCGTCACACCGCAGATAAATCTCGTGCGCTGTACGTGCAGCAGCATCGTTGGGAAATCCCATGAGCGCCTGAAGGGCGCTCGGTGTAATTGGCGGCGCAACTGTCATCCTAATAGTAGTCCTCGTTTGCCGGCGCCCGTACTTCGAATCGCCTCAGTTGCCATCCACGAATCTGCACCAATGCTTGCGCCCATTGCACCGGCGTCAGTATGCGCCAGCCACGCTCGGGGCGCGGCCACATCCGCTTCACACGGAAGCTCTTGATATCGGACCAATTTGGGTTTGCCGGATTCGCCTCTGGCGCCGGCGTGTAGAGCGCCACGTACGCAGGCACATTTGCGAGTTGCGCAAGCTGCTGCATGACTCCAGCAGGCTTCTCCTGCCCAATGTCGCGTGCAACCTCGACGAGAGCCAGCGGAACCTTCCTTGCGTTGTCATACTCGGTGAAAAGCACCGAATCGAGATCAACCATCGTTAGCGATTCTGCTTGATCGCGGCAAATATAACGGCTGATTGACTGCGCGCGGTGCCAGACGCCGTAGGCTCGGTCCCGCGTGTCATAGCGCTCAGTTCGCATGAGACGCTCCCAAAAAAGAAGGCCTTGACGAAACGCCAGGGCCATTTGAGATTAATAAAGCGGTTTACATCCTTGCGCCGCGTATTCTCTGTAATGCTTCATGCGCCTCTCAAGCAGCTTAGGAGCAACGCCGCGCCCCAAGAATGCAGCTCGTTGAGGTGTCGCCAGCATGTAATCTGGAACATCCCGATATTGCCCAGCATGTAATGGGCGCACCGTATACTTGGAGCGATGCTTAACATGCGCGCGCAAATATTCAATTGCCTCGTCTATTTCACTTTCCCGGCATTTCCCGGTATCTGTACGCACAAAACGCTCCCCGGGACGGATTTTATTCCAGGCATAGCGGTCGGCTAATACTTCGTTGATAAATCGGAGCCGGCGAACACACTTGTTGCGCACCTCAATATCCTTGATTAGCATCACATCGATGCCATCGACGTTATCCATGCGATGGCCGATTTCGTGCCAAAGGACGAAGGGGTAAATCTCATGATCTTCGAGCTGAGACCAGTCTAATTCAGGCCGCAGGGGGCCTGCCGCTCGTAGCCGGCCGATGTCGATTGAGTTGGCTAGCGTAATCTGCGCCTGCTCTTCCCAGCAAGAGTCAGGATCTGTGGCATCCTGACATATCAGCAGCGCAAAAGGGGAAAACTCTCCCCAGCATCCCATATGCGTATAGGTCGACAAATTGAGCGCTATTCCGTGGGCCTTAGCGATCTCGGCAAATGCGCGATATTGCCTCTTTGTGATGCGCAATGTCCGCTTATCCATGGCGCGCCTCCCGCTTTTCTTCTTCGTCGGTCAGCACGTCGCCTCTAATCGGTGTGAGACTACAGTCCCGAGCAAATGCGAATCTGCACATTCTACTTTGGCCCGATTTTACGTCCCGACCTGATACGCGAGATCCGATAAATTCGATACGCCAATCCCGATCCGCAGTGGCGCTCGCCTCAATCACCCGCACCAGCAGCCCGATCCGCTCTGGCACCCCGCACTTCGTCACAATCGCCAGATCTCCTGGCTTGCACCGGAGCTTAGCCATGGCTCACCTCGGCGCGGGACAAGTCGGCGAGACGGCGCAGCGCGTCACCAGTTACGTCGAGCGCATTCTGATACGTCGGCGCCAGCGCGGCGGCGCGAATGATTTCCAAGGGTCGGGCAGCGACGCTCGGTAAAATGACATCAGCCATGGTACGGACCTCCTATATAGGCCGCGTTGTGGTCAGGCGATCTTGGTGCTGCAACACCTCGATCGCCGCTTTTCAGGTAGCCGCCGTTCTATCTGGTGACGGTCCCTTTTCCCATAAATTCGCTCAACACTTCAAAGAACCCCGAAATCGTACCTTCCGAGGCACACGCGGAAACACGCTGCGCCCACCGAGACATCGCTAAGGTGATGTAAGCGACAATGTGCTCCGGGTACTCACTGTTCGGATTATTCATAAGGTCCAGTAACTCGAACGCGTATGCGCGCCCCAAAACCTGATGCGCATGCCAATAGTCAGTCTTCGGCGGTACGACATCCCACCAAACAAAGCGCCCCCGCTCATCGCGACTGGTGAAGTTAAGATCTTCGGGCTTAAGCGGACAACCGGGCGTTACGACCCATTTCGTTTGCCGTGTTGCCTCAAACATACCGCTTTGCCGATCGACAAATCGGATAATATTTTCCCTAGCCATTATCAAGCTCCTTTATAGCTTGTCTGTGGTCAGGTGCCGGATCGTGTTACCGCACTTTCCGACACCGCTTTGCCTGAAATCGTCAGGCGGCGGTTGATAACTTCTCTTCGCCCTTCTTCGCCGGTTCGAACTCAATATCGGCTTCTCCCAGCATCCAAGCCTCAATCTTCGTGTGCCACACACGCAGCAAGTCGAGTGGGCGGCGCCGGTAGTGTTTCTCCGCGATCGCTGACGGCTTATGCCCCTGGATCTGTGCCACCACGCCGATCGGACATTCGACCCATTCCGCCAGCGTCCCGAAGGACCGGCGCAATCCGTGGAGGCTGACATGCGGAAGGCCGGCCGCAGCAAGCGCCTGATTGTGTGCAAGGCGCGGCTCCGCCAGCTTTCCGTCGGCCGCCGTCTTGCTCCAAAACACCCACGGCGACGGTTGCCAATCCGGTTCATCGTCGCTGCCGATTTTCCGCGGCGGCGGGGTCTCGTTGATCCGTTTGAGGTTAAATAAAAGCGTCGCCAGATACGGCGTCAGCGGGATGGTGCGCACGCCCTCCACCTTGTCGCGGATGACCAGACTGTTCCATCGGAAGTCGACGTCAGTCCACCGGAGCGCGGCCATTTCTTCTCTTCGTGCTCCGGTGATGAGTAACGCCTGCAGATACGCATTGATGACGGGATTTTCGATCGCGCGCACGGCGCCGAACCACGCCTGCAACTGCTCGCGCTGCAAGACGTCGCCGGCTTTCGCCTCGACCTTGGGAACGGCGTCGCGGACCTTGCGCGTCTGATAGGTGTCGTCGGGAATGACGCCGCGGTATGCATCGGTGTCGTTGGCCCATCGCACGAAGCCTCGATACAGGCGGAACGACAGCGCGGTCATCGTTGGGCGCTCGGCCGCTTCGGATTCGATGACTGCAGCAATGTTGGAGCCGGTGAGTTCGGAAAGCTTGAGCGGCCTCAATTGGGCCAACGGGCCAGCGACGGTCACCCCTTTGCCGCGCTTACGAGGCTCACCGCCTGCGCTCGCGTGCTGGACGTGGTCCTGATAGTGGCGTTCGCTCCACTTTGGCCGGCGCTCCGCCAGATATACGTCCCACGCGTCGCCAAAGGTAACCATCTGCCGCTCGGCTTCAGTTCTCTTTGCCTCGCGCGTCGCCTTCTGCTGAGCGGCGTGCTCGCGCGGATCAGTGCCGGCATCGATCAGTATCTGTAGCCGACGGGCTTCGCCTCGGGCCTTCTCGATCGCCCAATCCTTCGGGTCACCGATGGTCACGCGGATCGTCTGACCGTCCAGCTTGCCCTGATAGATATATGCGCGGGCACCGTTGCGTGTAACGCGGACGCCGAGGCCGGACGCTTTCTGGTCCCAGAGGAACGCCTGCGGCTTCCCATCAGGACAAGAATGGTCCGCAACCCGCTGCGCCGTGAAATTGACCTTTGCCACCCTCTTCAAGCTCCCCGAACCGGCCTTAGGCGATCCATGTAACCGCCGTGTAACCCCATTCTAGGATAGCAAATCAACAAGCGTCAATTAAAAAGTAGCCGGAACAGCAGCGTTAACCACTGATAACAAAGGAATTTACAGATATGAGGAATTTCGATCAACAACGCGGAATTCCAACTTGCCCGGACTCTTAATCCGTAGGTCGAGTGTTCGAGTCACTCACGCCCCACCAAAGAATTCCAAAGGGTTGCACGCGAAAGCGTCGCAGCCCTTTTTCATTTCCGCGCAAAAAATGCAGGGTAAAACGACCGTCCTCATCCTCACCCCACCCCCATCTGCGCAACCATATTCCTCCCCCCTGCCTTCGCCGAATACAACGCCTCATCGGCAGCCCGAATCACCACACTGACATCCGTTTCCAGATCCGGCCGCCACGTCGTCGCGCCGATGCTGACCGTCACGCGACCGAACTCGCAGCCCACGTGCGCGATCCCCAGCTCGCCGATTGCCGCCCGTATGTTCTCGCCGACCACCGCGGCCCCGGCCGCGTCGGTGTCCGGCAGCACGACGATGAATTCCTCCCCGCCGTATCGGCCGACGCAATCGCCCGGCCGCAGAATCGCTCGTCTGATGCAGCGCGCGACCTCGATCAGCGCCGCGTCACCGGCCTGGTGGCCGTAGGTGTCGTTGTACGCCTTGAAGTGATCGATATCGACGAAGAGCAGCGACAACACGCTGCCCGTGCGCCGCGCGCGCAGCCATTCGCGGTCGAGCGTTTCGCATAGCGCGCGGCGATTGGGCAGAGCGGTGAGTCCATCGGTGCCGGCGAGCCGTTCCAGTTCCAGCTCCACGCGCTGCCGTCGCCGCAACTCGGCGGCAAGCCACACCGACAGCACCACGACGCCGATGCCGAAGATCAGCATCAGCGACCCGATCATGAGCGCGCGCTCCCACCAGCTCGCATAAATATCCGCGGTGGACTCGGCGACCAGCACGATCAGCGGCAGTTGCGGAATCCGTCTGAACGAATAGAGCCGCTCGACGCCATCGAGCGGCGAGTTCGCGCTAAAGCTGCCCTCGTCCTTCGCGAGCAGCTTCTGGAAGAAGCCGGTTTTGCTGATGTCGCGGCCGGTTACGTGTCTGTCGTCCGGCCTGCGGACGATGACCGTGCCATCCGTTCTGATGACCGAGACCGAGCCATGCTGCCCGAGCCTCAGGTCGGCGAACAGGCTCGTGAAATACCCTTCGTCGATGCCGAGCGCAACGATGCCCGCAAACGAACCGTCATGACGCGACAGGCGCCGGCTCAACGCGATACTGCGCGAGCCCGGCCTGAGCCGCGAGTCGTACGGCGCGCTGACATCGAGCTCGACGCTCGGGTCATCGCGATGAATCTGGAAGTACGGGCGATCCGCCAGATTGCCGCCGCGCGTCACGTCGTTTTCCGAATCCAACACGACGTTGCCCGCTGCGTCGATCACGACCATCGTGCCCACGTACTGTCCGGTGGCCGCGCGATCGAACAGGATTTCGCGCCGCAGACGCGGCGAGTCCAGCACGCCCGGCCGGGCGAGGCCATCGGCGACGGCCTGCAGCGACAGCGCGTAAAGCTCGAAATTGCGCGCGATGTCGCGCTCGGTGATCGTCGCGACGTCGCGTGACGAATCGAGCGCGCGCGCGATCGCATCCTCGCGGCTCTGGTATAGCGAATAGCCGCATAAGCCGAGCATCGCCAGCACCACGCCACATCCCGCGTAGACGACACCGTGGCGCGGCATCCGCAGTCCGCGCACCCGCGCCCTCAACGCGCGAGGGATGCCCGCTAGCTTCTCGATGATCATGTGCTCAACGTGTCCAACGCCGGGAGTCAGTTTGTCGAAGTACGCACGGTTGCGGCCTGTTGGAACGGAGCTGGTCTTTTCGCCAGCCATCGAAAGAAACGCACCGACAGCGGCTTCCCCGGTCTGTTTATCGGGCGGATTAATGATCTGCTTTATAGGGGCATATCATAGGTTTCCACCAGGATGAATTACCGGGTAATCTAAAAATCCTCTTTATTCGGCAACGTTTGCGCGTACTACAAAAGCTGAATCACGCTATTCGTCAAGCGCCGTCGCACTATCTTTTTGTGAATGAGTCACCGGTTTTTGCGGTTGGTCACTGCTTTCCCCCGGAGCAATTTCCTTCAATACGGAATGCCGTCGTCTCGCTACCGTTGAGCATTGCAATCCATTTGCGCACTCACGTACCGAGGCATCCGATGACCGCATTACTCTCGATGGCCGCGTTCGCGCTCGCCTGTTCCATTTCCCCCGGCCCGGTAAACGTCGTCGCGCTGAGTTCAGGCGCGCAGCATGGGCTCGCCGCGAGCCTGCGGCACGTCACCGGCGCGACTGTCGGCTTCACCGTGCTGCTTCTGCTGATCGGCCTGGGGCTGCAGGCATTGCTTGCGCACTTTCCGAATCTGATCGAGATCGTCAAATGGGCGGGCGTCGTGTTTCTGTTTTATATGGCCTCCAGACTCGCCGTCGATAACGGCCAGCTCGGCGCGGACACGCCGGCTCGCGGACCGTCGTTCGCGCACGGCGCGGCGATGCAATGGCTCAATCCGAAAGCATGGCTCGCGTCGCTGGCCGGCATGGGCGCGTATGCGGCCAACGGCGACGGCAGGCTCGTCTGGCAATTCGCGGCGCTCTACTTCGTGATCTGCTATGTGTCGATCGCCAGTTGGGCCTATGCCGGCACGTTTCTGCGCAAATATCTGCGCGACGCGAAGCGGGTCAGGCTGTTCAATCGCGCGATGGCGATGCTGCTCGCCGCGAGCGCGCTGTATCTGCTGGTGGAGTGAAGCGGGAGGACATGAAGCCGCATGCTCAACTGCGATACTGCCCCGGCGTCGCCGCAACCAGCCGCTTGAAAGTCCGCTGCAAATGCGCCTGATCGGCAAACCCGGCATCGAGCGCGACATCCGCGATCAGCCGGCCGCGCCGTAGCTGCGCGCGGCTGTACTGAATGCGCCGATTGATCAGATACGCGTGCGGCGTCATGCCATAGCGCTGTTTGAACGCGCGAATCAGATGCGACGCCGACAACCCGGCCGCCTTGCACACGTCTTCGAGTTTCAGTGCGCGCGTGCAATTCTCAGCGATGAATTCAGCGGCGCGCGCAAGCTGGCCGCTCGCATCACGCTCGGGCAAGCGAGCCGGATTGAGCTTTTGCTGCACGTCGGAGAAGAAGGTGAGCGCCGCGCTTTCCTTGCGCAGCGTGCTGGCATCAGCGTCGGCGAGAATCGCGCACAGCCGGTTCACGCCGTCGAACAATGCCGCATCGAGCGTCATGATCTGCGAGAACGCGCGAAACGCATGGTTCTCGCTGAAGCCGAGTTCGTGCTGGAGTTTCGTCAGCCATGCAACGTCGACATGCAGCATGCGATACGACCAGCGCTCGCCGGCAACCGGATTGCACGCGTGCACGTCGTCGGGGTTCATCAGCACGACCGCGCCCGCGCCGATCCATTCCCTTGCGTGACGGTTCAGATAGACGCTGCGGCCGCCCGTTACCGCGCCGATCGAAAACGTTTCGTGCGAGTGTTTGGCGTAGCAGACCTTGCGGCCATCGTCGATGGAGCGCGCCTCGATGAACGGCAGCGCGTCGTTGCGCCAGAAGCGCGGGGCGGATGCGCTTTTCGCGTACGCATTTTTTACTTCACTTGCCGCCGCGGTCGTCTCGCTCATGTGCGCTCTCCGGTAGATCCGTCAGCTTCGCTGTCGTGCTCGCGAAGTCCACGTATCGTAGCCGTCAACCGCAGGGGCAACAAGTGCATGCACGGCGGCACGCGCCTGGTTACTTCGCGCTCACGTCGATATTGCCGAGATACTTCGCGGCCAGCGTCTTCACCGTGCCGTCGGCCTGCACCTTCGCGATCGCGGCGTTCAACCGGTCGCGCAGCGCGGTATCGCCCTTGCGGATTCCGTACGCGATGCCGCTGCCGAGAATCCTGTCGTCACGCACCGGCTGACCGACGAATGCGTAGTCCTTGCCTTCCGGCTTCGACAGGAAGCCCGTTTGACCCGCGGGCGCGAGCACCAGCGTGCCATCGAGACGGCCCGCCGTCAGATCGGTGTACACCTGGTTCTGGTCCTGATACGGCAGCACGATCACGCCGGCCGGTTCCCAATGCACTTTCGCGAAGGTCTCCTGGATCGAGCCCTGCAACACGCCGATACGCTTGCCCTTCAAGGATGCCGGCGTCGGCAGCAGAGCGCTGTCGTGCCGCGCGATCAACTGCGTCGGCACGCGATAGACGACCGTCGTGAAGTCGATCGCCTGACGGCGCTGTTCGGTCGCGTTCATCGCCGAATTGATCGCGTCGAACTTGCGGCCCTGCAGCGCGGGGATCAGTCCGTCGAACGAGGTTTCGACCCACTTGCACGTCATATGCGCGGCCGCGCAGACCGCTTTGCCCACGTCGATATCGAGCCCTTGCAACTCGCCGTTCGGGCCTTTCGATTCGAACGGCGGGTACTGCGCTTCGAGCCCGAAACGCAGCGTCGCCGTATCGGCGGCGTTCGCGGAGAACGATGCCGTGAGCGACGCGCATGCGCAGGCGAGCGCCAGCAGAGACTTGAGCCACTTCATAACTGATCCCTTCTTTCTTCGAATGCTTCGGTTACTTCGATTACTTCGAGCGCATCGTCACGCGCGATCATACTGCGTTCAAAAAGACGTTTTGACAGGGCTTACACGTACGCGCGTTCAAACCTCGCACAAACGCCGCGCGCCTTCGATCAGCGTCGCGTCGTCCTTCGAGAAGCTCAGGCGGATCAGGCCGGAATCCGTGCCGTCGGTATAGAAGGCTGACAACGGAATCGTCGCGACGCGCACATCGCGAATCAGCCGCAACACGAAATCGCTGTCGCTTTCGTCGGAGAAACCGCGAAAACGCGCGAGCATGAAGAAGCTGCCTTCGCTCGGCAACAGCTCGAAGCGCGATTCACGCAGTGCATGCGCGAGCAGATCGCGCTTCTTCTGATAGAAATCGGACAGGCCAAGATAGCTGTCGCGATTGGCGAGCGCGTCGACGAACGCATACTGCATCGGCGTGTCGGCGGAAAACACCATGAACTGATGGACCTTGCGGATCTCGTCCATCAGCGCGGCGGGCGCGAGGCAATAGCCGACGCGCCAGCCGGTCACGTGATACGACTTGCCGAACGACGACACGATCACGCTGCGCTCGGCCAGCTCCGCACAGCGCGCCATGCTCTGATGCTTCGCGCCGTCGAACACGACGTGCTCGTAGACCTCGTCGGACAGAATCACGATATCGGTGTTGCGCGTGAGCGCCTTCAGCCGCTCGATATCGGCGTCGCTGAAAATCGTCGCGGTCGGATTGTGCGGCGTGTTGATGATGATCATGCGCGTCTTCGGCGTGATCGCGGCGGCCACTTCGTCCCAGTTCACGCGGAAGTCGGTAAGCGACAGCTTGATCGCGACCGGCGTCGCGCCCTGCAAGCGCACGATCGGGCCATAGCTGTCGAACGACGGCTCGAAGTAGATCACTTCGTCGCCCGGATGCACGAGCGCGCTGATCGTCGAATAGAGTCCTTCGCTCGCGCTTGCGATCACGGTCACTTCGCTGTCCGGATCGTAGCGCACGCCGTATAGCGTTTCGACCTTGTCGGCGAGTGCTTCGCGCAGCGCGCCGATGCCGGCCATCGGCGCGTACTGGTTGTGGCCGGCGCGCATTGCCTGCGCGACGCCGTCGACGAGCTTCGGGTCCGGCGCGAAATTCGGCGCGCCCTGCGACAGGTTCAACGCATCGTATTGCGCGGCCAACTGGCCGATCACGGTAAAAATCGTCGTGCCGACGTCCGGCAGTTTCGAGCGGGCTTGCATGGCGCTCTGCATAAGACTTTCTCCCTTTCTTCAGCCGCCGGCGGCCGCGCGAACGGCGGCTGCGGGGCGGTCCCTCCGGTGTGGTGATTAGGCATCAGCCAAAGAACCGTCACAATCGAAACTTTGTCATGCGCGGCATGCGTTTTCGTCATAGCTCGCGCGAGACCGCCGTGCGGCGGCTTCGACCGGCCCGATCACGGTTTTAGGGGACGCGACGGGCAGTCCGAGGAATACGGGAAAGTGTGGAGGTATGACGGAATGTGATGCGGGCCCGCACAGATACGGCAACGGCCGCGAGTGCGGCCGTTGCGCTGTTCATCGGAACCCGAAAACCTCCGGACTTCCGGTCAGTCAGGCATCGTCCATCAGCCGGACCTTGACCTTGCGGCCTTTCAGCTTGCCCGCGCTGAGCCGGCGCACCGCCTCGCGCGCGATGCTGCGCTCCACCGCGACGTAGGTCGACATGTCGGTCACGTTGATCTTGCCGATCTGCGAGCCCTCGAAACCGGCGTCGCCGGTCAGCGCCCCCAGCACGTCGCCGGGACGGATCTTTTCCTTGCGGCCGCCGAGAATCTGCAGCGTTTCCATCGGCGGCAGCAGCGGGTCATTGCCGGCCGGTTTCAGCTCCGCGAGCTTGTGCCATTCGACGTCGCGTTTCTGCGCCTGTTCGATGCCGCCGACGCGCCCCATCTCGTCCATGCTCGCGAGACTCAGTGCCCAGCCGTCCTGATCGGCGCGGCCCGTGCGGCCGATGCGATGCACGTGGACTTCGGGGTCCGGCGTCACGTCGACGTTGATCACCGCTTCGAGTTGCGAGATGTCGAGGCCGCGCGCAGCGACGTCGGTCGCGACGAGCACCGAGCAACTGCGGTTCGCGAACTGGATCAGCACCTGATCACGCTCGCGCTGATCGAGCTCGCCGTGCAGCGCGAGCGCATGAAAACCCTGCGCGCGCAGCACGTCGAGCAGATCGCGGCATTGCTGCTTCGTGTTGCAGAACGCGATCGTACTGACCGGACGATAGTGGTTCAACAACAGACCGACCGCATGCAACCGCTCGTCCTCGGTCACTTCATAGAAGCGCTGGCGGATCTTGCTGTCGTCATGCCGCTCGGCCAGCTTGATTTCCTTCGGGTTGCGCAGGAATTGGCGGCTGAGCTTCGCGATCCCCTCGGGGTATGTCGCCGAGAACAGCAGCGTTTGCCGCTCTTTCGGGCACTGCTTCGCGACAGTCGCGATGTCGTCGAAGAAACCCATGTCGAGCATGCGGTCGGCTTCGTCGAGCACGAGCGTATTGAGCGACTGCAACGCGAGGCTGCCGCGCTCGAGGTGATCCATGATGCGGCCCGGCGTGCCCACCACGATATGCGCGCCGTGTTCGAGGCTCGCCGTTTGCGGACGCATCGGCGTGCCGCCGCACAAGGTCAGCACCTTGATGTTTTCTTCCGCGCGCGCGAGCCGGCGGATTTCCTGCGTGACCTGATCGGCGAGTTCGCGCGTCGGACACAGCACCATCGCCTGCGTGTCGAATTTGCGCGTATCGAGCCGCGCGAGCAACGCGAGCGAAAACGCCGCGGTCTTGCCGCTGCCGGTTTTCGCCTGCGCGATCAGATCGTGGCCGGCGAGCGCGATCGGCAGGCTCGCGGCCTGGATCGGCGTCATCTCGACGTAGCCGAGTTGCGTGAGGTTCGTGAGCGTGGCGGGCGGCAGCGGCAATTCGCTGAACGCGGTGCCGGCGGAGGTGAGACCGGGGTTGGGACTATTCATGGGGTCGTCGGCGGGAATCGCGGTTACTCGGCCATCGGGCCCTGGTCGGGCCGGCCCGGGAGCTGTTCGTACAGCACTTTGCCGTCGTCGCCGTCAAAACGCTCGACGTAATTGCGCGCGCCGCATAGCGGACAGCGGAACAGCAGCCCCTGGCCTTCGTTCTTGATGACGACGTCGGATTGCTCCCACTGTGCGCCACAGGACTGGTTTCTACAGGTAAACACGTTGATTCTCCAACTGATTTTTCGATGATCGAGGCGTGGCCCCGGTTTTGCGACGCGCCCCGCCGCGTCAGCCGAGGTGCGTATGCCGTGGCCGCGGCACGGCCACATCCATGTCGGTCAGACCGTGCACGATGCCGCAATCCTCGACCGGATGTTCGCCGTGGCATTGATCGCGCAGCGTCGTCAGTTGCGCTTTCAACTGTTGCAGCTCTTCGATACGCGTGTCGACGTGCGCAATGTGCTCGTCGATCAATGCATTGATGCCGCCGCAGCCGTTCGCCGGCGCGTCGGTCAGACGCAGCAATGCGCGGATTTCGTCGTGAGTCATGTCGAGCGCGCGGCAATTGCGGATAAAGCGCAGACGCTCGACGTGCTTCGCCGTGTAGCTGCGGTAATTGGCTTCGGTGCGCTCCGCCTCGGGCAGCAGGCGCTCCTTTTCGTAGAAACGGATGGTTTCGGTCGTGCAATGGGCGATTTTCGCCAGTTCGCCGATTTTCATGGACCTTCCCTCCACGCGGCCTTGACCTTGTAGTGGCTTCAAGGTGTTTACTAGACCACAAATCGAACGAGGAAGCCACCATGCCTGACGTTAGTCACCCGGAAATTGATCGTCTGGAAACGGGCGAGGCCGGTGTGCGTGGGGCGCGCGGGGAGCACGCCTGTGGACACGCTCACGGGCCGGGCGCGAGTAGCGGCTGCCGGGAAGGGCGTGCGCACGCCGACGACGCCTGCTGCACCCCCGCCCCCATCGCACCGATCCCGCTCGCGCTGCCGCGCTCCGAAGCCGTCGGCGCCGACATGCGCACCGCGATCCGCATCATGCAGATGGACTGCCCGACGGAGGAAGCGCTGATCCGCAAGAAGCTCGGCCGCATGCAGACCGTGCGCGGCATGGACTTCAACCTGATCCAGCGCGTACTGACCGTCGTCCACGCGCCGGACGCGCTCGAGCCGATCCTCGCCGCGCTGCGCTCGCTCGACTTCACGCCTGAACTGGCCGATACCGGCGCCCCCAACGCCACGCCCGCAGCAGCCGCTCACGCCATGCGCAAGCCCTGGTGGCCCCTCGTGCTCGCCGGCGTCGTCGCGGCAGGCTCGGAGGCCGCTGGCTGGCTCGGCGCGCCCGCCTGGCTGGTCGCGGGTCTGGCGCTCGTCGCGATCGTCTCCTGCGGTCTCACGACCTATCGCAAGGGCTGGCTCGCGTTGCGCAATGGCAACCTGAACATCAACGCGCTGATGAGCATCGCGGTGACCGGCGCGGCGTTGCTCGGCCAGTGGCCGGAAGCCGCAATGGTGATGGTGCTTTTCACGATCGCCGAACTGATCGAGGCGCGCTCGCTCGACCGCGCGCGCAATGCGATCGAGGGGCTGATGCAGCTCGCGCCGGAACAGGCGAGCGTCCAGCAACCCGACGGCGCATGGCAGCTCACCCGCGTCGATGCGATCGCGCCCGGCGCGCGGGTGCGCGTGAAGCCGGGCGAGCGGATCGCGCTCGACGGCGAGATCGTCGAGGGCCGCTCGAGTGTCGATCAGGCGCCGATCACCGGCGAAAGCCTGCCGGTCGACAAAGCCATCGGCGACGCGGTGTTCGCCGGCACGATCAACCAGGCGGGCGCGTTCGACTATCGCGTGACGGCCGCCGCCGGCAACACGACGCTCGCGCGCATCATCCACGCGGTCGAAGAAGCGCAGGGCACGAAGGCGCCGACGCAGCGCTTCGTCGATGAATTCGCGCGCGTTTATACGCCGCTCGTGTTCGCGATCGCGCTCGCCGTCGCGCTGGTGCCGCCGCTGTTGTCGGGTGGAGCGTGGCATGCGTGGGTCTATAAGGCGCTGGTGCTGCTCGTGATCGCATGTCCGTGCGCGCTCGTGATTTCGACGCCGGTGACGATTGTCAGCGGGCTCGCGGCCGCGGCGCGTAAGGGCATTCTGATCAAGGGCGGCGTTTATCTCGAACAGGGGCGCAGGCTGCGCTGGCTCGCGCTTGACAAGACCGGCACGATTACGCACGGCAAGCCGGTGCAGACGGGGTTCGAGGTGGTTGGTGACGACGGTGGGGTCGGAGGTAACGATGTTGGCAAAGGCAGCGCCATCCACTACCGCACGCTCGCAGCAAGCCTCGCCGGGCGCTCCGATCACCCGGTATCGATGGCGATTGCCGCCGCCGCGCAAAACGACGGCATCGCGCACGTGCCGGTCGATGCCTTCGAGGCGCTCGCCGGGCGCGGCGTGCGCGGCGAAATCGACGGCGTCGCGCATTGGCTCGGCAATCATCGGCTGATCGAGGAACTGGGCCGCTGCTCGCCGCGGCTCGAAGCGCGCCTCGATACGCTCGAACAGCAAGGCAAAACCGTCGTGATGCTCGCCGACGCCCATCGCGTGCTCGCGCTGTTCGCGGTCGCCGACACGGTGAAGGACACGAGCCGCGCCGCCGTCGCCGAATTGCGGCGGCTCGGCGTCGGCACCGCGATGCTGACCGGCGACAACCGCCACACCGCCGCGGCGATCGCGCAGCAGGTCGGCGTCGACGAAGCGCTCGGCGATCAGTTGCCCGAGGACAAGCTCAACGCGGTCGCGCAATGGTCGTTGGATGGCGCGACGGTCGGCATGGTCGGCGACGGCATCAACGATGCGCCCGCGCTCGCGCGCGCCGACATCGGCTTCGCGATGGGCGCAATGGGCACCGGCACCGCGATCGAAACCGCCGACGTCGCGCTGATGGACGACGACCTGCGCAAGATTCCGGCGTTCATCCGGCTGTCGAAGGCGACGCATGCGGTGCTGGTGCAGAACATTGCGCTCGCGCTGGGTATCAAGAGCGTGTTTCTCGTGCTGACGTTGATGGGCTTCGGCACGATGTGGATGGCGGTGTTTGCCGATGTCGGCGCGAGTCTGCTGGTGGTGGGGAACGGGTTGAGGTTGTTGCGGAAGTAGACGCGCGTTTACGTCGCGCCCGAATCCGAACCGTTACTCACGGCCGGCGCCGCCGGCGCACTCGCCAGCAGATCATCGCTATCGTCCTTCAAACCGACACCGGTAAGCCCGAGCTTGCGTGCCTGCGTCAGCAGATAGTGCAGCTTGTGCGCGGCCAGCGGATAGTCGAGCCCTTCCGGGCGCACGTTCGAAATGCAGTTGCGCTGCGCGTCGCTGCAACCGGTTTTCGGCGCATACGTGATGTAGATGCCGAGGCTGTCCGGCGAACTCAAACCCGGCCGCTCGCCGATCAGCATCACGACGATCTTCGCGTCGAGCAATTCGCCGATCTCATCGCCGAGCGCGACGCGCGCCTGACGCGCGACCACCACGGGACCGACGCGCCAATCCGCGAGCTTGGGACGCACCGCCTGCAACAGCGGAATCGCCTGCTTCGACGCGGCAAACGCCGACAGACCATCGCCGATCACGAACACCACGTCGCTCGACTGCGCTCGCATTTGCGTTAGCGCCGCGCGGCTCTCGCTCGACAAACGCCGCCCGAGATCGGGACGTCTCAGGTAATGCTCGCGATCAGGCGCGGCGCTATGCACATCGAGCGATTCGAAACCTTGCGCGCGTAACTCTTCGTGAAGCGCGTCCGCATCGAGCGGATGATGCACGGCATCGCGCGCCTGCGCATGCGCGAGATTGAACGCGAGCAACGGCGCGGTCGGCAGACTATTGCCCGCGCGGCCCAACGCGATGCGCGCCTGCGTAAACCGGCGCAGCGCGTTCCACGGATCCTTGTCGAAAGCGTCGGTCATGCGATACCCATCCAGTCGCGCGCGCCTTCGAGCAGCGGCGGCTGCGCCGACGCGCCGAGCAATGCGCCACGTGCATCGATGATCTGCATCGACTCCAGCCATTCCTCGAATTCCGGCGCGCGCCGCAAGCCGAGCACGTCGCGCACGTACAGCGCGTCATGGAACGACGTGCTCTGATAGTTGAGCATCACGTCGTCCGCGCCCGGCACGCCCATGATGAAATTGACGCCCGCGACGCCAAGCAGCGTCAGCAGATTGTCCATGTCGTCCTGGTCGGCTTCCGCGTGGTTCGTGTAGCAGATGTCGCAGCCCATCGGCACGCCGAGCAGCTTGCCGCAGAAGTGATCCTCGAGACCCGCGCGCGTGATCTGCTTGCCGTCGTACAGATACTCGGGGCCGATAAAGCCGACCACCGTATTGACGAGAAACGGCTTGAACTTGCGCGCGACTGCGTACGCGCGCGCCTCGCAAGTCTGCTGATCGACGCCCGAATGCGCATTCGCCGAGAGCGCGCTGCCCTGCCCCGTTTCGAAGTACATCAGATTGTTGCCGACAGTGCCGCGTTGTAGCGACAACCCGGCTTCGTACGCTTCCTGCAAAAGCGCGAGCGAAATGCCGAAGCTCGCGTTCGCTTTCTCCGTGCCGGCGATCGACTGGAACACGAGATCGACCGGCGCGCCTTTTTCGATCGCGGCGATCGTGCTCGTCACGTGCGTGAGCACGCACGATTGCGTCGGCACCTGATAGCGCTGACGGAATTCGTCGATCATCAGCAGCAGCTTCGTGATCGCGGCCAGATTGTCGCTCGCGGGGTTGATGCCGATCAGCGCATCGCCGCAACCGTACAGCAGGCCGTCGAGCATCGACGCGGCGATGCCTTTGACGTCGTCGGTCGGATGATTCGGCTGCAGACGCACCGACATGCGGCCCGGCAAACCGACCGTGTTGCGAAAACGCGTGACCACCGGACGTTTACGCGCGACTGCGATCAGGTCCTGGTTGCGCATCAGCTTCGATACGGCCGCGACCATTTCCGGCGTGAGGCCCTGGGTGATGCGGGTGAGTGCGGCGGTGTCGGTCGTGCTGCTCAGCAGCCAGTTGCGGAAATCGCCGACCGTCAGATGCGCGATTTCGGCGAAGGCCTGCGGCGAGTGATCGTCGATGATCAGGCGGGTGACTTCGTCGGTTTCATAGGGGATCAGTGCTTCATCGAGGAATGTGCGCAGCGGTATCTGCGCGAGCGCCATTTTGGCCGCGACGCGTTCCTCTTCGCTCGCCGCCGCGATGCCTGCGAGCTGGTCGCCGGAGCGTAGCGGACTGGCCTTCGCCAGCAGGGTCTTCAGATCGGCGAAACGGTAGGTGCGGCTGCCGATCGACTCGGTGTAGCTCATGTTTGCGGCTCCATCGCTTCGCGCGAACGCGGGGAGGAATGGGAACGGCGGTGCAGGCTGCTGAGGCAGTGCGTATCACACGATAACGCCAAATGACGACAGCGTCATGGGCGCTTGCTTGTGGCTCGTTATTGCTGGGCGCCGGGTGTGGGATGGTGCCTGTTCGCGGGACCAGCGGCGCTTAGGCTCCGGCGTGATAATTTGTTCACATGCTCCCGCGTCAATTTTCATCCGTCCAGTCATGAATGAATCAGGTCATCGCGCTCGCTACGAAACGCGGCTCGCTCGCGTGCTCGACCATATCTACGACCACCTCGACGAACCGCTCGATATCGGCCGGCTGGCGGAGATCGCGTGCCTGTCGCCGTATCACTGGCACCGGATTTATCAGGCGATGTACGGCGAGACCGTCGCGACGACGGTGCGGCGTTTACGGCTGCATCGCGCGGCGGGCTATCTCGCGAATAGTTCGATGCCGATCGCCGAGATCGCCGAACGTTCGGGCTACAGCAGTTTGCAGTCTTTTTCGCGGACGTTTCGAGCGGTATTTGGCATGCCGCCGGCGCAGTATCGAAAGCAAGGCGCGCATAGCCGGTTCCGGCCGGCACTTTCAGGAGACGAGCAAATGACGATGATGCATGAAGTGGTGATACGCCATGTCGAGCCGATGGAGGTTGTGTCGGTCGATCACGTCGGGCCTTACATGCAGGTCGGCAAGGCATTCGATGCGTTGTACGGCTGGCTCGCGCAACACAATCTGCTTGCGACGCAGATGCGGATGATCGGGATTTATTTCGATGATCCGGGAGTGGTGGAGGAGCAGGCGTTGCGGTCGAAGGCGGCGGCATTGTTGCCGGGGCCGATGATGGCTGAGGTGGCTCAGGCTGTTGCGTTGAGCGGAGCGGTTTCCGTGGCGCGTGTACGGGGCGGGGAGTATGCGGTGTTGCGGCATATCGGGCCGTATAGCGATATGCAGGCGACTTATGAGTGGTTGTATGGGACGTGGCTCGTGCAGTCCGGCAGGGAGGCGGCGGATGCGCCGGTGTTCGAAGAGTATTTGAATAGTCCGAAGGAAACGGCGCCCGCGGATCTGGTGACGGAGATTTGTTTGCCGTTGGTTTGAGGGGGTGTTGGTTTTTGGTTTTTATATTCTTTGTATATGTATACGTAGTAATAGTTAACAAGCAGCGCCTCTGCCTGTGGATAACCTCCTACTTCGTTTACGGATCAATGGGCTAGCAAATCGATAAGTGTTCGGAGCGATGGCGGATAGTGATGTTGGATCGCGAATAACTTTTTTTGGGTCTTGCGAAGGAGAGTTTTTATCAAAGTTTCCTTCACAGCTTGTCTGGAGGCTTTTACATGAGTTATCCAGAGGTGGGTGTGGATAAGTCGGGTTGGGCAGGTTGGGCGCGAGACCGTTGACAAGGAGTTGACTATGGCTAACGCCAATCTTGCGTCGCGCACGCAGAGAAGAAAGCGCAGATAGCCTAACCCGGCCGCAACGAAACATCCGATTGCACGCGTACGCTGTTTCCCTTCTGGCCAGGCTGAACCTGTCCATGTGCGTCAAGCATCGCAAGTGCGGTATCGAAATATTGACGGGAACCCCAAAGGTTACGATCACCAATCACGTACAGATAGCTTTTCGCGCGCGTGACTGCAACATTCAGCAGGTTTGGCGCTGATGCAGCCCAGTCTATCGCCCCGGTCTGCTCGACATCACATCCGAGAACAAAAAAGACCACTTCGCTTTCCTTGCCCTGGAACGTGTGGACAGTGCCGATCCGGTTCCTCACCCATTCCGCCAATTTGTCCGGCACGTCCCGTTCCGTTCCGGCTAGCGCAGTACGCCACGTATCGCGATCACCTAAAAGCTCACTCAAACCCTTTCTGACCTGCCGGAACGGCGTAATGACGAACACGTCGGGTAGCTGCGGTCGATCCGGGTCGCTCAGGTCCGGTGTTCTGATATACAGATCGAACAACGCATCAAATACGCGCCGGCCCTGCGCGGTAATGTATTTCGTCCCATCGTTGCTATCGCCGGTCACATGCCACCATGCGCTATGGCCGAGCACCTCGTGTGGATGCGGCATGCCTTTTTTCGCGTGCTTCATCCGTCCATCGTACGCAATCGTATTGGCGATTTCGAACATCGGGCTCGCGCAACGCCGATGCATGACGAGCGGGATGCCAATGAACTGATCACGCTCGAGCGGATGGCGCACACCGTATGGATAGCACCGGTCAGCCAGCGTCTGGACGGATTGGGCATCCACGGCATAGCGTGGACGTGCCTCCTGCAGCCAGTGTTCTCCGAGACGCATCAATAGACGCGTTGACTGTGTGACTACCGGTTCGATTTGAAGCGGATCGCCCACCACGACGACATGCCGCGCGCGCATGATCGCACCGACGGCGGCCTGCGGCACCGCCTGTCCGGCTTCGTCGATGACCAGCCAGCCCAGGTCCTCCGATCCGATTCCGGCGAACTGGCGCCGGAAAGATGCGAAAGTACTCGACACGACTGGCACCAGCATAAAAAACCATTGCCAGAGTACCTTGCTCGCGTCGCCGAATGGTGCGCGCGAAAGCATCTTCGACAGGGCAAACACCAGATCCGGCGTCTGGACCTCGTGAAAAAATGCCTCGTGCAACGCCATTGCGGCTGAAAACAGCTCGTTACGCAAAATATTCAGTTTCTCGCCCTGCCAGAATGCTCGGGCCTGGGAAACTTCCTCGGCAAGGTCGACGCCTTCCCACACCGTCCCCCCCGTCTGCACCAGCAGAGATTTCACCGTGCGGAGCCTGTCGCAAGCGACACGAAGGGAAAACGCAGCTTCCGCAAGCTCGCACCATCGTTGATATTGGCTCGGGCGGAACCATCTTGAGAGCCAACGGATGAACGGCGGACCAAGGCGCTGTTCTGCCAGCTTCGCCTCCTCATCCAGTTCGAGCGCCAACCGGCTCAGACGATGCAGCGTCTCATCCTTCGTGTCCGGATAAGGCAGATCGGGACAACGTTGCGCCACCGTGGTCCACTTCTGTTCCAGTTCGGTCAGCGCAACATCGAGTGTTTCGAGACGCCTGTACTCCGTCAGATAGGCCGTGTGCGCTGCCTTGAAGTGGTCCTGCGACGCACGAAAGCCCGGACGCGTGCCACGGGTCCGGTCCCGGTACCGCCAGTAGGTCATCGCTCCCACTGCGTCCCAGCTCGGGAAATCGACCTCATGCTTGCCGAGAAACCGGTCGCCCGGCCGCTCGTCGGGGGTCGCGGCTCGGGTGGAGAATACGTCGCCAAAGCGCGTGCGATTGGCCCGTTTGCCGAGCGCGGCGGACACCAGACCCCACACGGGCTCCTTCGGCATCTTCCATGGCTTCGTCGAATGGCTGCCGGCATAGCGCGTCGCTACCGGCTGAAAGTAGCCCAGCGTGTCATGTTGCGCGGGATCGAGGTGGCGGCGCTGAGGCAGTTCGAGCGAGAGGTTTTCCACCGCTCCGTTGTTGCTCGACGCAACCACGATCTCGAATCCTGTCAGCGCAGGCGCAAGCACCGGGACACTATGCGACTTGCCCCCCGCAAAAACCGCATCGATGTTCGCGCCGGACAGGCCGGCCCTTGCGCTGTCTAGCGACGCGAGTACCGTAGCGCGCTCGACCATCAGATGTGCAATGAGATCTCGGAGCAGCGTGGTTTTTCCTGTACCCGGAGGTCCGTTCACCGCAAGGATTTCTCCCTCACCGAGGGTCTTCATCCGGTTTAGCGCGTATTGCTGCATCAGCGCCTGGAAATGGTCGACCGGTGATGGCCAGCGCCCCGCAATCCCATTGCGCGGCCGCAACGTGTCGAGAATGTGCCGTTGTCCGTCCGGTGCATCCAGATCGAATTTCGACCGATCCGACAGCGATAGATACGCCTTCAACGCCCGCGGCACGCGTGGTCCGTTTAACTCCCGCTGCGCCTGGATAAGGTCGTGAACGTAAAAACTGTTGAGGATCGGTAGATCCCGCTCTTCTTCAGTCTCCTGCTTCTCATCTGGCGCCTCACGGGGCTGGACCTCCTTCGATGAAGTCCGCTCCGGTAATATGACCATCCATGCAAGACCATCACTGGTGGGTTTATAGCCCGCCCATTCGTGAAGCCGCTGCACTATTGCAATCAACTGTGCGGCATCAAAGGGGTTGTCTTCGTCGGCGACCAGCGACGCCAGGTCATCTTTTAATCCCTTGAGACCGGCGTCAAACGCTTCTGCACCAAGATCTGCGAGTTCCCCGCGTTCCAGACGACCCAGCGCCCATGGCAAAGCCGACACGCTAAGGCTATCTATATTTACCCGGCCACCTTGCCCCACCTTCATTTTGGCAAAGCATGTCAGGCCTTCCGGGGCCATTTCCTCGTCCCGGATCTGCTCGATTACGGAACATGCTTTCGATTTCGCCGCGACATACTGCTCGACCACCGATGTGGCATGTACCACGTCGAACGGAACAAGGTAGAGATCTCCCGATTGTCCAACTACTTCGTCCCAGCCATGAATCGCTCCGGTACCAAACAGGCATGGAGCCTCTCCAGGGAACGGCGCCCGGACATCGTCCTCATTGCGTCGCATGGAGATGAGCATAGGACATTTGTCCTGGATGCAAAGTACCGCAGTGGAAAGAACAATGTGCTTAACGCTATGGCGTCCGCACATATCTACCATGACTCGCTATTCTTGGTCGGCCGGCGTCCGGATCTTTGTCTACTGTTATTGCCGGGGGAGCCGGAAGTCGAATCACTCGAAAAATACGAGACTTGGGAAACCTATGGCGTGGGTACCATCAGTGGCTATTCAGTAGGTGCGGAAGGCGTTCAACGGTGCGTGGCAGCAATTTCAACATGGCTTTTTGACACCCGTACCCGTTCATATGGGATTCGGGCGGCTAAGGTATAAAAGACGCGAACGACTCAATAATTGTCGTACAGTGTGCAAAAAAACAGCGGCCACCTCGATGAGAGGGTCGCTGTCCTTTCCGTCGCGATGGCGGGCTAGGTGCAGTCAATCCGAGCTACCGGACGCATCCATCAATAAATGTCTCAGTGGATGCTTCCCAAAATCCCACTTCATGGTTCCCGCTACACCACTTGTAGGAGGCTTCAAAAGCTGAGAATTTCTAACTTTGCAAATCAACGTGTTACGCCTTTCTCTCCACCATAAGGTGAGACAAAGTCACCCATAAATTGAGAATTTCCTACTGGGCCTAACAATTTATATTGCGCTCTCGCACTCAATCGCCTGAACACCCATCGAATGAATTGAGCCAAACCAGATACCCGCGTTCTACGCATATAAGATTTTATACGGGATGGGAAATTCGCACCATAGCGACGTCGTACAGTTGCCTCGACGGTTCAACTGAGAAGAATCGCCCAGTGCCATCTCGGATGCGAACGCGCCAAACAAATTGCGATGGCCGTTAACGAAGCAATTACCGAGTAAGCCCTCTCTGTTCCGTCTCGGCGCAGCGGCCTTACGTGGCTGGTCGAGGCGTCGGCGTCCGTCCGTCGCAACCCAGCCTGGAGGGCATTCATGAAATCGACCCGCCTCTGTCTCGCCTGTGGCAACGCGTTCGTGCCGCTGCTGCATGTCCCGCGTCAGCGTTACTGCTCGTCGGACGCCTGCCAGCGCGCTCGCCGGCGCGACTGGCAGAACCGACGGCTCCGCAACGACAGCGACTATCGCGACAACCAGGCCCGGGCGCAGGCGAAGTGGCGAGCAGGCCACTCGGGCTATTGGCGCGAATATCGCGCTGCGCATCCAGCGTATCGAGAGCGCAACAGCACCATGCAGCGGATGCGCAATGCGCGACGCAGTTTCAAGCCGGTTGCAAAGATGGATGTCATCGGGCTCCCTCGGCCACTAGGCTCTGGCTTCTACGTGCTGTGCCATGCGGATGATGCCGGCGCTGCAAAAATGAACGCGTGGACGGTCCACATCGCCGTGCTGTCTGCGTCGGCAGCGCCGCCCGTGTGATTGCAAAGAGATGACGTGATACACATCGGCGTCTGGCCTGCTACCTTTGCCTTGTCACCGTTCGCTTTTGGAACGCCACTGCCGGATGTGAAGTCGCGGCGCTCGCGTTTGGGGGGCTCCCCTGCGCCCGGTGCTTGCCGTGTGTCTGGGTCAGAGTTGCGGAGCGGAGAATGTCATTCAGCAACGCGGGTGCAGCAGTCGTAGCCAGCTCCCTGGCGGGACGGGCAGCTGAGTACGTCCGCATGTCCACCGAACACCAGCAATATTCGACCGAGAATCAGCGAGACCGGATTCGGGACTACGCATCCCGTCGCGGATTCGAAATCGTCCGCACATATGCCGATGAAGGAAAAAGCGGTCTTCGAATCGACGGCCGCCAGGCACTTCAAAATCTCATCTCCGATGTGGCTAACGGCAAAGCTGATTTCGGCGTAATCCTCGTCTATGACGTGAGTCGCTGGGGGCGATTCCAGGATGCGGATGAGAGCGCGTATTACGAGTACATCTGCCGCCGTGCCGGCATTCAGGTTGCATACTGCGCCGAACAGTTCGAGAACGACGGGTCACCTGTCTCGACCATCGTGAAAGGGGTCAAGCGGGCAATGGCTGGCGAGTACAGCCGTGAGTTGTCCACGAAGGTGTTCGCAGGCCAGTGCCGTTTGATTGAGATGGGATTCCGGCAAGGCGGCCCGGCTGGCTACGGGCTGCGCCGGGTATTGGTCGATGAACACGGTCTCATGAAGGCGGAGCTGTGTCGCGGGGAACATAAAAGCCTGCAGACGGACCGGGTAATCCTCATGCCGGGGCCAGAAAGCGAAGTGCGAACCGTCAATCTGATTTACAACTGGTTTATCGACGGGTCGCTCAATGAATACGAAATCGCGGCTCGCCTGAACGGCATGCACGTGCGAACCGACCTTGACCGGGAGTGGACGCGAGCCACGGTACGGGAAGTGTTGACCAACGAGAAATACATTGGCAACAACGTGTACAACCGGGTGTCGTTCAAGCTGAAAAAGATGCGCGTGACGAACACGCCGGACATGTGGATTCGAAAGGAAGGGGCATTTCAGGCGATTGTTCCGAGCGAGACGTTCTACACGGCTCAGGGCATCATGAGAGCGAGAGCGCGTCACTACTCGGATGAGGAGTTAATTGAGCGACTACGCAACCTGTACCGCAGTCGCGGATTTCTATCCGGCGTAGTGATTGACGAAACAGACGGCATGCCCTCTACGTCGGTCTATGTTTATCGATTCGGCAGTTTGATTCGAGCCTACCAGACTGTCGGTTTTACCCCCGGTCGCGATTATCGTTACCTGGAGACGAACCGCTTCCTGCGGCAACTGCATCCGGAAATCATTGCACAGACGGAGAGGAAAATCGGGGATTTGGGTGGCGCGGTGATACGCGACACGGCAACCGACCTGCTGACGGTGAACGACGAGTTCGCGGCGTGCATCGTGCTCGCGCGGTGCCAGGCGCATGAGAATGGCCGAAACCATTGGAAGGTGCGCTTCGATACCAGTCTCCTGCCAGACATCACAGTCGCGGTGCGGCTCGACCAAACGAATACTTCCACGCTGGACTACTACCTGCTGCCACGTCTGGATTTTGGACAACCGCGTCTTCACCTCGCCGACCAGAATCCCATCGAGTTTGAGAGTTATCGCTTTGATACGCTGGACTACCTCTACGGCATGGCCGAGCGCGCGAGGCTAAGGAGAGTAGCGTGAACTCGCGGCAGCAACCCGGAGAAATCCGGATGGTCCCGGTCTCCCAGATTGAAGTTATCAATCCGCGAGAACGCAATGGTCGAGTCTTCAATGAAATCGTCGACAACATCAAGGCCATCGGCCTGAAGAAGCCTATCCTGGTCACACCGAGAGCAACGGCCGGTGGCATAGAAAGATACTTGCTCGTGTGCGGCGAGGGTCGGTTGAAGGCATTTCGCACCCTTGGGGAAACGACAATTCCCGCTCTCGTCGTGAACGTGAGCGATGAGGATGCCTTCGTCATGAGTCTGACGGAGAACATCGCGCGCAGACAGTGTCGCCCACTCGAACGGCTTGCCGGGATTCGGCAATTGCAGGAGCAGGGATACTCGCCGAAAGTCATTGCCGAAAAAACAGGTCTTACTCCGGCTTACGTCCACGGCATTCTCACGCTGCTGCGCCAGGGGGAAGAGAGACTTGTCGTCGCGGTAGAGAAAGGACAGGTTCCGCTGAATGCGGCCCTTATGATTGTTGGCGCTGGCGACGATGATGCTGAGATACAGGCAGCGCTCCAGGAGGCATACGAGTCGGGCAAATTGCGCGGCAAGCAGCTGATGAGCGCTCGTCGCGTCATCGAGCGCAGAAAAGCGCTCGGGCGAAGCACCGCACACAACATGACCAGTAAGTCGGCCGCCGTCACGACCTCGAGTCTCGTGCGCACGTATGAGCACGAGGTAGAACGTCAGAAGTCGATGGTGAGAAAGGCCGAATTCACACAACAGCGGCTGCTGTTTGTGGTCGGCGCATTGCGACAGTTGTTTGCCGATGAGAACTTCATCAATCTGTTGCGCGCAGAGGGACTGGCCAGCTTGCCGAAGTATCTTGCCGAACGCGTTTGGTCGAGCGGGAGTGTCACATGACAGGTGTAACCCTTGGATTCATCCCCGAGCCATTGTCGGTACAGGTCTCAAGCATCTTGCCATCTCGCAGAATACCGACGCCCGTGGTCGAATCGCGTAAATTCAAGCAGATAAGAGCCTCCATTGAGGAGGTCGGCCTCATCGAGCCGCTCTCGGTAATGCCTGCGGACCAGTCTTCCGGACAGCATGTCTTGCTGGATGGGCATCTACGCTTACTTGCCATCCAGGACTTGGGGCACGAGTGGGCTGCCTGCCTTGTCGCGACGGATGATGAGAGCTACACCTACAACAACCGTGTCAATCGCCTGTCCACCATCCAGGAGCACTATATGATACGGCGAGTGATTGACAGGGGCGTATCGCCAGAACGATTGGCGAAAGCTCTTTCCGTGGACGTATCACAGATTATAAAAAAGATGGCGCTGCTCGACGGCGTTTGCCCGGAAGCGGCTGAACTTCTCGCCGACCGGCAATTCTCGCCGGACCTTGTTCGCGCTATTCGCAAGATGAAGCCTACGCGGCAGGTCGAATGCGTTGAGCTGATGGTGGCGGCGAACAATGTGTCAGTCTCCTACGCAGAGGCATTGCTGGTGGCAACGCCTGCAGCCCGTCTCGTTGAAGGCAAGAAGCCACGCAAACTGACCGGTGTTAGCGCGGAGCAGATGGCGAAAATGGAGCGGGAAATGAGCAATCTGCAGGGGCAGTACAAGCTCGTGGAACAGACCTACGGCCAAGACGTGTTGAACCTGGTGCTTGCGAAAGGATATCTCGCCAAGCTCCTCGAAAACGAACCTGTACGGCAATACGTTGCCCAATACCATCCGGACTTGATGGTGGAGTTCGAGTCCATCATTGCAACCATTTCTCTCGACCAGCAGCAAGTCAGCGCGGTCCTCTAATCGAGTCCTGAGATAGCCGCGCTTGCTGTCTGTTTTCCGCTCAATCCACGCCGAGTCGGTCAGCTACGAACCTCCCATCCTATGTCGACTCGCGTCGGCACGCGGCGCACGCGGTTGCTTCATAGTCGGGGATACCTGCTGGGCTCCAAGCTATATGCGGCAACTTTCAGGGACGTCGCGTCGAGTGGAGCGAGTCACGAAGGCGCTGGGAAATCATTCGTTGTGTAAAACGTCAGCGTCGGCGAGCGCGTGGTCCAACCTGGTGCCACGGCCAAATGCAAATAGAATTGAGTGAAACCAGCCTTTTCATGCAATTCTATTTGCATGTCCGCAGTTTTTGCGTCTGCGGCGAAGCCGAGACCTGCCACGGCGTGGTGCACTTTGCGGTGATTGTGCGTGAATTTCCTGGCCGTTTAGCCTCACTAACCGACGTGGAATGACAGTGCCATGAGCTATTCGCTCTTTTTAATGGTCTTGGCACCGGTCCCGGAACGACGGACGCGGACGCGCCGCCGGATTTCGGGAACAGCAGGAGTTCGTTGCTCGGCCAAAACGTCGTCAAGTGTACGGCCATGGCCGATGGGGCGAGCAAAAAGCTCAAGCCCGACCGCCTCAAAGAGGCTCAGCAGCTTCACTGTTCCGAGTTCAGGAAGCCGTCCGGTCTCAAAGCGGCTAATCCGCGCGCGAGTGACCCCGCTCTGCTCCGCAACTTGCTGCTGAGTCTTGTTTGCGGCAATCCGTGTGTGGCGAAACATTTCTCCGAGCTCAAAGAGGTCCATGTGTCGCCCGCGATACGTTAAGTGCAATGAAGTTAATTCGTATCTTATAGGATACAAACCTGACCTAAAGATATGTGTCGCATATTGCACGTTAATCCGTATTTGTCGCGTAACGTATCCAATACGACACCTTAACCATGCCATGCGGGCCGTCAGCGCCCTGACATCTCGGCAACAGTATTCGAGCGACTGCCCTCGGACAGACCCTCGCCCGACTTGGTTTGTGCGGTGTTCCCGTTCGTTCTATCGCTGGTGCCCTCGCAGCATGACTTCATGCGATTGCAGCAAGCCAACGCTTATCCAGTGCGAAACGCTTTCCCATTTCCAACCGGTGGAGTTCGGCAGCTGCTGCATCGACATACCCGATTCGAGCGGAGGCGTTCCGAAAAGCCTGGAGGCGTCGGAGCGGGGGAAGCCCATCTCGCCGAGATGATGTCCACGAGCGACAGCGACGACCTCGCCCGCAACTATCGCTTTCATGGCTGACTGAATCGCCGTCTTATCCCCCCATGCGGCGGCTCGTCAATCCGGCCCACGTCAATCAACGGTTAACCGAGACGAAGCCGAGTCTGCCGGATACTATCAAGTTATGTCACGAACTTTGACATGTGCGACTGCTTGAGATACATGCCCGCCGACGACACCGCCGTTGTGCCCTTTTGCATCAGGAGTGCTTGATATGCCATCCTGTGACAACGACGCGGACCCGATTTGGAACTGCCACAAATGATTGGGCGGCTCAAGGCACCTGTGAATATCACGTCATTGAGGTAGTCCAGCGACAAAGACTTTTCGTGCAATCTCAACGATATCATCGTATCTATCAACGCAGATGGGGGCGTGCTTAATGCGCGGAACACCTCCAATAACGATACTTGCTACGGCACCACGCGACGTAACGTCGATGTCAAATCGAGCCGTCAAGGCGTCGTTATCGAACACAAAGACCGTCAGAACGTCGCACGTCGGATAGGGCCCTTCCGGCTGGACGTTCTGCAGAGCGCGAGCAGTTCGCTCCCACAGTGCTTCCCCGAGAATGCTCCTCCTAACACCTCTGCAGACAAGCGGCATCGCAGATGCGAGGTCATGCGCAAGATAAGGACCAGCGTGCACCAAAACTGTTGTCAAAAGCGGCGCTGATGCTGTTCGCAATGAGGGCAAGTCGTCATTTAACACGGATGATGTCCCCCAACACCCAGGATGCAATCGTGCCGACCTCGTCGTAATCCGAGGGCCGTTGTGTCACCCACGCGACATAGCCCCACGAAAAAATCTCCGTTGCCATGTTTCGCCTCCTAGTGCCTCTGCATACCACAAAGACGCAACGCGATTCGATGCACAACGTCGACAATGGTGTCGTCGCCAACGACCGAAATTGCATCGGGTTCTTGACTGGCGTCGCCCGCATGAATCCGCATGCGCGCAATGCCATCGACGATGTCCACATCCAATCGTGCCTCTAAAACGTCATCCGTGCGACCAGCGTCGCCTCGCACCACGAAAACCGTAACCACGTCCGCGTGACGATATGGCCACGGCGGTGCGACGTATTCACCAGCATCCATCGCCTCTACGGCTCGTTTCCACGGGTTGGCTCTCGGGTCTGTTTCACAGACTGCCACGTATATCGGCTCGCTCTTGCCCGGCTCATAGGGGCCCACGTAAATCTTCACTGCAGTTCGCGACCATTGTGCAGCCCAGGCTCGCGCCATTCCGCGCAACGAGTGATAGCTCTTGTCGTCAGCTAACGCATTGAGTGGCGTGATGTCACCCAGGTTGGCCTGCGGGGACGTGAGGTAATCGAGGCGGCACGCTGACGGAGCGGGCACGAGAATGCGACAGACCGCCTGCAATCGTTGCCGGTCGACTGTCGCCTCGGCGAGAACGGCAGGAAAGTATGCGGCTCCATCGACCACCATCGAAAAGACGCTTCCCGCTGCGAGCATCTGTCCAAGCCGCCTTTCGCTCACGCGCAGCCGTGCACGGAACTCACTCCGGGTCAGCAACTCACCGGTTCGCACCATCTCACGACGCGCGCTTTCTGCCTGTCGCCGGATTTCCTCACGAAATGTCACTCTCGCCTCCTGTGCCCAACTCGGTGCCGCCAGTAGCGGCTTCGCCGGAAAGTCGGAAACAACATTTTCAGATATGCGGCGTCTCGCCAAATCGCTCGGCCAGCCGCGACTGGAACAGTTCGACGACAGCCCGGTCACCCAGTCCCGACTCGGTCTGACAGTGGACCAGCCGGTCGTAGTTGCCCTGAAATCCATCACGCCGGTCGTCGGCAGCAAGCCATGACACGAGGTTGTGACGCCGCGCGTAGCGGAGAATCTGGACACCGCGCTGACGTGCCGGCCATAACGCTGAATCCTCGAGCTCCGCTTCGTAAGTAGCGCCGGTCACGCGCTGGCGCAGCCCTGCGAGCGGAAGCGCGTCACGCGCTCGTTCAAGACCAAATCGAAAGCACCAATCGGTTGAGAGAACGATTTCAATTTGCGGATATGGCTCCAGCAGTTCGAGCAAGACCGGTGCGAATTCGAACAATTCAATCGTGCCAGGTGCGCTGCTAACAACGCCACGTGGTGTAAGGTAGGTATCGCCCCGATGCAGCACGCCGTCATAGTCCAAAAAGAGAACTTGTCGCATCTCATGTCCTCATCGCGTCTGTGAGTACGGGGGCCGCAGGATGTTCCGCATTTACCAGCCAAGCAGTTGCTGAACTCGTGCCATGACCCAGCCCTGCTCCTCCGCCGACAAATCCCAGAGGCCGGTCGTCACTTTACGTGCTACCCCTGCGCGTGTGCGTGCGAGATTGAAGTCCCGCGTCCACGAAGGGTTTTCCGATTCTTTGCGTGTGCAGTACGACGCAAGCTGCTGAGCCAAATCGTCACATGCCTTATATCGCTCGAACAGTTCTTCCTCAGTCAGCCCGGCGTAGTACTTGCCGTCAATCAGCCTGATGGCGAGTTTCGGATTTGAACCAGACAACAATGCGCGGGACAATTCACGCGGAAAATCAGCAGGAACTTTCTCGTCGGGGCACACGTTATCCTCACTAGGTCAGTGATTCGCGAACTGGCTTCGCGGATGAAAAGGCACTTTCCGTTCTTGCGCCAATGACCGCGAGTCGTCCGATGTCGGCTATGCGAACCAAACCACCTCGTTTGTAACCGTTCGGCAACAATAACGCCCCGACAATATCGACGCCGGCTAATGTGACTGCCAACGAAGAGGACTTCGTCCCCATCGCCTTAGCGAGGTCGGCAAGCGGGACGTAGGTTTGCCGGAACACCAGCAGCTGTTGAGGCGAGATGACTCGACACGGTTGCCCTCGAAGCATGATTTCATGCGACTGCAGCAAACCAGCGCTTATCCAGTGGGAAACGCTTTCCCATTTCCACCCGGTGGACTTCGCCAGCTGCTGTAGCGACATGCCCGATTCGAGAAGAGGTGTTCCGAAAAACCTGGAGACATCGGCGCGGAGGAAGGCCATGTCGCCCAGATGACGACCGCGAGCGACGGCGACGAGCTCGCCCGCGACTATCGCCTTCATGACTGACTGTATCGCCGACTTATCCCCCATGCGGCGGCTTGATAGTGCGGCCCACGTCAATCGGTCGCCGTCTTCTGACCCGTGTTCGTTCGCCATCCGATTGACGGTCTCAAACAGGTTCGTCAATGACCGCAACTGAATCGGGCCGCCCTTGTAGATGTCGTGCCTCCAGTTCGGGTCGGCGGCGACGACCCCGGCGGCGACCATATGATTGAGAACCGATTGCGACACCTTTGCTGCTTCGCAAGCCCGCTCGTCGCTAACCCATTCACTGCGTCGTTGCTGGATGCGTTCAATCTCCGCCGTCGAAATTTCGTAGACGAGTCCCCTCGTGCCCAAACGGCGGGTCCGGTACGCGCACTCGCCCGCATTCGCGGCCTTGAGCAGCCGGTCGCGACTGACACCGATGGTCTTCGCTGCGTCAGGAAGACGGACATACTCCGTGACTTCGGCAGCGATGTCCTTGGCAATGTCCAGGCCAAGGACGCCATCAAAATTCCTGGCGGCGACCTCGACGACAACCCTGAGAAACGGCTCGAGTGTATTGTCGTCCTCGCAAATCTTTTTCAGGGAGACGTACCACTGACCCAGCAGCGTATTTAGCGTACGCGCCTTCGGATTGCCGACCGCAATGCGCTCGGCGACGTGCTTTTCGAAACCCTTGGGCCAATCGGCCAGCAGACTTTCGAGCGGAGCAAGCAACTCGACGGCTTGCGAAACAGATTTGGGACTTGCCGCGCTGCGACGGGGTGGGGGCGTCGACGGGACGGCACGCAGGCACAGAACCCGAACGAGCGCGCATAATGCGTCGACCTTCCCGTGATGGACCTTTGGAAGAGATTTGCCCGACAGACGCCCATCGCTTGCTATCAGGGTGGAAAGCCAATGTTGGGACGGCGTCGACGCGACGGTTGCGAGGGTGCGCAGGTCGTGCCCGCACGCGCACTGTTCTATGCGCTCACGGTGCGGCGACAGATGGTCGCCACATGCCTGGCAGCGGTCCATGAGAAGCGTCCGGTGGACAGGACACGCGGTGACGTACACGTGTTCCCAGTAGTGCCGGAGGTACACCTCCTCGGCGAGGCACGCCGGACACACGGCGTCCCACTGTGAACGGCGCAGCGCCCGCCAGTTACGGCATTGTTTCTCCTGCCGGCTTGCAAAGCGTGACCACTTTTCTTCGAGTCCCAGCTCTGCAGCGATATTGTCTGGATGCTCGAGAAGCGCGCTACGGCTGCGCGTCACGTTGGCGAGGCCCGCAAGCTCACGCCACCCCCACAACGCATTCCCGGCCGCTAGACGCCTGTAGTAACCGAATCCCGATTCGTCGTCGGACGGGGCGAAAGTGATGACCAGGCTCATCGGATGTCTCCCGATGCGGTGACGACGTGATTGAATGTCATGCCGTTGGTCTCGAGCACGTAAGCGTGGGCGGTGGTGAGTTCAATCGGAGAGACCTCCGACCTCACGAACGCGGGAAAGTCGGGATGACCGGCCGCCTGGATTGCACCGGCTGCAAGGCGGCAGTCTTCCATGGTCAGCGGGCGAGGTGCTTCATACCTCAGCTGGCTCGCGAGTTCCTGCATGAATTTGCTCAACACACCCACCAGACCGCCAGTGAGCAGATAGCACTGGGTTACCAGCAATTTCAGCGGTAGCTCAATCGGCCAGCCATATTCGCCGAACAGGTCGGCGTAGGTGCGCACGCATGACGCAAACGCCTTCTGGTCGGCCGGGCTGCGGAAATCGTATGGCCTGAATTCCCTTCTGGCTGACGCGCGCATACGCAGCTGTTCGTTGCTCTCGAACAGTTTTGCCAGACGAGGCACACCGAATAGCATGATGGTCATGTTCAGAGCGTCCGCGACAAACTTGAACCAGTCTCCCGCCGCTCGCGGGGGAACCTTGGCACCTGGCTCGACCAGGTGACTCGCTTCTTCGAACATCAGTACCCGTGTCCCAGCGTTTCCCAACTGTTTCAGCATGTACGCATCCATCACCCCGGAGGTACGACCCGTTACGGGCATGCCCAGCGCGTCGAGAACGCTGCTGGGCAGCAGCTTGGGTGAGATATTGGTCGCCATGGGCACAACCAGCACCGGTACGTGCCGCCTGCCGTCGAGTTTCGACTCTGGATAGGCCCGCGACAGCGCATTGATGAGCATCGTTTTGCCCACACGCGAGGGGCCGACAATCCACTCGATACGTGACGCGAAGCCGTCTCTGGCGTCGTCGACGTGGCGCGTGAGGGGGTCGAGCTGCTCCCTGAATGCCGGGTGCTGCAGTTCGCAGCCTTCGATACTTTTCCGCAGTTTCTGAGCCTGATTCACTTCTGTTTTTCTCCACTCATTCGGTTCAGCACTGCCAGCGAAGGAACATCATCAAACGACACCGGCTCTGGTCCAGTGTGGTTCGCACTGGACGTGTCGCTCCTCGGCGGGAGTGGGTTGTCTGCGGCGCGACGGATGGCCGCCGAGTCCTTGGCGCGGTTCGACGTCGCCCGATTCCTTTCGGCTTTGCCGTGCTTCTTCGAAGTCGGTTTCGCGGTCGATTCGATGGACCGCGCGTGCACATCGCGACGAAATGCTGTTTTCTCGGGTGATTCGATGTCCGCCGGCTTCGCTTCCTTGAGGAGCTCCTTCACACGAGTGAAGGAGTACGCAGGTGACGTCGCTTTGACAAACTCCTCCGTCAGCGCGACAAGCGGCCGGTCCGGTCCGTCGTCAACGTATATCTGCCTGTAGTCGTCCGGGTTCACGTACACGTCAAGTGGTACTTCGCCGTATCCTTTCAGCAGGTAGTCCAGGTTGTCACCCTTGTAGTTGAAGCCCTTGTAGGAGATACCCGTTTTTCGGCTTAAGGTCTTGACGTCATGCTCGTAAAGCGTCATCAGCCATTCCGACCTTGGCGGAGGCAACGGCATGGCGAAAAGGTGTTCCTGTGTCAAACTCTTCCAGCGCATCGCTGGCGTACTACCCAGCCTCGTCATATCGCGGAAGTCGCTGCGGATGTGGCGTTTAAGTTCGGTATTTGCCCAGTCCTCGTAATACCAGCGCACAATCCAGCGTTCCAGTTCCTCTTCTGACATTAATTTGTCACCCAATGCCACCGGGTCACGCTGACCATCTTTGCCGTTGACTCGCGTACAGCCCGGCAGTGTCTGCAGCGCATCCTTGAGCGAGCGGTTCAGCCGTTCAATGAAGGGTTTTCCGTGCGCATGACGCGATTTGCAATGCATGGGGTCCATGTCGAGACGGGTCAACCTCTCCATCCGTCGCCCCTTCGTCTCCGGGCCGTTGTCGAATATGAGCAGGTGCGGCGTTCCGAAGACATCAAGGACGTAAGTCAGACCGAGCTTCGCAAGCTTGGCCTTCTTCGAAAACAGGATGCATTCGACGCACTGCAGTCCATCAGACTCGGTCGGGGCACCAATGACCAGGCACCAGCCCACCACTAGGCCGGTGCAGCAGTCGATGGCGTGAACCAGGTACACATTGCTCGTCACGCCGTGGCGCGTCTTGACAACAAAAGGCAGGTGCACCGCGTCCTGCTCGACCCGCTCAAAGGGCAACGCGACGACGATGCGGTTTTTTGCGATGGACTTTGCGGCTGCAACGTCCTTCGGGTCCATCCGGTCGATTTCAGGGTCGACACTGAGCTTGCTGAGAATCGTTTTGCTGACAAATTGGGAACTGATGCTCTTGGCCGGAGCGAGCCATCCCGACTCCCGGGCTCGGTCGTTTATGTACCGGGTAAGGTCGAGCAGGGTCCATCTGGAATTCGGATTGAGAAACAGGGAATCCGCCGCATCGCAAATAAGGTTGACGACTTGCTGGTCATACCGCTCCGTGCGATTACCTTTGTTGCCGTCTCCTCGCAGCAATGGCAAGCCGTTGCGCCTTGCCTTGCCATATCTATAGAGAGTCGCTCGGGACGGAAATGCGTCGGTACGGTCCGGCTCGGAATTGTGTTCTTCCCTAGCAATCTCGTACGCCCTTCGAAAACTGACCCCATACTTCTTCTCAATCTGCTCGACTTCGCGCAAACACGCCTGCGCCAGCTGCAACTCTTCGTCGAGCTCGGGGTCGTTCTGCGCCGCCGCGCTGACCAGCGGTGCGCCTCGGCGGACCAGCACCAGACGGCCGTCGACAATGGCGTCAGCGATTTCTGACAGGGCCTTGTACGTCTCCTGGTGCGATTCCCTGTCGAATACCTTTACGTAGCCGTCGCGCGGTGTCGGGTCAATCACTTGCCATCGCGCGGTTCCCTGACCCTGCTCGCGCAATTCGTCGTTATGTAGCAGCGAGCGCTTCACAGCGTGACCCGCTCGAGCAGTTCAAGATGACTGAGGTCACCCAAGGCCGGTGCCAGAACCATCCCTCCCTGAATGGCATAGGCCGACACGTCGGCGCTGACTGCGCCACTGACCAGCAGCGCCGGTACGAGATTCGGGGATAGGTCGAGCTCTGCACACAGCTCGCGCAGTGTGATGTGTCGCCCGGCACAGACAGCGTCGATTCTTTGAACCAAATCCGGAGACGGCCAAAGGTCGCTGCGCGAGGCGGCCTTCTTGAGCAGCGGGAGATTACTGCGTAGCGGATGCGGGCTAGCCGGCATCATCGTCAAGGAAAACAGATAGCCAGCCGATTCCAGAATCTGCTCGGCCCGCTTTAGGACGGATTTGTAGTCATCGTCGCCGTCGTGGCCTTCCCTCTTTACTTCGATGGCGCTGCGAGGCGCGCTGTGCCTGTCGACCGCGAAATCTGGTGTGTAAAACTTCGGACCCAGCCGGTCCTTGTGCCTGAGCCGCGCCTCGGCAACCGCCTCCGGCGTCTGCAACAGAAGTCGGTCAATCAGGTCGACCTTGAACGGCTGCGGTTTGAATGCCCGGACTCTGGGGTCCAGGGTGAGCATGTGAGCAACCAGGCGCTCCTCGTCGGACTCGACGAGCTCGCCAGTCGACTTCGCGCTGTATGTGCGGAAAAGCGACTTTCCAAACGTGGGGGCGACACGCCGGATACCGGTGTCTACGCTCGCCAAGCGTTGCCCTCGCGAGCCGTAAGAGGCTTTGATGGATTGGGAGCGCCTCATTGTAGGCACCCCGTGCGTCCCCTCGACGAGTCCGTCGGCGAACGATGATATGCACAGCTTCCGCAACCTCTAGACATACGCATCCCCGTCTGCTACGCAGACATTTAAGGACGCTTCGAGGTGGAGGTTGTCGACGCGTGGTTTGTGACCGTTTGGTCACCGGCCTCAGTCAGCCGTTCAATCAGAAGGTGAGGTTCCTACATGTTCGCACTTTACCATCGGACCTAATCGCCCGTTCCACGGTGGGGGTGCGTCGCCCTTCTCACCTCGACCATCTGTATTTGGTCAGGGCGGATGCTACACGCCGCTATGGCTTTTTGACAAGAACGCAATCGACGCCGTGTTGCGCAATCGACACTTACCCCAGTCGGGAGCAACAAGCCTAGGTTGAGAGACGTCAAGGTTGCGTTAATACGTGAGCGGGTCTCTGTCTCACCATCCGCGTTGCCACGATATTCAACCAGCATCGGCACTTGGTTCACAGGAATATGTATAAAAAAACAGTATTTTTCTCGTACGCACTTTGAGCGACACTTGCTTAGAGAGGCATCAACCGACAAATATTTGAAAGACCATCGGGGTTTTATGGTAACCACCGAAGCCAGCGCAAAGAGCGCCGGCTACACGTATCAATTCCAGCGAGCGCTCTTTCGTATTTTTTCAAGCGTGCATCGGAAGTCCGTTATCGGCATAGAGACGGATGACGACGTTGTGGAATTACACCTCCAAGATGATGACACCGTTCATGCGATTTTTGAGCAAGACAAGCATTCGGTGAAACAGAGCGGGCAGCCCTTCCAGGATAGCCATAAAAACCTTTGGCACACTGTACACGTGTGGCTTTATTGCCTTCAGGATACCTGTGCGAAGTATGGTGACATCAAGTACTGCCTTGTGACGAACAAGCTTGTCTCTGAGCATGCGCTAGCTCGCAAGCTGGGCGACGCCAAGTCGTCCGAGCAAATAAAGGCGTGCATCGAAGTAATACGGAAAAAGGCATCCGAAGCTTCCAAAGAAGACTCATCAGAAATCGTCGCCGTTTCTTCATTTTCAGACGAGGATTTGGCCTTTGTCATTGAACGCATTGAGCTTCTCGATGGAGACGGCACGGTCGGCGGAATTTCCCTGAAAGACGCCACAATACAGCTGTTCCACCTGCCCGACGACTTGGACGGAATGCAGCAGGACATCTATCGCGGGATGCTTGGTCATCTCGTCGACCTATGTCAGGAAGCGTGGCTACGTCGCGAACCCGCTTGGCTGACGAAAAATTCGTTCGCGGCTCGTCTTCAGTCGGAAATCAGCGCCCATCGGATGGACCGGTATCTTGAGCGCAGTCTTCATTCGACTCGCTGGCGCGAGTTCCAACGAGAAAATACCACTCAATTAATGTTCGTCGCGCAACTCAAACATCTTGGCATGCCCGACGATTATTGTGACCGTGCCCTCAGCCATTACTTTGGCTTCTATGCTGAACGGGTTCGGCTGTTGAAAGCAGGTGAAGTCTTACCCCAAGCGTGGGCGTCGCGCGACGCGGAGTTGCATCAGCGCTGGGAAGGTATTCGGGATGGTGTCCGTCTTATGCCGGATGAGAAAGAGTCCGCTGACGATATTGCCGTCGCAAAGTCCATACTCCGAGCGACCCTCGACGCGAACCACCGGGCGAAGCTCGATGGACGTGACACAAGTCAGCCGTACTTCACGTGGGGAAACTATCACGAGCTGGCGAACAAGCCTACCGACGACTACTTCGTTTTCTGGCACGACACGTACGCGTCAAAGTCGCAACAGTCTGACGAAGATAAATGACAAAGTCATACGTTGACTCGAACCTAATTCAGAACAGTGCCCTCGCGTGCTTTCTATTGACGACATTCGTCCAACGATATCAGGAACTTACCGCAGCGACAGAAGAACCCGACTTCTTAAAATTACTACTTGTGCTCCCGGTTCTTTGGCATGCACAAAGCTGTGACGCGATAAAACGTAGACAGGCGGGTACCCCGCTACACGCGGTTCTCGCGGAGGTCCCTTTGATAAGAAGCGACTTTGTAGAGCGTATAAAGGCGTTCACAGCTGTGACCGGCCGAGGCTTGAACCTCGCATGCTCTACGGGGTTACTTCGTATGCGCAGCGAAACTGACGCCGCGACTAGATTCTCGGTGGGGTTTTCACGTTGGCCGAATGGAAGTCGCCCTTCGAACGCACCGCCCGAAATGCGACAGGCCATTGAACGCCTTGCGGTCTGGTACTCGTCCGAGTCAACAGCTCGGTTGTACAACCGCTTTTTGGGTGATTGACATGCAGTTTTATATAGAACAGCTACTCTTGTGGCCGGCGAATTCGAAAAACTCTGTTCACTCTCTGCCGTTCGAGCTCGGACGAGTCAATATCGTCCATGGGCGCAGCGGCACCGGCAAATCGTCGATTATTTCCATCATCGACTATTGTCTTGGAGCGAGCCGCTGCGCCATCCCTGTGGGCGTGATTCGTGATAGCGTGTCGTGGTTCGGCCTGCAGGTAAACATTAAGGGCAATTCCTTCGTAATCGCACGGAAGACCCCCGGAAACCGACAGACAAGCAACGAATTCTATTTCATGCCACTTGACGGGTTGATTCCGCAGCAGCCGGAGACAACTCATAACGACGTCAAGTTCAAGGAGCAGTTTAATAACCTCGTTCGGCTAACAAACCTCGCAATTGGCGACGGAGAACGACCCCGACAATACGATGGAAGGCCCTCCTACCGGGACATCGTAGCATTCAACTTTTTGCCTCAGCACATTGTAGCGAATCCCAATACGCTGTTCTTTAAGGCAGACTCGTACGACCACAGGGAGAAACTGAAAAAAGTATTGCCTTTTGCGTTCGGCATCATTGACGGCACGTATCTTGTCAAAGAGCGTGAGCGAAATCAGCTGCAGCGGCAGCTCGATGAGTTGATGAAACAGCAGGAACTGAGAAGGAGGGCGATGTCTTCGTGGACGGCCGAAGTAGACAGGATATGGCTACGCGCAGTCGAACTTGGCATGGTCGAGGCGATTGAGGACTCTTCAGTGGACCAAAAGCTCGCTAGTTTGCGGCTACTCAATGCTACCTACCTTGAAGGTAACCTCGACTTAGCCCTTAAGGCCCCCGACTACACGTATACGAACAACAAGTACAAGGAATTGCAGGATGCCGAAGAGGTGGCACAACGTGAAGTTGATGTCTTGCGCAAACAGATTCGCGGCTTCGAGCGACTTTCACAACGCGCCCTGCAATTTTCGGATGCCGTTACGACGGAGCGTGACCGCATCATCAATCTCGACTGGCTGAAGAAAAGTCTGAGGCAGGAGGTCCGATGCGTGGTTTGCGGTAGCGAGACCAATCAGCATCACAAAGCTGTGGACCATCTCGAAGCAGAAATGCGACGAATCGGTGCCCTTTCCGAGGCTCTGTTCGAGAACCCTATCGTTGACAAGGAAATTGACTCGGCAAAGACCGCGCTAGTCGAAGCGCAACGAAAGCTTCATTCCGTGCGAGCGGACCGTCTGAGCCTCGAAAAGGTAGACCGCGCCGCTAAGGATTCGCTGAGCCGAGTTTTTGTAATGATGGGGCGGCTCCAGGCGCTTCTAATGAATTTCGCGTCGCTTCGCGATACCGATGAGCTATCTCTTCAAATTGCAGAGGTCGCAAAACAGATTGAGGAAATCGCAAAATACCTATCTAAGGTCGACTCCGAACGTAGAGAAGCGCTTGTCGACGACGCGCTGACAGAGCTAATCAGCAAATACTCAAATGCGCTGGGTTTGGAACAGCGTGGCAAGGTAAAACTGGACAGGCAGGAACTCACCCTCAGTTTCAGTAAAGTTGAGGACGGGAAAAAAGAGTACCTATGGGAGGTCGGCAGTGGAGAGAACTGGATGGGTTATCACATCGCAACATTTCTTGCCATCCACGAGTACGTATCTCATCCCTCCCGCGAGTATCTCCCTATATTCAACTTTTTAGTTATAGACCAGCCGAGTCAGGTTTATTTTCCTAGCGCGGCTACAGGAGCGAATCAACTCGATGCCGACAGGGCGGGATTGACCGAATTGCGTCGGAGTCGCGATGCGGACTTCGTTGCCACGAAACGAATTTTCGAGATTCTGTCCGAGGGCTTGCGTGCGACCGGGCACAAGTGCCAAATCATTGTGCTGGAACATGCCGACGACACCATTTGGGGAGCAGTACCTGATACGGTCGAAGTCGCCAACTGGAAGGCTCGTGACACAGGTTTAATTCCGAAGTCGTGGAAGTAGTCTTCAGGAACGTCTTCGACGGCGGCTACTGCCCTTTCGGAAGGGGCGTTGGCTCCAAATGGGTGTGAGTAGAACTAGTCCCGCAAACGCTCCAGTAACCCAATCGATATATCCGTTAAAGGCTATGCCTCCGGGCGCGAAGATGGACCAGAACGAGCTCGCAGCGCCTCATAGAGTTGCGCAGGCCCTAACAGTATGTCTTTCAGACCGTCGCGCACGCGCTCCGAGTCGAGCGCTTGCTTGCTCATCGTGGTATGTGCATCGAATGCGTCGATGATGGCGTGCATCAGCGCGTCCTTAAGGTCCGGGGAACTGGCGAACTGCTCTTTGCTGTTGCTCGCGGCCTGCTGGACCAACAATTCGTTTTCGAGCAGCTTACCCTTGAGCACGCCGTTCACGTATACAAGCTGGTCGTCGTTGGTCAGCTCTCCATCGAAAAGGCCGTTGACCTTCTGGATGATTTCGTCGAGCAGCGCCTTTTCTTTCTCCTGAACTGCACCACTGCCAACGGCATCCATCGGAGGCAACTTGGGTACTTCACCCTTACTCAGATTCAGATTCTGGCGACCCGTGTTTTTCAGGCTATGGTGCGTCAGTGTGACCTTTGACAGGTCTACGGAGTCGCGCTCGCGCCCGAACTCCAGCAGCGGGATGAGCCGCTTGTAGAACAGGAAGCGTTTTTCGATGTCCGTATTGCCGTAGTCAAAAATCTGCGAGAGGAACGCGTAGAGACGCACGAATGCGCCCATGTCATTTTTGAACAGCACCAGCGCGTCGAGCGTGTCTTTGGCTGCCTGTCCGGCCTTCCCGTCCTGCTGAGCCTCTGCTGCAACCTTGTCCAGTTGCGCCGCCTTGTACCGCTTGAGTAGCCGGTCGGCTACGGGTGCGATAGCGGCCTGCAGTTGAGCCTGCGTGCCTTTTGGGTCCAGCTCGACCTTCGCCACCCTGTCCACCTCAAAATCGTCGTAATATCCGCCGGAATCGAGCTTTGCGCGCAGGTCATAGACGTGATGCGGGTCGGTCGTGGCTTCGAGCTCTGCGGTCTCGTAATAGGTCTTGAATGCCTTGAGGATTTCATTCGCCTCGTTCACGAAGTCCAGGATGTAGGTGTCGTCCTTGCCTGGATGTGCGCGGTTCAGCCGGGACAGCGTTTGCACGGCCTGGATGCCGCCAAGCATCTTGTCGACGTACATGCCGCAGAGCAGCGGCTGGTCGAAGCCTGTCTGGAACTTGTTGGCGACAAGCAATAGGTGATACTCAGGTTCGGCGAAGGCATCGCGAATATCACGTCCTTTGAGCCCGGGGTTCAGCTCTTTGCTTGTTTCGGTCACTGGTACGGGGTAGCTCTCCGGGTCGTCGATTTCGCCAGAGAACGCCACGAGCACGCCGAGCGGATAACCCCGGGTCTCGATGTACGCGCGAATGGCCTTTTGCCACCGCACCGCCTCCTTGCGGCTGCCGACGACCACCATTGCCTTCGCCTTGCCGTCGAGCAGCGGCTGCACGTTCTCGCGGTAGTGTTCGACGACAATCTGCACTTTCTGCGTGATGTTGTACGGATGCAGCCGGACCCACTGCATGATGCCCTTCATCGCAGCGCTACGCTCGACCTCCTTCTCGTCATATTCCTCGCCGTCGTGCGCGAGCCTGAACGCGAGCTTGTAGGTCGTGTAGTTCTTCAGGACGTCGAGAATGAACCCTTCCTCGATAGCCTGTCGCATCGAATACACATGGAATGGTTGCGGCAATCCATCCGGACCTGACCGGCCGAACAGTTCAAGCGTTTTCTGCTTGGGCGTGGCCGTAAAGGCGACATAGGTCAGTCCCTTGCCGCCGGCGCGCGCTTCCATCTGGGCGGCCAGCAGGGCCTCGGTGTCGATTTCACCACCATCCTGGAAGGCGGCCCATTCTTCGGCCGACAGCAGTTGCTTGAGCTTCGCCGCCGCTTCACCGGTCTGCGAACTGTGGGCCTCATCGGCAATGACCGCAAACTGCTTGCCTTCGGTCGCCGCGAGTTCCTGCACGGCCTGCAGGGCAAAGGGGAACGTCTGGATGGTGCAAACAATAATTTTCTTGCCGCTCTTGAGCGCCTGGCTCAACTGCGCACTCTTGCTACCGTGCTCATTGGTAATGGTGGCTACGACCCCGGTCGTGCGTTCGAAATCAAAGATGGCCTCCTGCAGCTGGGCGTCGAGCACGGTGCGGTCCGACACCACCAGCACGCTGTCGAACATCTTCTTGTGTTCGGAGTCGTGCAGGTCCGCGAGGAAGTGCGCGGTCCAGGCAATTGAATTTGTCTTTCCTGAGCCAGCGGAATGCTGAATCAGATATCGCTGGCCAGGTCCCTGAGCGAGGACGTCTGCGACTATCTTTCGGGTCGCGTCGAGCTGGTGAAAACGCGGAAAAATGACAGTCTTGAGCTGCTGCTTTTCGTCCCGCTTGCCGATGAGATAGCGGTGCAGGATGTCGAGCCAGCTGTCACGCGCCCAGACATCCTCCCAAAGATAAGCCGTCGCGAAACCGTCCGGATTCGGCGCGTTGCCGGCCGCGCCGTGATTGCCTCTGTTGAGCGGGAGGAACCTGCTGGACGGGCCTGCGAGCCGCGTACACATCCTGACCTCTGTCTGGCTTACTGCGAAGTGCACCAGCGCACCGCCTGGGAAGCCAAGGAGCGGCTCAAGCTGCCCCCCCTTCGGCTGGGGGTTCCGGTCGAAGCGGTACTGGTCGACGGCATCCTCAACGTTCTGCGTGAAGTCGGACTTTAGCTCGGCGGTTGCAACCGGTATGCCGTTGACGAACAACACGAGGTCCACTGCGTCCTGAGGGTGATTCGGCGAATGGCGAACCTGGCGCACGACGCGCAGCCGGTTGGCTGCGTACCGCTGCAGGATGGCAGGATTGATGGCCAGCGCAGGCTTGAACTGCACGAGCGAGAGCGTCTCCTTGAGCCCCAGCATTTCGACGCCCCGGCGAAGCACATCCAGAGTGCCGCGTTCGTTGAGGCTCTTACGCACCCGTTCGGCAAGGCGCTCGGAGAGCGCTGGACCATGCGTCTTCGTCAGCCGCTGCCAAGCGTCAGGCTGGGTTGTCTCCACCCATGCGAGCAGGTCGGGCAAAAAGAGCGCGCTGACGCGGTCGTAATTGGCGGCGTCGCCTTCAGCATGAAGCCATCCATTAGCAGCAAGGGATTGGCAGATTGCGGCTTCGAAATGATGTTCCTGGTGCAGGTTGCTCATGGATGCCCCCTATGCGTTCGATTTTTGCTTTTTTTGAGGTAGTCAGCACAGGCCGGTAGGCTGGTTAGCCCTCGGCATAACTTCGTTCAAGCAGCGGCCTGGCGCGCTCCAGGTCGGCCTGCCCGCGCAATGTCAGTTCGAGGTCGCCGGTGCCCCAATGTCCGACCTGGCTGACGTCACGGCTGAACCCTTCCTTCAGCTCGACGGAGGCAGGGTCCAGCTTGAGCGTCACGAGGAGCCTGTTCGGATAGACGATGACGCACGCGAAGTTCTTCAGACGCCGGAAGGCCGTGTAGAGCTTCAGGCGCTTCTCCTGCACGTCGTCACCCAATGCTGCCAGGGCGCTGGTGAGTTGTGCGTACAGGTCACGCATCTCGGCGGACGCGATGGCAAGCTGTTCGTCCACTGACTTGTCCTTGCCCGCCGCCTTCGGCTTTTCAGGCTCAGCGGATAGGTCGACTTGTGCGGGCTTGACCGCCGTGGCATCGGGAACGCTTTGCGAATTGACCAGTTCGAGCAAGAGCAGGTCATCGCCGAACAGCTTGTAGCGAATCAGCTCGATGTTACGCGGAATTTGCTGTACCGCGTGCTGGTCATAGCGGGTGAAATCGGCAGCGATGCACAGTAGACGCGTGCCGGCCCACTCGATTTCATCCGCCACGTCCTTGCCGAGCTTTTCCATGACCAGCCAGCGGAACTCCGCCTGATGGTCCAGCAGCCAGTCCAGATAGAACAGTCCCTGGTTGATGACGTTCTCGTTGCTGTGACGCTTGTACTCGATGATGACCGGGCAGCCGTTTTCGTCGAGGCCCAGCGAGTCGATTCGGCCTTTGTGCGTCTTGCCGGTTACGTACTCGCTGGCCAGAAATCGAACGCCTAGAAAGGTTGGCATGTTCGCTTCGACGAGGCCCTGTAGCTGCTTTTCGAGTTTGGCTGCCTGGCTCGGCAGCTCGTTTGCGGAACCGTTCGACAGGCGAAACAACTGGAGGTCGCTCATGCGGCAAGCTCCTGCGACACTGCATTGCGGACGTCGATTTTTCCTGTTACGGCAGCAGCAATAAGGGCGCTCCGGCGCTCCTTGAGCAGGTCGATGCTTCGTTCGGCTTCGATTCTGAGCAAATCGAGCTTGCTAGTCTCAACGTTGATGTGCCGAACGATTTCCCGTTGTTCATCCAGAGGCGGGAGACAAAGCCGGACCTGCCCAACCTTACTACCTTTGATACCTAGTGCCGTCGAACCAGTAGCTAGCTGTTCCAAATTAAACTGGCAAGCACTACCCATAATCCACATCTTCAAATAGCTGCTGTCCAGGCGTTCGGGAACAGTTCTGAATTTAATGATGCGTTGAGCAAGAGCGATATCTTCCCGGTCGACGATTGCAACCTGTCCGAGCGGCGCTTCGGTAGTGAATAGGACATCACCCCGTAGAGGCAGTCCCCGCCTCATCACTTCGTCGTACTCTGCCCTATCAATGTATTCCTGCGATAAATCGTAATCTATTACGCCATTTCGAATGTTCTTGGCTGTAACTAAAAAGACTCCATCGTCCACCTTTGTCGGTGTCCGTCCACGGTAGTCGACGACTGATTCGAAGTATTTGGTAAGACCGACGACCTCCCAGTGTGCCGGAACTTTCCCAAGCCATGCAATTCCGGAATCCTTCATCAGCGCATCGTGATAGAGGCCACGGGTGACGGCTTGCGAGACGGTCGCTTGGCGCTTTTCTGCCAGCAGAGTGAGGAGTTTTTCCTGTTCTGCAATCAGCACATCGGTTTTTTCGGTCTCACGGTCAAGAAAAGCGATGATAGCCCTTTGCTCGTCTACCGGTGGGAGCGACATTGCCAATTTTGCAATGTCCGGCATATAGAGCGTCTGGTGAGTCGAACCCATCATCAGACGTTGAAATTCAGCGCGCATACCGCGAAGTACGTACAGCAGGAACTCCGGAACACATTGCGGATAGCAAATCCAATTCACGAAGTCCTGCGTTGTCGCCATTTCTCGGCCCATAATTGCCGAATAGCCGACGGATGCAGTGCGCGAAAGGATGACCGTTCCTGCAGGTAGTAGACGAGCCGACGAGTTTGCCAGCCCCAGCTCACTCACTAGCTCCTTGGTTTCGTGAACATATTTCACATTGTCAGCCCGAATCTGATGCACATCTGCCAGGGTGAACCAAGGAACTGTGCAGTTCTCCCAGTACTCCGGATGCTGACGGCTTGGAGTATGTCCTGATTCTTTCTTAGCAAAGGAATGAATCTTGCCAACAAGCCAATGGTCGGGCACTTCGCCTAGCCACTGCGCGCCGCTGTACTTATATTTTGGGTACCTCTGCATGCTCATTCCGATAGCTCCTCGAGCATCTTCATGATGTTGGCCGAAACCGCCTTCAGCTCCTCGTCAATTGTATGTAGGTCGCGTGGCGGCTCGAACACATAGAAGTGCCGGTTGAACGGAATCTCGTAGCCGACCTTGTTCTTCTCTTCGTCAATCCAAGCGTCCGGTGCGTGTGGCAGCACTTCACTCGCGAAATACGCTCCAATGTCTTCGGATAGTGGCACATTCTCGAAATCGCGCATCGCGCTATCCGGCTGTGGCTTGCCTTTCTGCTTGCCCTTAACGCCTAGCACGACATTGCCCTGCTCATCGCGCAGTGGCCGCTCGACCGTAATGGTCGTGTAGCCGAAATCTTGGTTCCGGAAAGTCCGTGAAATCGGCACAGACTTTACGATGCCACCGGCTGGGACTTCAGGCCCATTACTGCCCGCCGGCACCACCCAGCGGCCAGCCTCTGCACCTTCAGCATCGAACACGGTTGCCAGTTCTGCTTCGACAAAGTCCCCGAATAGCCGGGTAACTGCCGCAATATGCTCGTCCGACATCTCCCGGCGTTTGCTGCCCAGACTCTTGCGCATCTTCTGCCAGAAGCTTGACCCGTCGATGAGCTGGACGAACCCCTTGCGCGCCACGGGCTTCCTGTTCGACAGAATCCACACGTACGTGGAGATACCCGTGTTGTAGAACATGTCTGTCGGCAGCCCGACAATCGCCTCGACCAGGTCGTTCTCCAGCACGTAGCGTCGAATTTCGCTCTCGCCGCTACCGGCACCGCCCGTGAACAACGGGGAGCCGTTCAGCACGATGCCGAATCGACTCCCTCCGTCCTGCGCCGGACGCATCTTGCTGATGAGGTGCAGCAGGAACAGCATCGAACCATCGGACACGCGCGGCAGGCCGGGGCCGAAGCGCCCATCGAAGCCCTTTTGCTCATGCTCGGTCCGCACTGCCTTTTCTACTTTCTTCCATTCGACGCCAAACGGCGGATTGGAAAGCATGTAGTCGAACTTGCGCCCGGTATGGCCGTCGTCGGCCAGTGTATTGCCCGCAACAATGTTCGCGACATCCTGGCCCTTTATGAGCATGTCCGCCTTACAGATGGCGTACGACTCGTCATTCAGCTCTTGGCCGAACATGGTCAGCCGCGCAGCCGGGTTGTGCTCACGGAGGTACTCGTCGGAAACCGAGAGCATACCGCCCGTACCGGCCGTCGGGTCGTAAATGGTTCGCACGACGGCGTTACCTGCCGTGAGTACGTCGCTGTCCTCGATAAACAGCAGGTTCACCATTAAACGGATGACCTCGCGCGGGGTGAAGTGCTCCCCAGCGGTTTCGTTCGAAATTTCGGCAAACTTTCGGATGAGCTCCTCGAACACGAGGCCCATCTGGGTGTTGTCGACCACATCCGGGTGCAGGTCAATGTTCGCGAATTTCTCGGTCACCAGATAGAGAAGGTTGGCCTTTGCGAGCCGTTCGACCTGTGTGTAGAAGTCGAACCGCTCAAAAATATCGCGCGCTGCTGGCGAGAAGGCCTGGATGTACGCGTACAGGTTCTGGCGAATATTGTCCTGGTCGCCCAGCAACTTGACCAGGTCGAGCGGAGAGGTGTTGTAGAACCGCGCGCTGCCGGCGACGCGCAGCAGGAACGGCTCCGGATTGAGCCCCATCTTTGTTTTTGCTTCGAATTCGGCGAGCACAGCCGGCTTCGTGGATTCGAGCACGCAATCCAAGCGCCGTAGCACGGTGAAGGGCAGAATAACGCGCCCATATTCGGATTGTTTGTAATCCCCGCGCAACAGGTCCGCCACGGACCAGATAAATGAAGATAGTGCTTGATGGTTCATTATATTTTGACCTTGCCTGTGAGCCGGTTACGGGAGTGGCCGAGGACGGTGGACGTCGGCGCTGGGGTGGGGTCGGCTACGGTGAACGTAGCGCCGATTTTACCTCTCGCAGTCGCCCCATTGATTTCAGAGCGGGAGAAAGAGACTGCGCAGCGAGCCGGTCGGTCATAGACACAATGTGCTCTTCACTACGGTCAAGTTGCTCGACTTGGGCGGGCCAAACGCATAAGAATGCGCATGGACGATTTCGCGTGCAGGCTTGCTTGCGTATCGCGTCAAGTGATAACGTCAATGCGAACAACAGGTACGCTACTCCCATCCATAGTTTGCGCGGTCGTATAGACAAGCAAGCTTTCTGAACGCCGTTGAATAATTCGAGTTCGTGAACCGGTCGATGTGCGCCGCGAGAAACTGACGGATAATCTCGTAATCGTCGCGAGCCCACTCGGTGAATGGTAGATATTGGGCGACAATCTCAGGTGTGCACCGCTGAATCATTTCCTTGACAGTCAGGTCACGGTAGTTGCGCATGAATCCTTTCGCCAAGGCCTTCGGTTTGAACGCTGCTGGCGTCAACTGCAAATATTTGTCGACATCGAAGCCCGATGCGGGATAGTCGGCGCTCGAGTTGACGCCCGCTGCTCGAAGCAGGTGGAACACTGGGAGATAGGTAAGTCCCTTTGATAGTCGCGGCATCGCCTCCTGAAGTACGCGCCGCGCATCGTACCCCTTGTTCCTAAAAATGAGGTCTTCGAAAAGGTCCAGTGGAGTAATGGCTCGGTACCCGACGTCGCCAAGGCGGCGTCGCTCCTCTTCTTCACGCTCTGCGGCAACACCGACGCCGACAACAAACTCTATGTCTTGACGACCGTTCACTTGGTCAACGTCAACGACGACGAGTTTGCCATGTGGCTCCGTCGTCTTCACGAGCTCGTAAAGTTGCTCTTTGCAATATCGTAGCACCCGCGCTGGAATCTTTCGCTTCGTCGATTCGATGGCTTCGTAGATTCCGACGAATGAGTTCGCCTTAATTAGCGTGATAGGAATCTGGACTTTCTCAAGTGCAATAACCGTTTGCGAAATGGAGCCGTCCTCTCCCTCATGTGCCCGCTGAACAAAAATCAAATTGTTGTTGAGTTGCTGCAGCTTGTCCTGTCCGATACAGGCGCAGATTGCTTTCAGCAGTGAAATGATGTTCGGGTCATTCAGCGAGTAGCCCATAAAAATGACAGGGTGCTCGACAAAAATCGTGATTAGTTTTGCGGCAAGATAGGCATTGCGTTCGTTGAAGTCCCTGTAATCCTCGCTGGTTAGCACCAGACTCCTTGGGGTGTTCACGCAACCGTGAATCTTGTAGATTTCGCCGATGGATTGCGGGTTCGAAAAAAGAAGCTCATCTTGACCCACATATACACGGTAATCAGGGAATAGCGACTGAAGGAATGTGTCCCAGTTGGTGGTGATGATGCCATCTACGTTCAGTCGGCTCAGAGCCGCAATTTCATCGGCATACTTGCTCTGGCTCAGGTCGGCAATGCCAACTCCTCTGAGGTAATCGCAAATCTCCACACGAAGGGGTCCAGTCCGCTCGTAGATGTTCTTCGAGTGCTTTTCGCGGCTGGCTGAGTAGTCCTCGTGAGTCCACCAAACCTCATGAAACTCCTCGGCCATGACCGCTGCTACCGTGGGCAGGTCTCCGTTTGCTGAGGAGAGGTAATATTCGTACGGCTTAATGTGTTGGCAAAAGCGTCGAAGCAGACCCGCCCAGTCATCGAGCCCGAGGTATCTGCGTGATAGACCCGAGCCGGCAAAAAGAAAGGGGCCAGAATTATGAGCTTGCAGCTGCTTTGCAAGAACTTCAGAGATGGTCATGGGGCGTTGGCGTAAACAGGGACGGAGGCAGGTAGATTTTAGCCCGCCGCCGCTCGGCGCAGAGCACTCGCCGTCAATCAAACCGGTTCACCGCAGTGCTTCCGGACGTGTTGGATGACAGGGTCTCGGTTGCTCGATGTGTGCGCTCACTTACATAGAACAATCCGCGAACAAAGAGCATTGTTGCGCGTTGGCGAATTGCCAATAAATCCAAGCTACCAATAGAAACGGGCCCATAAGTTTCTCAACTTACGAGCCCGTTTTTCTCAGGTTATGCGTCTACCTACACCACTCATCAAACATCAATATTCCCCGCCCTCAAAGCATTCGACTCAATAAACGCCCGCCGCGGCTCCACATCATCCCCCATGAGCGTAGTGAAAATCCCATCCGCGGCAATAGCATCCTCAATCTGCACACGCAGCAACCGCCGCACTTCAGGATCCATAGTGGTCTCCCAAAGCTGCTCAGGATTCATCTCCCCGAGCCCCTTATAGCGTTGCTTGGAAACATTCCGCTCAGCATCCGCAAGCAGCCACTTCATCGCACTCTTGAAGTCGCTCACAGCCATACTCCGCTCACCACGCTTGATCACCGCCCCCGTCCCAATCAACCCCTTGAACGTATTAGCGGTATTCACAAGCTGCTGATAATCCGCGGTCAACTGAAACTCTTCATCGAGCACGGAGATCTTCTGATTCCCGTGATGCGTACGCGCGACGCGCAGCGAGCGCAGCTCACGTACCGGGTCATACATCGTCGTAACGGTAACCTCGGGCTTGAGAGCATCATCCCTCAGCTTTGCCTCGAGCGCGCGAGCCGAAGCCTCGGCCGCCTGCTCGCTGGACAGATCGATACTGACGCCATCCATCACCGCCTCGAGCGCACCCGCGTCATACAACCGGCTCAAACGATCGACCACTGCCTGCGCCAGCAGATAAGCGCGAGCCAGCTCACCCAGCGCATCCCCGGTAATCGGCGTCGCCCCTTCGGACGACACCAACTCCGACCCTTGCAGCGCGAGCTTCAGGATATGAGCATTCACCTCCGACTCATCCTTCAGATACCGCTCGTCCTTACCCGCCTTGATCTTGTACAACGGCGGCTGTGCGATATAGATGTAGCCACGCTCGATCATCTCCGGCATCTGCCGATAGAAGAACGTCAACAGCAGCGTCCGGATGTGCGCGCCGTCCACGTCAGCATCGGTCATGATGATGATGCGGTGATAACGCAGCTTGTCGAGGTTGTAGTCGTCCTTGCCGATGCCGCAGCCAAGCGCGGTAATCAGCGTGACGATCTGCTCCGACGAAAGCAGCTTGTCATAGCGCGCCTTCTCGACGTTCAGCACCTTGCCGCGCAGCGGCAGGATCGCCTGGAATTTGCGGTCACGACCCTGCTTCGCCGACCCACCCGCCGAGTCACCCTCGACGATATAAATCTCCGACTTCGCCGGGTCCTTCTCCTGGCAGTCCGCGAGCTTGCCCGGCAGGCCGACGCCATCGAGCACGCCCTTGCGCCGCGTCATCTCGCGCGCCTTGCGGGCCGCGTCGCGCGCACGCGCCGCATCGACGATCTTGCCGCAGATGATCTTCGCGTCGTTCGGCGTTTCGAGCAGGAATTCCTCGAGCGCCTTCGCGACCACTTCTTCCACCGGCGCGCGCACTTCCGACGACACGAGCTTGTCTTTCGTCTGCGAGCTGAACTTCGGCTCCGGCACCTTCACGGACAGCACGCACGACAGTCCTTCGCGCATGTCGTCGCCAGACGTCTCGACCTTCGCCTTTTTCGCGACTTCATGATCGGCGATGTACTTGTTCAGCACGCGCGTCATCGCCGCGCGCAAGCCCGTGAGGTGCGTGCCGCCGTCGCGCTGCGGAATGTTGTTGGTGAAGCACAGCACGTTTTCGTTGTAGCTGTCGTTCCACTGCATCGCGACTTCCACGCCGACGCCATCCTTCTCACCGACGATGTGGAAGATGGTCGGGTGGAGCACGCTCTTGTTCTTGTTGATGTACTCGACGAAGCCTTTCACGCCGCCGACGAATGCAAAATCTTCTTCCTTGCCCGAGCGCTGATCCAGCAAGCGAATCCGCACGCCGTTATTGAGGAACGACAGTTCGCGAATGCGCTTCGCGAGAATGTCGTAGTGGTATTCGACATTGCCGAAGATCGTCTCGTCGGCCATGAAGTGCACTTCGGTGCCGCGGTTTTCGGTGTCGCCGATCACCTGCATCGGCGACGTGGTCACGCCGTCGATTTCCTCGAGCATGCGGTTCTGCAGCACGCCGCGGTGGAACTCCATGAAGTGCTTTTTGCCGTCGCGGCGCACGGTGAGGCGCAGCCATGCCGAAAGAGCGTTCACGCACGATACGCCCACGCCGTGCAGGCCACCCGACACCTTGTAGCTGTTCTGGTCGAACTTGCCGCCGGCGTGCAGCTCGGTCATCACGATTTCGGCGGCGCTGCGCTTCGGATCGTGCTTGTCGTCCATCTTCAGGCCGGTCGGCACGCCGCGGCCGTTGTCGGTGATCGAGACCGAGTTGTCGGCGTGGATGATCACCTGGATGTCGTTGCAATGCCCGGCGAGCGCTTCGTCGATCGAGTTGTCGAGCACTTCGAACACGAGGTGGTGCAAACCGGTGCCATCCGATGTATCCCCGATGTACATCCCAGGCCGCTTGCGCACGGCTTCCAGACCTTCGAGGATCTGAATGGACGAGGCGCCGTAGCTGTTATCGGGCTGCGTATTGTTCATTTCAGTCATGGATTTTTTCCGGTTCTGCGTTACTGCAAGGTTGCTGCTCTGGACTTTTCAAAACGCCATAAAAACGCCAAAGGGGCGCTGCGCCCCTTGGTGTGTTATTGGTGTTGGACGTATCAGATGCGCATCGGCATCACTACGTATTTGAATTCGTCGTTCTCGGGAATCGTGATCAACGCGCTGGAGCTGGCGTCACCCAGGCTCACTTGCAGCATGTCCACCTTCAGGTTCGCGAGCACGTCGAGCAGATACGTGACGTTGAACCCGATATCGACGCTATCGCCGTCGTATGCGATTTCCAGTTCTTCCTGCGCCTCTTCCTGATCGGCGTTGGTCGACATGATCTTCAACTGGCCCGGCTCGACGATGCAGCGCACGCCCTTGAATTTGTCCGACGTCAGGATCGCCGCGCGCTGCAGCGAGCGCTGCAGTTCTTCGCGGCCAATCTGGAACTTGTTCTTGTGCGACTTCGGGATCACGCGCTGGAAGTCGGGGAACTTGCCTTCCACGAGCTTCGACACGAGTTCGACCTGGCCGAACGTGAACTTCACCTGCGTTTGCGCGATGTCGATCTTCAGCGTGTCGTCGATATCTTCGAGCAGGCGCTGCAGTTCGAGAATCGTCTTGCGCGGAATGATCACTTCCTGGCGCGCGAACGACCCTTCGATCTTCATCGACGAGAACGCGAGGCGGTGGCCGTCGGTCGCGACCGCCATCAACTGGTCGCCGTCCACCACCAGCAGCATGCCGTTCAGGTAGTAGCGGATGTCCTGCTGGGCCATCGAGAAATGGACCATGCCGAGCAGTTGACGGAATGTTTTCTGCGGAACCACGAGGCTCGCGCCGTAGTCTTTAGCCTGAGCGACGGTCGGGAACTCGTCCGCGGCGAGCGTTTGCAGCGCAAAGCGGCTTTTGCCGGACTGCACCGTCAGACGCTTGTCGTTCAGCGTCAGCGTGACCTGGCCGTCGGGCATCGCACGCAGGATGTCGAGGAGCTTGCGCGCCGCCACCGTGGTCGCAACCGAATCGCCGCCCACGCCGAAATCGGCGCGCGTGGTGATCTGCAACTCGAGGTCGGTCGACAGGAACGACACGTCCGGACCGTTCTTGGTGATCAGCAAATTGGCGAGGATCGGCAACGTATGGCGGCGTTCGACGATGCCGCTCACGGTTTGCAGCGGCCTGAGGAGGTTATCGCGTTCGGTCTTGACCAGTTGCATAAGGTTCCTTCGTTGATATAACGGCCTGCACGCCTTACGGGACAAGCATTTCCAGCGTGCAGCCGCGGCTCCCCGCCGGCGCCACGGGAGCGCCCGACACGGCGTGAAATCCGCCCGCGGCCGCCGGGCGGTTAAACCTGTATTGTGCCTGAAAACGGGACCGCCTCACTAAAATGGGGGCGAGTTCGGGAATAAACAGGTCGATTTTCCGGTGCGTTCTCCGGTTTGCTCGCAATTTGCTCCATCGATCCACCGGGCGGTCCGCTCGGCGACGGGTTTTCCGGGCCGATTTCCGGCCGTTTTCTGTCCCCCGCTTTCTGTCCCTTCTCCTTGCCGCGTTTTCCCGCCCGTTTTCATCCGCTTCTACCGTTCACCGCTTCCGCGGCTCATCCGGCAGTTCTCAGCCGTTCCGTGCCGGCGCATTCAGCCTTTCAACGTCTGCTCCAGCACGTGCAACTCGTGGTTCAACTGCGCGTCCTTGCCTCGCTCGTCGGCGATTTTGCGCACCGCGTGCAGCACCGTCGTGTGGTCGCGGCCGCCGAACAGCTCGCCGATTTCCGGCAGGCTCTTCTGCGTCAGTTCCTTGGCCAGATACATCGCGATCTGCCGCGGCCGCGCGATATTTGCCGGGCGCTTCTTCGAATACATGTCCGCGACCTTGATGCTGTAGAAATCGGCGACGGTCTTCTGGATGTTTTCCACCGAAATCTGCCGGTTCTGCACCGTCAGCAGGTCTTTCAACGCTTCTTTCGTTAGTTCGATCGTGATTTCGCGGCCGTGGAACTTCGAATACGCGAGGATCTTGCGCAGCGCGCCTTCCAGTTCGCGTACGTTCGAGCGCAAATGCTTCGCGACGAAAAACGCGACGTCCTCGTTCAGGCTCACGAATTCCGATTGCGCCTTGCGCATCAGAATCGCGACGCGCATTTCCAGCTCGGGGGGCTCGATCGCGACGGTCAGGCCGGAGTCGAAGCGCGAGATCAGGCGGTCGTCGATGCCCGAAATCTCTTTCGGGTAGGTATCGCTGGTGATAATGACCTGCGCCTTGTTCGCGACCAGCGCCTCGAATGCGTAGAAGAATTCCTCCTGCGTCCGCGACTTGCCGGAAAAGAACTGGATATCGTCGATCAGCAGCAGATCGAGCGAATGGTAGTAGCGCTTGAAGTCGTCGAACGCCTTGCGCTGGTACGCCTTCACCACGTCCGACACATACTGTTCCGCGTGGATGTAGCGGATCCGCGCACCGGACTTGTCCATCAGCAACTGGTTGCCGATCGCGTGGATCAGGTGGGTCTTGCCCAGCCCCACGCCGCCATACAGGAACAGCGGGTTATACGAGATACCGGGGTTGTCCGCGACCTGGATCGCCGCCGCGCGCGCGAGCTGGTTGGCCTTACCGGTCACGAAGTTATCGAATGTCAGCACCGGGTTCAGCTTCGAGCGCTCGTACATCGAGTCGTTGTCGCCATTGCCGGCCGCGCCCGCGCCCTGGCCCGGGCGCCACGTACGGCGCGCGGCGGCGGCTTCGTTTGCGTCGAGGCTCGGCAGATCGAGGTCGGCGGCGTCTTCGGCCGCGTTGCGGGAGTTTGCGTTTTGCATGGCGGCCAATCCCGCCGCGGCGGGATTGGCGCGCACCATCTGCGCGGCCTGCACGGCGCTCACGGCTGCGTCCACGGCGGTCACGCCGCCCGCATGGGCGCCTTGCGGCGCCGACGAAGCCGGGCGCGCGGGTGCCGCAGCCGGCGCCGCGGCGGCCGGGCCGCGCATGCCGGCCTTTGGATCCAGCACGAATTGCACGTCGACCGGGGTATGCCAGAAATCGCGCGCCATATCCGCGATGCGGCCGGAGAACTGGCTCTTGACCCAGTCAAGTTTGAAGCGATTCGGCGCGGCGATGGAAAGCGTGTTCGCATCGGCGTCGAAGGCGACCGGGGCCAACGGTTTGATCCACGTCACGTACTGCTGGGGCGTAAGCTCACGCTCCAGCAATGCGGAACAGTGTTGCCAGAATTCGTTCATCGAGTTGCTGTCGTTATGGTGTGCACGGCGGTCGCCGCTGCCCCTGTCGCGCGCGCGCAACAAGGCCCTGAGCAGCCAGGCGTAACGGCTCCAGGCGCTTGTGCCACAAGGGTTTGCGGGAACAAACGTGCCGGAGCGACGTGCAACATTTTTGGGAAGTAAGGCGAGATTCTAACGCCAAAACGGACCCGCAAGGGAGTTATCCACAGGGACGGATCACCTGGCCGAATGGGTATGGACAGCGTCTGAAAGCCGCTAAACTATTGACGGCCAACGGAAAACCGGTTTAAATAGCGGGTTCCGCGAAAACCAATTTCAGCAAACCACCGGCCATTGCGCTTTCAGCGATGATCGCGCGGTTTTTTTCGATCAAGTGAGAGCAACATGAAACGTACTTACCAACCTTCCGTTACCCGTCGCAAGCGCACCCATGGCTTTCGCGTTCGCATGAAGACCGCTGGCGGCCGCAAGGTCATCAACGCACGTCGCGCGAAGGGCCGCAAGCGCCTCGCTATCTAAGGCGAGCGGATTGCGCGCTGTGACCGAAGCCCGCGGCGAAGCGGGAGCGGCCGGGGCGCAGCAACCGGGTCCGGTTCCGTTGCCAGCGCAAGCCGCCTTCCCCAAAGCCGCAAGGCTGCTAAAAACGGATGAATTTTCATCCGTTTTTCGTTTGCGGCCGTGGCGCCGTACCGCGCACTTCGTCGTGTACGGGCGGCCCACCGGCAACGAGGCGCGTCTCGGCCTCGTGATCGGCAAGAAGTATGCGCCGCGCGCGGCCACACGGAATCTGGTGCGTCGAATCGCGCGTGAAGCCTTCCGGCTGCGTCGCGCGGAATTCGGCGGTTGGGATGTGCTGCTGCGTCTGCATACGCGCTTCGACAGGAAAGCTCTGCCGAGCGCGTCGTCACCGCCGTTACGAGCGCTGTGCCGCAGCGAAATCGAAGCGTTGCTCGACAAGGCGGCGCGCGAAATTACCCGTCGTCAGGCGCCGCCTGCGGAGGCGCCCAAGACGGAATGACGCAGTGACCGCCCGCACCACGGCCAGCGCAATCGAGATTGCGCTGGCAGCTTCAGGGCGCGGGCGTCGCCCGGTACTCCACGTTGCGCGGCGCCGTCCGGCCGCACCTGCCATGCAAACGGTACTCATCGCTTTATTGCGTTTTTACAAGCTTGCCGTCAGCCCCATGCTCGGCAACCGGTGCCGTTTTTACCCTTCCTGCTCTGATTACGCGCGCGAGGCAATCCAGTATCATGGCGCCGCGCGCGGGACTTATCTCGCCGTGAGGCGTGTTTGCCGCTGCCACCCGTTTTCCGCGGGCGGCATCGATCTCGTCCCGCCACCCACCTCTGAAAAGCGCTGACGCGCCGTTCCATCGACACTGAGACAACGCATGGATATCAAACGCACCGTCCTATGGGTCATCTTTTTCATGTCGGCTGTCATGCTGTTCGACAACTGGCAACGCGACCACGGACGCCCGTCGATGTTCTTCCCGAGCGCCACGCCGACCAGGACGGTCGCCAGCGCCGCTCCGGGAACCACGACGCCTGAAACCCAGCCGGCCGACCTGCCGGCTACCAACGCAGCCGCGCCCGGCAATGCGCCGGCGGCCGCGCAATCGCAACTCGTGAAGTTCAGCACCGACGTCTATAGCGGCGAAATCGACACCCGCGGCGGCACGCTGTCGCGCCTGTCGCTCGTCAAGCAGGGCGACGGCAAGCAGCCGGATCTGGTCATCACGCTGTTCGACAAGACCAACAATCACACCTACCTCGCCCGCACGGGTCTGCTCGGTGGCGATTTCCCGAACCACAACGACGTCTTCACGCTGATGCCGAATCAGCCGACCCAACTGGCTGACGGTCAGAACTCGTTCCAGATGAGTTTCGAGTCGCCGGAAAAAGGCGGCCTGAAAGTCATCAAGACATATACGTTCACGCGCGGCAGCTATGTGATCGGCGTCGAGACGAAGATCCAGAACGTCGGCGCCACGCCGCTCACGCCGCAGATCTACATGGAACTCGTGCGTGACGACCAGCCGGTCGAAACGCCGCGTTTCTCGCACACCTTCATCGGCCCGGCTGTCTACACGAACGAGCATCACTTCCAGAAGATGACGTTCAGCGATCTGGACAAGAACAAGCAGGACTTCGCGGCGTCGGCCGATAACGGCTGGGTCGCCATGGTCCAGCATTACTTCGCGTCGGCCTGGATTCCGCAGCAGGGCGTAAAGCGTGATTTCTACGCCGAGAAGATCGATCCGTCGCTGTATCGCGTCGGTATGAAGCAGCCGCTGCCGACCATCGCCCCCGGTCAGACCGTCACCGTGTCGGCGCGCCTCTTCGCCGGTCCGGAAGAAGAGAAGATGCTCGAAGGCATCGCGCCGGGCCTCGAACTGGTGAAGGACTACGGCTATGTCACGATCATCGCGAAGCCGCTGTTCTGGCTGCTGTCGAAGATCCACAGCTATGTCGGCAACTGGGGCTGGTCGATCGTGCTGCTCACGCTGCTGATCAAGGCGGTGTTCTTCCCGCTGTCGGCCGCGAGCTACAAATCGATGGCGCGCATGAAGGCCATCACGCCGCGCATGCAGGCGCTGCGCGAGCGTTTCAAGGGCGATCCGCAGAAGATGAACGCGGCGCTGATGGAGCTGTACAAGACCGAGAAGGTCAATCCGTTCGGCGGCTGTCTGCCGGTCGTGATCCAGATTCCGGTGTTCATCTCGCTGTACTGGGTGCTGCTGTCGTCGGTGGAAATGCGCGGCGCGCCGTGGATTCTGTGGATTCACGATCTGTCGCAGCAGGACCCGTACTTCATCCTGCCGGTTCTGATGGCCGTGTCGATGTTCCTGCAGACCAAGCTGAATCCGACGCCGCCGGACCCGGTTCAGGCCAAGATGATGATGTTCATGCCGATCGCGTTCTCGGTGATGTTCTTCTTCTTCCCGGCGGGTCTGGTGCTGTACTACGTCGTGAACAACGTGCTGTCGATCGCGCAGCAGTACTACATCACGCGCATGATGGGCAAGTCGAAGGTGAAGCCGGCCTGATGCCATGCCCCGCGGCGGCCCGCAAGGCCGCCGCGACGCAAGCTGAAAATGAAAAGCCGCCCGGTGCGAACCGGGCGGCTTTTTTCATGTGCGGCTGAAGAATGAGATGCGGAAGAAACGCGGCTCGCGGCCACGCGCTCATTCTTCGTCGGTATCTTCGCCATAGAAACGCACGATCATCTCCTCGACCAGATTGCGGTCTTTCGGCGTCAGCGATGCGATTTTCGACGCGAGTTCGATCGTCTCAGGCGTGGGCGGATACTTTTCGCCGCGCGCCAGCGGTCTTGCATTCGTGCCGGGCGGCGGTCCGTAATGGAGCCAGTGCTCCTTGACGTTCAACCATTCGGCAAGCGTGCGCAATTTGTCCGGTTTCGGAATCGTCGTGCCTGTGAGCCATTTGTGCGCGGTTTGCGGCGTAACGGGACGCTCGCCGTGATAGCGAAGATTGAATTGCTCGGCAAGCTTGGTCCCGCCGCGAATTTTCAGCGGCTCGAGCAGGTCTTTGAGCCGTTTTGCGAAGGCGGCTTTTTCTTTGTCGGTTGGCATGGGCCAGATTGTGCAATTCGGGGCCCAACCAGTTGACAATCAGACAAGATCAGATTTTTCTTATTTGAGATAAATTTAGCTTGCACGGCAAGCCAGGCAGTGGATCCGGAGAAATCGATTTTTTCTCATCTTTCTATTGCCTGGCTTGCCTTCGCACGTGACTCAATTCTTAATCTGTCTTAATAACTCCTAGAGAATGTAGTAGTAATCGTAGCCTATATAAGATAAATCTTAATTATGGGGACAATGCCGTAGCCGACCGCGCCGCCGCGCCACCGCCGTCGGCCATTCGAGGCGCCCGCGTTACAATGCCTCGCGCCGCTGCGACCCGCGTCGCACCGCCCTCTTCAGCGTTTTTGCCGAACTTCCATGCTCACGACCGATTCCGATCCCATCGTCGCCATTGCCACCGCTCCAGGCCGGGGGGGCATTGGCGTCGTGCGGATTTCGTTCGGCCGCGCGGGCGAGGCCGCGGCTCAGCCGTTGATGCAGGCGCTTACCGGCCAGACGCTCGCGCCGCGCCATGCGAGCTACGTGCCATTCCTCGATGCAAGCGGCAACCCGCTCGATCGCGGCATCGCGCTGTACTTCCCCGCGCCCCATTCCTACACCGGCGAGCACGTGCTCGAACTGCAAGGCCACGGCGGCCCGGTCGTACTGCAACTCGTGCTGCAACGCTGCATCGACGCGGGCCGCGCGTTCGGCCTGCGGCTGGCCGAGCCCGGCGAATTCACGCGCCGCGCGTTTCTGAACGACAAGCTCGATCTCGCGCAGGCCGAAGCCGTCGCGGACCTGATCGAGGCGAGCACCGAGGCCGCCGCGCGCTCGGCCGGCCGCTCGCTCGACGGCGCGTTCTCGCGCGACATCCATGCGCTCGTCGAAGACGTGATTACGCTGCGGATGCTCGTCGAGGCGACGCTCGACTTTCCGGAAGAGGAAATCGACTTCCTCGAAGCCGCCGACGCGCGCGGCAAGCTCGCCCGCATTCGCGAGCGTCTGGCACACGTGCTGAGCGAAGCGCGCCAGGGTGCATTGCTGCGCGAGGGTTTGTCGGTCGTGCTCGCGGGGCAGCCGAACGTCGGCAAATCGTCGCTGCTGAACGCGCTGGCCGGCGCGGAGCTCGCGATCGTCACGCCGATCGCCGGCACGACGCGCGACAAGGTCGCGCAGACGATCCAGATCGAAGGCATTCCGCTGCACGTGATCGATACGGCCGGCCTGCGCGAGACCGAGGACGAAGTCGAGAAGATCGGCATCGAGCGCACATGGGGCGAGATCGAGCGCGCGGACGTGGTGCTGCATCTGCTCGACGCGCGCACCGGCATGACGGCCGACGACGCAACGATCGCCGGGCGTTTTCCGCGCGGCGTGCCGGTCGTGCGTGTGCTGAACAAGACGGACCTGACCGGTCTCGCGCCGGCGACGCAAGCACTCGACGCCGATCTCGAACTCAGCGAGGTGCGTCTGTCGGCGAAAAAAGGGGACGGCGTTGCGCTGCTGCGCGACGAATTGCTGCGGATCGCCGGCTGGCAGGCGGGCGCCGAGAGCGTCTACCTCGCGCGCGAGCGGCATCTGATCGCGCTGCGCGCGGCCGACGAACATCTCGCGACGGCCGCCGCGCATGCGGAGCAGAACGCGCAGGCACTCGATCTGTTCGCCGAGGAACTGCGGCTCGCGCAGGATCAGTTGAACTCGATTACCGGCGAATTCAGCTCGGACGACCTGCTCGGAGTGATTTTCAGCAGATTCTGCATTGGCAAATAACACCACGTGCGGACTCCTTTCAATTGGCTACCTGACAAGGGAAGCAGCCGAAATTCCCAAACCTCCCACAAGACCTCAAACTCACCCCGTAGACCCAAAACCACACGAATCTTTGGTACACAACCGGCATAAGGTTTAAAATCGCCGCAATCCGTATATCGACGATCCCGCCATGCCCCGCCTCGCCACGCCCCTCACCGAATCCCAGATCCGCGCGCTCGAACCGCGCGCGACCCGCTACTGCGTCGCCGACGGCACTGGTCTTGTGATCGAGGTCATGACGACCGGCAGCAAGATCTGGCGCTTCCGCTACACGCTGAACGGCAAGCGCCAGCCGCTCGCGACAATCGGCGATTACCGGATGATTTCGCTGCGCGTCGCGCGCGCCAAGGCGCAGAAGTACGCGGCGCTGGTCGCGCAGGGCATCTCGCCGGCCGCCACCGCGCGGCGCGACCGCGGCGCCGAAAGCAAGGCCGACGTGCTGCGCGAAGCCGCCGAGCTTTATCTCGCCACGGCGATGGCGGGCAAATCGGACGAATATCGCCGCACCACGCGGCGCGCGCTCGAGAAGGACGTGCTGCCCGCGATCGGCGGCAAACCGATCGGCGCCGTGAGTGCCGACGACATCGTCGCGATCTGCGAGCGAATCAAAAGCCGCGGCTCGCCGAAGATGGCGCTGCACACGCGCAACGTGGTCAAGCGTCTGTACGCGTACCTGATCGCCCGGCAACTCGCGGCGAGCAATCCGGCGGAGATCGTACCGGCGCGCTCGATCGCGACCTTCGACAGCCGCACCCGCGTGCTGTCCGGCACGGAGATCGGCATGATGCTGCGCACGATCGACACATCGGACATTCGTCGGCCGCTGAAGCTCGCGCTGCATCTGCTCGTGCTGACGATGGTGCGCAAGTCCGATCTCGTCGAGTCGACATGGGCCGAGTTCGATCTGGATAACGCGCTGTGGACGCTCCCCGCCGCGCGCCTGAACGCGCGCGAAGACCGCGTCGTCCATCTGCCGCGTCAGGCGGTTGCCATGCTGCGCGAACTGCATCGCATGCGCGCCGGCGAGAATTTCGTGTTCCCAGGCGTCAGAGGTGGCGATCGGCCGATCGCCAGAAGCACGCTGAACCAGGCGGTCAAGGCGTTGGGGCTGGACGTGGAGCATTTCGTGCTGCATGACTTTCGTCACACCGCGTCGACGCATCTGCGCGACATGGAGCAGCAATCAGCCGCGCAGAGCGACGTATTGCAGGGTAACGCGATGGATGAAGCGGCGCGGCAGCGTCGTCTGCTTCAGAGCTGGGCGGACTTTGTCGATAACCAGATAGAGGCCGCGCGGCAAACGGCGAGCGGGATGGTCTGACGGCATTGCCATAGGTTTTGGCGTCGTCCGACGATTCGCGCGATGCCGTGAAATCTTTGGTACACAGGCCAGGAGCGGCCCTCACCAACCCACGATAAACAAAGAAAAAGTGGCGACAACATCGGGTTTCCAATGGGGGCTCCAGCTCACCGTTGCCGCTTCAGGCAAGCGCTTCATATCGTTGTTCTTTCCCCGCTTCCATCGCCTAAACTGGGAGATGGACGCAAGCCGATACGGAGGTTCCCGATGTCTGAATCGCTGCTCGCCTATCTGATGGGGCCCGCCGTCATGGTGGTGGTCGGCTTTGCCATCTGGATGACGTCCCGTCACCGCGATCCGTCACAGCCGCCCAGGTTCGAGCGCTGGCTCGATACGCATTACGCGGAGTGGCTGCATCACAAACACTAAGCGGTGCATCAAACTGAAAAGGCCGTCGCCCGAGGCGACGGCCTTTTAGTCTGCGCGCTGATCGTCCGCACTCCCGTCAGCATTCCTTTGGTTCGCACCAGCCGTGGAACACAGCGACTGCGTGTGTGTTCGCGCCGTTACCACGCCGGCTGAGGTTGAGGCGGCGCATACCCATACTGTCCGGGCGGCGGCGCACCGCATGCGACATACGCGCGCTGGTACTGGTCATAGCAATATCCGGGCGGCACGCCCGCGTAGGCCGGGGCCGGCTGATACACAGGCTGCTGCGCATAGACCGGCTGCTGATAAGCCACCACCGGCGCCGGGTTCAACACTGACGTCACGACCGCGCCGAGCACCGCGCCGCCGATCAACGCACCTACCACGTCACCACCATGTCCATGCGCGGACGCTTGTCCCGCCACGCTCAGACTACCCGCCATCACCAACGCCACCACGATCTTTTTCATATTGAGCTCCCGCCGTTCAAGGCATGGAAGGATTGTGAGGCGCACGCATGGAAATAGATGCTGCAAGTGGTAACGGGGCATTAACTGTGTAACAGCCGCTACAGACGGCGCGCATGCAACGCCCTGCTCCGGTCCCCCTTGCGTGTTGCGCGCACGTTATAAGAGATCGGGGGGAGAATACGAAAAACCACGCGGCAAGACAGTTTGGACAGCACCGCCCCCATATCGACCTGTAAACCGACCCCCGTCTGACGAGGAAAGGAAACGTGATGAACTACAACGACAGCAACCCGTTCGCGAAGATTCTGCGCGGCGAATTGCCGTGCATCAAAGTGGCCGAAAGCAACGCTGCTCTGGCCTTCATGGACTTGATGCCGCAAGCCGACGGTCATCTGCTCGTCGTGCCGAAGGAGGCGGTGGCGGAAATTTTCGACCTGCCGGATGCATCACTCATCGCGTCGATGCGCATGGTGCAGAAACTCGCGATCGCCGTGCGCGCGGCATTGCGGCCTGACGGCGTGTTCATCGGACAATTCAACGGCGCGGCGGCCGGGCAAACCGTGCCGCACGTCCATTTCCACGTGATTCCGCGCTGGGAAGGTCAACCGCTGAAGATGCACGCGCGCGAGCCGGCCGATACGGACACGCTCGAAGCGCTCGCCAAACGGATTCGCGCGCACTGGCGGCCCGAATGGATCGCCGATTGATATCGTGCTGCCCTCACCCGTCGCGCATGGTCATCGGCCGTAACATCTGTAAAAGCCATTGAAACCATCGCCGGGCGCGGGCTCGCTAGACTGCGAACTGCCTTGTTCTTCAAGGCATTGAGTGTGGATCTCTTTTTCAGCCTGCCCGTCGCGGCAGGCTTTTTTCTTTGGCGATCCGGCACGAGTATACCGCCGGGCTGCGCGGCCTTTTCGACGACCTGAAAACTCAAAAAGCAGGCTCGAGGATTAAGGACGATCGCGCGAACGGCGCAGCGGGTGGCGCCAGTCGTGCCGCCGGGGTCGCGCATGCAACGGCCGGCCTTCGTGCAGGTGACGATGTTCCTGCCACAATTCGTCGGAGAAAAGAAACGCGACGATCAGCAGCGGAACGACCAGAAAGATCCCGAGTATCACGTTCTCGTTCACGATAGCCTCCAGTTGCAGGAGATTGATTTCATTGTAGAGCACCGCCTGTTCCCGCAGCGTGCCGCGCGGCTCAGAAACACGCGATACGGGTGGCCCTACGGCGCGGCATCGCCCTGCACTCGCCTGCCCGCGCGGCTTTGCGCGTTGCGCCTTTTTTTTCTGCCTTTTTTGCAATGACGCGTTGCATGTGCTTCACGCAGTAAAACTCGCTATGCCGCGCGCTGACCAGGCTCGAACGCCACGCAGAAAATGCCCGATGCGCGCGCCGCCACGTATCGTGTGAATATTGCGCGATCATTCGAACCAGCAGCTCTCAAGGAGAACGCCATGACCGTCGAACGCAGCCGCGAGCTGAGCTTGCGCCCACTCGAGCGCACCGACCTGCGCTTCGTCCATGAAGTGAACAACGACGCGAAAATCATGCGGTACTGGTTCGAAGAGCCATACGAAACCTTCTCCGAACTGACCCAGCTCTACGACGAGCACGTCCACGATCTGCGCGAGCGGCGCTTCGTCGCGATCGACAACCAGGGCGCGACCGTCGGCCTTGTCGAGCTGATCGAGCTCGACTACATCCATCGACGTGGCGAGTTCCAGATCATCATTGCGCCGCACGCGCAGGGCCGCGGCTACGCGAGCATCGCGACCCGGCTCGCGATCGACTATGCGTTTTCAGTGCTGAACATCCGCAAGCTCTATCTGATCGTCGATAAATCGAATGCGGCGGCGATTCATGTGTATGAAAAATGCGGCTTCCGGCACGAGGCCGAGTTGATCGAGGAATTTTTCAGCAACGGGCGTTATCACAATGCGCTACGCATGTGCCTGTTTCAGGCCGATTTCTTCCAAACCGACCGCCGCCCGGAGTAATTTCTCCGCGCGGCCAGCCCTGCCCGGCAACCCTCGATGCCGCGCCTGGCACTGTTTATTTTCTGCATCTACACCGTTATTTCGCATTCAGGCATCGGCGTGTCGAATGACTTTGTGTGCGACGCACAAAGCAGGCGATTAAATTGTATTAAGTCATTTAATTGATGCTGCTGGTTTACGCGAATACTCCCGCAAACCTTTGCCAGTTAAAGCCGCGCACGCCGCCGGTCTTTTAGTTATCTGTTTCATTCTGCTTTATTCAGACGTCTGCTAGGGCTTTAATCGGTGCGGCAACGGGTGCGACAATTCGCCACTGTTGCGACCGCACACAAAATGTGCTTGTTGTTCCTTTTAGTTCTCCTAGAGTGCAAGATGCGGGTCCGCCGTTAAAGTTAAATACATAGCTAACCTGAGTCTCTGATCCGCACCGGAGGAACAAATGAAAACTCGAATTGCGGTTATTTTCGCCGTCGCCGGTTTGGCTGCCGCGAGCGTTCAGGCACAGGACGTCATGATCAAGCCGCAGCAAACGATCCAGTTCAAGGCCAATGCGTACGGCTGCGTGTCGAAGGATAAGCTCGACGCTGTCGACCACCACGCGCAAGCCGGTGAACAGCAACAGATGCAGGAATTCTTCTCCGGATATCAATGCGTGTCGACACCGGCGGACTCGAATTTCCGCGTCGTACGCGTGGTTGGCCACGACGTCGAGTTCGTGAATGCCGGCAATAGCGACACTGAAGGACTTTGGGCAAACGACCGGTTTATCAAGCAATAAGTACGACACCGGTATTCCGGCAAAACGCCGGAATACGGTTGCACGCATATCATTTCCGGCTTTTAAGGCTGGAAGCGTAAACGCGTGATTTAAAAGGCGGCTTTGGCGTCGAATGCCAGGCCGCCTTTTTTTCTGGCCTCCGCGGCGCGCGGCGCAATAAAAAAAGCCGATGCGGATTATCGACCCGCATCGGCAGTACGCCTTCTCGCAAAGCGCAGGGAACAAAACGGGAATAGAAGCGCCGCGCGTCAGTGCACGCGCTTGCTGCGGCGGAACTGGTCGAACAGCACCGCGAGCAGCAGAATGCCGCCGCGAATCAGGTACTGATAGAAGGTCGGCACGTTCAGCAGGCTCATCGCGTCCTGCACGGAACCCATGATCAGCACGCCGACCAGCACGCCGGAAATCGTCGCGACGCCGCCCGTCAGCGACACGCCGCCGAGCACGCACGCCGAAATCACGCCGAGTTCGAGCCCGACCGATGTCTTCGGATCGCCGAGACTCATCCGCGATGCGAGCATCACGCCCGCGAAGCCGGTGACGAGCCCTTGCAGCACGAACACGGTGATCTTGATGCGCATGACCGGCAGACCCGCGAGCACGGCCGCCTCGCTATTGCCGCCGACGGCCAGCACGTTCTTGCCGAACACCGTTTTCTTCAGCAGGAAACCGAACAGCACGAAGCCGACGATGTTGCTCCAGATCGGATACGAAATGCCGAGGAACGAGCCGCCGCCGAGGTCGAAGAAACGCTCTTCGGAAATCATCACCGCGTCGCCATTCGACGTGATGTACGCGAGGCCGCGCACGACCTCCATCATCGCGAGCGTGACGATCAGCGAATTGATCTTGTAGCGCGCGACCAGCGTGCCATTGACGAGACCGACCGCGCCGCCCGCGAGCACGCCGGCCGCGATGCCGATCAGCACGCTATGCGTCGCGGTAATCAGCACGGAGGCGACCACGCCGGAAAATGCGACGATCGATGCGACCGACAGGTCCACCTCGCCGAGCGCGAGCACGAACATCATCGTCACGGAGATCGAGCCGATCAGCGTAACCGACAGCAGCAGGCCCTGGATATTGCGCGCGCTCAGGAAGTCGGGAACCGTAAACGACAGCACCGCGAACAGGATGATGAACACCATCACGATGCCGGATTTGTTGATCAGGTCCCAGGTGCGCGCCGCGCGCGCGGTGAGACCCACGGAGACGACGGCTGGGGTCGAGGAATCGGTCGAGGGTGTATTCATGGTGTCTGTTCCATTCAATGCCGTTTTTCAGCAGTGCGGTGTCCGGTAAAAAATTCGAGCGGCGCGATCCGGTGGTTTTTCGTGAGTCGAATGAGCGGGCGCGGAGCAGGGCGGTTCAGCGCGGCAGCGCGAGCTTGATCAACGCATCCGGCGTGGCCTGCGCCTTCGGCAGATCGCCGACGATGCGTCCTTCCTTCATCACGATCACGCGATCCGTCACGCCGATCACCTCGGCGAGATCGCTCGACACGACGATGACCGTGCGGCCCGCCTCCGCGAGCCCGTACAGCAGCCCGTAAATCTCGCTGCGCGCGCCGACGTCGATGCCGCGCGTCGGCTCGTCCATCAGGAACACGTCGATGTCTTCGGCAAGCCAGCGCGACAGGATCACCTTCTGCTGGTTGCCGCCGGATAGCGTGCCGATCGGTGTGTCGCCGCTGCGCGTCTTGATCGCGAGCTTGCCGATGAACTCGCGCGTGATCTGCGCTTCCTTGCGGCTGTCGAGCACGTGAAAGCGGCTGAAGCGGCGGCGGCAACTGATGTTCAGGTTGTCCGACACCGATGCGATCGACACGATGCCTTCCTGCTTGCGATCCTCGGGGCACAGCGCGACGCCCGCGCGCACCGCGTCGCGCGGCGTCGCGAAACGCACCGGCTTACCCTTCAGCGTGACCTCGCCGGCGGCCGGCCTGGCCGCGCCGTAGATCAGCTTCATCAGCTCGGAGCGGCCCGCGCCGACGAGCCCGAAGAAGCCGACGATCTCGCCCCTGCGCGCCGCGAACGTTGCGGGTTCGCGCAGACCCGGCCCCAGCAGTTCTTTCACTTCGAGCTGCACGCCGCCGAGTTCGCGCGCGCGATAGCCGTACACATCGGTAATCGAGCGGCCCACCATGCAGCTGATCAGCCGGTCGCGATCGAGTCCTTCGCCGGCCTCGAACGTATCGATGCGGCGGCCGTCGCGAAACACGGTGACGCGGTCGCACAGCTCGTACACCTCGTCCATCCGGTGCGTGACGTAGATGATCGCGCGGCCTTCGGCCTTCAGCGCGCGGATGATCCGGAACAACTGCGTGGTCTCGCGCGACGACAGCGAGCTGGTCGGTTCGTCGAACGCGATCACGCGCGCGTCGCGCATCAGCGCCTTGCCGATTTCGAGCATCTGCCGCTGACCGATCGACAGATGCTTGACCTGCCGCGACGGATCGATTTTTTCGCCGAGCCGCTCGAGCTCGCGCATTGCGCGCGCGACCAGCGCCTTTTCGTCGAGCACGCCGAAACGGTTCGGCAGCGCGCCGAGCATCAGGTTTTCGGCGACGGTCAGCTCCGGCACCAGATGCAGTTCCTGATAGATGATCGCGATGCCCGCGGCGATCGCCGCCTTCGTCGTCGTGAACTGCTGCTCGACGCCGTCGAGCGACAGCGTGCCCGCCGCCGGATGATTCACACCGGACAGCACTTTCAGCAGCGTCGACTTGCCGGCGCCGTTTTCGCCCATCAGCCCGTGCACCTCGCCGCGCCGCACTTCGAGCGAGACCTGGTCGAGCGCGAGCACGCCCGGAAAACGCACGGTGATGCCGTCGAGCCGCAGATACGGCGCGTCGCCGGGCGCGGAGCGGGGCGCGGCGGGCGAGGGCGCTGGCGCGCTGCCGTAGGACTCGGCGGAGGCAGGGGATAAGGACGTCATCGAAAAACCTCGAACGGGTGGAACCTGCGCGGGCCGCTCGCGTGAAAGCGCGACGCGGCCCGCTACGTGCTGCGCGAACGCCCGCTTAAATGCCGAGTTCCTTGCGCACGTCCTCCCAGTTGCCGCGCACCATCAGCTTGCCGGTGGTCTGCGTGTCGGCAGGCGGTTGCTTGCCGTCCTTGATCCACTCGACGAGGTTTTCCGTGCTCTCCTTGCCGTGGTTCGTCGAGCTCACGGCGATCGTGCCGTAGAAGCCGGTCGGCTCCTTCTTCTGGAACTCGGCGAACGCTTCGCCCGCGCCGTTGATGCCGACGCCGATCACGTCCGCAGCCGGAATGTGCAATTGCTCGGTCGCGCGCACGCCGCCGAGCACGCTTTCCTCGTTGAGCGCGAAGATCACCCACTTCTTGATGTTCGGATGCTGCGCGAGCACCGGCGACACCGCGTTGAAACCGCCTTCGTCGTCGGTGGTTTTCTGCGGCGCGTCGAAAATGTTGTCCTTCCTGAAGCCGCCGGCCAGCAACGATTGCGTCGCGCCGTCGGTACGCAGCTTCGCGGTCGGCAGTTCGTAGTCGGTGATGCGCAGCGCGCCGACTTCTTCGGGCTTCCAGCCGCGGCGTTTCATTTCGTCGGTGATCGCCTGGCCGACCTGGTTGCCGATCTTGAATGCCGACATGCCCAGATGCGGCACGTTCGCGAGCGGCTTGCCGCTCGAGTCGACCAGTTGATCGTCGACGGTCACGAACTTCATGTTGTAGCGCTTCGCGCGCGCCTGGATCGCCGGTCCGAGGCGCACGTCGGGCGCGCAGATCACGAAGCCCTTTGCGCCCTGCGCGCCGAGGTTGTCGATCGCGGCCAGCACTTTCTCGCCGTCCGGCGTGCCGATGTTGACCACCGAAAAGCCGTCCTTCTTGCCGAGCGCGGTCGCGGCCTTCTGTTCGTTGATGAACCACGCCTGTTCCGGCATCTTCACGAGAAAGCCGACTTTCAGCGGTTCATCCGCGTGCGCGGACAGTTGCGCGGCGAACGGCGCGGCCAGCGCCGCGGCGGCGATGGCGGACAGGGTCAAACGGCGAAGCTTGCTGGTCATCTGGTGTCTCCTGAGGTTGAAAAGTTGCATTGATGTCGTGTAGTTGCAGCGGGACACGCGCGGGCGGCGTCAGCCGTTGCGGGAATCCGCGCGAATCGACGTAAAGCGCGCGCCACGCCGCGCGCGAAACAGGCGCTGAAAGCCGGGCTAAAACCCACGGCCAAAGTTGGGGCGAAGCGTGTTGCCGGGAGTCTCATCGCGCTCAGCCCGCCACGTACGCCGTTTTCACGGCGGTCCAGAACGCCGCGTCGGCCGCGCCGTAGGCCGATGCCTTGCGCCCGCCGCTGGGGTGATGCTCGACCGCCGTGGTCGGCAGATTGATCGTCACGAGGCCGCTTTGCACATGGCGGCGGAAATGCCGCGCGCGCTCCAGCGAGCGCGTGCAGATGCCGGCGCAGAGTCCGTACGCGGTGTCGTTCGCGAGATGCAGCGCGTGCTCGTAGTCGTCCGCGCGTAGCACGACCGCGAGCGGGCCGAAGATCTCTTCGCGCGCGACACGGTGTTCGGGTTCGCCGAGAAACAGTGCCGGCTCGAAAAAGTAGCCGCGTGTCGCGCGTTCCACGGGCCGGCCGCCGCGCAGCAATTGCGCGCCTTCCTGCTGGCCGATGCGCACGTAGTCGAGATTGCGTTCGAGCTGCGCGGCGTTCGCGACCGGGCCGATATCGGTGCCGTGCTTCAGCGCGTGATCGACGGTGAGTTTCGCGAGCTTCGCCTGCAATGCGTCGACGAACGGCCCGAACACCGCGCGCTCGACGATCAGCCGCGCCGCCGCCGTGCAGCGCTGGCCGGTCGCGCTGTAGGCGCCGGTCAGCGCCGCATCGACCGCGTTGCCGGGATCGGCGTCGGCCAATACGACGAACGGATTCTTGCCGCCCATTTCCAGTTGCACGCGCGCCTGGCGCGCGGCGGCGGCTTGCAGCACGCGCGTGCCGGTTTCGGTCGAGCCGGTGAAGCTGACCGCCACGACGAGCGGATGCGCGACGATGCGCGCGCCGACCTTGCGGCCGCTGCCCATCACGAGATTGAACACGCCGGCCGGCAAGCCCGCGCGGCTGATGATCGACGCGAGCGCCGCCGCGCAGGCCGGCGTCGACTCGGCGGGCTTGTAGACGACGCAGTTGCCGTGCGCGAGCGCGGCGCCGATCTTCGCCGCGGCGAGCGCGAGCGGCGCGCTCCACGGCGCGATGATGCCGACCACGCCGAGCGGCTCGCGCGTCACGTCGATCTCGACGCCGGCCCGCGCCGACGCGAGCGGCTCGACGAACGCGCGCAGCGCCTCGGCCGCGAACAGCTTGAAGAGCTGGCCGGCGCGCGTCGCTTCGGCGAGCGCTTCGGGCAGCACCTTGCCGACTTCGCGCGCGAGCAGCCGGGCCAGTTCCTCGCGGCGCGCGAGCATTTCGGTGCCGATCGCGTCGAGTGCATCGGCGCGGCGCTGCGCCGATGCCTGCGACCAGTCGCGAAATGCCGCGTGCGCGGCTTCGATCGCGCTGTCGGTCTGCCGGGCGTCGGCCCGCACATATTCGCCGACCGGATCGTCGAGATCCGACGGGTTGACCGACACGCCCGCGGTCGCGCCCGTCTCCCATCCGCCATTGATGTAATGGCGAAACGGGCTGGCAACGACAGGGACGAGCGGATCGCGGTTCATCGACGGAAAAGGGCGTCACGGGAGGGCGTTGACAAAGTCCACGAATGGTATGAGCCGCCCCAATAACTTTCCAATCCCTTTTTAGGCCTCTCCGATATCAGTTTCGGTATGGCATCATGGGCCCTGAGCTGAATAAGCGGCAACGCAGTGGCGTTGGCCGCTCGTCAAAAAACATGGAGACAACGCGATGACGCGTAGCTATTCGAACTGGTTCGTGCGCGCGCGATTGAAGACGCGCCAGTTGCTGCTGCTCGCGGCGATGGAGGAAGAGGGCAACGTGCGCCGCGCGGCCGACGTGCTCGGCATGACGCAGCCGGCTGCGTCGCGGCTCCTGAAGGAGCTGGAGGACATGCTCGGCGTGAGCCTGTTCGACCGCACCCCGCACGGCATGCACGCGACGCTGTACGGCGAGGTGATGATCCGCCACGCGCGCATGGTGCTGTCGAATCTGAGCCAGGCGCACGACGAAATCTCGGCGCTGCGCTCGGGGCTCGCGGGCCAGGTGCGCATCGGCGTGATCGCCGCGGCCGCCGCGACGATGGTGCCGCACGCGATCGCGAGCGTGAAGGAACGCTATCCGCAATTACAGATCTGGGCCGAGGTCGAGACCTCGGACGTGATGCTGCCGCGCCTCGCCGAAGGCGATCTCGACATCATGATCGGCCGGGTGCTCGAGCGGCAGAACCAGTTCAAGACCGAGATCCGCTACGAACCGCTCGCCGACGAACCACTGTGCGTGGTCGCGCGTCCCGGCCATCCGCTCGAAAATGAAACGGGTTTGACGCTGCGTGGGATCGTCAACGCGAGCTGGGTGTTGCATCCGCCGGGCAGCGTCTTGCGCCATCGCTTCGATCTGATGTTTTCGCAGATCGGGCTCAATCCGCCGCAGAACGTCGTCAATACCAACAATTTCCTCGCGATTTCGAGCCTGCTGCTGCAAAGCGACATGTTGGCGGTGTTACCCGACGAAGTGGCGCGTCAATACCAACAGTACGGCGTGTTGAAGCGCCTGCCGATCGATTTACCGTGCAGGATGGATACATTCGGTATCATCACGCGCCAGTCGCATCTGCTGTCCCCGGCGGCCGCCGTCGTGCTCGACGCGTTGCGGGAGGCGGCTCGCGACGTGTACGGCGCGGCTTTCGAGCCCGCCGTGGCGCGATAAATGCTCACTCCCTCGTTATAGGTATCGGCTGAACGGCGCGGGAGGAACATGCGATGTATAGCAAACATGGAAAACGGCAACGCGCCGTCGACGATTCTTTTTCGCTGCGCTCCGGTGGAGCGAGCGCCTGGTTTAGCAACGGCATGGCTCTCAAATCGACGATTTACAAGGCGGATCTGCAGATCGCGGACATGGACCGGCACTATTACGCCGATCATTCACTGACGATCGCCCGTCACCCCTCCGAAACCGACGAACGGATGATGGTCCGCGTCGCCGCGTTTGCGCTGTTCGCGCAGGAACGGCTCGAGTTTTGCAAAGGTCTGTCGGATGTGGACGAACCGGACCTGTGGCAGAAGGACCTCACCGGCGCGATCGAAACGTGGATCGAGGTCGGCCAGCCGGACGAGCGGCGCATCGCGAAGGCAAGCGGGCGCGCGAATCGCGTGATCGTGATCGCGTATGGCGGGCGGGCGTCGGAGATCTGGTGGCAGGGCGTGCGCAACAAGGTCGAACGCATGCGCAACGTGACGGTGTGGACGCTGGGCGAGAACGTCGCGGCATCGCTCGGCTCGCTCGCCGAACGGACCATGCGGCTGCAATGCACGGTGCAGGACGGCGAAGCGTGGCTCGGCAGCGCCGAAGCGGATGCGGTGAAGATCGACTGGACCGTGCTGAAGGCGCCCGCCGGCGCGTGACTTTTCATACCTGAGACAGTTCCGGCGAGTTGCGACGCTCCTTAAAGCGACGTGACTCGCGCCGCTTCGGGCGGCCCTTTCAGTTCGACCATATTGCCCTCCGGGTCGAACAGATACAGCGACGGTCCGAAACCGTCCGCGCCATACCGCACGCCCTGTTCGCCGAGCCGCGCGCCATGCGCGCCCAGATGTGTCCTGAGCGCTTCGGCATCGAACGAATCGACGCGCAGGCACAGGTGATCCATATTGCGGCCCGCGCCCGGCGTGCCGTTTTCCGCGCGATCGAGTCTCGCGCCGACCTGCAGCAGATCGATCAGCGAGCGTCCCGCGCGCAGTTGCGTGAGGCCCAGTTCGCGTTGTTCCTTTTCGAGACTACAGCCGAGCACGTCGCAATAGAAGCGCGCCAGCGTCTCGACGTTCGTCGCCCGGATGACGATGTGGTCGATCTCGCGAATGTGGATTTTCATGTCGAACGCCCTCTGGCTGATTCGAAAAAGCGGTGATGAGCCAAGTGTAGGAGAAAGGGCGGAGCCGCGCGGAAGAGAAGGAAGGGCAGTTGGCCGCGGCGAATCCGCGGATGAAAATCGCCGGAACGCGGGCAAAAAAAAGCCCGCTCAGGTGGAGCGGGCTGAATCCATATCAGGAGGAGACATGGAGGAGACAGTTCCTAATATACACATCGGCTTGGTGCGACGCAATAACTTTTTAAGGGAAAACCCGACATCGTGCCAAATTGCCGCACTTTGAGGCAAAACGCCCGGCCAGCGGCGGTTTCGCGGCGCTTTCGGCGCGATCGGAGCGCGATTTATCGGGTTTTGACCCCGTGGGCAGCAAGGAAAAGCCGGGCCGAATGACAGAGCAAGAACCGGGGCGTAGTGTGTCGGCATCGGGCCTACATTGACAGGCATCGACATTGCCTGCCCCATTGCCTATCCATGCGGGGCCCCCAGGACATCATGAACGCCACCACCCATCATTCCGCAGCCCTTCGCACCCCCGCCGCCGACACCGACACCACTCACTGGCGCAGCGACGACGAACGCTGGGACGCCGTCACGCGCCGCGACCGCGAAGCCGACGGTGCCTTCTTCTACGCAGTCAGGACGACGGGCGTGTTCTGCCGGCCGTCGTGCGCGTCGCGCCAGCCGCGCCGCGAAAACGTCGCGTTCTTCACCGATGCCGCCGCCGCGCGCGCCGCGGGCTTTCGCGATTGCAAGCGCTGCCGGCCCGGCGGCCTGCCACGCGAGCTGGATATCGTCAATCGCGCGTGCGCGGCGCTCGACGCCGATCCGCAGCAACGCCTCACGCTTGCGCAATTGAGCGATGCCGTGCACGTGAGCCCGTTTCATCTGCAACGCCTGTTCAAGCGTGTGGTCGGCGTATCGCCGCGTCAGTACCAGGCCGCGCAGCGCGGCGCCGCGTTGCGCGATGCGCTGAAGGGCGGCGCCGACGTCACGCGCGCAACGCTCGACGCCGGCTTCGGCTCGCCGTCGCGGATGTACGACAGCGCGCCGGCCGAACTCGGCATGGCGCCATCCGCGTACCGCCGCAAGGGCGCGGGGCTCACCGTGCGCTACACGAGCGCGCCGACCTCGCTCGGCTTCGTGCTGGTCGGCGCGACCGACAAAGGCATCTGCAAGATCGGCTTCGGCGACGACGCGACGCTGCTGATCGACGAGCTGCGCGGCGAGTTCGCGAACGCCGAGCTGCGCGAAGATGCCGAACGGCTCGCGCCGTTCGTCGCGCAGATCGACGCCTATCTGCACGGCACCCGTCAGGACTTCGATCTGCCGCTCGATATTGCGTCGACTGCGTTCAGGCAGCGCGTGTGGGATGCGCTGCGGCGCATCCCGTACGGCGAGACGCGCAGCTATTCGCAGATCGCCGAGGCCGTCGGCTCGCCGCGTGCCGTGCGCGCGGTGGCGAGCGCGTGCGCAACGAATCCGGTCGCGCTGGCGATTCCTTGCCATCGCGTCGTGCAAAAGGGCGGGGCGCTCGCCGGCTATCGCTGGGGACTGCCGCGCAAGGCCGCGTTGCTCGACAATGAGGCGCAGCATGCCGGCGGCGTTTCGACCGGCCCGACGGAGCAGCGCCAGGCGGGCCGCGCCGACGCGGGCCCCAAGACCACCAGCAATCCCACTCGACTGGATCACGCCGCGTGAGCACGCTCAAGCTTAACGACGTTGCAACTCTCGAATTGCCGTTCAAAGCGCCCTTCGACTGGCCGCGTCTGCTGCGCTTTTTCAGCGGCCGCGCGACGCCGGGCGTCGAGGCCGTCGAAGACGGCGCGTACCGCCGCGCGATCGACTGGAACGGCGACAGCGGCACGCTGAGCGTGCGGCTGCATCCGCGCAAGCGCTGCATCGTCGCGAGCATCGAAGGACCGGTGAGCCGTCACGCCGACGCACTCGCCGCACAGGTCGCGAAGATGTTCGATCTGCATGCCGACCCGAAGAAGATCGCCGCCGGACTCGCCGCCGACCCATGGCTCGCACCGCTCGTCGGCGCGGTGCCCGGCCTGCGCGTGCCGGGCGCATGGTCGGGCTTCGAGCTCGTCGTGCGGGCGATCGTCGGCCAGCAGGTCAGCGTGAAGGCCGCGACGACGATCATCGGACGGCTCGTGCAGCGCGCGGGCGAGCGCATCGACGGGCATCCGCACGAGAACACCGCATGGCGTTTTCCGACGCCCGCGGCGCTCGCCGAGGTCGATCTCGCGCAGATCGGCATGCCGGGTAAACGCGTAGCGGCGTTGCAGGGCTTCGCGCGCGCGGTCGCGACCGGCGACGTGCCGCTCGACAGCGATGCCGTCGACGCGACGAGCCTGCGCGCCGCGTTGCTCGCGCTCGCCGGTATCGGTCCGTGGACCGTCGAGTACGTCGCGATGCGCGCGTGGCGCGACCCGGACGCGTGGCCCGCGTCGGATCTCGTGCTGATGCAGTCGATCACCGCGCGCGATCCTCTGCTCGCGCGGCCTGCGCAGCAGCGCAGCCGCACCGACGCATGGCGGCCGTATCGCGCGTATGCGGCGATGCATCTGTGGAACGAGATCGCGGACCGCGCGGGCGCGGCGCGCGGCGGCTGATGAATAACGCGACGCCGCGTCGCTAAAACAGACGAGTCGCAAGCCGGACAGAACCGCGCGTATACCCGGCCGAAGCGACCGCAAGCAGCCGTTCTGGCGAGATGTTAAAGTGCCCGCTACTGAAAATTCCGCCGAACGTTGTTGCCGCACCGTACCACCGTATCGCCAGCGAAACATCAGGCGATACACCGCGGCCGGCAACGCGCGACTCGCATCAATGCCAAACACGACACCTTCCCGCACGACCGACGCGTTCTCGCACCGCCTGTCCGTGCTGACCACGGGCCCGCAGCGCGATGTGCTGACGCGCGGCCTGCGCGGTATCGAAAAGGAAAGCCTGCGCGTCACGCACGACGGCCAGCTCGCAATGACGCCGCATCCGCGCGCGCTCGGCTCCGCGCTCACGCATCCGTCGCTGACGACCGACTACTCCGAAGCGCTGCTCGAACTGATCACGGCCGCCGGGCACGACGTCGCCGATACGCTCGCGGAGCTCGACACGCTGCATCGTTTCGTCTACGCGGAACTCGGCGACGAAATCCTCTGGAACAACTCGATGCCGGGCCTGCTGCCCGCCACCGACGACGGCATTCCGATCGCGAACTACGGCACGTCGAACATCGGCAGACTCAAGCACGTGTATCGCATCGGTCTCGCGCTGCGCTACGGCCGCGCGATGCAGTGCATCGCGGGCATCCACTACAACTATTCGCTGAACGAAGAAGTGTGGCGGCTGCTGCACGCCGATCAGCAATCCACCGCGAACGCCGTCGATTTCCAGTCGGATCGCTACCTCGCGCTGATTCGCAATTTCCGCCGCACGAACTGGCTGCTGATGTATCTGTTCGGCGCGTCGCCGGCGCTCGATCGGCGCTTCCTGCGCGATCGCCCACACACGCTCGATACGTTCGATGCCGACACGCTGTATCGCCCGTACGCGACGAGCCTGCGCATGAGCGACCTCGGCTATTCGAACACCGCCGCGCAAGCCGCGTTGCACGCCGACTACGACACGCTGCCGGGCTATCTCGACGCGCTCGCGAAAGCGGTGAGCCAGCCGTATCCGGCCTACGAGCAGATCGGCACGCAACGCAACGGCGAGTGGGTGCAGATCAACACCAACGTGCTGCAGATCGAAAACGAGTTCTATTCGACGATCCGGCCGAAGCGTGTCACGTATCCGGGCGAGCGGCCGCTGCATGCGCTCGCCGCGCGCGGCGTGCAGTATGTCGAAGTGCGCTGCATGGACATCGATCCGTTCGAGCCGATCGGCATTTCTCTCGAAACGTCGCGCTTTCTCGACGCCTATCTGCTCGTCTGCGCGCTCGACGACAGCGCGCCGCTGCCGCCGCCCGCCTACACCGAAGCGAACCAGAACTTCGGTCGCGTGACGATGGAAGGCCGCAAGCCCGGCCTCGAATTGATCCGCGACGGCAGGCCTGTCGCGATGATCGATTGGGCCAACGAACTGCTCGTTAAAATCGACGCCGCCGCCGCGGCGCTCGACAGCCTGCGAGGCGGCGACGAACACGCGCGTGCTGTCGCCGCGCAGCGCGCGAAGCTCGCGGACGTATCGCTGACGCCGTCCGCGCGCGTGCTGCAAACGATGCGCGACAAGCAGCAGAGCTTTATCGCGTTCGGTCTCGAACAGAGCGAAGCGCATGCCGCGTATTTCCGCGCGAGTCCGCTCGACGCCGCGCAGACCCAGGCGTTCGCCGAACTCGCGGTGCAATCGCTCGACGAACAGGCGAAGCTCGAACGCGAGGAAGTCGGTTCGTTCGACGCATTCGTTGCCGCGTATCGGGCGTATACGCTCAATCGCTTCAGCGTCTGAAGCGCTCGAACCGCGAGAGCATCGCGATATGCGAAAAGCGGCCCACGTGGCCGCTTTTTGCTTGTTCCTTGCCGCAGTGAATGCCGCGGATAATGCGCAGGTAAGCTCTACGTACCGCATCACAAACGTCCGCGCGGAATCGGCAAATTCTCCGCGCGTTCTCGCGATTCACTGATCTGGATGAAACACCGGCTCGACGTCGCGGTCCAAACTGATATGAATATGACATGCTCCACAGCGGGAGGTATCAACGTGAAGAACAAAGCTCTGTTAGCCGTGCTGTGTCTGGCGGCAACGGCAGGGTGCGCGACCCAGGGGCAGGTCGATCCGGACGTCATGCAGATCGCGACCAAACCGTTGACGTGTTCGGGCAAAGCCGAGTGCGACCTGTGGTGGCAACGCGCGCAGTCGTGGGTGTCGAGTCATTCGAAGTACAAGATCGAAACCGCGACCGACTCGCTGATCCAGACCGCGGGCCCCGATGGCGGCAAGCGCGCGCTCGCGTATCAGATCACGCGCACCGTGAATCCCGATGGCACCGCGACGATCGGTTTTTCCGCGCATTGCGACGGCTCGCTCGGCTGCAAGCCGAATCCGTGGGAAGCAGGCGCGGATTTCAAGCAGTATGTGAGAGGCACCGGTGCCGGCGCGGCACAGGGTAGCGCGACGCCATCGCAGGCCGCGCCCGATGCGGCGCATCCGGAGGCGATACCCGGGAAGCCGGCCACGGCGCCGAATGGCGAGGCAATGTCGCAATAGCTCGCACGAATGCGCATCGAGCGTAGCGCCGAAGCGCTACGCTCACCGCCCCGGCATTCGCGTCAATGTCCCATCGAAGGCCCAGCGCCCTTGCGCGGTTTCGTGATCCACACCAATACCGCCAGTACCAGAAACGCCACACACGAAATACGGAAGAAGTCGTTGGTGGCCATCATATAAGCCTGGCTGGTCACCACCTGATTCAACTGCGCGGTCAGACTGTCGCCGGACAGCCCGACACCCGCGAGCGCATTCGTATACGCGTTGGTGTTCGCCGAATATGCGTTCACCGTATCGGCGAGCATCGCGTGATGGTAGATCGTGTCGTTCTCCCAGAACGTCGTGCTGATCGCCGTGCCGATCGCGCCTGACAGCGTGCGGAAGAAATTCGACAGGCCGGACGCGCTCGCGAGGCGTTCGTCGGACACGCTCGACAGCGTGATCGTCGTCATCGGCACGAAGAAGCAGGCAACGCCGATACCCTGCACGAGCCGCGGCAGGATCACGTGACCGAACGGCACGTCGAGCGTAAACGTCGAGTTCCAGAACGACACGATCGCGAACACGATGAACGCGAAGCTCGCGACCATGCGCAGATTCAGCCGATGCATGTTCCTGCCGATCATCGGCGACAGGAACAATGCGAGCAGGCCGACCGGCGCGGTCGCGAGACCCGCGAGTCCGGCCGTATAGCCCATCACCGTCTGCAACCACAGCGGGAAGATCACCACCGAGCCGAAGAAGGCCATGAAGCCGAACGAGATGATCACGACACCGAGCGCGAAGTTGCGATCCTTGAACAGCGACAGGTCGACGATCGGCTCCTTCTCCGTCAACTCCCACACGAGCAGGAACGCAATCGCGACGATCGCGATCACCGTGAGCGTCACGATGAACGTCGAGTTGAACCAGTCGCGGTCCTTGCCGAGGTCGAGCATCATCTGCAGACAGGACACGCCGGTCACCAGCAGCACGAGGCCGACCACGTCGATGCGCTGCCGCGTCGTCTGCGTCTCGCGGCCGCGCAGCAGCAGATAGGCGCAGAACGCCGAGAACAGGCCGATCGGCACGTTGATGTAGAAGATCCACGGCCACGTGAAGTTATCGGTGATATAGCCGCCCATCACGGGGCCGAAAATCGGCGCGCAGATCACGGTCATCGCCCATAAGCCGAGCGCGAGCCCGCGCTTCGCGGGTGGGTAGGAGCGCATCAGGATCGTCTGCGACAGCGGCACCATCGGCCCGGACACGAGCCCTTGCGCGAGCCGGAACGCGATCAGCGATTCGAAGTTGTGCGCGAAGCCGCACAGCGCGGACGCGATCGTGAAGAGCAGCACCGACAGCGTGAAGAGGCGCACCTCGCCGACCCGCCGCGCGAGCCAGCCGGTCAGCGGCACCGCGATCGCCGAGGCGACCGAATACGACGAAATCACCCACGTGCCCTGGCTCGCCGCGACGCCGAGGCTGCCGGAAATGGTCGGCACCGCGACGTTCGCGATCGAGGTATCGAGCACCTCCATGAAGGTGCCGAGCGCGAGGCCGACGGTCAGCAGCGCGAGCGTGCCGCCTTGCAGCGGGGCGGGCTCGGCGGCGGGCAGCGAGGCGTTGGAAGCCGTGGCGTCCATATGTTGTTCTCCTCAATCGGGAAAAGCTTGTCGCGGCAGCTTTATTACACGCCCTGAACGTGATGCTTACATGCCGGAACACCCTCTGCCCAGACAGATATCCTAAGACAATGGCGCCGTTGAAAAAGCGCCTCGTTGTGACTCTGCCGTTGCCGGCTATTGCGTGGTCGCTATACGCCGCAGCCTTCGGGCGGTGACGCTTCCCCGGATAATGTTTCCGGTTCGTCCAGTTCCCGTGCCAACCCACAACACGCGCCGGCTCCGCCCTCCAGGCCGTTCGCGATGAAACGGCCGAGCAGGTGAATCAGCGTCGCGTGCTCGTCGGCCGTGAAGCCGCGCAATTGCTCGTTCAGCACCGCCGCGCCGAGGCCCGGCAACTGCCGCGCGGCGTCGTGCCCCTGCCGCGTCAATTCCAGCTTCACCATGCGGCGATCGTCGCTGCTGCGCGAGCGCACGATAAAGCCTTTCTTTTCAAGGCGATCAAGCAGACGCGTCATCGAGCCGCTGTCGTACGCCATCGCGCGCGACAGCTCGAACGGCGTGCTCGCGCGCCGCGACGACAGCATCAGGATCACGCCGATCTGCTGCGCGGTCAGACCGAGCGGCTTGACCGCTCGGTCCGTGCGCTCGACCAGCACGTTGCGCGCTTTCGTCAGGTAGTAGCCGAGGCTCGTCGTGAGTTCGATCTCGTCCGCTTTGTATGGACCGTCGGCCATGGTGTATCCGCAACATCCACAAACAGGAATGAAGTTTAGCTGCCTAAGCAGACAAGTCAAATTTCATTTTCGCGCCAATATGGGCGGCTCAAAAAACAACACTCGAGCCGCAAGTGCGCGACAGTATCTTGAAATTTAATTGCATAGTCAATATTATCTTCGGCAATGAGTTTCGCGCGTGATGCGCCATTCGAGACTATGTTCTGACCAATCGTCCGCGCGTCGCACCCCGCGACGCGCGAAAAAGGATTTCCCCGATGCCGTACCTCAAAAACACGCTTGGCGGCCTGAGCCGCTCACTCGCCGATTCCGCCGTCAACAGCTTTCGCGGCCCGCACCGCTGGTGGAAGCTCGCGTTGTTCGCCGGGCTGATCGTGTTGCCGGGCGGATCGGTCGGTGTCGCGCTGCTCGCATGGGTCGAGCATCGACGGGAGACGAAGCGCGCGAAGAGTACGGCGGCGGTAGCTAAAAACGGCGCGATCGCGCGACCTGTGGTACTGCCTGAGGTGGTCGAAGCGGCGAAAAACCTCGCCAGTACCGGCACCGCTTGCCAGGCGCGCGGCGGTGCATCGTGCCGGGCGGCGGCCGGCAAGCTGGCGCGTCGTCAGGGGCAGCAGAGCAAATCCGCGGAATCGCGGGTTGAAGGCGTGGGTTCGACAGCGCGGGTTTAACGAACAGGTTTAACGCGCGAGTTCGACCCACGTACCAGCCTCTTCCAGCGCACAAGCCCCCGATACCGCTGTCCCAGCGCCACGCGGTAACAACGCGTAACCATCGCGTCATCGCAGGTAACACATCTGCGCGCATCCGCACATTAACCTTTCACCTTTCAGTTCCCCGCGTTCGCGCGGGCTCATACGCTAACATTCCGGCAGACCATGATCTCGCCCGGCCGGTGGCGCCGCTGCCGGCCGCACCGCGGCGTCCAGAAGGAATTCATTGCATGCAGTCTGATCGAATCTCGCGCGCGCGGCCGCTCGCGCCGCGTGTCCTGACCCTCGCCGTGAGCGCGGCCTGCGCGACGCTCATCGCCGCCTGCGCGGTCGGTCCCAACTATCAGCGGCCGGCCACCGAGATCCCCGCGTCGTACAAGGAAGCCGCGCCCGGCTGGAAAGTCGCTGAACCCGCCGATCAGCACGATCGCGGCGACTGGTGGGCGATCTACGAAGACCCGAAGCTCAACGAACTCGAAGACAAGCTCAACGCCGCGAATCAGACCATCGCGCAGTTCGCCGCAAGCTACCGGCAAGCGCGTGCGCTCGTCGGCGAGGCGCGCTCCGCATACTTCCCGACGATCGGCGCATCGGCGGGCGCGACGCGCTCCGGCAACGGTGTGTCGTCGGGCGGCAATTCGACTACCGCGACGAGCCGCGCCGGCGTCGGCAACAGCTTCAACGTGCAGCTCGACGCGAGCTGGGAGCCGGACCTGTGGGGCTCGGTCACGCGCTCGGTGAACGCACAGAAAGCCGGCCAGCAGGGCGCCGCCGCCGACCTCGCGAACGCGCGCCTGTCCGCCCAGGCCACGCTCGCGCAGACCTACTTCTCGCTGCGCTCGCTCGACTCCACGCAACGCCTGCTCGACGACACCGTCGCCGCCTATCAGCGTTCGCTGCAACTCACGCAGAACCAGTACGCGGCGGGTGTCGCCGCGCGTTCGGACGTGATTCAGGCGCAAACGCAACTGCAATCGGCGCAGGCCGCCGCGATCGACAACGGCATCCAGCGCGCGCAGGACGAGCATGCGATCGCGGTGCTGATCGGCGTGCCGGCGTCGGTCTTCTCTCTGCCGCCGATGCCGCTCACCGCGACGCCGCCCGCCGTGCCCCCGCAGATGCCGTCCGCGCTGCTCGAGCGGCGTCCGGACATCGCGTCGGCGGAACGCAAGGCCGCGGCGGCCAACGAGCAGATCGGCGTGGCGATCGCCGCGTTCTTCCCGTCGCTGACGCTGTCGGCGAGCGGCGGCTTCGAGAACTCGGTGTTCTCGCAACTGCTGACCGCGCCGTCGCGCTTCTGGACACTCGGCCCGCAACTCGCCGCGACGATCTTCGACGCCGGCCTGCGCAAGTCGCAAACCGAGGCCGCGCGCGCCACTTACGATGCCGATGTCGCCACCTATCGCCAGACGGTGCTCGCCGCGTTCCAGGACGTCGAGGACAACCTCGCGTCGCTGCGCATCCTCGAGCAGGAAATCGTCGTGCAGCGGCAGGCGGTCGAATCGGCGCGCCAGGCGCTCGCGATCGTCACGAACGAGTACAAGGCCGGCACGGTCGGCTACGTCAACGTGCTGACCGCGCAGACCACCGCGTTCACGGCCGAGCAGAAGCTCGAGAGCATCGCGGGGCAGCGGATGGTGTCGTCGGTGGGTCTGGTGAAGGCGCTCGGCGGCGGTTGGGATGTGTCGCAGATGAATCGCGAGACGGGCGACGTGGCGGCGCCCGGGCCGCTACCGGCATCGGCTCCGGCTGCCGCAGCGGCGAGCGCGGCGATGAGCGCAACGCCCGACGTGCAAAACACGGCGCAAAACGGCGCCGCGCCGCAATCGCCGGTGCAAGGCAAATAAACGCCGTACCGCTCGCGAGCCGGCGCTGGGCCGCGCAAGCAAAAGAGGCATGGCCACGAACCGCGGCCATGCCTCTTTTTTCATCGCGTTACGCGTGCAACACGCGCCTCCGCGCGCTGTTCAATGCACGAACGTCAGCGTCACCGTATCCGGTCCGCTCGGCCGGCCCAGCAGATTCAGCAAGCCGGCGAGATTATCGTGCTGCTCCGGCGCGGCGCTCGCCGTGCCGCGAAACGACGTCGACGCGGCGGACACCGTGCCGTTGCCGTTCAGCATCAACGGCCCCTTGATCGTCGTCAGATCGACCGTCGAAGAGGTGCCCTGCGCCTGAAACTTCACGCGATACGAACCGAGCGGCTTGACCAGCGAAACCCGCGAGCTGACGTCGTCCAGCGTCATCGTCAACTGGCCGAATGCCTCGCCGTTGAAGCTGCGCCAGTCTGACCACGAAAGCCGCACGTTGCCCTGCAGATCGAGCGTATTGAACGGCGCGCCAAGCCCCGCGAGCAGCGACGCGGGCACCGCGAGCGCGCCCGGCGTGACCGTCGCGCTGCGCGGCGTCGCATCGACCGTGATCGGATCGGGCATCGCTTCGCTGTGCCGCATGATCATGCGCACGCGTCCGGTGAAAAGCGGCCAGAACGCGGTATGCCATTCGATCCGGCCGGGCAGCAGCGTCGCCCCGCTCATGTCGGAGCCGGCGGCCAGCATCAGCGTGGCCGAGCCGCGCCACAGCGAGCCCTCGGCGTCGACGAGATTCACGTGCCCGCGCGTTTGCCGCGCGAATTGCGGCGTGATCCAGGCGGCCGGCAGCAACGCGAGCATCACGGCCGCGACCGACAGCACCGCGACCATCAGCCACGGCAGCGCCACACGCAGGCGCCACATCCAGTAATTCATGCGAGATCCTGTAGCGAGCGGCGCGTTCTTATTTTGCGGTCGACGGCTGCAGCGACACCGTCAGATCCACCTGGCCGTCATCTTTCAACGCGGTGATGTGCGCCTCGGAAACCTGCACCTTGAACTGCCGCCGCACGTCGTCGACCCAGGCCGTCCATGCCGGAAACGACACGTTCTTCATCTGCACCTGCACCGCGTTGCCGGCGAACTGCACCTGCGTCGCGGCCAGACCGTGCTCGCCGAGCGACGCGGTGAGCGCGTCCTTCAGCGCCGCACCGGTCGGCGCGACACCCTGCGCCGCAGCCGACAGCGAGCGCGCCTCGTTCGCCTGCGCGGTCATCTGCGCGAGTTGCCGTTGCAGGCCCGGCAGCGATTCCTTGAGATGCGAGCGGCCTTCCTGCGCCGGCGCCCACAGCACCGACCACGCGACCACCACGGCGAGCACGCCGCCGCCCCACGTCAGCAGCGCCTTTTCGCGATCGGTGCGCTGGCCCCAGAAGCCAGCCCATGTTTGAGCGAGTTCAGCTTTCATTGTCCGTTCCTGATGGTCCACTTGCCGGTGCTGCTGTCGATCGCGCCGCTCAGGCCATTGCGCGCGAGGCGCTTGTCGAAGTCGGGGTCGACCTTGATCGCCGGCTTGAAGGTCACGTCGAGGCGATGGTCGTGATAGTCGAGCGCGGCGATGCCGTTAACCGGCAGCGGCGACAGCGAGCGCGCGAGGCCATCGGCGAGCGACAGGAAATCCTCCGGCGACAGCTCGCCCGCCGCGACCCGCAACTGCTGCAACTGACGCGCCATCTGATCGGGCGCGTCGAGCACGACCGTGGTCTTCGGAAACGTGTTGAGAAACAGCTCCGTCATCTGCGTGTTGATCGCGTCGCGCTGGCGCGCGAGCATCAGCCACTGCACGTTCGCGCCGATGATCGCGACGACGAGCGCGCTGACCGCGAGCACGATCGGCAAGCGCAGACGCCGCAGCGTCGCGCGATCGAGCCGCCACGGCTGCGACGCGAATTCGAACTGGCACAGATCGAAGCGGCATTCGAGCGCGCGCCGCGCGAGCTGTTCGAACGGCAGCGGACTCGCGCCGTGGACGTGCGCGGCGAGCCGCGCGGGGCTCGTCGCCGCATGGCTCGGCTCGTTGCCGGGCATTTCGGTCAGCATGTACAGCGACACCGGCGCCGCGCCCGCGAGCGCGGCGAGCGTCGCGTTCACCGCGTCGGCCGGCGCCGCGAAACCTTCGCCCTGCGCGCCGCGCGCAATCGCCAGTTCGACGCGCGGCACGCCGCTTTCGATCACGCCTTCCAGCAGCATCGCGGGCGCGGTCTGCACGACCGCGCCGAGCACGGCGGCCACCATCGGCACGACCGACGGCGCGTCGGGTGCCACCACGGGCGCGACGCCCGGCAGCGAAGTCGTGACGCCGGCCGTGCCGGCCAGCGCGGGCTCGCGCGCACCGGCTCGCACATCGGCTCGCGCTTCGGCCGTCTCGGCGCTGCTCGCGATCGTCTCGGCGACAGGCGGCTGTGGCAGACAGCGCGTGACCGGCACCGCGCGCAAACTGCGATGACCGGCCGCCGTAAACGCCTCGTAGATGAAGCGGAACCAGCCGCGATCGACGATCGCGAGCAATTGCCGGCCATCGGCGAGCGCCTGCGGATCGACCGCAATGTGGCAGGTCTGCGGATCCTGGATCAGTTGATCCTCGACGATATTGGGCAGCGCCTGGCGCAGTTTCGGGCCGCGCAGCGGCGGCAGCGCGGCGGGCATCAGCAGCAGGTCGCGCGCGGCGACCATCAGCACCGTCGTGCTCCCGCGCGGCAGCAGCGCGAGCGCCGAGCGGCCGGCGCGCTGCGTGCGCCCGGTCTTGTCGAGCAGGACGAACGGCAGCTCGGGCAGTTGCCATTCCTGCGACGGCACCGCCGGATCACGTGGCGGCAGTAGAACGATCAGCGTGCTCAAAGGCCACTCTCTCTGTGAATTGCGTTATTCATAGTTGGTCTTGTACTCGCACGATACGCGTAGTGTGAGTCAGCGGATCGCGATAGACGAGCGTCGTGCGATCCACTTCGGCGCGCTCGTGCTGCACGCTGCCGTGGACCAGGAAGTAGCTCGAATTGACGTCCAGCTCGTTCGGATCGATCGACACCGTTTGCACGCCCGCGGCGGTCAGCGCGAGCTGCACATCGCCGACGTTGCGGAAAAACACGGTCTGCCGGCGCGCGACCAGTGCCTGCGCCTGCGACACGCTCATACCCGGCACGACGGCGGCGATCACCTCGGCCGACGCGGTGTTCATATTGATCGCGGTGGTGGTCGGCAGCACGGTGACGAACGGGCGCAGCCGCGCGACGATCTCCGGTGTGTAGCCGGGAATGTCGAGCAGCGAATCGACGCCCGTCATCAGCAGCGGCGCAACCCGCTGGTTGTCGTCGCCGTCTTCCATGCCGGGCTGGTTCGTGAAGCTGCCGCCCGTCGTGCCGCCGCCGCCGACCGGCGTCGCACTGCTCGTCGAGCTGCTGGTCGCCGTGCCGGTCTGAAAGCGCGTCGCCGAATGCGACAGGGCCGCGCGCATCTGCAGCGCGGTCACTTTGGCGAGCTGGCCGCTCAGGCCGAGCGACACGAGCAGGCGCTGATAGGCGGCGGTCTGTTCCGCGCTCAACTGCATCACGCCGGGCGCGGGGGTCGCGACGAGATCGCGCAGATTGAATTTGGCCTGCGCATCCTCGATCGAGCCGGACAGATACGTCGCCGCGCCTTGCTCGGCGCGTACCTCGCCGATCTGGCCAAGAAAATCCGACAGGCGCGTTTTCGCGATCGGCACGCCCCACAGGCCGCCCAGATAGGTGATGCCCGCCGACGTATCGCCTTCTGAGCGCAGGATCAGCCGTGTCCAGTCGAGCGCGCCGCGCGCGACCCATTGCGCCTGCGAAAGCAGCCGCTGATTCTCGATGCGGCGAATCTGCACCTGCTGGCGCCACAGCATGCCGGAGACGAGGATCGCGGACAGCGCGACGACGAGCAGCGCGCTGATGATGGCCGCGCCGCGCTGACGCACGCGGGTGCGTCGCGCGCGTTCAGCACGTTCAGCACGCGCACCCGGGGCAACTCTTCGCGGCAACGACGAGGAGAACGTCATCTCATTCTCCGACCAGAAAAACACGCTTGATGGGCCGCGCGAGCGACGTCGCGCCGACACTCACCTCGAGCCCCGTCACCGAGCGCGGCATCGGCGCATTGCCGAGCTGCGGCACCTTCAGATTGTTGATGGCCTCCATGATCGCGGTCTGCACGTCGTTCATCTGCGTGGTCCAGCCGAGCTTCGGCACGTACATGCGCGCCGAAATCGCGCCGACGCCGCTCATCAGCGGCACCGCGCTCCAGCCTTCGACGCTGCCGCGCAGCGCGCGCTGCAATTCGCCGACATTGCCGAGCGGCGGCGACGCGTAGCGCACCACGCGCCCATTCGAAATCTGATAGCGCACCACCTGCAGACGCGGCGCCGTGCCCGGCAGCACCATATGCCGCACGATCTGCAGCGTGTTGCCGGAGACGGAAATCGCCGCCTCGCCGCCGGCTTCGTCGTCGCTGGCGGCCTGGCGCGCGTCGATGCGCATCTGGTCGAACAACTGCGCGAACACGCGCTCGTCTTCCATCGCGTTCGTGATCGTCGTGCGGCCGCGGATGATCTGATCGAGCCCGCGCCAGGACAGCACCGCGATCACCGCCAGGATCGCGATCGCGACCAGCAGTTCGATCAGCGTGAAGCCGCGCGCGCCGAAGCGGCGGCGTTCAGAGCGAGCGGTTGTTTTCATTCGCGACCACCGTGACCATCTGGGCGAGATTGCCGGAGCGCCCAGGCATCGTCACCATCACTTCGACACGGCGAAACACCGGATTCGGCGTCGCCGTCACATGCTCGGTACAGAGCAGTTGCAGATTGCCTTGCGAGCAATCGAAACTCGTTTCGCCGACGTTCGGCCATGCATGCGTCAGATGCAATTGCGCGAGCGCGTTGTCCGCGCTCCAGCCGGCCAGCAGGCGCCGGTGCAGATCGGCCTCGCCGCTCGCGAGATTGCCGACCGCGCGGATCGACGCGGCGAGCGCGACCGCGATGATCGCGAGCGCGACCAGCACCTCGATCATCGTGAAGCCGTGCTGAGACCGGCGCGCGATGCCGCGTATCAGGAAGAGGGAAGGGGCGCGGTCGATGCCGCCGCGACGACGCGTTCGCATCTCAGCGCACCTCGTAGCGGCCGTTGCCGGTGCTGACGATCTTCACCTGTCCCGACGCCGAAAAGAGCGTGACCTGCACCGGTACGTCGATCGCCTCGGTGCCGAACACGATCCGATCGGCTTGCGAATCCGAACCGGGGTAGCTGATCGCGACACCGGTCACACCGCCTTCCCACTGACGCGGGCCGAGCAGATCGTCGCGCAGAGGACGCCAACCGTCCTGGGTGCGCTGATCGAAACGGAAGCCGCCTTCGAACGGCTGCCACGCGATCGGCCGCGCGCGCACCTGCGCTTCGTCGCCGGCGGATTCGAACAGCAGCGCGAGGCGCTGCGCTTCCTCGTTCAGATCGGTGCGCGGATTGCGCGTCATCGTTACGGCTGTCAGCGACACGAGCAGGCCCGCGATCACGAGCACGACCATCATTTCGAGCAGCGTGAAGCCGGCCGCGCGGCGGCGGCTCCAGGCCGCACGCCGCGCTTCATGCGCGCCGGCGCACGCCGTGCGCGGCTGCGAAGCCGTACACGGAGTGTCCACACGGGACTTGCAAGCGGACATGCGCATAGTGCCGGCCATCGACGATCAACGGAAAATCAAACAGCAATGCATCGGTAAAGCACGCGCGCTTCGCCGCGCCGCGTGGCCGACAGCCAGGCGGGGAGCGCGGGGAACGAAGCGATCGCGGGCGGGAACATCATATGGCTTTCGGGTAGTCGACGCGGGCTATTGCCAGGACCCGACGTCGGCGTCGTTGCCTTCGCCGCCCGGTTTGCCGTCGGCGCCATAGCTGAACACGTCGATCTCGCCGTGCACGCCCGGGTTCAGGTACTGGTACGGATTGCCCCACGGATCGTTCGGCAGACGCTCGAGATAACCGCCGTCCTTCCAGTTGTTCGGCACCGGGTCGGTGCCCGGCTTTTCGATCAGCGCGCGCAAGCCCTGCTCCTGGGTCGGATAGCGGCCGTTGTCGAGACGATAGAGCTTCAACGCCTGCATCACGGTGCCGATGTCCTGCTTGGCGGCGACGCGCCGCGCTTCGTCCGGACGGCTCATGATCTTCGGCACGATCAGCGCGGCAAGAATGCCGAGAATCGCGATCACGACCATGATTTCGATCAGCGTGAAACCGCGCTGGCGACGGCTGCGCGAAGCCGCGTTGTCCGCGCGGCGAATGGTCGATAGTTGCATAGCTTGCTTACCTCTTTTCAGGTGAAAGTGTTCGACCCTGGCCGTGCTCGAACACGCCGGGCCGATCATTTTAATGTCATGCAGTTGAAGGGTTTCAACCCACCGCAATTTTCACAATAGTCCGTACAATGTGCGCATGAACGCCATCCAAATCCGCCTCCTGTCGCTTGCGCTGTTCGCCGTGTTCTGCGCGACGCTGACCTACTGGGTCATCACGCTCACCACGATGTCCGGCGCGCCGTTGCCGGCCGCCGCCGCGCATCCGCCGATCTCGACCGAGCAGGCCGCGACGCTGTTCGGCGGCCAGCTCACGCGCAACGTCAATCAGGACATCCATCTGTTCGGCATCCTGGCGTTGCGCGAAGGCGCCGCGGCAATCGTCAGCGTCGGCGGCGAGCCGCCGCACGCGGTGTCGCTCGGCAGCACGCTGATGCAAGGCACGAAACTCTCCGAAGTCCGCGCCCGCTCGATCATCATCGACCGCAACGGCGCGCACTCCGAAATCTTCCTGCCCCCCAACGCGGGCGGTCCCACCATCTACGTGCGCTGAGGCGGACCGCGCCGGGCGTTCGCTTTTTCGCCTTCAGAGACTTCGCTTCACGAACCTCTTGCTCGCGCTTACTGCACGAGGTTGTTCAACTCGATGATCGGCAGCATCACCGCGAGCACGATCACGAGCACCACGCCCCCCATCGCCAGAATCAGCAGCGGCTCGAGCAGGCTCGTCAGGAACATCGTGCGGCGTTCGAGTTCGCGTGCTTCGCCATCGGCCGCGCGATCGAGCATCGTCGTCACGTCGCCGGTCGCTTCGCCCGAACGGATCAGGTGCACGAGCACCGGCGGAAAAGTCTTCGTGTTGCCGAGCGCGCGCGACAGCGACGTGCCTTCGCGCACGCGCACGATCGCATCGTCGATGTTCTCGCGCATCGCGTTGTTGCTGAGCGTTTCGGCGGCGGCCTGCAGCGCGCGCAGAATCGGCACGCCCGCGGCCGTCAGAATGCCGAGCGTGCTCGCGAAACGCACGGTGTTGTAGCCGCGCACGAGCTTGCCGATCAGCGGCGCGGTCAGCAGCCAGCGGTCGAACGCGAGGCGCGGGCCCGGCTGCTTCAGCGTCGAGCGCACCAGATATACGAGCACGACGACGCCGATCAGCATCGCCCACCACCAGTGCCGCACGAAGCCGGACAGCGCCATCATCACGATGGTCAGAAACGGCAGTTGCTGCTTCGTGCTCGCGAACACGTTGACGACCTGCGGCACCACGTAGCTCAGCAGGAACGTGACGATGCCGAACGCGATGATCGTAACGATCGTCGGATACGTGAACGCAAGGACGATCTTCTGCTTCAGCGCATTGCGCTGCTCGATGTAGTCGGCGAGCCGCGACAGCACGAGACCGAGCTTGCCGGTATGTTCGCCGGCCGCGACGAGCGCCCGGTAAATCTCGGGGAAATCCTTCGGATGCTGCTGCAGCGCATTGGCGAGCGAGTGACCGCCGAGCACTTCGGCGCGAATCGCCGCCATCAGTTCGCGGATGTAGTCGCGCTCCGACTGTTCGGTGAGCACCGCCAGCGCTTCGTCGAGCGGCAGGCCCGCGATCAGCAGACTCGCGAGTTGCCGCGTCAGAATCGCCTGCTCGCGCTGCGACAGACGGCGCCCGAACGCAAGGCGCTGATTGCGCTCGCCACGCGTGCGCGCGGCCGCCGGTTCGACGACGAGCGGCGTCAAGCCCTGCGAACGCAGATTCGTGCGCGCGCCGCGCGCGCTGTCCGCGTCGAGCACGCCTTTTTGCGCCTTGCCCGCCGCGTCGATCGCCTCGAAACGAAATGCCGGCATGTGCTTATGCTCCGCCCGTCACGCGAATCACTTCCTCGAGCGAGGTCAGCCCCGATTCCAGCCAGCGCTCCGAATCCTCGCGCAGCGTGCGCATACCCTCCGCGCGGCCCGCTTCGAGAATTTCCGCATCCGCCGCGTTGCGGTGGATCAGCGTGCGAATCGTTTCGTCGATCAGCAGCAGTTCATAGACGCCGCGCCGTCCCGCGTAACCGGAATGGCCACAGCGGTCGCAGCCGACCGGATGCCAGCGCTTGCTGCCGTCCTCTTCGGTGCGCTCTTCGCGGCACACCGGGCACAGGCGCCGCACGAGCCGCTGCGCGAGCACGCCGAGCAGCGTCGACGCGAGCAGGTACGGCTCGACGCCCATGTCGGTCAGACGCGTGACGGCGGAGGCCGCATCGTTCGTGTGCAGCGTCGCGAGCACGAGGTGACCGGTCAGCGATGCCTGCACCGCGATCTGCGCGGTTTCGAGATCGCGGATTTCGCCGATCATGATGACGTCCGGATCCTGACGCAGAATCGAGCGCAACGCGCGCGCAAAGCTCATGCCGATCCGCTCGTTGACCTGGGTCTGGCCGATGCCGGACAGGTCGTATTCGATCGGATCCTCGACCGTCATGATGTTCGTCGTCGCCGTTTCGAGCCGCGACATCGACGCATAGAGCGTGGTGGTCTTGCCGGAGCCGGTCGGCCCGGTCACGAGCACGATGCCGTGCGGTTTGCTGATCAGCTTGTCGAACTGGCCGAGCGTGTCGGACGCCATGCCGAGCGCTTCGAGGTTCAGGCGCGACGCGTCTTTTTCGAGCAGACGCAGCACCGCGCGCTCGCCGTGGCCGGTCGGCAGCGTCGACACCCGCACGTCGACCGGACGGCCGCCGACGCGCAGCGTGATGCGGCCGTCCTGCGGCAAACGTTTTTCCGCGATGTCGAGCTGCGCCATGATCTTGATCCGCGAGATCAGCGCGCCGTGCAGCGCTTTTTTCGGCCGCACGACGTCGCGCAGCGTACCGTCGACGCGAAACCGCACCACCGACGCATTTTCGAACGGCTCGATATGAATATCCGATGCCTGCTCGCGCGCCGCCTGCGTGAGCAGCGCGTTGATCATGCGGATGATCGGCGCGTCGTCTTCCGATTCGAGCAGATCCTCGACCTCGGGAATGTCCTGCATCAGGCGCGACAGATCGACTTCGCCTTCCACCTCGCCGACCACCTGCGCGGCGCTGCCGTCCTGGCGCGCGTATGCGTGGTTGATCGCCTGCGCGAGTTCGTCGGCGGGCACGCGCACGACCGCCACGGTGCCGTAATTGCGCGCGACTTCCGCGAGCGCAGCTTCGCTCGTGCGTTCGCTGATCCAGACTTCGAGACTATCGGCGTGCTGATGCGCGACCAGGATCTGGCCGCTGCGCGCAAAACCGTACGGCACCAACCGGGCGGCGAGCGGCGAGGGCGCCGCGCGCTCGCCGGCCGCGGCGCCCACTTCGGCGCCCTGCGTGCGTGGCGATTGCGATGTTTGCGCGGACGTCTGCGTCACGGATGCGCTCCCGGCGAAACGGTGCTCGGCACGACGTTGTCGGCGGGCGTGACGGTGAGCGGTTCCGGCGCCGTCTGTGGCGGGACCTGCTGGGCCGGTTGCACGGATTGCGGCATGGCTTGCTGGGCGGGTTGCACAGTTTGCGGCACGGCCTGCTGGGGTACTTGCTGGGGTACTTGCTGGGGTACCTGTTGAGGAACCTGTTGCGGTGCTTGCTGCGGCGCCATCTGCTGACGGCGCATCTGGTTCAGGTCGAACAGGTTCAGCGCCGGCACCCCGCCCTGGCTCGGGCCGAGCGGCATCGGCGGCACGACCGGATCGTCACGGTCCCGCATGATGTTGTTGTCCTGACGGTACGCGCCCTGCACACCCTGGATGTAGTCGTAGCGGTTCGCCGTGACGGCCTGCGTGGTGTCGCGATCGGCGAGGATGACCGGGCGCAGGAACACCATCAGGTTAGTCTTGTCGCGCGTCTTCTGTTCGGAACGGAACAGCTGGCCGAGCCAGGGGATGTCGCCGAGCAGCGGCACCTTGCTGTTGCTGACCTGGTAGTTGTCCTGCATCAGGCCGCCGAGCACGATGATTTCGCCGTTATCGCACAGCACGGTCGACTGGATCGAACGCTTCGTGAATTCCGGCCCCGCAGGGTTCGTCGACGCGTTGTTCGTGCCGTTCACGATCGCCGAATCTTCCGTGTAGAGCTGCAGCTTCAGGATGCCGCCGTCGGTGATCTGCGGCTTCACGTGCAGCGTCAGACCGATGTCGACGCGGTCGAACGTGTTGAATGCCGCGCTCGTCGTGCCGCTCGTCAGGTTCGAGTACGAACCGGTCTGGATCGGCACGTTGGTACCGACGATGATCTTCGCTTCTTCGTTATCGAGCGTAATCAGGTTAGGCGTGGACAGCACGTTCGCGTCCGCCGTCTGCGACAGCGCCTGCAGCAATGCGCCGAGGCCCTGCACGCCGAAAATGTTGTGGATCCAGCCGACGTTCAAGCCCTGTTGCAGGCCCGAGTTGCCCAGCGCCGTCGCGAGACCGCCGGTCGTGCCGGCCGCGGCCGCCGCGGCCGTCAGGTTGATGATGCTGTTGCCCGTGCCGGCCGCCAGGTTGGTACCGGCGAACAGGTTGCCGTTCGCGACCTGCCATTGAATGCCGAGGTTACCGCTCGTGTTCGAGTTCAGCTCGACGATCAGCGCCTCGATATACACCTGCGCGCGACGCGCATCGAGCTGGTCGATCACCGCGCGCAAGTTGCGGTACGTTGCTTCGGGCGCGGTGATGATGAGCGAGTTGGTCGCGGGATCGGCCGTGATCATGCCGCCGCCCTGGTCCTCGCCGCCCTTGTCCTTGTCGCCGCCGAGGAAGCCGCCGTTGTTGCCGTTCGAGCCGGAAGCGCCGCCGCTCATCGGCGAGGACATCGAGCTGCTGCTGAGGCCGCCCGACGGCAATGGCGGCGTACCGGACGTACCCGTCGAATTGCTGCCCGACAGACCGCCGCCACCGCCGCTGCCATTCTGGTTGAACGAATTCGCTTCGTTCGAACTGGCCGACGAGCCGCTTTCGCCGCCGCCCTTGCCGAGCATGCTGCGCAGCGTGCGCGCTAGCTTCGTCGCGTCCGCGTTGCGCAGCGGCACGACATGGATGTTGCCGGGCATCGTGGTCGGCGTGTCGAGCTGCTTCGCGAGTTCCTTCGCGGCGGCAAGGCGCGCGGCGTTCGAGGCGCGGATCAACAGCGAGTTGGTGCGCGGATCGGACGAGATGGAGACCTTCAGCGTCGCGTCGGTGCTGCCGATCGAGCCCGGGTCGAGCATCTTGTTCATCTGCTGCGCAATATCGATCGCGTTCGCATTCTTGAGCGGCACGACCGCGACCGACTGGCCCGCCGCGCTGTCGATGCCCGCGATGATCTGCGCGATGCGCCGCACGTTGTCGGCGTAATCGGTCACGACGATCGTATTGTTGGCAGGGTAGGCCGCGACGGTATTGTTCGGAGAAATCAGCGGGCGCAGCACCGGCAGCAGGTTGTTGGCCGATTCGTTCCTCAGCGTGAAGACCTGCGTGACCACCTGGTCGCCGCGCGCGGTCGGCGCATTACCGACGTAGGTCGGCACGCCTTGCAGCTTGGCGTCGGCCTCGGGCACGACCTTCAGCACGCCGTGGTCCTGTACCAGTGCGAAGCCCTGCATGCGCAGAGCGGACTGCAAAGTCTTGAGGGCCTGGTCCTCGGGAACACTATTTTCGGAGACGAGGTTCAGTTGTCCCTTCACCCGCGGATCGACGATGATCGTCTTGCCGGTTGCAGCGCCGATCGCCTTGGCGACCTGATCGATGTCGGCGTTCACGAAATTCAGTGTCACCTCTGCCTGTGCTGTCTGCGCGGTGATCAGGCCAGCCACCAGCAGCGCCGTTGCCACGCGACGCAAAGCCATACAATTTCTTCTCATGGAATGTGATATCGATGTCGGCAGCCGCTGCTGCCGACGGTCATGCGACGTGGACCCGGCGGCAAGCCACCGCCCAGTCGGGCTGCCAGCCTGTCTCAGAAGCGAATTTCGCTTCGAGCGCCAGCACTCCCAGCGTCCGAAAAGCACGAACAGTAACAGTTTTTCATGTCTGATTTGAAACAAAACAAACGACCGCGCGCGATTTCTGTTGAAAAACCGCGCTGATGTCATTCAATTGAAAGCCAACCAGCATGGGGCGCGAACAGCAGCATCCGGATTTGTGCTGGCTTATGTCGGTTAGCCAACTTGGACGCAGATCGGACTGCCGGTATGATACGAGCCGTTCGTCCTGCTGTTATGAGTTTGCCGACGCGGGTTTTCCCCGATGCGCGACAAATCCCCAGCCAGCAGGCCCTTGCGGCCGGAATGCGGCTGGCAAAATGCCTTACCGATCCTTACTTCGAGATTCTTCAGTCCTATTGATCGATGAAACGTCAGTTCGTCACCGCCGCCGCCCTGGCGCTGCTCGCAGCAGCCGGATCCGCGCGCGCCGACTGTTTCGATGAGGCGGCTAAATATCAGAAGGTTAACCCATTGATCCTGCGAGCCATTGCCTGGCAGGAATCGCACAACCGGCCGGATGCGCAGCACAAGAACGCAAACGGCTCGACCGATTACGGCGTGATGCAGATCAACTCGGTCCATCTGCCCGTGCTCGCGCAATACGGAATCTCGCAAGGTACGCTGATGGAGCCGTGCAAGAACGTCTATATCGCCGCGTGGCATCTGCGCCGGCAAATGAATAAATATGGCAATACGTGGCAGGCGGTCGGCGCATATCACTCGGAAACGCCGACGCTGCGCGACAAGTACGCGCAGCAGATCGCCGCGATCCTGCGTAGCTGGAAACTGATGCCGCCCGCGCGCTAACGCGCGGCAGTTTTTCCGTCTCCTTCCTTCCGCTTTTCGCTCTGCTATTCCTTTCTCTCCCGCTGTTTTTTCCGTCGGCCGATTTCAGACGCCGCGTTGCTGCCTGACATGCTCGCGCGGCGCGCGTCCGTTTTGATGCACAATGCGGCTTCATACTGCCGCTAAGGCTCTTGCGGGTTTTCACGACGCAATGGCCGCATCGTTTGATGCAGTCCGAGCCCGGCACGCCTTCCAATCTTCCTGTTTTTCCGTATCGCGATGAACCAGCCGCTATTGCCCGTCACCGTGCTCTCCGGTTTTCTGGGCGCCGGCAAGACCACGCTCCTGAACCATATCCTCGCGAATCGCGCCGGGTTGCGCGTCGCGGTGATCGTCAACGATCTCGCCGCCGTCAATATCGATTCGACGCTGGTGCGCAATGCCGCCGCGCTGTCGCATGTCGACGAGCAGCTCGTCGAGCTGTCGAACGGCTGCATCTGCTGCACGTTGCGCGACGATCTGCTGAACGAGGTCCGCCGCCTCGCGGATGAAAAGCGCTTCGATGCGCTGCTGATCGAATCGACCGGCGTCGCCGAGCCGATGCCGATCGCCGAAACTTTCGCTTTCGTCGACGACGACGGTGCATCGCTCTCCGACGTTGCGCGGCTCGACACGATGGTTACGGTCGTCGACGCGTTCAACTTCCTGCGGGACTACGGCTCGGCCGATGCGCTCGCCGAACGCGGCATCGCGGCTACAGAAGAAGACGATCGCACGATCGTCGAGCTGCTGATCGAGCAGATCGAATTCTGTGACGTGCTTGTCGTGAATAAAGCCGATCTCGTCAGCGCGGACGAACTCGCGCGCCTGCGGCACATCCTCGCGCGAATCAACCCGCGCGCGGTGCAGGTCGTGAGCCGTTTCGGCAACGTGCCGCTCGACCAGGTGCTCAACACCGGCCATTTCGATTTCGATGAGGCGTCGGGCGCGCCGGGTTGGCTCGCGTCGCTCGAACACGAGCATGAAGATGAGCACGGCCACCAGCACCACAGCGAAGCGGACGAATACGGGATCGGCCATTTCGTTTACCGCGCGCGCCGACCGTTTCATCCGCAGCGGCTATGGGAGCTGTTGCATCAGGAATGGCAGGGCGTGCTGCGCAGCAAGGGCTTCTTCTGGCTCGCGACGCGCAACGACATTGCCGGCTCGCTATCGCAGGCGGGCGGTGCCTGCCGGCATGGTCCGGCGGGTATGTGGTGGGCCGCGCAGGACCGCGGCGAATGGCCGGAAGGCGATGACGAGCTCGCCGCCGAAATCGCCGCCGACTGGTACGGCGATCCGGACGACATGCGCATCGGCGATCGTCGCCAGGAACTCGTGCTGATCGGTGTCGATATCGATCCCGCGCTGTGGCGCGCGAAATTCGACGCGTGCCTCGTCACCGACGACGAATACGCGCTCGGCCCGCAAGGCTGGCAGCAGTTCGCCGATCCATTCCCTACGTGGGACTTCGACGAAGACGATCATGATCACGACCACGATCATCACGACCACGAGCACGGCGATGACTGCGAGCATTGCGGGCATGGTCATGGCGAGATCGTGCATCGTCGCGACTAGGCGAAGCGCTCTTTAATTCGCCACACCGTACAGACGAAAAAAAACCCGCCGTTGGCATTGGCGGGTTTCTCGCTGCGTCAACTGCCTGGCAGGCGTCTGCTTAGCGCTTGTTGACTGAGTCTTTGAACGCCTTGCCTGCCGTGAACTTGACGGTCTTGGCTGCCGGGATCTTGATAGTTTCGCCGGTCTTCGGATTGCGACCCGTACGCGCTGCGCGCTTACCCGAACCAAAACTACCGAAGCCGATCAACTGGACCGCTTCACCCTTCGACACAGCCTTCTTGATCACTTCAAGCAACGTGTCCAGCGTTTCGCCGGTTTGAGCCTTGCTGGCGCCCGTCTGTCCTGCGACAGCGTCGATCAGTTCCTGTTTGTTCATTAAGGTTCCTTTCTGAGTTTAGGTTGATACGAACAGCGCGAACGCGCCGATTATACGTGCGCGTACCGCGCCGTCGAGCAGCTGCGGCCCTGATCCCGGGGATCTGTCGCGCCGCACAGATAACAGTACGGCGGCCGTGCTGCCGCACCCTTCGCGGCGCTTGCTATGATAGCGCAGCGCAAACCCAATCAGGATAAGGGTTTCGAAGAATTGCACGGTTCTCGGGCCGTTATTGCAAGGAAATCGAAATTTTCGCGCTCCAGGACCCCCATTTGAGGCCTGAAACCCAGTACCGACGGGGCCTGACGTTGGTTTTTACCAACGCAGCAAGCACCCGTAGCTGTCTTTTCCGGCGTTTCGCGAGCCGCGAGCGCTGACGTCAACGACCCGAAACCGCTCTTTCGAGCGTCCTTTTTCGCCGCGCATGACCGATCCGCTGATCCCCGCCGTCCTCGCTTTTCGCGATAACGGCAGCCCGTTTTCGCCGCTCTACGACGATATCTATCACAGTGCCGTCGGCGCGCTCGAGCAGGCCCACTACGTTTTTCTGCGCGGCAATGCGCTACCCGAACGATGGCAGGGCCGCCGCGCGTTTACCGTGCTCGAGACCGGCTTCGGCATGGGCATCAACTTTCTCGTGACGTGGGCCGCGTGGCGCGCGGATCCATCGCGTTGCGAGCGGCTGCATTTCGTCTCGACCGAAAAGCATCCGTTTAGCGCCGCTGATTTGCGCCGCGTCCATGCGATGACACTCTCCGATCCGCTGATCGCGCAACTCGCCGACACGCTCGCGAACGCATGTCCGATGCTCGTGCCCGGCACGCACCGGCTCGAATTCGAAGACGGCCGCGTCGTGCTCACGCTGATCCTCGGCGATGCGACCGAGACCCTGCCCGCATTGCGGCTGCGCGCCGACGCGTTCTATCTGGACGGCTTCTCACCGGCGAAAAATCCCGAGCTATGGAGCCCGGCGATTTTCAAGGCGCTCGCGCGTGTCGCGGACGAGGACGCGACGTTCGCCACCTACAGCAGTGCCGGCGACGTCAAGCGCGCGTTGACGCAATGCGGCTTCGAGTATCGCAAGGTCGACGGCTTCGGCTGGAAGCGGGCGATGCTGGTCGGCCGTTTCGCGCCGCGCTGGCGCGTGCGTCGCTACGAACCCCCCACGCCGTTCGCGCACGAAGAACGGCACGCGGTCGTGATCGGCGCGGGGCTCGCCGGTTGCGCGGTCATCGAACGGCTCGCGGCGCGGGGCTGGCGCGTGACCTCGCTCGAACGGCATGCATCGGTCGCGCAGAATGCGTCGGGCAATCCGGCCGGCGTATTCCACCCGATGATTTCCCGCGACGACAGTGTCGCGTCGCGCGTCACGCGTGCGGGCTTCCTGTATGCGCTCGATCGCTGGGACGCGCTCGAACGGGCCGGTCATCGACTTGCGCGCGGCGCAGCAGGTTTGCTGCAGATCGCCGCGGACGACGACGAAGCGCGCGCGATCGGCGACGCGATCGCCACGTTCCGCTATCCATCCGGCTACGTGACACCAGTCTGTGCCGCCGAAGCCGGCACGCTCGCCGGCACGCCGCTCGCACGCGGCGGCTGGTTCTTTCCGCGCGGCGGCTGGATCGATCCGGCGTCGCTCTGCGCGGCGCAGTTCGCCGCGGCGGGTGATGGGCTCGAACGGCGTTTCGGTGTCGACGTCGCGCGGCTCGAACGTTCCGGCGATCAATGGACCGTCTTCGATATCGCCGGCAACGCGGTCGCGCGCGCCCCGGTCGTGATCGTCGCGGGCGCGCACGAAGCCGCGCGCATCGCGGGGTTGCGCCATGCGCCGACGCGCAGCATTCGCGGCCAGTTGAGCCTGCTGCCGCCCGGCACGGTTGCGCCGCTCGCGCTGCCGGTGATCGGCGAAGGCTACGCGGTGCCGCTCGCGAACGGCGTCACGCTGACAGGCGCCACCTATGAACTCGATGACCCTGACACGTCGCTGCGCGCGGACGGTCATCGGGAAAACATCGAGCGCGTCACGCAGATGTTGCCGGCGTTCTCTCGCACACTCGATACGACGCGGCCGGACGCGCTTGCCGGGTTCGCAGGCCGCGTTGCATTCCGCTGCGTGACGAGCGACCGCATGCCGATGATCGGCCAGTTCGCCGACGAAACCGCGGCCGCCCGCGATGCCGCGCGCCTGCGCGGCGCATGGCCGCTCGATCTGCCTCGCAGCGACGGTCTGTACGGCGCGTTCGCATATGGATCCCGCGGTCTCGTGTGGGCCGCGCTCGGCGCGGAGTTGATCGCATCGCAGATCGAAGGTGAGCCCTGGCCGCTCGAGCGCGATCTCGCCGAGGACATCGACCCCGCACGTTTTCTGCTGCGTGCGTTACGGCAGCGGACGGTCGGTTAACCGCTCACGTTAACCGGCACCCGCGGTTATCCCGGTTATCCACCGCAACCTGTGGACAACCACGCAGTTAACCGGCGCAAGTCGTGTGGAACCGTTGTGGACGTAAACGGGGTAACTCGAGCTCCGCGAAAAACGGCAAAAAGTTGCCCGCGTATACCTGCCGCTCCCGCACATGCTGTGCATCCGGTTATGCGGTCGACAAATGGCTGATTCATTTCGGTAAACCGGAGTTATCCACAGAAACGGAGGCAGCTTGTTAACTGTTACTACGTATACATACGGTAAACCGGTAAACAGCAAAGCCCGGGCTAACGCCAGCTCTCCCGCCCGGCTGAACTCCATCAAAACGTCGTCGGACTCTGCTTATCGAGGTTCGCCAACGCACATGAAAAACACATCCGCCATGCGCAAACTGCGGGGCCGGTTAGCATCGGTTAACGCAACGCAAGGTCGCTTTTTCCGTCGCCATGAAGAAGTTGTACCTTTTTACCGTTTTGCCTGCGACCTGGCGTCTTTTCGGTCTGGACAGAAAAAGCTATGGCACAATCGCCGTTCTTTTTCCGCGTCGTGCCTCCGCGTCTGGCGGCACGTGCAGCAACGGAACGGTGCCGATCAAACAGAATCTGATTCAAAGTCGACGGCGTTCTTTCTCCGTTCCGGTTGCTGTTGCCAGGCCGCATCGGTGAATCTGCCGGCTCTTGCGGTTCTTTACGGCCGCGGCGCATTCCGATCATCCGATCATTGAAACTCGCAACGCTGACTTCGCGAAGCGATTGCGACAGCGAACCTGCCTTCACTGTTCGCTCGTTCGCCGGCGTGCGTGTGCGCCGGTTCGTGTCGTCTGCCGTTGCTGCCAGGGAGAACCCATCACGATGAATTCGGCGTTTTCGTTTTTTCCAGCGTGGCCGCTTTCACCCGACGCCATCTTCTGGGCGGGTCTTGCATTGCTTGCCGCCGGTTTGTGCGGCGAGCTCTGTTATCGCGCGTGGCGTTTGCCGCGTATTTCCGGTTATGCGGTGATCGGCCTCGTAGCCGGCGCGGCCGGCTTCGGCGTCATCGATGCGGATTCCGCGAGCGCCGCGCGGCCGCTGCTCGATGTCGCGCTCGGTCTGCTGCTGTTCGAACTCGGCAGCCGGCTCGATCTGCGCTGGATTCGCCGCAATCCGTGGCTGATCCTGTCGAGCGTCGCCGAAGCGACGCTGACTTTCGTGCTCGTTCTGCCGGTTCTGCTGTTTCTGAACGTGCCGCTGATGGTGGCAACCGTGCTTGCGGCGATCGCGATGGCGACGTCGCCCGCGATGGTGATCCAGTTGAAAACCGAATTGCGCGCCGAAGGCCAGGTCACGCAGCGTCTTCTGACGTTGACCGCGCTCAATAGCATGTACGCGGTGGTGATCGAAAAGCTCGTGTCGAGCTGGTTGCATCAGGAGGTTTACGGCAATGTGTTCGCGACCATCCTGCAGCCGTTGTATCTGCTGGTGGGCTCGCTCGTGCTCGCGTATCTGCTTGCGCGCACCTGCACGTTTTTCTATCGCCGTCTGAACATGCACGACGAGCATTCGTTCGTCGCGCTGTTCGGTCTCGTATTGCTCGCGATCGCCGTCGCGCATCTGTTCAAGCTGTCGACGATTCTCGCGCTGCTCGCCGCCGGCATCATCGTCAAGAACCACGAAGCGCGTCCGCAATTGTGGCCGCAACATTTCGGCACGGCCGGCTGGCTGCTGACCGTGATCCTGTTCGTGTTGACGCTGACCTCGTTCGAATGGAAGCACATTGCGCTCGGCGGTGTCGCGGCATTGGGCCTGATTGTTGCGCGCCTCGTCGCGAAACTGGTCGGCGTGCTCGCGTTCGCCAGGCCGAGCGGTCTGAACTGGAAGCAGGGGGTGGCGCTCGGCCTGTCGTTATCGCCGATGTCAGCGCTCGCCTATCTGCTCGTCGACGATACGTACAACCTGTATCCGAATTTCGATCCGCAACTGCGCGCGATCGTCATGTGTTCGATTTTCGTGCTGCAGATTCTCGGGCCGTGGCTCGTGTATCGCAGTCTCGCGCTCGTCGCCGAACGGCGCGAGGAGTAGTTTCAAAAACGACCTGACTCAGGGGACGCCATGTCACTCGAACCCTTCATCGATTCGAAACCGTTCACGTTCGGTATCGAACTGGAGATGCAGATCGTCAATACGCATGACTATGATCTGACCAAGGCCGGCACGGATCTGCTGCGCCTCATCAAGGACGAAAAAATTCCCGGCAATATCACGCCGGAAATCACCGAAAGCATGATCGAGCTGTCGACCGGCATCTGCACGTCGCACGAGCAGGCCGTCGCCGATCTGCGCAAGATTCGCGACACGCTGGTGTCCGCGGCCGATCATCTGAACGTCGGCCTGTGCGGCGGCGGCACGCATGCTTTCCAGCAATGGAGCGAGCGGCAGATCGTCGATACGCCGCGTTTTCAGTATCTTTCCGAGTTGTACGGCTATCTCGCGAAGCAGTTCACGGTGTTCGGCCAGCACGTGCACATCGGCTGCCCGGATCCGAACAGCGCGCTGTATCTGCTGCATTCGATGTCGCGCTTCATTCCGCACTTCATCGCGTTGTCCGCGTCGTCGCCGTTCGTGCAGGGCGTCGATACCGGTTTTCATTCGGCGCGGCTCAATTCTGTGTTCGCATTTCCGTTGTCGGGCCGCGCGCCGTTCGTGCTTACGTGGGACAGCTTCGAGGAATATTTCTCGAAGATGGTCCACACCGGCGTGGTCAACAGCATGAAGGATTTTTACTGGGACATCCGGCCGAAACCCGGTTTCGGCACGATCGAAGTACGTGTGATGGATACGCCGTTCTCGGTGGACCGCGCCGCGGCGATCGCCTGCTACATCCAGACGCTCGCGCGCCATCTGCTGCTCGACAAACCGATTACGCCGAAAGAAGACGACTATCTCGTCTATACATTCAACCGCTTCGAAGCATGCCGCTTCGGGCTCGGCGGCACCTGCATCAATCCGCAAACGGGCGAGCGCAAGACCATTTCGGAGGATATCCTCGAGACGCTTGAATTGATCGCGCCGCATGCCCAGGCGCTGGGTTCGGTCAACGCGCTTGCCGAAATCGGTGCGATTGCGCGTGGCCAGGTCAACGACGCGACGTGGCTGCGCAGCGTGTTTGCGCAGGAAAAATCCTTGCACGAAGCGGTGCGGCAGCAGTGTCTGCAATGGCGGGCCTAGCCGCGAAGTCCGCGCAAAATCTGTCCGCATCCATCACGTGTGCGTGACGTTGCAACGAAACCCGCCGTGTGCGGGTTTTTTTCGTAATGAAACTTTCAGGAAATTTTGAGCGCGCGGCACTTCTGGTCTTTCCAAACGTTTACGAATATGAGCGCGTATGAGCGTAGTAGTCGTTAACCGGCATTGCCCGAGCCTGTGGACAACTGATAATCCCTTGCAAAGTCAACGCGCTGTGAAAATGATAACGGGTGGATAAAAGCGTGCCGGCGGCCTTGGGCGGGGCATTGGCGGTGAAGGGTTCAGCCTGTTGCGGATAGTCGTCGAAAAACGCTGCACAGGCTATCCCTATGTTTTCCCCCGGTTATCCACAGCTTGCGTTGGGAAAGTTAGCTGTGCGATTTGGCGCTCTCGCATAGAATGTCGTTTTTCGTGGCCTTGTGGCTTGCAAGGCGGCACATTTTTGAGATAGTAGAAGCAACGGTTTCGTCGGCAGTTGGGCGAAGCTACCCCACACACGTAGCGGGCGCGGCCGGCAAGCAGATTGCCGGTATCGCACGAAAGCGGCAAATAAACGAATTGAAGATTATGAGCGAAGGCGTATACGGAGAACAGGCACCCGGGCGAGTGACGCACAGCCTGCTGCGATTGAGCACGGCGATGCGAAGCCAGGCTTGGGAATGGGCGGAAGGCGCGGGCCTCACGCCGACCCAGGGTGAAATTCTGGTGCTGTTGATGCAGCGTAAAGGGCCGATGCGTCTCGGCGAAATTGCCCGCGAAACGGCGCTGACCGCCGCGACCACGAGCGATGCGGTGAGCACGCTCGAAACCAAGGGCCTCGTGGAAAAGCGCCGCGCGCTCGACGACGGCCGTGCGCTCGCTGTCCGTCTGACCGGGCGTGGCCGTACCGCGGCTAAACGCGCCGTGCAGTGGCCGGACTTTCTGAGCAAGGCTGTCGGTACGTTGCGTGAAGACGAACAGGTCGTGTTCTACCGCACGCTGCTCAAAACCATCCATCAACTCGAGGCGCAGAACACGATTCCGGCGCACCGTATGTGCCTGAGCTGCGCATATTTCGAACCGAGCAAGAATCCGAAGAAGACGCCGCATCGCTGCACGCTGCTCGAGCAGAACATGTCGGATACCAATCTGCGTCTCGACTGTTCCGTATACGAAATCGCGGACATGACCACCCAGAAGAGAACCTGGAAAATCTTCGCCCAATAACGGAGCGTTTTCCGGAACAATCCGCTACCATGACCTGCCGGCCGCGGCGGGCGGCACGAACCGCCTGTCAGCCGGCGGGCGCCATACCGCGGCGAGTTGCGAGCTAACCTGAAGGTGGGGCAGGCCGATGAATCACGAAGTACTGGCCATTCGCCATGTGCATTTCGAGGATCTGGGCAGTCTCGAGCTCGTGCTCGGCGAGCGCGGGCGCCCGGTTCGTTATCTCGATGTGGGCGTGGCCCGTATCGAGGCGCCGAATCCGGTCGGCGCGTCGTTGATGGTGGTGCTCGGCGGCCCGATCAGCGCAACTGACGATACGTTTTATCCGACGCTCGTGCCGTTGCTCGCGATGATCGAAAAGCGCATCGCGGCCGGTCTGCCGACACTCGGCATCTGTCTCGGTGCGCAATTGATCGCGCGGGCGCTCGGTGCGCGTGTCTATCCGGCCGCGCAAGCCGAACTCGGCTGGACGCCGCTCACGCTGACCGATGCCGGCCGCGCGTCGCCGCTGCGTCATCTGGATGGCGCGTCTACGTCGATGCTGCATTGGCACGGCGACACCTTCGATCTTCCCACCAACGCCACGCGTCTCGCGTCGACGCCGGCCTGCGAGAACCAGGCGTTCGCGTGGGGCGATCACGTGCTTGGTTTGCAGTGTCACCCCGAGATTCGCACGGATCGCTTCGAGCCGTGGCTGATCGGCAATGCGAGCGAGCTGGCCGGCCGCCGCATCGACGCGTGCCGGTTGCGTGCCGATACCGCGCAATTCGGTCCGACGCTCGAAGCCGCCGCGCGCCGCATGTTCGGCGAATGGCTCGACCAGGTCGACACGAAAAGCTGACTGGGCGTGCTCATGCGGTAAAGCAGTAAACGGCCTACGGTGCTATGCTCGATCGCTCTCGGGTTTTCACTGGGCGAATCCATGAGCGCGCTTTTCTCTCCGCTCACGCTGCGTAGCGTGACGCTTCCCAATCGTATCGTCGTATCCCCGATGTGCCAGTACTCCGCCGAACGTGGCGAGGCTACCGCATGGCACATGATCCACCTCGGCAGCCTCGCGTTGTCCGGCGCGGCCATGCTGTTTATCGAGGCGACCGCGGTCGAGCCGGGCGGCCGCATCACACCGGGCGATCTCGGCTTGTGGGACGATGCGACCGAAGCCGCGCTCGTGCCGGTGTTGGCCGCGATCCGCAAGCATTCGCATATCAAGGTGACGATGCAGTTGGCGCATGCGGGCCGCAAGGCGTCGAGCCATGTGCCGTGGGAAGGCGGTCAACTGATTCCGGTGGCGCAAGGCGGGTGGCTGCCGCATGCGCCGTCGGCGTTGCCGCACAAGGCGGGCGAGGAGCCGCCGCTCGCGCTCGACGTCGGCGGCCTGAACCGGATTCGCGAAGCGTTCGCGGCATCGGCGCGGCGCGCCGCGCGTCTCGGTATCGATGCGCTCGAAGTGCATGCGGCACACGGCTATCTGCTGCATCAGTTCCTGTCGCCGATCGCCAATCAGCGTAACGACGAATATGGCGGTTCGCTCGAAAACCGCATGCGTTTCCCACTCGAGGTCTTCGATATCGTGCGTGCCGCGTTTCCGGCCGACAAACCGGTCGGCGTGCGCGTGTCGGCGACCGACTGGGTCGAAGGCGGCTGGACGCTCGAAGACACGATCGCCTTTGCGCACGAACTGGAAAAGCGCGGCTGTGACTGGATCGACGTGTCGTCGGGCGGGGTGTCGCCGTTGCAGCGCATTCCGCTCGAACCCGGCTATCAGATTCCGTTCGCGAAGGCGGTCAAGCATGCCACCGGTCTCACGACGATCGGCGTCGGGCTCATTACCGATCCGCTGTATGCCGAGCAACTGATCGAAGCGGGCGACGCCGATCTGATCGCGCTGGCCCGCGGCCTGCTGTACAACCCGCGCTGGCCGTGGCACGCGGCGGCGCAGCTCGGCGCCACGGTCGAGGCGCCGCCGCAGTACTGGCGTTCGCAACCGCGCGACCAGAAGGCGCTGTTCGGCGACATTTCGTTCGGTCAACGATGACGTGTGCCGCACGTTGAGCGAACGCGTTTTGTGACGGTTGAACGAAGCCGTCTCCAGCGTGTAGGATGCCGGTTGTGGCGCGTTGCGCGTCGCAAATCGACGGACGCGGCGCTCGCAGGGCGCCGCGTTTGCTATTCGCGTCAGAAAAAGCAGCGCGCAAGATGCGCGTCTGACGGTTGTTCAACTTCATCTCCCCGTTATTCACAAGGATTCATTCAATGAATTCACGCAGGATCGCCGTGCGCCGTTCGGGTGTACACGGCAAAGGCGTGTTTGCACTCGAACCGATTGCGGCCGGCGAGCGGCTGATCGAATACAAGGGCGAGCGGATCTCCTGGAAAGAAGCGTTGCGCCGTCATCCGCACAATCCGGCTGAACCGAATCACACGTTCTACTTTGCGCTGGACAGCGGCAAGGTGATCGACGGCAAGGTGAACGGCAATAGCGCGCGCTGGATCAACCATTCGTGCGCGCCGAACTGCGAAGCCGAGGAAATCGACGGTCACGTGTACATTCACGCGGTGCGCGATATCGCGGAAGGCGAGGAAGTCTTTTATGACTATGGCCTCGTGATCGACGCGCGTCAGACGAAGAAACTGAAGAAGGAATACGAGTGCCGTTGCGGCGCACGCAAGTGCCGCGGCACGATGCTGGCGCTGCCGGAGAAGGGCAAGGGCGGCGGCAAGTCCGATAAATCGGGCAAGGCCGGCAAATCCACGGATAAGCCGGGCAAGTCGGCGAAGAAATCGAAGAAGAAATGAGGGATGGGCCCGTCAAGTCTTCATAGCGCTACAACAGGAGCGCTATAAATCCACCGGCGCCGAGTGCGCCGGTTTTTTTGCCGGTCGCCGTGCGTCGGAATCGGTGGGAACGCCGCCAGCCGCGTTGACCGGCAGCAACGGAATTCGCACGATAAATCGTGCGCCGCCGTCCGGCGCGTCCTCGTAGTGCACGCTGCCGTGATGCAGCACCATGATGTCGTGGACGATCGCGAGGCCGAGACCCGCGCCGCTGTCCACACCGGCTTCGCTCTGTCCGTCGCCGCGGAAAAACCGCTTGAACAGGTCCGCCTGCTGCGGATACGGCACGCCGGGCCCATTGTCCTCGACGACGATCTCCGCCATGCGCACGTCGTCGATCAGCGTCTGCGAAACCGTCACGGTGATGCGGCCGCCGTCCATGCGCGACGGCGGCACATACTTGAGCGCGTTATCGAGCAGATTCGCGATCACCTCGTGCAGCAGCACCGGATTGCCGCGCGCCATCAGCGGCTGATCGTTCGACGGATCGTCGAGGCGCTGGAAGCCGAGGTCGACCCGCACGGCGAGCGCGCGCGGCACCCATTCGGCGCCGGTGTCGAACGCGAGCGCGGCCATATCGACGGTAACGAAGCGTGCCGCCTGTTCGCCCGGCTCCGCGCGCGCGAGCGACAGCAACTGATTCGACAGCCGCACCGCGCGGTCGGCGGCGGCGCGCAGCTCGCGCACCGCGGCGAGCGTCTGCTGCGGGTCGCGCGCGACAACCGCCTGCTCGGCGTGCAGCTTCACCGCGGTGAGCGGCGTGCGCAACTGATGCGCGGCGTCGGCGATGAATTTGCGCTGCGCCTCGAGGGCGGCCTTCAACCGGTCGAGCAACGCGTTCAGCGCGCCGGTGAGCGGACGGATTTCGACCGGCACGAAGGTCTCGTCGACCGGTTCGAGCGACGTGTGCGTTTGCCGGTTCAGCGAATCCGCGAGCGCGGTCAGCGGATTGAGCTGCTGGTTGACGACGCGCCATACGATCACCCAGCCGGCCAGCAGCAGCAACAGCAGCGGCATCATGATCGCGACCAGAAACTCGGCGGCGATGCGGAACCGGTGATGCACGGGCTGACCCACCTCGACGACGATCGGATTGCCGGTCGGCTGATCGACCCGCACCTGAGCGACGCGTACCGTCACGCCCTCGTGCTGCGTCTCGAATACATACGCGTAGTGCATGCGGCGCACGTTGGTGCCTTGCAGCGGCAGATTGTTGTCGCCGGCGATTTCCCGGTCGCCGGTGCTGATCCGGTAGACCAGATGCTCGACCGGATCGGAGAACATCGCCTGCGCGAGCGGCGGCACCGTGATCGGCGCTTCCGGTCCGGCAATCTGGATCTGTTTGGAGATCGCGGTGGCGAGGTCGGCGAGCGAGCGGTCGACCACGTGCTGCGTGTACTGCCACGCAAGCCAGTAAGCGATCAGGCCGCTCATCAGCGCGAGCAGCGAAAGGGGAGCAGCGAGGCGCCGCAGCAGCGTGCGGCGCAGACTATTGGCGGCCGGCTGGGGCATGATCGTACGCTCGGGACGGGGGCAACCGCGATGGCAGCCGCTGTAACAACGGTGCGTCGCGCTCTGAAATAGTCCAGATGCCGGCCGATCGCGCACCGTGCGTCATGGACGCACCGGGTACGCGGCGCCGGACCGGCGCCGTCGGGCCGCGACGCGATGCGCGGCCTTCACGGCGATTACGCGGCCTGGCGGATTTCCTGCAACAGGTAGCCGAAGCCACGCACGGTGACGATTTCGACACGGCAGTTCTCGAGTTTCTTACGTACCCGGTGCACGTAGACTTCGATCGCGGTATCGCCGAGATCGCCGCCGAAGTGCGTGAGGTGATCCTGGAGCTGCGCCTTGCTGACTACGCGGCCGTGACGCAGCAGCAGCATTTCGAGCACCGCGAATTCACGCGGCGACAGCTCGAGCGGCTTGTCGTCGTTGAAGATGCGGCGATCGACGCCCGACAGCCGCACACCGCCCAACGACACTTCGGGGCGCGGCATGTCGCCGTGCGGACCGCTGCGGCGCATCACCGCGCGAATGCGCGCTTCGAGTTCGGCGGGTTCGAACGGCTTCAGCATGTAGTCGTCGGCGCCGGAATTGAGACCCTGCACGCGGTCGTTCAGCTCGTCGCGCGCGGTCAGGATGATTACCGGCGTGTGGCGGTTGCTCTGGCGGAAGCGCGAGAGCAGCGTCATGCCGTCGATGCCCGGCAGACCCAGGTCGAGAATCACCAGCTCGTGACGGTTTTGCGTGAGGGCCTGTTCGGCAAAAATGCCGTCGTGGACCATATCGACGGTGAAGCCGGCTTGTTCGAGACTGCTTTGGATGCCGCGTGCGATGGGGCGGTCATCTTCGATCAGAAGGAGTCGCATGGAATTCGCTCAAGTACAATGGGTTAGGCGTTTGGGCAAGCGGTTCGCCGGGGCGCCTGCTGCACAGGTAGCGTGCGGCGTGGCCGTGCCGGATTGGCGGTAACGGGCCACGAAGCAGCCATCGAGCCGTCCTGAAGCGCCTTCGAGCCATCACGAAGTCATGTCCGAGATCAGCATTCACGAACTGGAAGCCGCGATCAACTTCTGGCGCGCCCGCTCACCTTCGAGCGGCGACGAACTCGTTCTGTGCAAGGAGGCAAGCGCGCTCTCCAAGCCGTATGCGCTGCTGATTGTACAGCGTCAGCAGTCGCTATCACCGGATCGTTTAGACCCTCTCGCAAAGCAGGCGTGGGAGTCTTACGTTCGACTTAATACTAGCCTGTAGAACTGAAGGTTTGCAGGGGGAATTGCCTGCATTGCCCTTTCATTCTGGCCCGATTGCGCGCAGTCCGGCATATAAATACGCGTACAACGCCGCGAATTTTTTGTATTACACGGCAATACTGTCGATAAACGATGCGAGTTCGATGTCGCGCTCGGTTACGCCGTTCGCTTCGTGCGTGGACAGCGTGATGTCCACCTTGTTGTAGACGTTGAACCACTCGGGGTGGTGATCCATTTCCTGTGCCTTGATCGCCACGCGCGTCATGAAGCCGAAAGCCTCGTTGAAATCGGCGAACTTGAAGGTCCGCTGGATCGCGTCGCGGTTCGCGACCGCTTGCCAGCCCTCGAGCTTCGCCAGTTGCTGGGTACGTTCCCCGGAAGTCAGTTTCTGAATCATCGCATCACCTCACAGGTCGAACGCGCGCGCCGGCGGGCGTGCGCATCCGTCATTTTTTCACGTATGCCGCGCGGGCGCTGGCTCAAACGTCGCCGCTGGTTTGCCAGCCTTCGCGCGAGCCGCGCGTGATCACGCAATCGCTGTCGAATACATCGCCGGCCGCGCATGTGGGCGCCACGGCGAGCTTCGCCAGCAGCGGCGCGAAATCGGTTTGCGCGACGTCGAAGAGTTGCGCGAAGTCATCGATTACGAAGTAGGTTTTCTGGAACGTGTCGATGCGATAGCGCGTGCGCATTACGCGTTCGAGGTCGAAGCCGAGCCGGTTCGGCGCGGCGCTCTGCTGGCTGTAGAGCGTCTCGCCCCTGCTCGATATGATGCCCGCGCCGTAGATCTTCACGCCGTTCGGACTGGCGTCGTCGCGGATCAGACCGAACTCCACTGTGTACCAATAAAGCCGCGCGAGCAGCGGCAGCGCGCCGGCGTCGCTGGCCGCGAGCGCGGCGCGGCCGTATGCGTGCATATAGTCGGCGAATACCGGGTCGATCAGCAGCGGCACGTGGCCGAACAGGTCGTGGAAGCAGTCGGGTTCCTGCAGATAGTCGAGCTGATCCGGGCGGCGCATCCACCACGTCACCGGAAAACGACGGTTCGCGAGGTGCTCGAAAAAGACGTGGTCCGGCACGAGGCCGGGCACCGCGACGATGCGCCAGCCGGTTGCGGGTGTGAGCTTCGCGTTGACGTTGTCGAACGAGGGCACGCGGTCGGCCGGCATACCGATGCGCGCGAGCCCAGTGAGGAATTCGTCGCACACGCGGCCCTCGAGCAACGCCGTTTGCCGGGCATACAACTGCCGCCAGACCGCGTGATCGACGGTGCCGTAGCGTGCGAGTGGCTGGTCGATCGTGAAATCGGCGCGAGTTTCGAGGCCGGCGTCGAACTGCGCTTTCAGCCGGGCTGTGTTGGCGGTGCTGGTGGCGGTGGACATGGGAAAGCTGCGCTTAACGCGAATTGCATCAGATGAATGCAAGTGTAGAGCGGGTGTCACGCGGGAGGGGCGCAAGATTGGCGTCACATTGCGATTGCATGCAATAATCCTGCATCAAATGGCGATTCAATGCGGAATTCAAACATGCTGGAACTCGATCACTTCGATCTCGCGCTGCTCGACGTGTTGCAGCGCTTCGGTCGCGCCACGCATCAGCAGCTTGCCGAGCAGATACCGTTGTCGCCGTCGCAGATCGGCCGGCGTTTGCAACGGCTGGAACAGGTGGGCGTCGTGGACGGCTATCGCGTCGTGCTGCGGCCGGAAAAGCTCGGCCTCGGCGTCACCGCTTTCACGAGCCTCAAGTTGAAGCATCACGGCGATTCGATCATCGAGCAGTTCCAGCAGCAGATCGACGTGCTGCCCGAAGTGCTCGAATGTCATGCGGTGGTCGGCGACGCCGATTATCTGCTGCGCATCGTCGCGCCGGATCTGAACTACCTGTCCACCTTCGTGATGAAGAAGCTGATGCGCGTGCCGGGCGTCGACAGCGTGCGCTCCAATATCGTGCTGACCACGTTCAAGCGCAACGGGCCGTTGCCGCTAGGTCATCTGGCGCCGGGGGCGGCGGCGGGCTGATGCCGTCCATCCGATGCCGCGGCCCGTGTTCGCGTGAAACTCATGCGGCCTGCTTCGGCTCGCCTTGCTGGTTCAGCAGATCCACATAAGCGACCGGCACCAGATCCGCTTCCGACACGCCGAGGCTCCTGAACATCGCATGCGCTTCGGCGTGGCCGCCTTCTTCGTCGTCATCCTGCGCGAGCACGACTTCGAGTTCGACGAAATCGCCGAGACCGTCGACGCGATCCAGATGAATCCGCGTGCGCCCGCTCAGATACACATGCCGCTCCTTCGTAACGATGCCGCGCGTGGTCAGCGCGGTCGCGAGCAGCGCGTGCATCGCTTCGGGATTCGTCACCGGACTGCGCGTGTAGTACGACGCCTTCGGACCGTCGCGATCGTCGCGCTGGTAGAAGATCAGCTCGGCCGGCGTGCCGTCTTCGAACTGGCGCAGCTTCAGGCGGCCGCGCGGCACGTCGTAGAAAAAGTCCTGCTGGCGGAAGATCAGCGGCGCCTCCGTCGCGAGCTGCGCCGCGCGCTCGCGCAGTTGCTCGAAATGCTGGGCGCGGGCTTTGATTTCGATGTTGCGTGCCATGTCAGGCTCCTGTCGATGGATCGAGGGTCGGCGGCTTCCGGGGTTGCCGGGGCGAAGCTGCCGGGAAGGACTAAGTTGGGCGGAACGGAAAAACGGTGCGAGGCCGGTGCGCGCGCGCAAGCCCTCAATCTAGCAAAAACTTTGTGACAGCATGGTTTCAGGTGTGGGGGCGGGTAGGAGCGGCGTTGGCGGATCGCGTGTCGATGCACGAGCCGCTGGGTTGCGCAGTGTGCCGCGCCCGCATGGCATTAGCGCAGCTCATATCGCGAAGCGCCGCGTGGCGCGTACCGAACCCGCCGCCCGCCCGGGAGAGTGCCCCCGCTCAATTGGCCCACTGCTGTTCGATCAGCTTCAACGCGGCGGCGATCGCCGGCTCGTCCTTGCGCTCGTCGAGCGTGATAAAGCTGAGCTGGGTCGGCACCGTGATCCCCTCGACGATCGTCAGCGCGTGCGCATGCGCTTCGGCGAGCGCGGTGGCATCGCGCGCGAGCGTCAGGCCGACCCCCGACTTGACCAGATCGAGCATCGACGGCTCCTGGTCCACTTCCGCCACCTTGACGGGCTTCACGCCCGCCTCGCCGAAGCAGCGCGACAGCAGCCGGTTGTGCGCGGACGCGGGCGGCGTCCAGATCCACGGCAGCGCGGCGAGCGAGCGCCAGTCGCGCGCGCCCTTCACGCGGTCTTTCCAGCCGGCCGGCGCGAGTACGCGGTACTGGAAGTGCGTGAGCGTGACCGCGTGGAACGCGGAGCCGTCGCGCGCGTCGTCGTTGGACGGCAGGCCGATGTAGTAACCGACGTCGAGTTCGCCCGCGCGAATCTGCTCGAGCACCCAGCCCGACATGCCATGACGCAGCGCGGTTTCGATCTGCGGCCAGGTTTCGACGAGCTGCTTCAGGAAGCCGCCGAGGCGCAGGAATTGGGGGTCGAGAATCGTGCCGATGCGCAGCCGTCCGCGCACTTCCTGGCGCAGCGATTGCGCGGCGCGTTCGACGTCGGCCGCCGCGCCGAGCGCGCGTTCGGCATGCGGCAGGAGCGCCTGGCCGTCGCGTGTGAGCGTGAGCCCGTGCGAGGTCCGCGTGAACAGCGTCACGCCGAGCGTCTCCTGCAAATGCTTGATTTGCAGGCTGACGGCGGGTTGGGTCAGGTGCAGTTGCACCGCCGCGCGCGTGAGGTTGCCCTCGCGAGCGACTGTCATGAAGGCCCGGAGTAGAGTCAGATCCATAACGCTGATATTAGCGCGGCTTATAGCGCAGTTGAGCATTACTCATTGGATTTGTCGCTCCGAAGCGCCGTACGCTTGGCGTCTGGCAAGCTCTTCGACAGTTATGGCGCGGAGCGGAAGATTTCACGGGAAGAGGAACGAGATGAGCGAGACACATCAGGACGACACCGTGCGCGGCACGACGGGCGCGCGCGCGTTGAGCCATGTCATCAACGGCAAGGCCCTCGAGGGCACGAGCGGCCGTTTCGGCGACGTCTTCAATCCGGCGCTCGGCAGCGTCAGTACGCGGGTGCCACTCGCGAGCGTCGCCGAGGTGGACGCCGCGGTCGCCGCCGCCAAAGCCGCGTTCCCCGCATGGAGCGAAACCGCGCCGATCAAACGGGCGCGGGTGCTGTTCAAGTTCAAGGAATTGCTCGACCGTCATCACGACGAACTCGCGGAGCTGATCACGCGCGAGCACGGCAAGGTGTTTTCCGATGCGAAGGGCGAAGTGATGCGCGGCATCGAAGTCGTCGAATTCGCGTGCGGCATTCCGAATCTGCTGAAGACCGATTTCACCGATCAGATCGGCGGCGGCATCGACAACTGGAACCTGCGTCAGCCGCTCGGCGTGGTCGCCGGCATCACGCCGTTCAACTTCCCGATGATGGTGCCGTGCTGGATGTTCCCCGTCGCGATCGCGTGCGGCAACACCTTCGTGCTGAAACCGTCCGAGCGCGATCCGTCCGCGTCGAACCGGCTTGCCGAATTGCTGAGGGAAGCGGGTTTGCCGGACGGCGTGTTCAACGTCGTGCACGGCGACAAGGTCGCGGTCGATGCGCTGCTCGTGCATCCGGACGTGAGCGCGCTGTCGTTCGTCGGCTCCACGCCGATTGCCGAATACATCTATACGGAAGGCACGAAGCACGGCAAGCGCGTGCAGGCGCTCGGCGGGGCGAAGAATCACCTCGTCGTGATGCCCGACGCCGATCTCGACCAGGCCGTCGACGCATTGATCGGTGCCGCCTACGGTTCGGCCGGCGAGCGCTGCATGGCGATTTCGGTCGCGGTCGCGGTGGGTCATATCGCCGACGAACTGATCGAGCGTCTGACGCCGCGCGTGAAGAGCCTGAAGATCCTGAACGGCATGGAAGCGGCGGCCGAGATGGGACCGCTCGTGACGGGCGCGCATCGCGACAAGGTGGTCGGCTATATCGACGCCGGCGTCGCGGCGGGCGCGAAGCTCGTCGTCGACGGGCGCGCTCACCAGGTGGCCGGGCACGAGAAGGGCTTCTTTCTCGGCGGCACGCTGTTCGATAACGTATCGACCGACATGAAGATCTACCGCGAGGAGATTTTCGGGCCGGTGCTGTGCGTGGTGCGCGTGCCGGACTTCGCGTCCGCGGTCGAGCTGATCAACGCGAATCAGTTTGCCAACGGCGTGTCGTTGTTTACCTCCGATGGCGGCGTCGCGCGCGCGTTCTCGCGTCAGATCGAAATCGGCATGGTCGGCATCAACGTGCCGATTCCGGTGCCGATGGCATGGCATTCGTTCGGCGGCTGGAAGAAATCGCTGTTCGGCGACCATCACGCGTACGGCGAGGAAGGCGTGCGCTTCTATACGCGCTACAAGAGCATCATGCAGCGCTGGCCCGACAGCATCGCGAAGGGCGCCGAATTCACGATGCCGGTCGCCAAATAATCGGGCGGTTCGCGCGGGCAGCCTGCGCGTCCTCGGGACGCGCGCGCAACAAAAATAAAAGCCCGTTGCCGCGCACGCGTGGGAGTGGCATCCCCGCGTGCGCGGGAAAAATGCTTAGGAGACTGGACGATGAGTCACCCGGAAACGACGCAGGTGGCCGCGCGGCGGCTCGAAGGCGAATTCGACTACATCATTGTCGGCGCGGGCACCGCGGGTTGCGTGCTGGCAAACCGGCTGTCCGAGGATCCGAATATGCGCGTGCTGCTGCTCGAAGCAGGCGGCAAGGACGACTATCACTGGATTCACGTACCGGTCGGCTATCTGTACTGCATCGGCAATCCGCGCACGGACTGGCTCTATAAGACGCAAGCCGAACCGGGCCTCAACGGCCGCGCGTTGTCGTATCCGCGGGGCCGCGTATTGGGCGGCAGCTCGTCGATCAACGGCATGATCTATATGCGCGGGCAGCGCGAAGACTACGACGAATGGGCGCGCGTGACGAACGACGGCGCCTGGTCGTGGAACGCGGTGCTGCCGGTTTTCAGGCGCAGCGAAGATCATTACGGCGGCGCCAACGAAGCGCATGGCGCGGGCGGTCCGTGGCGCGTCGAGAAACAGCGCCTCAAATGGAAGATTCTCGAAGAGTTCGCGCAAGCCGCGCAGCAAACCGGCATTCCCGCGACGGCCGACTTCAATCGCGGCGACAACACCGGCGTCGGTTATTTCGACGTCAACCAGAAGCGCGGCATTCGCTGGAATGCGTCGAAGGCGTTTTTGCGGCCCGCGCTGAAGCGGCCGAATCTCACGGTCATTACCGGCGCGCACACGCAGCGCGTCGTGTTCGAAGGACGCCGTTGCACGGGAGTCGAATACCGTGGCGGCGACGTCGACTATCTCGCCAGGGCTCGTTGCGAAGTCATCCTTTCTTCGGGCGCGGTCAACTCGCCACAATTGCTCGAACTGTCCGGTGTCGGCAACGGCGCGCGTCTGCAAAATCTCGGCATCGAGGTCGTCCATGATCTGCGCGGGGTCGGCGAAAACCTGCAGGACCATCTGCAACTGCGCATGGCTTATCAGGTGCAGGGCGTGCGCACGCTCAATACGATGGCCGCGCACTGGTGGGGCAAGCTGATGATCGGCGTGCAGTACGCGCTGTTCCAGAGCGGGCCGATGTCGATGTCGCCGTCGCAACTCGGCGCATTCGCGAAGTCCGATCCCGACGACCAATCGCTCACGCGACCCGATCTCGAGTATCACGTGCAGCCGCTGTCGCTCGATCGCTTCGGCGAACCGCTGCACCGCTTCAATGCATTCACCGCGTCGGTGTGTCAGTTGCGTCCGACCTCGCGCGGCAGCATCCATATCGCTTGCGCCGATCCATCCGCGCCGCCGTCGATCGCGCCGAACTATCTGTCGACCGACTATGACCGCCACGTGGCCGCGAATGCGCTGCGTCTCACGCGCCGCATCGCTGCCGCGCCCGCGCTCGCGCGCTATCAGCCGCGGGAGATTCTGCCGGGCATCCAGTACCAGAGCGAAGAGGAATTGCAGCAGGCCGCGGGCGCGGTCGGCACGACGATCTTCCATCCGGTCGGCACCTGCCGCATGGGCACGACCGACGATCCCGCCGCGGTGGTCGACAACCGGCTACGCGTTATCGGCGTCGAGGGCTTGCGTGTCGTCGATGCGTCGGTGATGCCGAACATCACGTCGGGCAACACCAATTCGCCGACGCTGATGATCGCCGAGCGCGCGAGCGACATGATTCGCGAGGACCGCCGCGCGCGCGTGGGCGGCAGCGTGTCCGCGCAAAGCGGCGCGACTGCGTCGATGTCCGCTGTGTGACATGAAGCGCGGAACAGTGGGCGCGTCATGCACCGCATCGGTCATGTTTGCCGCGGCGCGGTGCGGCGCGCATCGCGCACGCACGGCGCGGGCCTCATCCACTAAGTGCAAATCCCAATGAATGCGCTGCATCATTGGCGCGACAATGACAGCCATGCTGCGTGCCGCGCCATGGATTACCGTCCGGATTGGTGCAGTACGCCAACGAGCGGCAGGGGGTGCCGCCGTCATAAAAAGTCGCGCAGAGTTTCGCGCGGAAAGATCGTAATGCTTCGCCTTACTCCGTATGGAAGGGAACATGATTCTCGGCGATACGATTCTCGAAACGCGCGGCCTCACCCGCGAGTTCAAAGGCTTTGTCGCCGTGAACGGCGTGAACCTGCGCGTGCGCCGTGGCTCGATCCATGCGCTGATCGGCCCCAACGGGGCGGGCAAGACCACCTGCTTCAATCTGCTCACCAAATTTCTCGAGCCCACTGCGGGTCAGATCGTTTTCAACGGCCTCGATATCACCGGCGAGCGTCCCGCGCAGATCGCGCGGCGCGGCATCATCCGTTCGTTCCAGATTTCCGCGGTATTTCCGCATCTGACGGCATTGCAGAACGTGCGCGTCGGTCTGCAGCGCTCGCTCGGCACCGCGTTTCACTTCTGGAAGAGCGAGCGCACGCTGCGGCGTCTGAACGATCGCGCGATGGATCTGCTCACCCAGGTCGGCCTGACCGATTTCGCCGACGTATTGACCGTCGAACTCGCATACGGGCGCAAGCGCGCGCTCGAAATCGCCACGACACTTGCAATGGAACCGGAACTGATGCTGCTCGACGAACCGACGCAAGGCATGGGCCACGAAGACGTCGACCGCGTGACCGCGTTGATCAAGAAAGTATCGGCGGGCCGCACGATCCTGATGGTCGAGCACAACATGAACGTGATCGCCGGCATCTCCGACACGATCACCGTACTGCAACGGGGTGAAGTGCTGGCCGAAGGCAGCTACGCGGAAGTGTCGAAGAATCCGCTCGTGATGCAAGCCTATATGGGCAGCGCCGACGCGGCGCTCGCCGGAGCCCACGCATGAATACGACTGTCGAGCGCGAAGGCCTCGAAGTGAGCGAAACGAAAAACGGCGTACCCGCGCTGGAGATCGCGGGACTGCAAGCCTGGTACGGGGAATCCCACATTCTGCACGGCGTCGATCTGACGGTCGGCCGCGGCGAGGTCGTCACGCTGCTCGGGCGCAATGGCGCGGGACGCACTACGACGCTGCGCGCGATCATGGGTCTCACGGGGCGGCGCACCGGTTCGATCCGCATCGGCGGACGCGAAACGATCGAGCTGCCCACGCATCGCATCGCGCATTGCGGCATCGGTTATTGCCCGGAAGAGCGCGGCATTTTCTCGAGTCTGTCGTGCGAGGAAAACCTGCTGCTGCCGCCGCCGATCGGCGACAAGGCGCACATGATGTCACTCGACGAAATCTACGCGATGTTCCCGAATCTGCGCGAACGCCGCATGAGCCAGGGCACGCGGCTCTCGGGCGGCGAGCAGCAGATGCTCGCGGTCGCGCGGATTCTGCGTACCGGCGCGAATCTGCTGCTGCTCGATGAAATCTCGGAAGGACTCGCGCCGGTGATCGTGCAGGCGCTCGCGCGCATGATCGTCACGCTGAAAGGGCGCGGCTACACGATCGTGATGGTCGAACAGAACTTCCGCTTCGCCGCGCCGCTCGCCGACCGTTTCTATGTGATGGAGCATGGCACGATCGTCGAGCACTTCGAGGCGAACGAGCTCGAAGGCAAGATGCCGGTGCTGCACGATTTGCTGGGCGTATAAACACACATTCGGACACGTATGCGGACACATTCGCAGGTGCCCGATTGCCTCTGATAACCACAAGCGAACAACCTGGAGACGCACATGAAAAAGAACCCACTCGCGCGGCTTGCCTCACTCTGTTTCGCGGTCGCCGCCGGCACCGCACTGACGTTGGGCAGCGCGCAAGCGGCCGACGATGCCGTGAAGATCGGCTTCATCACCGACATGTCGGGGCTGTACGCGGATATCGACGGGCAGGGCGGTCTTGAAGCGATCCGCATGGCGGTCGCCGATTTCGGCGGCAAGGTCAACGGCAAGCCGATCACCGTGCTGTACGCGGACCACCAGAACAAGGCGGACATCGCCGCGTCGCGCGCGCGTGAATGGTTCGACCGCGACGGCGTCGACATGCTGATCGGCGGCACGAACTCGGCCACCGGGCTCTCGATGAACACCGTCGCGGGCGAGAAGCACAAGGTCTACATCAACGTCGGCGCCGGCGCCGATACGCTGACCAACGAGCAATGCACGCCGTACACGATCCACTACGCGTACGACACGACCGCGCTCGCGAACGGCACCGGCTCGGCGGTGACGAAGCAGGGCGGCAAAACGTGGTACTTCCTGACCGCCGATTACGCGTTCGGCAAGGCGCTCGAAAAAGCGACTTCCGACGTCGTGAAGGCGAACGGCGGTCAGGTGCTCGGCGCGGTGCGTCATCCGCTGTCGGCGTCGGATTTCTCGTCGTTCCTGCTGCAGGCGCAGGCGTCGAAGGCGCAGATCCTCGGTCTCGCGAATGCCGGCGGCGACACGATCAATGCGATCAAGGCCGCGAAGGAATTCGGCATCACGAAGACGATGAAGCTCGCCGCGTTGCTGATGTTCATCGACGACGTGCACAGCCTCGGTCTGGAGACCACGCAAGGCCTCGTGCTGACCGATAGCTGGTACTGGAACAAGAACGCCGACACGCGCAAGTGGTCGCAGCGCTACTTCGACAAGATGAAGAAGATGCCGTCGAGCCTGCAGGCCGCGGATTACTCGGCGACGATGAACTACCTGAAGGCGGTGCAGGCGGTCGGCTCGACCGATCCGGACAAGGTGATGGCGCAACTGCACAAGGCGAAGATCGACGACTTCTATGCGAAGGGCTACATCCGCCAGGACGGCAGCATGATCCACGACATGTATCTGATGCAGGTGAAGACGCCGGCCGAATCGAAGGAGCCGTGGGACTACTACAAGATCATGGCGACGATTCCGGGCGAGCAGGCGTTCACGACCAAGGCGCAGACCCGCTGCGCGTTGTGGAAATAAGCGCGGGCCTGGGAAAAGCGGTCGCGCGCCGCGCGACCGTCTGAAACATCGCCGGCCGCTTGCTCATGAGGAGTGAGGAAGCGCCGGCGGTGAGCCGTTTCATCCGCCGCGCGCGGCGCACGTGTCGCACGCGCCGTGGGCAAAAGAAGTAATGGCCGTTAATGGGCGAATGGGCGTTATGGCCGTCCGCCGCGCGCCTGCTGGATCGCGCGCGACCTACCTCACCTTGACGATGGTCTGAAGGGCTAAGGGCTTCAATGGACATCTTTGGCGTTCCGCTACCGGCGATGCTGAGCCAGCTTCTGCTCGGGCTCGTGAACGGCTCGTTCTACGCGATTCTGAGCCTTGGGCTGGCGGTCATTTTCGGCCTGCTCAACGTGATCAACTTCGCGCATGGCGCGCTGTTCATGCTCGGCGCGATGCTCGCGTGGATGGGGCTGTCGTATTTCAATCTGCCGTACTGGGTGATGCTCGTGGTCGCGCCGCTGGTCGTCGGGCTTCTTGGCATCGTGATCGAGCGCTCGATGCTGCGCTGGCTCTACAAGCTCGATCATCTGTACGGTCTGTTGCTCACGTTCGGCCTCACGCTCGTGATCGAAGGCGTATTCCATTCGATCTACGGTTCGTCGGGCCAGCCGTACGACGTGCCGTCGGCGCTCTCCGGCGCGACCAATCTCGGTTTCATGTTCCTGCCGAACTATCGCGCATGGGTCGTCGTCGCGTCGCTCGTCGTGTGTTTCGCGACGTGGTTCGTGATCGAGAAGACGCGCCTCGGCGCGTACCTGCGCGCGGGCACCGAAAACCCGAAGCTCGTTGAGGCGTTCGGCGTCAACGTGCCGCTGATGATCACGCTGACCTACGGCTTCGGCGTTGCGCTCGCGGCGTTTGCCGGCGTGCTCGCCGCGCCGGTCATCCAGGTCTCGCCGCTGATGGGGCAGTCGATGATCATCACCGTGTTCGCGGTGGTCGTGATCGGCGGCATGGGTTCGATCATGGGCTCGATCCTCACCGGCCTGATGCTCGGCGTGATCGAAGGGCTGACGCGTGTGTACTACCCGGAGGCGTCGGCGACCGTCGTCTTCGTGATCATGGCGCTCGTGCTGCTCGTGCGTCCGGCGGGTCTCTTCGGCAGGGAAAAATGATGCAGAGAAAAGTGCTCTACGGTCTGCTGCTGGTCTTGCTGCTCGCGGTGCCGCTGCTCGGTATCTATCCGCTCTTCGTGATGAAGGTGCTGTGCTTCGCGCTGTTCGCGGCCGCGTTCAATCTGCTGATCGGCTATACCGGACTGCTGTCGTTTGGCCATGCGATGTTTCTCGCGTCGGCCGGCTACGTGACCGGCTATGCGATGCAGACGCTCGGCTTTTCGCCCGAGCTCGGCGTGCTGAGCGGCACCGCGGCCGCGACGCTGCTCGGGCTCGTCGTCGGTTTCTTCGCGATCCGCCGCCAGGGCATCTACTTTGCGATGGTGACGCTCGCGCTCGCGCAGATGGTCTACTTCGTGTTCCTGCAGGCGCCGTTCACGCACGGCGAGGACGGGCTGCAAGGCGTGCCGCGCGGCAAGCTGTTCGGGCTGCTCGACCTGTCTTCGGATATCGCGCTCTATTTCGTCGTGCTGGCGGTGATCGTCGCGGCGTTCCTGTTGATCGTGCGGATCGTGCATTCGCCGTTCGGGCAGGTGCTGGTCGCGATCAAGGAGAACGAGCCGCGCGCGGTGTCGCTCGGCTACGACACCGATCGCTTCAAGCTGCTCGCGTTCATTCTGTCGGCGGGACTCGCGGGTCTGGCGGGGTCGCTCAAAGTGCTGGTGCAAGGCTTCGAAACGTTGAGCGATGCGTACTGGACCATGTCCGGTCTCGTGATCCTGATGACACTGGTGGGCGGCATGGGCACGCTGTTCGGCCCGTTGCTCGGCGCCGCGCTGATCGTCTCGCTCGAGGACCGGCTCGGCGATATCGGCTCCGCGCTGGCGTCGGTTACGGGCATCGACTGGTTCCGCTCGCTCGGCGAGTCGGTGACGATCGTGACGGGGCTGATTTTCATCGCCTGCGTGCTGGCTTTCCGGCGCGGCATCGTCGGCGAGATCGTCGCGCGCGTGCGGCCACTGCGTGCGTGATGTCGTGCGTAACACCCTATTCCTGGTGCAGTGCGATATCGGGTTGATTCGACATCCAATCTAATTGAAAGAGCTCAAACCCCGTTAAAATGGGCGTCTTCGCGAACGGCTCGCGGCATACTGGCTCGCCATGCCCAGCGCGCCCCAATTTAGTGCCGCAATGCACCACTAGGGTAATTGCTAGTTGTTGCTGCCCAGACGGTCGTTTAACCTTCATGCAGTTCTGATGCACCACGAATTTGCAGGTGGAGAACGAGGAGACAATTGAGGCACTCAGTGCCCAGACGAAAGCGCCGTTGGATTGATATCCAACGGCGCTTTTTATTTGCGCTTTTCAAAAAAGCGGCGAAATTCCTTTGCTAATCTGGCGGCCATTTTTTATTCGCTGGATGACGCAGCATTTACACGTCACTACCCTGCAAAACGCTTGCGGCACGGCGCGAGCGTCCGCTAAACTCGCCATTCAGCGACCGCTGGGTCGGCATTTAAATCCACGGATTTAAATTCAATTGAATAACGGGGTTAATAGAGGAGCAGGATGAAGTCGGCATTGCGTTGGATCAGCGCGGCATTGGTCGCCACCGGGGTATCGACCGCATGGAGCAGCCATGCATTCGCGGACGTGAAAATCGGCGTCACCGTGTCGGCAACGGGGCCGGCCGCCTCGCTCGGTATTCCGGAAAAGAACACGATTGCGTTGCTGCCGAAGGAAGTAGCGGGCCAGAAAATCGACTACATCGTGCTCGACGACGCGACCGATTCCACCCAGGCGGTCAAGAACGCCCGCAAGCTCACCAGCGAAGATCACGTCGACGCACTGATCGGCTCGACCGTCGTGCCGAACTCGCTCGCGATGATCGACGTCGCCGCCGAAACGTCCACGCCGATGATCTCGATGGCCGCGGCCGCGGGCATCGTCGAGCCGATGGACGCGAAGCGCGCGTGGGTCTTCAAGACGCCGCAGAACGACATCCTGATGGCCACCGCAATCGCGCAGCACATGGCGAATCACGGGGTGAAAACCGTCGCGTTCATCGGCTTTTCCGACGCGTATGGCGAAAGCTGGTTCAAGGAGTTCAGCAAGGCCGCCGATCTCGCGAAGATCAAGGTCGTCGCAAACGAACGTTTCGCGCGCAACGATGCATCGGTCACGGGCCAGGTGCTGAAGATGATGTCGCAGAACCCGGACGCGGTGCTGATCGCGGGGGCGGGCACACCGGCCGCGCTGCCGCAGAAGACGCTCAGGGAGCGCGGCTACAAGGGCAAGTACTATCAGACGCACGGTGTCGCGAACAACGACTTCCTGCGCGTGTGCGGCAAGGATTGCGAAGGCACGTGGCTGCCGGCCGGCCCGCTACTGGTCGCGGATCAACTGCCCGATTCGAATCCTGTGAAGAAGACCTCGCTTGCGTACAAGCACGCGTATGAAGCGGCTTACGGCGCGGGTTCGGTGTCGACGTTCGGCGGTCACGCATGGGACGCGGGCCTGCTGCTGCAACATGCGATTCCGCTCGCGCTGAAGAAGGGCCAGCCCGGCACGCCGGCATTCCGCGAGGCGCTGCGCGCCGCGCTCGAAGGCACGAAAGACCTGCCCGCGTCGCACGGCATCTTCACCATGAGCGCGAACGACCACGCCGGTCTCGATCAGCGGGCGCGCGTGATGGTGCGGATCGTCGACGGCAAGTGGAAGCTCGCCGACAACTGAGAAGGCAAAGCGCCAGGAGACCTCATCGAAAAGACGCGTGCAGTTGACGCGTCTTTTTTATTACCCGTGTACCGAAAAAGTGTGGTTTCGCTGCTTCAGGACAAACCCGCATTTGGCGCACGCTAGCTTGACCGTCGATGATGCAGAACGCAAACTACTAACATATTAGTGGTTAATGGGTGATTGATCAAAACAAAGCCGCGGCAGAGAAACCACGGCACTTCGTGGGAACTGCGCGGTGAATCACGCTGATTCGCCGCCGCGACACGCGAGAGGAGCGGTACCCAACAGAACGGGGCAGGTATTCGGGCCGGGCAGGGAAAACCATGCTTGGCACGCACGTACCCAAACCCGATAACTGGATTCAAACACCCGGCCCATCAAGCCGGTTTACAGGTAGGCGCTTTTCAAGGCGTTTGGAGACTCGCAATGAAAAAGACTAGGCAATGGGTACGCACCGGCATCGCGATGGCGCTGATGTGCGGCGCGGGTGCGGCGTTCGCGCAGGTGAAGATCGGCGTGACGCTATCCACGACGGGGCCGGCCGCATCGCTGGGAATTCCCGAGAAGAACACGATCGCGTTGCTGCCGAAGGAGATCGGCGGCAAGACGGTGCAGTACATCGTGCTCGACGATGGGTCCGATACGAGCAAGGCCGTGCAGAACACGCACAAGCTGATCGACGAAGACCACGTCGACGCGATCATCGGCTCGACCGTCACGCCGAATGCGCTCGCAATGCTCGATCCCGCCGCCGAAGGCAAGACGCCGGTGATCTCGCTCGCGGCATCGGCCGCGATCATCTCGCCGATGGACGCGAAGCGCGCATGGGCGTTCAAACCGCCGCAGAACGACAGCCTGATGGCCGACGCAATCGCCGATTACATGGCGCGCCACGGCGTGAAGACGGTCGGCTTCATCGGCTTCTCGGATGCATACGGCGATAGCTGGAATACGACGTTTGCCGCCGCGGCGAAGGCGCACAACCTGAAGATCGTGTCGAACGAGCGCTTTAACCGCACTGACGCATCGGTGACGGGCCAGGTGCTCAAGACGATGGGCGCGAATCCCGATGCGGTGCTGATCGCGGGCTCGGGCACGCCGTCGGCGCTGCCGGCCAGGACGCTGAAGGAGCGTGGCTACAAGGGCAAGATCTATCAGACGCACGGCGTCGCGAATAACGACTTCCTGCGTGTGTGCGGCAAGGACTGCGACGGCGAGTTGCTGCCGGCTGGCCCGATTCTCGTCGTCGATCAGTTGCCCGATTCGAATCCGGTGAAGAAGTCGTCGGAAGCCTATAAGAACGCATACGAAAAGGCGTATGGCGCGGGTTCGGTCGCGACCTTCGGCGGTCATGCATGGGATGCCGGTCAGATGCTGCAGGCCGCGATTCCGGTCGCGCTGAAGACCGCGCAGCCGGGCACGCCGGCGTTCCGCGAAGCGTTGCGCAGCGCGCTCGAAAACATCAAGGAGCTGCCGGTGTCGCACGGCATCATGAACACCACGCCGACCGACCATAACGGCCTCGACCAGCGCGCGCGCGTGATCGTGCAGATCGTCGACGGCAAGTGGAAGCTGCAGAACGATTAAACACAACGAGCAATAACGAACGACAACAAGCGGTACGCGCCTCTCGCGCAATCATGCGGTGCATGACGCCGCATTGCCATTGTGTTCGATGACAATGGCATCGACCGCCGCGCCGGATCACGGCGCGGCGGTTGCCTTTTTCAGGCATTGCAGGTTGATGGACGGCCACGCAGCCGCGCTGTCACGACTGTTTCCCGGTTTTTTCGATTTCGACGCTTCAGGATGAGGAAGTATGGATCTATCAATTGCGGCGATCCTCGCGCAGGACGGCATCACCACCGGCGCGATCTACGCGCTGCTCGCGCTTGCGCTGGTGCTGGTGTTCTCCGTGACGCGGGTGATCTTCATCCCGCAGGGCGAGTTTGTTTCGTACGGCGCATTGACGCTCGCCGCACTGCAGACGCAGAAGTTTCCGGCCACCTGCTGGCTGCTGATGGCGATGGGCGCGGCGTGCTTCGTCGTCGAGACGGCGGCCGTGCTGCGGCATGCGGAGCGGCGCCGTCATGCGGCGCGCACGCTGCCTGTGCTGGCGGGGAAGTATCTGCTGTTCCCGATCGCTGTGTACGCGCTCACGCGCGGCATCTTCATGCAGCCGCTGCCGATGGTCGTGCAGATCGCGCTGACGCTGCTGATCGTGATTCCGATGGGGCCGTTCGTTTATCGGTTCGCCTATGAACCGATCGCGGAAGCGACCACGCTGCTGCTGCTGATCGTCGCGGTGGCCGTGCATTTCGCGATGGTCGGCCTCGGGCTCGTGATGTTCGGCGCGGAAGGCTCGCGCACCAATGCGTTTTCCGACGCGACGTTCAACGTGGGCAGCCTGTCCATTTCCGGCCAGAGCCTGTGGGTGATCGGCACCGCCGTCGTGCTGATCGGCGCGCTGTATCTGTACTTCGATCGCTCGATCTCAGGCAAGGCGTTGCGCGCGACGTCGGTGAACCGGCTCGGCGCGCGCCTCGTCGGTATCGGCACGACCCAGGCGGGGCGCCTTGCGTTCACGCTCGCGGCGGGACTCGGCGCGCTGTGCGGCATCCTCGTCGCGCCGCTCACCACGATCTACTACGACTCGGGCTTCCTGATCGGCCTGAAGGGCTTCGTCGGGGCGATCATCGGCGGTCTGGTCAGCTATCCGCTCGCGGCGGCCGGCTCGATTCTGGTCGGCCTGCTGGAGTCGTATTCGTCGTTCTGGGCCAGTGCTTATAAGGAAGTGATCGTGTTCACGCTGATCATCCCGGTGCTGCTGTGGCGCAGTCTTGCGAGCCCGCACGCCGAAGAGGAAGAGGAGTGACGCGATGAAACGGATCATGCAAAAGAAGTTCTTCTGGTTGTTTCTCGTGGTGCTGTTCGCGTTGCCGGTGCTGCCGCACCCGGTTCACGTGCCCGAGTACTGGGTCACGCTGCTCAACTACATCGGCCTGTATTCGATCGTCGCGATCGGCCTCGTGCTGTTGACCGGCATCGGCGGGATGACGAGCTTCGGCCAGGCGGCGTTCGTCGGCATCGGCGCTTATGCGACTGCATATCTGACGACGAACTACGGCGTGTCGCCGTGGCTCGCGCTGATCGTGGGCGTCATCGTGACCGCGCTGATCGCGCTGATGCTCGGCCTCGTGACGATGCGTCTGTCCGGCCACTTCCTGCCGCTTGGGACGATCGCGTGGGGACTCGCGTTGTTCTACCTGTTCGGCAATCTCGACATGCTCGGCAAGTACGACGGCATCAATGGCATTCCGGTGCTGAATGTTTTTGGGATCGATCTCGAGTCCGGGCGGCATATCTATTACCTGATCTGGATCGTCGTGCTCGGCGCGGTCGTCTCTGTTCAGAATCTGCTTAATAGCCGGCCGGGACGCGCGATTCGCGCGCTGCGCGGCGGCGGTCTGATGGCCGAGGCGATGGGCGTCAATACCGGCTGGATGCGCGTCGTGATCTTCGTCTATGCGGCGGTGCTCGCGTCGGTGTCGGGCTTCCTGTACGCGCATCTTCAGCGTGCGGTGAATCCGACGCCGTTCGGCCTGAACCACGGCATCGAGTTTCTGTTCATGGCAGTGGTGGGCGGCGTGTCGCATGTATGGGGCGCGGTGCTCGGCGCGGCAATCCTGACCGTGCTGCAGGACTATCTGCAGACGCTGCTGCCGAAGCTGCTCGGCGAGAACGGCAACTTCGAAGTGATCGTATTCGGCATCCTGATGGTGCTGCTGCTGCAATACGCGCGACAAGGCGTGTGGCCGTTCGTCGCGCGCTTTTTCCCGCGTGGGCCGCGTGCCCATCTGGCGGAACATGCGGAGCCTCTGCCGCAACGCAACAAGCCGCGGGCCGGAGAGGACCTGCTGACAGTGAACAAGGCACGCAAGCAGTTCGGCGGCCTGGTCGCGGTGAACGACGTGAGCTTCGAAGTGAAAGCGGGGCAGATCATCGGCCTGATCGGGCCGAACGGTGCCGGCAAGTCGACGACGTTCAATCTCGTGACCGGCGTGCTGCAGGCGACGAGCGGCGAGATCACGTTCCGCGGCGAGCGTATCGATGCGCTGAATTCACGTGAAATCGTCAAGCGCGGCATCGGCCGGACGTTCCAGCACGTCAAGCTGCTGCCGGGCATGACCGTGCTCGAGAACGTCGCGATCGGCGCGCATCTGCGTGGACATGCGGGCGTGTGGCGCAGCATCGCGCGGCTGAATGGCGCCGAAGAGGCGCGGCTGATGGCCGAGGCGGCGCGGCAGATTCGCCGTGTCGGCCTCGAGCAGCATATGTACGACGAAGCCGGCAGCCTCGCGCTGGGGCAGCAGCGGATTCTCGAAATTGCGCGCGCACTGTGCTGCGATCCGACTCTGCTATTGCTCGACGAGCCGGCGGCCGGTCTACGTTATCAGGAAAAGCTGCAACTGGCGGATCTGCTGCGTCGCCTGAAGGCGGAAGGGATGAGTATTCTGCTAGTCGAACACGACATGGATTTCGTGATGAATCTGACCGATCGGCTGGTGGTGATGGAATTCGGCACGCGGATCGCCGAAGGTCTGCCGCAGGATGTCCAGCAGAATCCGGCGGTGCTCGAAGCGTATCTGGGCGGGGTAGAGTAATGGAAAACGTGAACACGGCCGGCGTAGCGGCGAGTACGCCAGTTCTCGAGGTGAACCACCTGTCGGTCCGCTACGGCAAGGTCGAGGCGCTGCACGGCGCGGCAATCAAGGTGCGGCCAGGACAGATCGTGTCGGTGATCGGTCCGAACGGTGCCGGCAAGTCGACGCTGCTGAACGCGATCATGGGGGCGCTGCCGACTTCCGGTCATGCGAAGGGCGCGATCGACTATCAGGGTGAAGACGTCAGTGCGGTGCCGGTCGAAAAGCGGGTCGCACGTGGCATGTGTCTGGTGCCGGAAAAGCGCGAGCTGTTCGCATCGATGACGGTCGAAGACAATCTCCTGCTCGGGGCTTACCGGCGCAAACGGGCAGGGGAGCGCAATTTTCTCGACCAGCTCGAACCGGTATTCGAACTGTTTCCGCGACTCAAGGAGCGCCGCAAGCAGGCGGCCGGCACGCTGTCCGGTGGCGAGCGGCAGATGTTGGCGGTTGGCCGCGCGCTGATGGGCAAGCCCGATCTGCTGATGCTCGACGAACCGAGCCTTGGCCTCGCACCGCTGATCGTCAAGGAAATTTTCCACATCATCAGCGCACTGCGGCAGACGGGCGTGGCGACACTGCTGATCGAGCAGAATGCGCGCGCCGCGCTGCAGATTTCCGATTACGGCTATGTGCTTGAAACCGGGGAACTGGTGCTCGAAGGGCCGGCGGCGGATCTGGCGCAGAATCCGCGCGTGATCGAAACCTATCTCGGTTTGGCCAAGAAAGTGGCGTAAGGGGTGATATAGGCCAGCATTTTTTGCTGACTGCTGTCTCTTCAAGCGGTGTGTTTCACGTGAAACACACCGCTTTTTTATTGTTTGGCCATTCGGACGAAATTCGGGCCTAAACCGAACCCGCTATAATTCGCCCATACATTTTCCTTTGAAGGCTCACGCGACGATCTGGCGTGAGGTCCCGCGATGCTTTTTCCCACAGAATTTGACGTAATCGTCGTCGGCGGAGGTCATGCCGGCACCGAAGCCGCTTTGGCGTCGGCGCGCATGGGCAATAAGACGCTGCTTTTGACTCATAACATTGAAACCCTCGGGCAGATGAGCTGCAATCCGTCGATTGGCGGCATCGGCAAGGGCCATCTGGTCAAGGAGGTCGACGCGCTCGGCGGCGCCATGGCGGCCGCAACCGACGAAAGCGGCATCCAGTTCCGTATCCTGAATTCGTCGAAGGGCCCGGCGGTCCGCGCGACGCGCGCTCAGGCCGATCGTGTGCTCTATAAAGCGGCGATCCGGCATCGGCTTGAGAATCAGCCGAACTTGTGGCTGTTCCAGCAGGCCGTCGACGATCTGATGGTGGAGGGCGACCGCGTGGTCGGTGCCGTCACCCAGGTGGGAATCCGCTTCCGCTCGCGCGCGGTGGTGCTGACGGCCGGCACGTTCCTCGACGGCAAGATTCACGTGGGATTGAACAACTACACCGGTGGCCGCGCGGGTGATCCGGCTGCGGTTTCGCTATCTGCGCGCCTGAAAGAACTGAAGCTGCCGCAGGGCCGGCTCAAGACCGGGACGCCGCCGCGTATCGATGGCCGCACGATCGATTATTCGCAGCTCGAAGAGCAGCCGGGCGATCTGGATCCAGTGCCGGTGTTCTCGTTCCTCGGGCGTGCCGAGCAGCATCCGCGCCAGGTGCCGTGCTGGGTCACGCATACCAATCAGCGTACACATGACATCATTCGCGGCGGTCTCGACCGTTCGCCGATGTATACGGGCGTGATCGAAGGGGTGGGGCCGCGCTATTGCCCGTCGATCGAGGATAAGATTCACCGTTTTGCGTCGAAAGAATCGCATCAGATCTACCTCGAGCCGGAAGGGCTGACGACCAACGAGTTCTATCCGAATGGAATTTCGACCAGCCTGCCGTTCGACGTGCAACTGGAACTGGTGCGTTCGATGCGCGGTCTCGAGCACGCGCATATCCTGCGGCCGGGCTACGCGATCGAATACGATTATTTCGATCCGCGCGGGCTGAAGGCATCGCTGGAAACGAAGGTGATCAGCGGCTTGTTCTTCGCTGGGCAGATCAACGGCACGACCGGCTACGAAGAGGCGGCCGCGCAAGGCCTTCTGGCCGGCATCAACGCGGGGCTGTTCGTACAGGGCAACGCAGCATGGTGCCCGCGTCGCGACCAGGCTTATCTGGGCGTGCTGGTCGATGATCTGGTCACACGTGGCGTGTCCGAGCCGTACCGGATGTTCACGAGCCGTGCCGAATATCGCCTGAGCCTGCGCGAAGACAACGCCGACATGCGTCTGACCGAAATCGGCCGTGAACTGGGTGTGATCGACGACGCGCGCTGGGACGCATTCAGCCGCAAGCGCGACGCTGTTTCACGTGAAACAGAGCGCCTCCGCACGACGTGGGTCAATCCTAAGACGTTACCCGCCGACGAAGCGACGGCTTTGTTGGGCAAGCAGATCGACCACGAATACAGCCTCGCGGATCTTCTGCGCCGGCCGGGCGTCAGCTACGACGGGGTCTGCGGCTTGCGCGCGGGCGCCTGCGGCACGCCGGACGTGCTCGCGGAAGACCCAGTGCTGCTCGCACAGATCAAGGAACAGATCGAGATCGGTATCAAATATCAGGGCTATATCGACCGTCAGGCTGGCGAAATCGAGCGCAACGAGGCGCACGAGAACACGCGCCTGCCGGAAGGGCTGGACTACACGGAGGTCCGTGGGCTGTCGTTCGAGGCGCGTCAGAAGCTGATGCAGTTCCGGCCCGAGACGATCGGCCAGGCTTCGCGCATCTCCGGCATCACACCGGCCGCCATTTCGTTGCTGATGGTTCATCTGAAGCGCGGCCTCGGCCGCCGTCCGTCGAAATCCGCCGAACTCCACGCCGACAGCAAGCCGGTGGCTCAATGACGACAGGGCAAAGAGGAATCGATCAGCAGACGTTGGCGCCATTGCTGGCGGACGGCGTCCGGGAGCTTGGTCTCGAGCTGACCGACGCTCAGCAGCGCAAGCTGCTCGATTACGTTGCACTACTGGCAAAGTGGAACGCCGTCTATAACCTGACGGCGATCCGCGATCCGCGGCAGATGCTGATCCAGCACATCCTCGATTCGCTCTCGATCGTGCCGCATCTCGCGCCCCGCGGGCCGTCCTCGGTGCTCGACGTTGGGTCCGGCGGTGGCCTGCCGGGCATCGTACTGGCGATCGTGCTGCCTGAATGGACTGTCACGACGAACGACATCGTTCATAAAAAGACGGCCTTCCAGGCGCAGGCGAAAGCGGAGCTTGGTCTGACGAATCTGTCGGTCGTGACGGGCCGGGTCGAGACGCTACAGCCCGGCGCCGAAGTACCGGCAAAGTTCGACGTAATCGTTTCGCGCGCATTCGCAGAACTCGCGGATTTCGTTACACTGGCCCGTCATCTGGTTGCGGAGCAGGGTGCGATCTGGGCGATGAAGGGCGTGCGGCCGGACGGCGAAATCGGGCGCCTGCCGGCGGGTGCCTACGTGGAACAGATCATCCGGCTGAACGTACCGTTGCTCGACGCTGAACGGCACCTGATCAGGATACGGGTGGACGCCGAATACTGACGACCACCGCGCTTTAAAGCACCATCAACGTTTTTCACTTTATTCAAGCAGCAAAAGGGACACACCAACGATGGCAAAAATCTTCTGCGTTGCGAACCAGAAGGGCGGTGTCGGCAAGACGACCACCACAGTCAATCTGGCCGCGAGCCTGGCAGCGCAGGGACAGCGAGTCCTTCTCATCGATCTGGACCCGCAGGGCAACGCCACGATGGGCAGCGGTATCGACAAGGCCGAGTGCACGAATACCGTATACGAGGTGCTCGTCGATAACGTTCCGGTGACCGATGCGCGCGTGCGACCGGAAGCCGTCGGCTACGATGTGCTGCCCGCTAACCGCGAACTTGCGGGTGCCGAGGTGGAACTCGTCAGCATGCAGAATCGCGAGCGCCGGCTGAGGGCGGCGCTCTCTGTCGTTGAGGGCGAATACGATTTCGTGCTGATGGATTGTCCGCCGGCGTTGTCGCTGCTGACACTCAATGGCCTGTGCGCCGCGCACGGCATCGTGATTCCGATGCAGTGCGAATACTTCGCGCTCGAAGGCTTGTCCGACCTCGTCAATACGGTCAAGCAGGTGCACGCGAATCTGAACCGCGACCTCAAGATGATCGGCCTGCTGCGCGTGATGTTCGATCCGCGCATCACGTTGCAACAGCAAGTTTCGGATCAGTTAAAAGAGCATTTCGGCGACAAGGTGTTCGACGCGGTAATCCCGCGCAACGTGCGCCTTGCCGAGGCGCCCAGTTACGGGTTGCCCGGCGTGGTGTTCGACAGGGCGTCGCGTGGCGCGCAGGCGTACGTGCAGTTCGGCGCCGAAATGATTGAGCGGGTGCGTGCGCTGAACGACGCGCCCCAGGCATCCTAAGCGGATCGAGGAAGCACGATGAACGCAGTAGCAAGAAAGAAAGGATTGGGCCGCGGTCTGGAGGCATTGCTCGGCGGCACCGCGGATATCACCGAGGCGGTGGTGATCGACGGCGCGCCGAACGTACTGCCGCTCGGCAAGATGCAGGCGGGCAAATACCAGCCGCGTACTCGGATGGACGAAGGCGCGCTGCAGGAGCTCGCGGCGAGCATCCGCGCTCAGGGGCTGATGCAGCCGATTCTCGTGCGCCCCATCGCGGCGGACCGGTACGAGATCATCGCGGGCGAGCGGCGTTTCCGGGCGGCACGGATTGCGGGGCTCGAGGAGGTGCCGGTACTCGTGAAGGACGTGCCGGACCAGGCTGCCGCGGCGATGGCGCTGATCGAGAACATCCAGCGCGAAGACCTGAATCCGCTCGAAGAGGCACAGGGCATCCAGCGCTTGCTCGATGAATTTCACTTCACGCACGAGCAGGCGGCGGAATCGGTTGGTCGCTCGCGCAGCGCGGTGTCGAACCTGTTGCGTTTGCTCAATCTCGCCGCACCGGTGCAAACGATGTTGCTCGCTGGCGACCTGGATATGGGGCACGCCCGCGCGTTGCTCGCCGTCGATGCCGCGACGCAGATCACGTTGGCCAACCAGGTCGTCAACAAGCGTCTGTCCGTGCGCGAGACGGAAAAGCTCGTGGCGATGACCACGAAGACGACGCCCGCCGTCAAGGCACGCGCGAATCCAGACGGCGGCCGCGATACGCGCCGGCTTGAAGAAGAGCTATCGGACCTGTTGTCGGCTGCTGTGAAAATCAAGCTCGGCCGACGCGGTCGCGGCCAGGTGCTGGTGGACTTCGGCGATCTCGATGCACTGGAAGGCATTCTTGCTCGCCTGCGCGGCAATGCCAACGTCTGACCTTGGCGATCTGCGATCGATGGGGAAGGGGGGTGAATAGCTTGTAGACAGCGCCTAGGCGCTTCGCAAGCTATTCACTCCGGGCATTTATTTCTTTTGCATTGCTCCCCGCACCAATCCCCATCAATCTCATTAACCTCGCAGCAATTAGTTCTCAAATAATCAGGGATCCCTGGCTTATACGCGCCGTTGTCCCACGGTAATTATTCTTACGATCTGCTATTACCGGCACTCATTTCAGGTTCGCCTTCCGTATCGGTCTGGCCCGTTTCAGACCATCTCATTCGCTCGTCCGAAATCCGCATTTGTTGCATTTTCGAGACGTCTGCCACAGCACCGAAACAGCCCGCGGGCAAGCTTCAGTCCGTGCGATTCGAAGCACAGGATTTGCCGTCCCGCGTCCACCTTACATTTGGCGTGTTTCGCTTTGCCAGCAAGCGTTTTGCCGCATTGTGAAGGTGCTTTTCACGCAGGTGATAGGACGGGCTAAAGTCTTGAATTGCCTGCAACTATCGCTTACAATCGCCCGGATTTAATTGCTCGGGAACCCCGTAAGTACTGCGTAAGCTCGCGGGCTGGAACAAGACATTCGGAACATTGCAATGGCGGTCAAAACGTCGAATCCGTCGCCGGACAATGGGCATGACGGACACCGCACAGAACGCCCCGCTTCCGATACGTCCGCCAGTCGGCAGTTTGACCCAGGCGAAGCGTGGGATGACGGGCAGGAAGATAACAACATCGTTCCGCTCACGCGGGCCGAGGCAGAAAAGCTGTTTGGTCCTGACGTGGGTCGTCCATCGCGCGTGACGCCTTTCAGGGTCGTCGCGGCGCAAATGGTTTTGTCCCTGGTTGCTACGCTGGTGTGGTGGCTGTTCTACAAGCCGCCGGGCGCTGCTGCGCTGTCCGCGTTCCTGGGGGGAGCGATTTGCTGGGTGCCGGGCGCGTTGTTCGCGACGCGCCTGAAAAAACTGAGCGGCGCTGAGACAGTGATGAGCTGGATGATCGGCGAAGCGCTCAAGATGGGGACAACGATCGCGATGTTTGTAGCGATCGCCTTCTGGTACCACGACGTACGCTGGATTCCGCTACTCGTGACCTACCTCGTCGCGCTGAAGACTTACTGGATTGCCTTGGCGTGGCGCTAAGGTAGCAGCACAAAAATAGCGGCAAAAAGAATTTCAGGCCGGTGCGTGGCACCGGCAGCAGGTGTGCGGATATGACAGGCCCCGCACCCGGCGCGTTCCCGCAATAGAGCATTTCGGCGGGAGCGGCCTCAGACGATTTTCGACAATTTGGGTGGCTTTAACGATATGGCAGCTAGCGAAGGCACGCGCGCAATGGATCCGTCCGAGTACATTGCGCACCACTTGCAGAACTTTTCCACCGCGCATCAGACGTCGATTTTTGACATCCACGTGTGGAATCTGGACACCCTTTTCTGGTCGATCGTGTGCGGCCTCGTCACGATCTTCGTGCTGCACATGGCAGCACGCAAGGCAACGTCCGGCGTGCCGGGCCGTTTCCAATGCGCAATCGAAATGCTGGTCGAAATGGTCGAGGATCAATCGAAGGCGATGATCCACGGCTCGCGCACCTTCATCGCACCGCTCGCGTTGACCGTATTCGTCTGGGTCGCGCTGATGAACTCCCTCGACTTCATTCCCGTCGACCTGCCGGGCCGCGTGATCGGCTGGCTGGGTCTGTCCGAAGTCATCCCGCACCACCGTATCGTGCCGACGGCCGACCTGAACGGCACCATCGGCATCGCACTCGGCGTATTCGTGCTGATGATTTACTACAACTTCAAGATCAAGGGCGCCGGCGGCTTCGTGCATGAACTGCTGTCCGCTCCGTTCGGCGCGCATCCGCTCCTGTGGATCCCGAACCTTGCACTGAACATCATCGAGTTCGTCGCGAAGACGGTTTCGCTCGGCATGCGGCTGTTCGGCAACATGTACGCGGGCGAACTGTTGTTCCTGCTGATTGCCCTGCTCGGCAGCATCTGGAGCTTCGGCGCGGACACGACGGTGCTTGGCTTCATCGGCCACGTGATCGCCGGCAGCGTGTGGGCAATCTTCCACATCCTGATCGTTCTGCTGCAGGCGTTCATTTTCATGATGCTGACGCTGGTGTACATCGGCCAGGCACACGACACGCACTAACCCGCGCGGTCGGTAAAAGAATCGTAGTTTTTCAAATCCCAGTTCCAACCAGTTCTAAAAGACTTTTCACAAAGGAGTGATCATGCAAGCTTTCATCGCCAACATCCAGGGTCTGACCGCCATCGGTATCGGCATCATCATCGGCCTGGGTGCAATCGGCGCCTGTATCGGTATCGGTCTGATGGGCGGCAAGTACATCGAAGCATGCGCCCGTCAACCGGAACTGATGAACCCGCTGCAAACCAAGATGTTCCTGCTGGCTGGTCTGATCGATGCGGCGTTCCTGATTGGTGTTGGTGTGGCAATGCTGTTCGCGTTCGCGAACCCGCTGCTCTCGAAGCTGGCAGGCTGAGGTTCCTCGGAGGTTTGCGTCTGAGCTATAACTGGTAAAGGCGCAGGGCGGAACGGGTACTGGGGCGCTGATCGAGCAGAATCGATGAGCGCCTTGCCGTTTCACTTTCCGAACTAGCAACGTTTAAGGAAACACCGTGAATCTCAACGCAACCCTGTTTGCGCAAATGGTCGTGTTCCTGATCCTCGCGTGGTTCACGATGAAATTCGTGTGGCCGCCGCTGATCAACGCCATCGACGAGCGCGCGAAGAAGATCGCCGACGGTCTGTCCGCCGCGGAGAAGGGCAAGCAGGAACTCGAAGCCGCTCACAAGCGCGTCGACCAGGAACTCGCCCAGGCACGCAACGACGGTCAGCAACGCATTGCCGACGCGGAAAAGCGCGCTGTGGCGGTCGCCGACGAAATCAAGGCGCAGGCGCAGGCGGAAGCCGCGCGCATCATCGCGCAGGCCAAGGCCGACGCGGAACAGCAAGTCGTCAAGGCGCGCGAAACGCTGCGTGGCGAAGTCGCCGCACTCGCCGTGAAGGGCGCTGAACAGATCCTGAAGCGCGAAGTCGACCAGGCAGCTCACGCTGACCTGCTGAATCAACTGAAAGCCGAGCTCTGATCATGGCCGAACTTGCAACCATCGCCCGTCCGTACGCAGAAGCGCTGTTTGGCGTGGCCGAAGCTGGTGACATCGCCGCCTGGTCCACGCTCGTGCAGGAGCTGGCACAGGTTGCGCGTCTGCCCGAAGTGCTGTCGGTCGCCTCGAGCCCGAAAGTAAGCCGCGCCCAGGTCAGCGATCTGCTGCTGGCCGCGGTCAGGTCGCCGCTCAAGGACAACGCGCAAGCGAAGAATCTGGTGCAGATGCTGGTGGACAACCATCGCCTGCAATTGCTGCCGGAAATCGCCTCGCAGTTCGAAGAGTTGAAGAACGCCCGCGAAGGGGCGGCAGATGTGCTGATCGTCAGCGCATTCCCGCTCGAAGGTGCGCAGTTGAACGAACTCGTCGCAAGTCTCGAACGCAAGTTCAAGCGCAAGCTGAAGCCGACGGTCGAAGTCGACCCGTCGCTGATCGGCGGCGTGAGCGTGACGGTCGGCGACGAAGTGCTCGATACCTCGGTCCGCGCGCGGCTTGCCAGCATGCAGACGGCCCTGACGGCCTGAAGCGCCTCGCGCTGAAGCGGCTGGCACGCAACAGAATTGACTATCAGGAGCGAATAATGCAACTCAATCCCTCTGAGATCAGCGAGCTGATCAAGAGCCGGATCCAGGGCCTTGACGCGAGCGCAGACGTTCGCAACCAGGGCACCGTGATCTCCGTGACCGACGGTATCGTGCGCATCCACGGCCTGTCGGAAGTGATGCAGGGCGAAATGCTCGAATTCCCGGGCAACACCTTCGGTCTTGCCCTGAACCTCGAGCGCGACTCGGTCGGCGCCGTGATTCTGGGTGAGTACGAACACATTTCGGAAGGCGACATCGTCAAGACGACCGGCCGCATTCTCGAAGTGCCGGTGGGTCCCGAACTGCTCGGCCGCGTGGTCGACGCACTCGGCAACCCGATCGACGGCAAGGGTCCGCTCAACACGAAGATGACCGACGCGATCGAAAAGATCGCGCCGGGCGTGATCTGGCGTAAGTCGGTTTCGGAGCCGGTCCAGACCGGTCTGAAGTCGATCGACTCGATGGTGCCGATCGGCCGCGGCCAGCGTGAGCTGATCATCGGCGACCGTCAGTGCGGCAAGACCGCCGTCGCCGTCGACGCGATCATCAACCAGAAAGGCAAGAACCTCGTCTGTATCTACGTCGCGATCGGCCAGAAGGCTTCGTCGATCATGAACGTGGTGCGCAAGCTCGAAGAATCCGGCGCGCTCGAATACACGATCGTCGTCGCTGCTTCGGCTTCGGACTCGGCGGCGATGCAGTACCTCGCGCCGTACGCCGGCTGCACGATGGGTGAATACTTCCGCGATCGCGGCCAGGACGCGCTGATCGTTTACGACGACTTGACCAAGCAGGCCTGGGCATACCGTCAGATCTCGCTGTTGCTGCGCCGTCCGCCGGGCCGTGAAGCTTATCCGGGTGACGTGTTCTATCTGCACTCGCGTCTGCTCGAGCGCGCGGCTCGCGTCTCGGAAGAGTACGTCGAGAAGTTCACGAACGGCGAAGTGAAGGGCAAGAGCGGCTCGCTGACGGCGCTGCCGGTCATCGAAACGCAGGCAGGCGACGTGACCGCATTCGTTCCGACGAACGTGATCTCGATTACCGACGGCCAGATCTTCCTTGAAACCGACCTCTTCAACGCAGGTATCCGCCCGGCAATTAACGCTGGGGTGTCGGTGTCGCGTGTGGGTGGCGCGGCTCAGACGAAGGTCGTGAAGAAGCTGTCGGGCGGTATCCGTACCGACCTCGCGCAGTACCGTGAGCTCGCGGCGTTCGCGCAGTTCGCATCGGACCTCGACGAAGCGACCCGCAAGCAGCTCGAGCGCGGCCGCCGCGTGACGGAACTCCTCAAGCAGCCGCAGTACCAGCCGCTGCAGGTGTGGGAGCTGGCCGTGTCGTTGTTCGCGGCGAACAACGGCTACCTCGACGACCTCGAAGTTGCTCAAGTCCTGCCGTTCGAAAAGGGCCTGCGCGAATTCCTGAAGACGAGCCATGCTGACCTGATCAAGCGCATCGAAGATACCAAGGAACTCTCGAAGGACGACGAAGGCCTGCTGCATACGGCCGTCAAAGACTTCAAGAAGTCCGGCGCTTATTGATCCGCGAGTGATCCGCAAGGCATAAACGGACCTTGAAGCAGCGCGGGCCGTATGTGAATACCCCCGCGCCGCTTCGGCCGCTTTGCATGGGACCCGGGTAAGCGCTGAAGCGCTAACCCGGGCCGACAAAGGAGCAAGCAATGGCTGGAATGAAGGAAATTCGCGGCAAGATCAAGAGCGTGCAAAACACGCGCAAGATCACGAAAGCGATGGAGATGGTGGCCGCATCGAAAATGCGCCGCGCTCAGGAGCGCATGCGCGCTGCTCGCCCGTATGCCGACAAGGTCCGCGATATCGCTGCCCACATGAGCCGCGCGAACCCCGAGTATCGTCACCCGTTCATGGTGTCGAACGAAGGCGCGAAGGCGGCTGGCGTCATCCTCGTCACGACCGACAAGGGTCTGTGCGGCGGGATGAACACCAACGTGCTGCGCGCATCGCTGCAGAAGTTCAAGGAACTGGAAGGCCACGGCAAGACGGTCGAGGCAACCGCGATCGGCAGTAAGGGTCTGGGCTTCCTGAACCGTCTGCACGCGAAGGTCGTGTCGAACGTCGTGCATCTGGGCGACACGCCGCATCTGGAAAAACTGATCGGCGCGGTGAAGGTGCAGCTCGACCTGTTCTCGGAAGGCAAGATTTCGGCGGTGTACCTCGCGTACACGCGCTTCGTCAACACGATGAAGCAGGAGCCGGTGATCGAGCAACTGTTGCCGCTGTCGGCGGAGCAGTTCGAGCGCACGGAAGCAGACGGCACGACGCCGAGCACCCAGTGGGACTACATCTACGAGCCGGATGCGCAGGCAGTGGTGGACGAGCTGCTGGTGCGTTATGTCGAAGCGCTGGTCTATCAGGCCGTCGCGGAAAACATGGCATCGGAGCAGTCGGCCCGGATGGTGGCGATGAAGGCCGCTTCGGACAATGCGAAGACGGTCATCAACGATCTGCAGCTCGTGTACAACAAGAGCCGTCAGGCCGCGATCACGAAAGAACTGTCGGAAATCGTCGGTGGAGCAGCGGCTGTCTGACCCCGGTCAGGCTGATCGTTTCGCGTGCGCCCGCGGCGGCGCACCCATCGAAGAACCGCGCCTTTGCGCGAGTGAAGAATTGAGTATCTAAAGGAAAAGCGATGAGTACCACTGCTTTGGTAGAAGGCAAGATCGTACAGTGCATCGGCGCGGTGATCGACGTGGAATTTCCGCGTGAATCCATGCCGAAGATTTACGACGCGCTCATTCTCGAAGGTTCGGAGCTGACGCTCGAAGTCCAGCAGCAACTGGGCGACGGCGTGGTCCGTACCATCTGTCTGGGTGCTTCGGACGGTCTGCGTCGTGGCACGATTGTGAAGAATACGGGCAAGCCGATCAGCGTGCCGGTCGGCAAGCCGACCCTCGGCCGCATCATGGACGTGCTGGGCCGTCCGATTGACGAAGCCGGCCCGATCTCGAGCGACACCACGCGCTCGATTCACCAGAAGGCTCCGGCGTTCGACGAACTGTCGCCGTCGACCGAGCTGCTCGAAACCGGCATCAAGGTTATCGACCTGATCTGCCCGTTCGCGAAGGGCGGCAAGGTGGGTCTGTTCGGTGGCGCCGGCGTGGGCAAGACCGTGAACATGATGGAACTGATCAACAACATCGCGAAGGAACACGGTGGTTACTCCGTGTTCGCCGGTGTGGGCGAGCGTACCCGCGAAGGGAACGACTTCTATCATGAAATGAAGGACTCGAACGTTCTCGACAAGGTCGCGCTGGTGTACGGCCAGATGAACGAGCCGCCGGGCAACCGTCTGCGCGTCGCGCTGACCGGCCTGACGATGGCCGAGCATTTCCGTGACGAAGGTCTCGACGTGCTGTTCTTCGTCGACAACATCTACCGTTTCACGCTGGCCGGTACCGAAGTGTCGGCACTGCTCGGCCGTATGCCGTCGGCAGTGGGCTATCAGCCGACGCTGGCTGAAGAAATGGGCAAGCTGCAAGAACGTATTACGTCGACCAAGACAGGCTCGATCACGTCGGTGCAGGCCGTGTACGTCCCCGCGGACGACTTGACCGACCCGTCGCCGGCTACGACCTTCGGCCACCTGGACGCAACCGTCGTGCTCTCGCGTGACATCGCTTCGCTGGGTATCTACCCGGCAGTGGACCCGCTCGATTCGACCTCGCGTCAGATCGACCCGAACGTGATCGGCGAAGAGCACTATTCGATCACGCGCGGCGTGCAGCAAACGCTGCAGCGCTACAAGGAACTGCGCGACATCATCGCGATTCTGGGCATGGACGAACTCGCGCCGGAAGACAAGCTCGCCGTTGCGCGCGCTCGCAAGATCCAGCGTTTCCTGTCGCAGCCGTTCCACGTCGCTGAAGTGTTCACGGGTTCGCCGGGCAAGTACGTGCCGCTGAAGGAAACGATCCGTGGTTTCAAGATGATCGTTGAAGGCGAGTGCGATCACCTGCCGGAACAGGCGTTCTACATGGTCGGCACGATCGACGAAGCCTTTGAAAAGGCCAAGAAGATCCAATAAAGGTCGGGTGTAAGTAATCAGGCGTGGCAAAGTCGTACCGACTGAATAAGTCACCACTGACTTATCGCGCCTTTCACTACGCTCAACCCAGCCTTGCATGAGACGAAAGTCAGCGCGTTAAAGCGCTAACTTTCGTCGACAGGAGTCGACACTTATGGCAACCATTAAAGTAGACGTCGTCAGCGCGGAAGAGCAGATCTTCTCGGGCCAGGCGAAGTTCGTCGCACTACCGGGAGAAGCGGGTGAGCTCGGCATTCTGCCGGGCCACACGCCGCTCATCACGCGGATCCGTCCGGGTGCGGTGCGCATCGAAGCTGAAAACGGCGAGGAAGAGTTCGTGTTCGTGGCGGGCGGTATCCTCGAAGTCCAGCCGGGCGCAGTGACGGTTCTCGCCGACACCGCGATCCGCGGCAAGGATCTCGACGAAGCCAAGGCTGAAGACGCACGCAAGCGCGCGGAAGAAGCACTGCAGAACACGGGTTCGAACCTCGAATACGCAACTGCGCAAGCCGAACTCGCATACGCGACGGCGCAGCTCGCGGCAATCCAGCGTCTGCGCAAACTGCGTGGTCAGCACTAAGGCAATACGCAGCCGAAGAAAGCAGCCCTCGCGGCTGCTTTTTTTTGATATCTGATTGACGTTTACGGAAAGGTCAGCAAAATTCCCGGGATGGTTTGGCTTGGCGAAATGGTCATCCGCCGGAGTCTGCGCGATGCGCTGCGGGTAAGACTTGATGCCGGCTGGATCCACGTCGGTGCACAATCGATTTCAAATTCATTTCAATCGAGCGCACGCTTGCGCTCACGGAGACAACACCATGGCAGCGCATAGGTCGGGCGAAGGTGCACTCATCGAACCCAAGGACGGACTGTCGTACGTCCGCGGGTCGACCGAAATCCCGTTGAGCGAAGCGACCATCAGCGAGTTTCTGCGCGACACTGCGGCGCGCTTTCCCGATCGGCCGGCCCTGGTGTTCCGCGAGCAGGGCATCCGCTGGACGTGGACAGAGTTCGCGAATGAGGTGGACGTGTTGGCGTCCGGACTGCTCGCGCTCGGTATTGCGAAGGGCGATCGCGTCGGTATCTGGTCGCCGAATCGCGTCGAATGGCTGCTAACCCAGTTCGCAACCGCGCGTATCGGTGCCATCCTCGTCAACATCAATCCGGCTTACCGGCTCGCGGAACTCGAATATGCGCTGAACAAGGTCGGTTGCAAGGCGATCATCGCCGCCGAGCGCTTCAAGACGTCGATGTATCTGGAGATGCTGCAGGAGCTCGCGCCCGAACTCGCGACGCAGGCGCCCGGCGAGCTTCACGCCGCGAGGCTGCCCGAATTGCGCTACGTGATCCGCATGTGCGATACGGAAACGCCGGGCATGCTGAGCTTTTCCGACGTGATCGAGCGCGGGCGCGTGGCGCTCGACATCGCGCGGCTCGATGCGATCGGCGCCACGCTGTCGTGTCACGAGCCGATCAACATCCAGTTCACGAGCGGCACGACGGGTAATCCGAAGGGCGCGACGCTAACGCACAGCAACGTCGTGAATAATGCGCGTTATATCGCGATGGCGATGCGGCTCAGCGAGCAGGACGGCCTGTGCATTCCCGTGCCGCTGTACCACTGCTTCGGGATGGTGCTGGCGGTGCTCGCGTGCGTGTCGGTTGGCGCGAACATGGTGTTCCCTGGCGAGGGCTTCGACCCGGCGGCGACGCTCGCGGCGACCGCGGAAGAAAAATGCACCGCGTTGCACGGTGTACCGACGATGTTCATCGCCGAACTCGAGCACCCGGATTTCGCCTCCTACGACTTCTCGCGCCTGCGCACGGGCATCATGGCCGGCTCGCCGTGCCCGATCGAAACGATGAAGAAGGTCGTCTCGAAGATGCATCTGAGCGAGATCACGATTGCCTACGGGATGACGGAGACGAGCCCGGTGTCGTTCCAGAGTTCGACGACCGATCCGCTCGACAAACGCACTACGACAGTAGGTCGCATCCAGCCGCATCTCGAGGTGAAAATCGTCGATCCGCTCGGCAACATCGTGCCGGTCGGCGACACCGGCGAGCTATGCACGCGCGGCTATTCGGTGATGCTCGGCTATTGGGGCGACGACGCGAAGACGCGCGAGAGCATCGTCGACGGCTGGATGCACACCGGCGATCTGGCGACGCTCGATAGCGAGGGCTATTGCAACATCGTTGGCCGCCTGAAGGACATGCTGATTCGCGGCGGAGAAAACATCTATCCGCGCGAGATCGAGGAATTTCTGTTTCGCCACCCGAAGATCCAGAGCGTGCAGGTGTTCGGTGTGCCCGACACGAAATACGGCGAGGAAGTCTGTGCCTGGATCGTGCTGCGCTCAGGCGAACAGGCGACGAGCGAAGAAATCCGGGAATTCTGTCAGGGGCAAATCGCGCACTACAAGGTACCCAGATACATCCGTTTCGTCGACGAATTGCCGATGACCGTGACGGGCAAGGTGCAGAAATTCATCATGCGCGAACGCATGATCAGCGAATTGAAACTGGAGGAGGGCAAGACGGCATGAAATTGCTGCCGCGTAGGCGTCGACCGGGCGAAATAAGGAAAGGCGCTGGCGCACTGCGGCGGCCTTTTTCGCCGCGCGCAAACGTTTGAGCAGGCGAAAAAAAAGCGGGCCTGGAGCCCGCTAAAAACCACACGCTACGGGGTTAGCGCGAGGAGACCAAAGTTGGGACCGGCTATCACAGCGACCCTGCGCCGGCTACGACCCCAACAAGGATGCCCCTTCACAGGGCTTCGGCAAAGCCGACCGGCAGATGCATCGTATCCGCTCACACCACGCACCCAGCCACATCCGTGTTGAAACCGTTTAGGGCATTGTGGGCGAATTAATCCAGGAACGCGGTAACAAAGTGTTTCAGGTTGTAACGCCCGCCAGATAAGGCGCTGCGGGATTTATTGCTAAATTACGATGTTTGAAATGCAATTTTTACCGATGACTTTGGGGCAACTTCATACGCCTGATTGATGCTATTCGTGACGCATATTGCCGCATAAATAATCCGGTCGATTGCGCGTGAAATGGTTGCATCTACATCTTTCGCGGGGTGAGTTCCGCGTGTTACAAGAAACTCATCGGGCGTCGAAATTCGTCTGTGGAAAACGGAAGATGGTGCTGCATCGCAGCACTCCAGCTTCCGCCTTTCAGGCATATAAAAAAGGGACGACTGAATCTGCTTCATGCGGATCAGATTGAGCTGTTCCGGGTCCGCAGGGTCGCCCTTGGTTACATCATCGTCTTCGAAACGAGGCCGCACCGGCGCCAACGGCCTTATTTCAGCCACTTATCCGAAATGGCCTGATACTCGCCGGTTGCCCGCGCGAGATGCAGCCACTGGTCGACATACTGCTGGAACGCGACGTCGCCGCGCGGCAGCAGCCATGCTTTCTCACCATACTGGAACGGCTTGTCCGGGTGCACCGAACACAGACCCGGATTCAGCTTCTGCTGCAGCAGGGTCTCCGACGCATCCGTCACCATTACGTCCGCCTTGCCGGCGAGGATCTGCTTGAAGATCGTCACGTTATCCGGATAAACGGTCACGTTCGCGTGAGGGAAGTACTGCTTCGCGAAACGCTCGTTGGTGCCGCCCGGATTCACGATGACCCGCACGTTCGGCTGGTCGATCTGCGCGACCGTCTGGAATTTGTTGACGTCATCGCAGCGGACGATCGGCGTCTTGCCGTCGATCATGTAAGCCTGAGTGAAGAACGCATGCTTCTGCCGCTCGAGCGTCGGCGATACGCCGCCGATGCCGATGTCGCATTTCGCGACGAAGTCGTTCATCAGGTTCGACCACGACGTCTTGACGAACTCGACCTTCACGCCGAGCGATTTGGCGAGCGACTCGGCCATGTCGATATCGATGCCTTCGAACTGGCCATCCCCCTTGTAGAACGAATACGGCTTGTAGTCACCGGTCGTGCAGGCGCGCAGCGTGCCGCGACTCATGATTTCGTCGAGCCGGGACGGCGCGGCCGCCGCGGTTTGCGCGCTGGCCACGCCCACGTGCATCAAAAGGCCGGCGAGCGCGCCGAGCATTGCGAGTGCTGCCTTGTTCATCGAGTCTCCTTGTTGTGTTTAATTCGTCGGTAAGGCTGTCGGATAGTAGCCCGCCAGCGCGAGCTTGAACATCAGCCATTCAGCCAGGTCAGGTTGCGCGGGCGGCGACAGCGAGCCCGCGACCCCATACAGGCCGAGCCCGTACCAGCCGCCAGCCGCTCGCAACTTGTCTCGCGAGCCATGCCCGAAGGGCGTTAACGCAACAGCTATGGCCCATTCACGCGCAATGCGGCGAGCCGGGTCCGGTAAAATGCCCCATTGCCCTTTAGTCTGAGCCGTACGCAACGTGGCCCATCAACTCCTGAACGACACTTTCCTGCGCGCGCTGCTGCGCCAGCCGACCGACTACACGCCGATCTGGCTGATGCGCCAGGCCGGCCGCTATCTGCCGGAATACAATGCCACGCGCGGCCTCGCGGGCAGTTTCCTCGGCCTCGCAAAGAACCCGGCGTTCGCGACGGAAGTCACATTGCAGCCGCTCGAACGCTATCCGCTCGACGCCGCAATCCTTTTCTCCGACATCCTGACCGTGCCCGATGCGATGGGCCTGGGGCTGGAATTCGTCAATGGCGAGGGGCCGAAATTCGCGCGTCCGGTGCGCACCGAAGAGGACGTCGCGCGTCTCGCGGTGCCGGATATCGACGCGACACTGCGCTACGTGACCGACGCCGTGCGCGAAATCCGCGTGGCGCTCAAGGATGCGCAAGGCCGCCAGCGCGTGCCGCTGATCGGCTTTTCGGGCAGCCCGTGGACGCTCGCGTGCTACATGGTCGAAGGCGGCGGTTCGGCGGACTTTCGTACCGTCAAGTCGATGCTCTATGCGCGTCCCGACCTGTTGCACCGGATTCTCGATATCAACGCGCGCTCGGTCGCTGCCTACCTGAATGCGCAGATCGAAGCCGGCGCGCAAGCCGTGATGATTTTCGACACGTGGGGCGGGGCGCTCGCGGACGGCGTCTATCAACGCTTTTCGCTGCACTACATCCAGCAGGTGGTCAGCCAGTTGAAGCGCGAGCACGACGGCGAGAAGATCCCGGTGATCGCTTTCACGAAGGGTGGCGGCCTGTGGCTCGAAGACATCGCCGCAAGCGGTGTCGACGCGGTCGGCCTCGACTGGACCGTGAATCTCGGCAAGGCGCGCGAGCGCGTCGGCGGCAACGTCGCGCTTCAGGGCAACATCGACCCGGCGGTGCTGTTTGCGCCGCCCGCCGCGATCCGCATGGAAGCACGCGCGGTACTGGACAGCTTCGGCAATTATCCGGGGCACGTTTTCAACCTCGGTCACGGCATCTCGCAGTTCACGCCGCCGGAGCATGTCGCCGAACTGGTCGACGAAGTGCATCGTCACAGCCGCGCGATTCGATGCGGCGCGCATACACCGACCTGATGCCGTAATCGTTACCATTTTTTGTTGCAGTGCAGCGAAGTGGGCTCTCGCCCTAAGGATAAAAATGCCGCGCAGAGGCCGTCAGATGGCGGTCTTGTGATTGTCAAGAGTTGACTTATGCACATCCGTCACGTTGCGGCGCGGTAGAGGCTTTAATCGTGCCCTGACCCTTGCACATGCTCGGCGCATTTGATCTAAGCCTTGTCTGGCAAGGGTTTGCGGGTATCGCGGCGCAATGTGCGGAAGCCCACAAAAGGCCGCTGCGACGCCATTTGCGGCGCTTCGAAGCGAAGTTCTTAACAAAGTTATCCACAGGCGCCGAGCCGATTGCAATTGTTCAGTCGAATCCAAAACTTAGCGGCGAAATTGAAGTTTTACTTTAACTTCGGCGGTCTCGCCTCCTTTGCAACTGTCCCCGTCCCGCAGCTTCGTGCCGTGGTGGCTCATCTTTTCCACAGCGCCGCGTGAGCGAACTGTTCGTGCGCGTCGCGCTGGATCATCCGCTGCCGACTCTGTTCGACTATCGCTGTGATACGCCCGAGGCGGCCGTGCCGGGCATGCTCGTCAGCGTGCCGTTCGGCAGGCGGCATGTGGTGGGGCTCGTATGCGAAGTGGCCGCTCACAGCGAGGTGCCGGCCGAGCGCCTGCGGTCCGTGGATAAAGTCTGCACCGTGTGTCCTCCGCTGTCGGCGCACTGGCTCGCGCTTGCCGCATTCGCCGCCGATTACTACCAGCGCGGTCTTGGTGAAGTGGCGTTGCCCGCACTGCCGCAGGCGTTGCGCGACGCGTCGCGCTGGTCGCGGCTGTTCGCGCCGGAAGAGCGCTACCGGCTGACGCCCGGGGGCCGTGCGGCGTTGCCTGATGCGTTGCCCGCCCGCGCGACGGCGCTCAGAAGGCTCGCGCAGGCGCTGGCCGACAGCGACTTCGTGCTGGCCGCCGATGCTCGCGCGCTGCATCCAAAGGCACTGGCGACGTTCGACACATGGCAGGCGGCCGGCTGGGTTGAACTCGACGTGATCGAAGCCGCCGCGGTGCCAGCCGCCGCCGCACTGCCGGACGCGCCCGCGCCGCTTCTCCCCACGCTCACCGACGAACAGACAACCGCTGTCGAGGCGATCCGCGACGCCGACGGCTTCGCGCCGTTCCTGCTGCACGGTGTGACGGGCAGCGGCAAGACCGAGGTGTACCTGCGCGCGCTCGCCGAAATTCTGAGCGCGAAGCCCGACGCGCAGGCGCTCGTGCTCGTGCCCGAAATCAATCTGACGCCGCAGTTCGAGGCGGCTTTTCGCGCCCGCTTCGCCGCGCTCGACGGCACCGCGATCGTCACGCTGCACAGCGGCCTCGCGGAAGGTGAGCGCGCCCGCAACTGGTTCGCCGCGCACACCGGCCGCGCGCGCATCGTGCTCGGCACGCGGCTCGCGGTGCTCGCGTCGCTGCCGCAACTTGCGATCATCGTCGTCGACGAGGAGCATGATCCGGCCTACAAGCAGCAGGAAGGCCTGCGCTATTCGGCGCGCGATCTCGCGATCTATCGCGCGAAGCAGCTTGGCGTGCCGGTCGTGCTGGGCTCCGCGACGCCGTCGCTGGAGAGCTGGTGGCAGGCCGATCAGGGGCGCTACAAACGGCTCACGCTGTCGCGCCGGGCCGTCGCCGACGCCGTACTGCCAGCCGTGACGCTGATCGACCTCGAAGATGAGCGCCGGCGTGGCCGGGCGTCGTTCGAAGGCCTGTCGGGGCCGCTGATCGCCGCGCTAAAGACGCGGCTCGAACGCGGCGAGCAGAGCCTCGTGTTCCTGAACCGTCGCGGCTACGCGCCGCAACTCGCGTGTGATGCGTGCGGCTGGGTCGCGGGCTGTCCGCGCTGCAGCGCCTATGTCGTGCTGCACAAGCCCGAGCGCGCGTTGCGCTGCCACCATTGCGGCTGGGAATCGCGCATCCCGCGCTCGTGCCCGGAGTGCGGCAACGTCGATATCGCTCCGCTGGGGCGCGGCACGCAGCGCGTCGAGGAAACGCTCGCGAGCGCGGTGCCGGGCGCCCGCGTGCTGCGCATCGATGCCGACAGCACGCGCCGCAAAGGCAGCGCGCAGGCACTGTTCTCCGACGTGCACGCGGGCGAGGTCGATATCCTCGTCGGCACGCAGATGATCGCGAAGGGGCACGATTTTCAGCGGGTGTCGCTGGTCGGCGTGCTCAATGCCGATACTGCGCTTTTCTCCCACGATTTCCGCGCGAGCGAGCGTCTTTTCGCGCAACTGATGCAGGTGAGCGGCCGCGCGGGACGCGCCGGTCTGCCGGGCCAGGTGCTCGTGCAGACACGTTATCCGCGCCACGCGCTCTATCACGCGCTGAGCCTTCACGACTACGTCGGCTTCGCCAATGCAACGCTCGCCGAGCGGCGCGACGCCCAACTGCCGCCATTCGTCTATCAGGCGCTGCTGCGCGCCGAGGGCCGCACGCTCGAAGCGGCGCTTGCTTTTCTGCAGCAGGCCGCCGCCGAACTCGCCCACGTCCCCGCCGCGGAGCGCGTGACTGTCTACGACGCAGTGCCGCTCACCATCGTCAAGGTGATGCACGTGCATCGCGCGCAGTTGCTGATCGAAAGCGCGTCGCGCGCCGCGCTGCAGGCCACGCTGCATGCGTGGCAGCCGCTGCTGCGCGGGCTCAAGGGGGTACTGCGGGGTGTACTGCGCTGGAATCTCGAAGTCGATCCGCTCGACATCTGACGACGCCGGCAGCCAGTCCGCGGGCGCCATACTTCTTTGCGTCATATCCATAGAGCGAATGATCGTTTCGCTTTGCGAAGGCGCTCACCTATAGTCGCCAAATCGGCGCATCTTCGGGCAAATCGACAACAACTCCGCGCCGGTGCCACTCAACTTTTTCGGGGCATCTGCAATGAGCGACACCCATCACACCGTGCCGCCGGGCGGCGCGCCGGCACAACCGCAAGGTACACAAAGCGCGCAAAGCTCGAAGAGGGGCAGCGGATTTTCACTCACCGAAGACTGGCTCGCCGCCGGCGTCGGCCTGCTCGTGATCGTGATTGCGTGGGCGCTGTTCGCATCCGGCGGCAGCATCAAGTGGCTCGCGGTGGCGCCGGCCAAATGGTCGGGCATCGGCCAGGCCGGGCAGGACTTCATCCGGCATTTTCCTGACTACGTCGCGCTATTCGCTGCGTTCGCACTGCTATTCGGCGCGAGCGTCGCCCTCCTCGGGCAACGTGTCGGCGCGTTTCTGGCGGCGTTCCTGGTCGTATTCGTCGCTTCCGCGCTGATCCTGATACTCGGCGCCTGGGTCGATGCGTCGAAGTACAACCTCGAGCCGCCGCTCGTCGCGCTGGCGCTCGGGCTCATCGTGTCGAATGTGTTTACTCTGCCGGAATGGCTGGCGGCCGGGCTGCGGGTCGAGTTTTACATCAAGGTCGGCATCGTGCTGCTCGGCGCGACGCTGCCGTTCACGTTGCTCGTGTGGGCGGGGCCGGTAGCGGTCGCGCAGGCGAGCATCGTGTCGCTCGTGACGTTCTTTGTGATCTTCTTCGCCGCGCGGGCGTTCGGGCTCGACCGGCGCTTTGCCGCGGTCCTCGGCGTCGGCGGCGCGGTGTGCGGCGTGTCGGCGGCGATCGCGATTGCCGGTGCGGTGCGGGCGAGGCGCGAGCAGGCATCGGTCGCGATCACGCTGGTGGTGCTGTGGGCGATCGTGATGATTTTCGTGCTGCCGTTCGCGTCGCGCTCGCTCGGACTGCCGACGGCCGTCGCCGGCGCATGGATCGGCACCTCCGAATTCGCCGACGCGGCGGGCATTGCCGCCGCGCAGGCCTACGGCGATTTCGCGCGGCACGCAGGCGGCGCGATCGCGGGCGCGCCGGACGCATCGTTGCAGGCGTTCACGCTGATGAAGGTGGTCGGCCGCGACATCTGGATCGGCATCTGGGCGTTCGTGCTCGCGATCGTCGCGACGACGCGCTGGGAAACGCAGGAGAGCGGCGTGACCGCACGCGCGAATGCCGGCGAGATCTGGGCGCGTTTCCCGAAGTTCGTGATCGGCTTCGTGATTGCGTCGGCGCTGGTCACGTGGATCGCGAGCCATTATTCGCTTGCCGATTACCGCAAGATCGTCACGCCCGAATTCGTTGCGCCGATTACGGTGCTGCGCACGTGGGCGTTCACGTTCTGTTTCCTGAGCATCGGTCTGACGACGCGGTTCCGCTCGCTCGCCGCGACCGGCCTGAAGCCGTTCCTCGCGTTCACGGCGGGCGTCGTGGTCAATATCGCGATCGGCTATGCGCTATCCGCGCACGTGTTCGCGTCGTACTGGAACAGCCTGGGGCAGGGCGCGTGAAGATCCTGATGTCGATGGAGCGCTTCGCCCGCGCGGCGGCGCTCGTGCACGCTCCCGCCGGAGCGGACGCGCCGTGCTGCGCGGCTTGCCTGCATCATGTGGAGAATCGGGATGCGCTCGAGCAGCGCATTCCGGGCCTCGTGGCCTTCGGTTCAGGATTTGGCGCGAGCGTCGCGGATAGCCGGCTGTGCCATCTGCATGACCAGCTCGTGTCGCCTCGCGATTGCTGCGAGCGCTTCGAGCCGGCTGCGGGGATCGCGGCGCTCTCGCCGCGCTGAACCGGGGCGATTTCTAGCGCGAAGCGCGAACTGCCAGCCGCCCATCCCGGCCCCGGGGCGTCACCGATTCACGTCAATCGTTCATCGCGGTCCGCGCCGTATTCCCCGCCGACCCGCGCGATGCCGCTCGCGCGCGTTGCTTCTCTTCCTCATGCTCATGCCTGTTCGAGCCGCCGGTCGCGCCTCGAATGAAGAACACCGCACAGGCCGCGCACATCACCCAGATACCCAGTATCACCAGCCATTTTTCCATCTCACCAACCCTCAGAACCCCGTTTATCTTTTTTGCGTGCCCTGAAAACAGACGTTTCGGGCCACCCGTCGCCGTGCTTCTGTATATCGGCGCGTGAAGTCGTTTGATAAGGCTTATTGAGAAAAGAATCACGCCAGGGAAAGTACCGATCACAACCGCGCTCGCCGGCTCTCGGCCCGTCGGCCGGAAACCCCCGCTATACAAGGCCCTCAGCAGGGTGCAACCATTCCGCCGATCTGGTTGCACCTTTTTATTGGGAGGCGTACGATTCGCCAACTTTTAGTCTTTCGCCAGGCCTGCACCTGGTATCGAGAAGGAAACATGGCTAGCACCACCCTTGGCGTCAAGGTCGATGACCTCCTGCGTTCCCGGCTCAAAGATGCGGCTACCCGCCTCGAGCGCACTCCCCACTGGCTGATCAAACAGGCGATCTTCGCGTACCTCGAAAAGATCGAGCACGGCCAGTTGCCCGCTGAACTATCGGGGACGACGGGCTCGGCCGATCTGGCCGACGGCGCGGCGGTCGAGAACGACGAAGACGGCGCATCGCACCCGTTCCTCGATTTCGCGCAGAACGTGCAACCGCAGTCGGTGCTGCGCGCGGCGATCACCGCCGCGTACCGCCGTCCGGAGCCGGAGTGCGTGCCGTTCCTGCTCGGTCAGGCGCGTCTGCCCGCCAATCTCGCCGGTGACGTGCTGGCGATGGCCGGCAAGCTCGTCGAGACGCTGCGCGGCAAGAGCAAGGGTGGCGGCGTCGAAGGGCTGATCCACGAATTCTCGCTGTCGAGCCAGGAAGGTGTCGCGCTGATGTGCCTCGCCGAAGCGCTGCTGCGCATTCCCGACCGCGCGACCCGCGACGCGCTGATCCGCGACAAGATCAGCAAGGGCGACTGGAAATCGCACGTCGGCCAGGCGCCGTCGCTGTTCGTCAACGCGGCGACCTGGGGGCTGATGATCACCGGCAAGCTGGTGACGACCAATAGCGAGACGAGCCTGTCGTCGGCGCTCACGCGCCTGATCGGCAGGGGCGGCGAACCGCTGATCCGCAAGGGCGTCGACATGGCGATGCGCTTGATGGGCGAGCAGTTCGTGACCGGCGAGAACATCTCCGAAGCGCTCGCGAACAGCCGCAAATACGAGGCGCGCGGCTTCCGCTATTCGTACGACATGCTCGGCGAGGCGGCCACCACCGAGGCCGACGCGCAGCGCTACTACGCGTCCTACGAGCAGGCGATCCACGCGATCGGCAAGGCGGCCGGCGGCCGCGGCATCTACGAAGGCCCGGGCATCTCGATCAAGCTGTCGGCGCTGCATCCGCGCTACTCGCGCGCGCAGCAGGAACGCACGATGAACGAGTTGCTGCCGCGCGTGCGCTCGCTCGCGATCCTCGCGCGCCGCTACGACATCGGTCTGAACATCGACGCGGAAGAAGCCGACCGCCTCGAACTGTCGCTCGATCTGCTCGAAGCGCTGTGCTTCGATCCGGAGCTGGCCGGCTGGAACGGCATCGGCTTCGTCGTGCAGGCGTACCAGAAGCGCTGCCCGTTCGTGATCGACTACCTGCTCGATCTGGCGCGCCGCAGCCGTCACCGCATCATGGTGCGGCTCGTGAAGGGCGCTTACTGGGACACCGAAATCAAGCGCGCGCAGGTCGACGGCCTCGAAGGCTATCCGGTCTACACGCGCAAGGTCTACACGGACGTGTCGTACCTCGCCTGCGCGAAGAAACTGCTCGGCGCGCCGGATGCCGTGTATCCGCAGTTCGCGACGCACAACGCGCATACGCTGTCGGCGATCTACTACCTCGCCGGCAACAATTACTACCCCGGCCAGTACGAGTTCCAGTGCCTGCACGGCATGGGCGAGCCGCTGTACGAAGAGGTCACGGGTCGCGACAAGCTGAACCGGCCGTGCCGCGTTTACGCACCGGTCGGCACGCATGAGACGCTGCTCGCGTACCTCGTGCGCCGCCTGCTCGAAAACGGCGCGAACACCTCGTTCGTCAATCGCATCGCCGACGAATCGGTCGCGATCAAGGACCTGGTCGCCGATCCGGTCGAGGAAGCATCGAAGATCGTGCCGCTCGGCGCGCCGCACGCGCGCATTCCGCTGCCGCGCAATCTGTACGGCGCGGAGCGTCTCAATTCGATGGGCCTCGATCTGTCGAACGAACATCGGCTCGCGTCGTTGTCGTCGGCGCTGCTGGCGAGCGCGCATCATCCGTGGCACGCCGCGCCGATGCTGGAGGACAACGAGAGCGCCGGCGCGACCGCCGGCGTGGCGCGCGACGTGCGCAATCCGGCCGACCAGCGCGACCTCGTCGGCACGGTCGTCGACGCGACCGCCGGGCACGTGAGCGCCGCGCTCGGTCACGCGGTGGCCGCCGCGCCGATCTGGCAGGCGACGCCGGTCGAAGCGCGCGCCGACTGCCTCGCGCGTGCCGCCGATCTGCTCGAAGCGCAGATGCACACGCTGATGGGTCTGGTCGTGCGCGAAGCGGGCAAGTCGCTCGCGAACGCGGTCGCGGAAATCCGCGAGGCGATCGACTTCCTGCGCTACTACTCGACGCAGATCCGCAACGAGTTCTCGAACGACACGCATCGCCCGCTGGGGCCCGTCGTCTGTATCAGTCCGTGGAATTTCCCGCTGGCGATTTTCATGGGCCAGGTGGCCGCCGCGCTCGCGGCCGGCAATACGGTGCTCGCGAAGCCGGCCGAGCAGACGCCGCTGATCGCCGCGCAGGCGGTGCGGATCCTGCGCGAAGCCGGCGTGCCGGCGGGCGCGGTGCAACTGCTGCCGGGCGACGGCGAAACGGTCGGCGCGGCACTGGTGGCCGATCCGCGCACCCGCGCGGTAATGTTCACCGGCTCGACCGAAGTCGCGCGCCTGATCAATAAAACGCTGTCCGGCCGCCTCGATCCGGACGGCAAGCCGATTCCGCTGATCGCCGAAACCGGCGGCCAGAACGCGATGATCGTCGACTCGTCGGCGCTCGCCGAGCAGGTCGTGGCCGACGTGCTGCAATCGTCGTTCGACTCCGCCGGTCAACGGTGTTCGGCGTTGCGCGTTCTTTGTCTGCAGGACGACGTCGCGGACCGCACGCTCGAAATGCTGACCGGCGCGATGCGCGAGCTTGCCGTGGGCAATCCGGACCGTCTGTCGACCGACGTCGGCCCGGTGATCGACCTCGACGCGAAGCGCGGCATCGATGCGCACATCGCGGCGATGCGCGACAAGGGCCGCAAGGTCGAGCAACTGCCGCTGCCGGAAGGCACTGCGCAGGGCACCTTCGTGCCGCCGACGCTGATCGAGCTCGACAGCATCGACGAACTGAAGCGCGAAGTGTTCGGCCCGGTGCTGCACGTCGTGCGTTATCGCCGCAGCCAGCTCGACAGGCTGCTCGAACAGATCCGCGCGACCGGCTATGGTTTGACGCTCGGCATCCACACGCGTATCGACGAAACGATCGCGCACGTGATCGGCCGCGCGCACGTGGGCAACATCTACGTGAACCGCAACGTGATCGGCGCGGTGGTGGGCGTGCAGCCGTTCGGCGGCGAAGGGCTGTCGGGCACGGGGCCGAAGGCGGGTGGCGCGCTGTATCTGCAGCGTCTGCTCGCGACGCGCCCGGCCGGTCTGCCGAAGTCGCTCGCGCAGGCGCTGGTGACCGAAGTACCGCAGACGGCGGAAAACGGCGACAATCCATCCGCCGCGCTCTCCGCGCTGCGCGACTGGCTGATCGCCGAGCGCGAGCCGCAACTGGCCGCGCGCTGCGACGGCTATCTGTCGCATGTGCCGGCGGGCGCGACCGCAGTGTTGCCCGGGCCGACCGGCGAGCGCAACACGTACACGCTTGGGCCCCGCGGCACGGTGCTGTGCATCGCGTCGACCGCGAGCGGCGCGCGCGTGCAACTGGCCGCCGCGATTGCTACGGGAAATCGTGCATTGTTCGAAGGCGCGGCCGGTGAACAATTGGTGTCCCAGCTACCCGCGTCGCTGAAGTCGTACGCGAGCGTGAAGAAGAGCACCGATGCGCCGTTCGACGCCGTGCTGTTCGAAGGCGACGGCGACGAACTGCTGGCGCTCGTGAAGGAAGTCGCGAAGCGGCCGGGGCCGATCGTGTCGGTGCAGGGTGTCGCGGCCGGCGCGCTCGCGAGCGGCGACGAAGACTACGCGCTCGAGCGTCTGCTCACGGAGCGCTCGGTCAGCGTGAACACCGCGGCGGCAGGCGGCAATGCAAATTTGATGACGATCGGTTGAGCCAACCTCGGCGATCCATTCAATAGAAAGGAAGCGGCACGGCGACCCCGAATCCGCTTCATCCACACCTGGTATCAAGGAGAAGCTATGCAACAAAAAATGAAACAGCTGGCAGGCGCAGCTCTGGTTGCCGCAATGTCGCTGGCGGGGACGGCCAACGCTCAATCGGTGGAAGACGTGAAGGTGGGTTTTGCAGGTCCGATGACGGGCGCGCAGGCGCACTACGGCAAGGACTTCCAGAACGGCATCGTGCTCGCGGTCGAAGAGTTCAACGCGACCAAGCCGGTGATCGGCGGCAAGCAGGTTCGTATCGTGCTGGACTCGGCCGACGACCAGGCCGACCCGCGCACCGGCACGACCGTCGCGCAAAAGCTCGTGGATGACGGCATCAAGGGCATGCTCGGCCACTTCAACTCGGGCACGACGATTCCGGCGTCGCGCATCTACGCGAACGCGGGCATCCCGCAGATCGCGATGGCGACCGCGCCCGAATACACGCAGCAAGGCTTCAAGACGACCTTCCGCATGATGACGTCCGACACGCAGCAAGGTTCGGTTGCCGGCACGTTCGCGGTGAAGAATCTCGGCATGAAGAAGATCGCGATCGTCGACGACCGCACGGCTTACGGCCAGGGTCTCGCCGATCAGTTCGAAAAGGCGGCGAAGGCGGCGGGCGCGACGATCGTCGATCGTGAATACACGAACGACAAGGCCGTCGACTTCAAGTCGATCCTGACCAAGCTGAAGTCGGTGAACCCGGATCTGATCTATTACGGCGGCGCGGATTCGCAGGCAGCGCCGATGGTCAAGCAGATGAAGCAGCTCGGCGTGAAGGCGCCGCTGATGGGCGGCGAAATGGTCCACACGCCGACCTTCATCAAGCTCGCGGGCGACGCGGCGAACGGCACGGTGGCTTCGCTCGCCGGCCTGCCGCTCGAAGAAATGCCGGGCGGCAAGGCCTACGTCGAGAAGTACAAGAAGCGCTTCAACGAGGACGTGCAGACGTACTCGCCGTATGCATACGACGGCGCGATGGCGATGTTCACCGCGATGAAGAACGCGAACTCGACCGATCCGGCCAAATACCTGCCGGTGCTCGCGAAGACCTCGATGCCGGCCGTGACGTCGGCCAATCTCGCGTACGACCAGCACGGCGATCTGAAGAACGGCGGTATCACGCTGTACAAGGTCGTCGATGGCAAGTGGACGACGCTGCAAAGCGTGGGCGGCAAGTAAGCGGTTTTGCGCAGTCCGCGTTGACGATAAAAACCCCGCTTCGGCGGGGTTTTTTTATTGTCTTTGTCGTGCCGCTGTTATTTGAACGACCTCGGGTATTCGACTTCTACCGAAAAAAATTTCGCAGACAATCTCCAGTGGCGCCACGAAAACGTTCTGGCGTCTTTGTACGAGACCTATCGTATAATTGAAGGTGTGGTTGTCGATACCGAGCAAATACAGGCAGGTGAAACGTGCGGTCATTTCCGCGCTCCGCTCCGGTAAGTTTCAGCACGAGACCCGCGCCGGCATTAACGTGAAAAATCTTCTTGCGACCGGGCAGATTACCGCTCGATTCGTTGAGGCGCTCATTGCAAGAAGCGACGGCACGCAATATAGCTCGTCGCCTCACCACCGCGTTCCTTCAATCGATGTTCACATCATCGTGTCTGGTAGCTGGTACGTGAAGTTCTACTTCGTAGGTGATCCGGAAACCGTGTTTATCAGCGTGCATCAGTGAGTGACCCCATGAAGATGAAACTGTATGAAGAGGGCGAAAAGAGCCACGCCATCTGTTCCCACTGCAAGCAACTGGTGAGTACGACGTTCCGGCGGCGGGACGTGCCTTTCAGCGATGGCAAAGGCGAGGTGAAGAATATCCTCGCCGCGGTCTGCGACATATGCGGTCGGATTGTTGCCATGCCGGCCCAGTCGACGCCGGCTGTCCGCGAAGCACGGCAAAAGGAGGTCAGGCCGATCGAGGCACAACTGCCCGCGATCTATCTCGATGTTCTCGACCTGGCGGCTTATATGATCGATAGCGCGAGCTCAACCGAATTTCGCAAGGTGTTGATGACGCTTTATCTGCATCGGTTCGCGTCGGGGGAATATCCGCGGGCGAGGCTCGTCAAGGCGCATCGGTCGGCATCAGAGCGCTTCAAGGAGCGTCGCGGCGCAGCTCGCAGACGGCTTTCAATGAAGGTCACACCTCGCATCGCGGAAGATCTGAAGACGCTGATGTACGAAACGACCTTGAGCCAGACCGAAGTGATCAAATCAGTGATTTATCAGATTCAATCCGACGTGATCGAAGCCCGGAAGCCTGCGTTATTGAAAGAGCTTGGCGCGTTGTCGATTATCTACGCGTAGCTCGCATGCTTCGCGCACGAAAAAAGCCCGCGGGTACTTAACCCGCAGGCGTTGCCTGTTCGGCCCCCTGCTACTCCCCGCGCATCTTCCTGCCCTGCTCGCGAATCTGCTCGAGCGTCGCCCCCGGCGTGCTCGCTTCCTGCGGCATGCGGATCTCGATCACCGCCGGCAACTGCGAGTTCATCGCGCGTTGCAATGCGGGCAGAAAATCCCCGGTGCGCTCCACCGTTTCGCCATGCGCGCCGAACGAGCGCGCGAATGCCGCGAAGTCCGGATTCGTCAGACCGGTGCCGTGCACGCGATGCGGATAGTACCGCTCCTGATGCATGCGGATCGTGCCGAAGTGGCTGTTGTTCACGACGATGAACAGCACGCGCAGGTCGTATTGCATCGCTGTCGCGAGTTCCTGCGCGGCCATCATGAAGCAGCCGTCGCCGGCCAGCGCGACGACCGCCCGTTGCGGATACAGCGACTTCGCCGCGAGCGCGGCCGGCACGCCGTAGCCCATCGCGCCGCTCGTCGGCGCGAGCTGCGAGCGGAAATGCCGATACGAAAAATGCCGATGCAGCCACGTCGCGTAATTGCCCGCGCCGTTGGTGAGAATCGCGTCTTCAGGCAGATGCGCGCGCAACTGCTGGATCACTTCGCCCATCTGCACGTCGCCGGGAATCGGGCGCGGTTTGCGCCACTCCAGATACGCGCGATGCGCTTCCTCCGCCGCGCCGCCCCAGGCGAGCTTTTCCGATGACGGTTTCATCTCCGCCAGCATTGCCGCCAGTTCGGGCATGCCGGAGACGATCGGCAGATCGGCCGCATACACGCGCCCCAGTTCTTCCGCGCCCTGATGCACGTGCACGAGCGTCTGCTTCGTCTTCGGAATGTCGAGTAGCGTGTAGCCGTTGGTCGTCGCTTCGCCGAGACGGGGGCCGAGCGTGAGCAGCAGATCGGCATCGCGAATACGCTGCGCGAGCGCGGGATTGATGCCGAGGCCGACGTCGCCGGCGTAGTTCGGATGCTCGTTGTCGAAGGTGTCCTGAAAGCGGAACGCGAGGCCGATCGGCAATTGCCAGTTCTCGATGAAGCGCCGCAGGTCCGCGCGGGCGGCCGGCGTCCAGCCGCTGCCGCCCGCGATCACCATCGGCCGTTGCGCGCGTTCGAGCAGTTCGCGCAGCCTGGCAATCTGCGCGGTCGACGGCGATGCCGCCACGCGCCGATACGCGGGCGCGCCGGGCACCGTGTCGCACGCATCGCTCAACACGTCTTCCGGCAGCGACAGCACGACTGGCCCCGGCCGGCCAGAGGTCGCCGTGTGAAACGCATGGCTCAGATATTCGGGGATGCGCTTCGGGTCGTCGATCTGCGCGACCCACTTCGCCATCTGACCGAACATACGCCGATAGTCGATCTCCTGAAACGCCTCGCGATCGAGATGCTCGCGCGCGCACTGGCCGATCAGCAGGATCATCGGTGTCGAGTCCTGAAACGCGGTGTGCACGCCGATCGATGCGTGCGTCGCGCCCGGCCCGCGCGTGACGAGCGCGACGCCGGGCCGGCCGGTCAGTTTGCCGACCGCTTCGGCCATGTTCGCCGCCGCGGCCTCGTGACGGCAGACGATCGTCCGGATGCGTTCGGTTTCGTCGTGCAGCGAATCGAGCACAGCGAGAAAGCTTTCGCCGGGCACGCAGAAAACGCGTTCGACGCCATGCGTAAGCAGCGCATCGACGACGAGACGCGCGCCGGTCGTGCGAGCGGGGTGGGAATCGGAAGCGGAATTCGAAGCGGAATTCGAAGCGGGAGCATTCGGCAGCGACATTGCGAAGAAGCCTCCTGGTAGTGCCTGTCTGCGATGGGGTGGGGCCGCATCGACGCCACGCGCAATTGCGCATGGCGGCCGATGGACGCTTCGACAGCTTACGCCGGGCACGCGGGCGCTGTCACGGCGCAGCGCAACCGGGTCGCGCGTCGACGCGAATGCACGGCAAGACGCACGGTGCCGATGCACAAGCAGAAACGCGGGCCACATAGCCCGCGTCTTCATGACACCCATCAAACACCGCGCCCGACACTCAACACTCGACGATATTCACCGCGAGCCCGCCGCGCGACGTTTCCTTGTACTTCGTCTTCATATCCGCGCCGGTTTCGCGCATCGTCTTGATGACCGAATCGAGCGACACGTAGTGGCTGCCGTCGCCGCGCAACGCCATGCGCGCGGCATTGACCGCCTTCACCGACGCCATCGCATTGCGCTCGATGCACGGAATCTGCACCATGCCGCCGACCGGATCGCAGGTAAGCCCGAGATTGTGCTCCATGCCGATTTCGGCGGCGTTCTCGACCTGCTTCGGCGTGCCGCCCATCACCGCGGCGAGCGCGCCCGCGGCCATCGAGCAGGCGACGCCCACTTCGCCCTGGCAGCCCACTTCCGCGCCGGAGATCGATGCGTTCAGCTTGTACAGGATGCCGATTGCGGCAGCCGTCATCAGGAAGTCGATCACGCCCTGCTCGTTCGCGCCCGGCATGAAGCGCGTGTAGTAGTGCAGCACGGCCGGAATGATGCCCGCCGCGCCGTTGGTCGGCGCGGTTACGACGCGCCCGCCCGCGGCGTTTTCTTCGTTGACGGCGATCGCGTAGAGATTGATCCAGTCGACCATCGACAGCGGATCCTGCAGCGCGCGCTCGGGATGGGCTGTCAGCGCGCGATACAGTTGCGGCGCGCGGCGCTTTACCTGGAACGGGCCGGGCAGGTTGCCGTCCGCGTCGGGATTGTTGATGCCGCAGCCGCGCGCGACGCACGATTGCATCACGTCCCAGATCTTCAGCAGGCCCGCGCGCGTTTCTTCCTCGGTATGCCACACGCGCTCGTTTTCCCACATCAACTGCGCAATGCTTTTACCGGTCGATGCGCACAGCGCGAGCAGCTCATTGGCCGTGCGGAACGAGTGCGGCAATTGATCGACGGCGGAGAGCACCTTCGTGTTCGGCGCGCCGGCTGTCACGACGAAGCCGCCACCCACCGACAGATAGGTCGCTTCGCGCAGCGTCGCGCCTTGCGCATCGAATGCGTAGAGCTTGAGGCCGTTCGGATGTTCGGGCAGCGCCTGGCGGTAAAACGAAATGTGTTCCTTCTGCACGAACGGCACGTCGTGCCGGCCGAGCAGCGCAAGCTTGCGCGACACGCGCACCGCTTCGAGCCGCTGCGAGATCGTGTCCGGGTCGACCGTGTCGGGCGCATCGCCCATCAGGCCGAGCATCACGCCGCGGTCGGTGCCGTGCCCCTTGCCGGTCGCGCCGAGCGAGCCGTACAGGTCGACTTTCACCGAAGCGACGGCGTCGAGCAGCCCGTCGCGTTCGAGCCCCTGGGCGAACATCAGCGCCGCGCGCATCGGCCCGACCGTATGCGAGCTCGACGGACCAATGCCGATTTTGAAGAGATCGAAGACGCTGACTGCCATGTACTGCTCCCTGCCGATAATGAAAGTTTAGCGCGCCGGCAGCGGTAAGCACACGGCGAGCCACGCGGGCGGCGTCGGTGCGAGCTGCAGCGCGACTGGCGTGAAGCGTCCATCGAGACGCGCCGCCAGATGAAACAGTTCCGTCGCGTTCTTCGGATCCCACCGGCCCGAATAGCCGGGCAAGCCGGCCTCGCGACGTTTCGCATCGAACGGAACGTTCGAATGCACGAATTCCTCATGCGTCTGGCTGCCCATTGCAAACGGCTTGAGCCAGTTCAGCGCGGCGAGCAGCGTCGCGCCGTTCGCGCCTTTCTCCTGCAGCCAGTTGCGGTTGTGGCGGCGCGCGGCGAGCGCGGCCGTCACGAGCGGCTGCAGATCGTAGGTCACGTAGTGCAGCGCGTCGCGCTCGCTGAAATCGATCGTCGAGCCGTCCGGCGCGATGTTGTCGCCGATATGCTCGACAAACAGCCGCTGCGCGGTGTTGATCATCTTGCGATTGTCGAGCGTGAACGCGGCCATCGCGATCAGCTTGATGCGATGGCTTTGCCAATTGTTGCGGAACGTGCCCGTGAGCGGCCGCGGCTGCGCGTCGATCTGCGCGATGTAGCCGTTCGCCAGCTTCGTCAGGAACGCCATCGCCGCATTGCGCGTCTTGACGGGCAATGCGCTCGCGGTCATGTCGTACGCGAGGATCAGGCCTTCGAAATGCGTTTCGTCGATCGGATTGAAGCTCGGCTGATACGTCGTCACCCATGCATACAGCAGACGGTCGACGAGCTTCAGGAAACGGTCGTCGCTGGTTGCGCGCCATGCGAGCGCGGCGTCGCGCAGCAGGTCGAGATCCTTCTCCGCCTCGACGCTCTGATCGTAGATGCCTTCGTGCGGCAGCGTGCCCTCGGTATGCAGCTTCGCGAGCGCGTGCGGCTGCTCGTTCAGATGAGCTTGCACGTTGCTGACGAGTGCCTTGACGCCGGGATCGGCATTGGTGCGCTCGCTGGTTTGCAACGCCGGCGCCGCGCAGAAATTCATCGCCGCCTGGGCCGGCCGCATCGGCAGCAACGCGGCCGCGCCCGCCAGCAGCACGGCATAAGCGGCCCGCCACGGACGGGCGTGTGCGGCTTCGGCCCGGCTTTGCATCAATCGCACCTTTCGCGCCATGCGGAACTCCTCGTTAGGCTGATTCGGTGTGTGATGTTAGCCGTTTGCGACCGTGAGCGACAGAACCGCTCATGCGACCGTGTATGGACCCGCGCCCCGCCGTGCCGCCTGCTTCGGCGTGTTGCCGCTGGAGCAGGCGGCGGCCCGATGCGCGTCGTGCCGCGCTGACTCGCGCTTCTTACTCGTAATCAGCGATCGGCACGCAGGAGCAGAACAGGTTGCGGTCGCCATACACGTTGTCCGCGCGGCCGACCGGCGGCCAGTACTTCTTCGCGATCAGCGTCTTCAGCGGATACGCGGCGGCTTCGCGCGAGTACGCATGCTGCCAGTCGTCGGCGACGACCACGGCCGCGGTGTGCGGCGCGTGCTTCAGCGGATTGTCTTCGCGGTCAGCGTGGCCTTCCTCGACCGCGCGGATTTCGTCGCGGATCGCGATCATCGCTTCGATGAAGCGGTCGAGTTCTTCCTTCGACTCCGACTCGGTCGGCTCGACCATCAGCGTGCCCGGCACCGGGAAGCTCATCGTCGGTGCGTGGAATCCGTAGTCGGCGAGGCGCTTGGCGACGTCGTCGACGGTGATGCCGCTCGTGTCCTTGATCGGACGCAGATCGAGAATGCACTCGTGCGCGACGAGGCCGCCGGGGCCCGAGTACAGCACCGGATAGTGCGGCGCGAGCTTGTTCGCGACGTAGTTCGCGTTGAGGATCGCGGTTTCGGTCGCGGCGGTCAGGTTCTTCGCGCCCATCATCGCGATGTACATCCACGAGATCGGCAGGATCGACGCCGAGCCGTACGGCGCGGCCGATACCGCGCCGATACCGTTTTCCGCGCGCTCGTAGCCCGACGAAGTCTGGTTCGGCAGGAATCGCGCGAGGTGCGCGCCGACCGCGACCGGACCGACGCCCGGTCCGCCGCCGCCGTGCGGAATGCAGAAGGTCTTGTGCAGGTTCAGGTGCGAGACGTCGCCGCCGAACTGGCCCGGCGCGCACAGGCCGACCATCGCGTTCATGTTCGCGCCGTCGACGTACACCTGGCCGCCGTGCGCGTGCACGATCTCGCAGATTTCACGCACGTTCTGTTCGAACACGCCGTGCGTCGACGGATATGTGATCATGATCGCCGCGAGCTTGTCCGCGTGTTGCGCGGCCTTCTTTTTCAGATCTTCGATATCGACGTTGCCTTGCGCGTCGCACGCAACGACGACGACCTGCATGCCGGCCATCTGCGCCGACGCCGGATTCGTGCCGTGCGCCGACGCGGGAATCAGGCAGACGTTGCGATGCGCTTCGCCGCGCGACGCATGGTACGCGTGGATGATCAACAGACCCGCGTACTCGCCCTGCGAGCCCGCGTTCGGCTGCAGCGACACCGCCGCGTAACCGGTCGCGGCGACCAGCATTGCTTCGAGCTGATCGATCATTTCGCGGTAGCCGACGGTCTGCTCGGCCGGCGCGAACGGATGGATCTGGCCGAACTCGGGCCACGTGACCGGCAGCATTTCCGAGGTCGCGTTCAGCTTCATCGTGCAGGAGCCGAGCGGGATCATCGAGCGGTCGAGCGCGAGGTCCTTGTCCGCGAGGCTGCGCAGATAGCGCAGCATTTCCGTTTCCGAATGGTGGCGGTTGAACACGTGATGGGTGAGGTATGCGCTCGTGCGTTCGAGCGCGGCCGGCACCGATGCGGTGGTCGATGCGCTCAAGGCGGCGTCGAGCGCGTCGACTTGCGGCACGTCGCTCTTGAAGGCCGCTTGCGCGAATACCGCGAGCAGGTCGGCCAGATCGTGCCGTGTGGTGGTTTCGTCGACCGACAGACCGACTTGCGTCGCGCTCACGTGGCGCAGGTTGATGCCCTTCGCCGTGGCCGCGTCGTGCAGTGCCTGCGTGCGCGCGCCGGTGTCGAACGTGAGCGTGTCGAAGAAGGTTTCGTTGACGAGCGTGTAGCCGAGCTGCTTCGCGCCCTCGGCGAGCAGCGCGGCGATGCGGTTCACGCGCAGCGCGATCGTCTTCAGACCGCGCGGGCCGTGATAGACCGCATACATGCTCGCCATGATCGCGAGCAGCGCCTGCGCGGTACACACGTTCGACGTCGCTTTTTCGCGGCGGATGTGCTGTTCACGCGTTTGCAGCGCGAGCCGCAGCGCCGGGTTGCCTTGCGCGTCGACCGTCACGCCGACCAGACGCCCCGGCATCTGGCGCTTGAATTCGTCGCGCACCGCGAGGTACGCCGCATGCGGGCCGCCGAAGCCGACCGGCACGCCGAAGCGCTGCGTATTGCCGACCGCGACGTCCGCCCCCCATTCACCCGGCGGCGTCAGCAGTGTCAACGCGAGCAGGTCGGCGGCGACTACCACGTGGGCGCCCGCGGCGTGGATCGCTTCGGTCAGCGCGCGGTAGTCGCGCACGTCGCCGTTCACGCCAGGGTATTGCAGCAGCACGCCGAACGCGTTCGCGCCAGCGGCTTTGGCGGCCGGGCCGACCTTCACTTCGATACCGACCGGCAGCGCGCGCGTCTTCACCACTTCGATGGTTTGCGGCAGCACGTCGTCGGCGACGTAGAACACATTCGACTTCGGTTTGCCGATGCGTTGCAGCAGCGTCATCGCTTCGGCGGCGGCGGTCGCCTCGTCAAGCAGCGACGCGTTCGAGATCGCGAGACCGGTGAGGTCGGTGACCATCTGCTGGAAGTTCAGCAGCGCTTCCAGACGGCCTTGCGAAATTTCCGGCTGATACGGCGTGTACGCGGTGTACCACGCGGGATTTTCCAGCACGTTGCGCAGGATCACCGTCGGCGTATGGGCGTTGTAATAGCCTTGGCCGATGTAGGAGCGGAACACCTGGTTTTTGTCCGCGAGCTCGCGCAGCGCGGCGAGCGCTTCGGCTTCGCTCTTCGGTTGCGCGAAGGGGCCGAGCGGCAGCGCTTCGGTGCGGCGGATCGTCTTCGGGATGACGGCGTCGATCAATGCCGCGCGCGATGCGAAGCCGAGCGCTTCGAGCATTGCTTGCTGGTCGGCCGCATCCGGGCCGATATGCCGTTCGGCGAAGGCGTCGTGCACTTCGAGCGCGGCGAGCGAGAGAGGAGTGCGGTTCATCAGACGATCCGGGTGTTCGAGCTTCATGGTGTTCCTGGCGGTGCGGCGCGCGCTGTTTCGCGAGCGCCGCATCTGACGGTTAAAACGGAAGGTGAGTCAGGCGATGACTCAGGCGCCGATCGACTTCGTGTACGCGTCGGCGTCGATCAGGCGGTCGAGCGCCGCGTCGGCGGCCGGCTTGATCTTGAAGAGCCAGCTATCGTACGGCGCGCTGTTGACGATTTCCGGCGAATCGGTGACGGCCGGGTTCGCTTCGATCACTTCGCCCGAGACCGGCGCGTAAATGTCGGAAGCGGCCTTCACCGATTCGATCACGGCGACGGTGTCACCCGCGGTTACGGACTTGCCCAGTTCCTGGACTTCGAAGAAGACGATGTCGCCGAGCGCTTCCTGCGCGTGGTCGGTGATGCCGACCGTCAGCGTGCCGTCCGCTTCGGTGCGGACCCATTCGTGCGATTCGGTGTATTTCAGATCGGCCGGGATGCTCATCGGATGCTCCTGTGCGGTGTGTTCGGTAGTGGTTTCAATGTAGGGGGCGTGCGCCGGCCGCTTAAACCGCCAGCACCTTGCCGTTGCGCACGAACGGCAGTTTTACCACGCTTGCGGGGCAGGCTTTGTCGCGAATCTGGACGTGCACGGTGTCGCCCGGCTGCACGCCTTTCGGCACGCGCGCGAAGGCGATCGATTCCTGCATCGTCGGCGAGAACGTGCCGCTCGTGATTTCGCCTTCGCCATGTGGCGTGACGACTTTCTGATGCGCGCGCAGCACGCCCGCCGCCTTGCCGTTTTCCTTCAGCAGGATCAGGCCGACGAACGCGGCGCGCGAACCGTCGGCTTCGAGCTTGCCTTTACCGACGAAGTCGCGCGGCGAGGTCAGGTCGACGGTCCAGGCGAGGCCGGCGTCGAGCGGCGACACGTTGTCGTCCATATCCTGACCGTACAGGTTCATGCCGGCTTCGAGGCGCAGCGTGTCGCGCGCGCCGAGACCGGCCGGGCGCACGCCTTGCGTCTGCAGCGCCTTCCACAGCGCTTCGACGTGGGTGGCGGGCACGATGATTTCGAAGCCGTCTTCACCGGTATAGCCGGTGCGCGCGACTGTCAGCTCGCCGAACGGCGTGCCTTCGACGCGCGCCGCGTTGAACGGCTTCAGCGGCTCGGTGGCGGCGCGCGCGGCCGGCACGGTTTGCCAGACTTTTTCGCGCGCGTTCGGGCCTTGCACGGCGACGATCGCGAGATCGCGGCGCGGCGTGATCGTGAGGCCGAAGCCGCCTTCGGCGTTGAGCTGGCCGAACCACGCGATGTCTTTATCGGCGGTGCCGGCGTTGACGACCGTGCGGAAATGGTCTTCGGCGAAGTAATAGACGATCAGATCGTCGATCACGCCGCCGTTCGGGTTCAACATGCAGGAATAGAGCGCGCGGCCCGGCGTTTGCAGTTTCGCGACGTTGTTCGCGAGCGCGAATTCGAAGAACGCGCGCACACGCTCGCCGGTAAAGTCGACCACGCACATGTGGGATACGTCGAACATGCCGGCGTCGGTACGCACCGCGCGGTGTTCCTCGATCTGCGAGCCGTAGTTGACGGGCATGTCCCAGCCGCCGAAGTCGACCATGCGAGCATTGAGCGCACGGTGAGCGGCGTGGAGCGGGGTGTGTTTGAGTTCGGTCATGGGGCCTCGGGCGTCTCGCGAAACAAAAAAGGCCATGCGGCGCGACACCTCGCAGGCGACGTGCCTGCGAGCATGGCCCTGCATGACCCCTCTGTCCTCGATACCTGAGAGATTGCGCTGCCGCGACCTGCTCGATGAGCCTGATCCGTCACGGTGAACGCGCGCCCCTTCGGTGGGCAGCCTGCCTGCTATGCACGACGTGCGACGCGGATGGCTACTGCCGCTCTCCAGAGTGCGAAAAAGCTGCCGGAAGGCGGGTTTTTCGACGCGGTCGGTCCTTTTGCCTGAGAGTTTGCGGGTGTGCCCCTTCGGCGGCGCGGCCAGCGATTTTTCGGCGGCCAGCGCGCTCTCCCGACGCGTGCGGCGAATGTACGCGACGGGCCGGGGCTTGTCAATTGAAGCCCCGCGCGCCGTGTGGCCGTGGGTCAGGCGATGCGATGGCGTCAAAAAAAGAAAGCGCGGGACGTGATGCCCGCGCCTTTGCGCCACCGTTTTTATGTCGCTACTTATACGTCAATGCACTGTGCAACGTCCCGCAGTGGGCGCTTACCTTGCGACTTGCTTGCCGGCTCGTAAGCGGGCTTGTGCGCCTGCTTGCAAAGTCCGTTCATTGCCCGTTACTCGCCGATCGCGTGCGCCGCGTTGTCGAGCTCCTGGTTCAGCACGCGCTGCTCGTCGGCGGACAGCCCGCCGCCATGCTGCGCGGCCATGTCGTGCGCTTCCTGGCGGATCGTCTCCAGCCGGTGATGCAGCGCGGCGCCTTGCGGCGGCGGGTAATAGCCCTGATTCACGTGAGCGTCGATGCGGCGCGCGAGGTTGTCGACGCGGCCGTCGATCTGATGCAGGCGCTGGTCGGCGATCTGCTGCGGGCTGGGGCCCGGATGCGGCGCGGGCTGAGGCGCCACCACGCAGGCGGCGACAGAGCTGAGCAGCGCACAGGCGGCGAGGGCACGGATGATACGAGGCATGGATTCTCCCGAAGTCGTTGTTTTGGGCGGGGGTGCTACCCCGTTAGCAACGGATGATGATGGACGCCCGCTGACGCGGCGGCGGGCAAATTTGTAACGTTATGTTCCTTGCGGGAATGTCAGGAAAGGCCAGGCTGGACGCGCTCGGAGAGATGTCCAGCCGGGGCCTTTCCGGGTACACGTAACGGTGTGGCGCGAAACTGGCCGCGGCCGGCGCGACGCTCAGCGAATGCGCTCGAACGGCAGGCGCACGCCCTGTTCCGAGCTGCGCGCGGCCAGTTCGATGATCGTCATCACGTCGACCGCGTCCTGCGCGCTGACCGGAAACGCGACGCGATTCTGGATCGCGTCGGCGAGCGCGATATAGAAGCCCGCGTATTCGCCGTTGCGCGTCGGCCATTCGCGCTCGACTTCCTGATCGCCGTCGAGCACGCGCAGCACGCCGGCCGCGTTGCCTGTGCCGAAGCCTTCGTCGCCCGGGCGCAGCCCCGCCTTCAACTGATCTTCTTGGGTATCGAGCCCGTATTTCACGTAACTGCCGCGCGTGCCGTGGATCGCGAAGCGCGGTCCGGGGATGGCCGTCAGCGCGCTCGCGTGCAGCACGGCTTCGAACTCGCCGTAGCCGAGCTGGATGTGCACGTAGTCGGGCGCGCTCGCGTCGTCGCGATGCGAGCGCACCGTCGCCGACATCGTTTGCGGTGCGCCGAACAGCGCGAGCGCCTGGTCGATCAGGTGCGGACCGAGATCGAACAGCAGGCCGCCGCCGCGCGTCACGTCTTCGCGCCAGCGCTGGCGTACGCCCGGCCGGAAGCGGTCGAAGTGCGATTCGTAGTGCGTGACGCGGCCCAGTTCGACGCGCGCGAGCAGATCGCGCACGGTCAGAAAATCACCGTCCCAGCGGCGGTTGTGAAAGGGCGCGAACAGCTTGCCGCGAGCGAGCGCGATGTTGGCGAGCGTGTGGGCGTCGGCGGCGGAGAGCGTGACCGGCTTGTCGACGACCACGTGCTTGCCCGCTTCGAGCGTGCGGCGCGCGAGGTCGAAGTGCGTGTCGTTGGGCGTGGCGATCACGACGCAGTCGATGTCGTCGAGCGCGAGCAGCGCGTCGAGGTCGGCGACGATTTTCGCGTGCGGATAATCGGCGCGCGCGCGCTCGGGCTGGCCCGTTGCGATCGCGGCGACGCTCGCGCGCCCGCAATGTTCGATCACCGGTGCGTGGAACGTCGCCCCGGCGAAACCGTAGCCCATCAATCCAATCTTCAGCGATGCGGACATGCGTGTCTTCCTGCAGGAGCGGCGCGCCGTCTTGCCACCTCGGCGGCGGCGCGCAATCTCATTATTGTGGCATTTGTATCCGGCGCGTGGGGCGATGAGCCGATCGTCGATGGCAACCGTCCGTGTTAACATCGCTCCTCTCGCGCGAAGCGCGTCACGCGGGACGTCAGTTCCAGCACGGCGGCGCCGCGCAGCATGCCCCCGGGCCCTCTGTCGGCGCCCTTGCCCGCGAGACCTCAACCGCTCTCAACCGCATTACCCATCCACAGACGATGTCCGCAGGCCTGAACCCCGCTCAAAGTGAAGCGGTCCGTTATCTCGACGGCCCCTGTCTCGTGCTTGCCGGCGCCGGCAGCGGCAAGACGCGCGTGATCACGCAGAAAATCGCGCACCTGATCGAAGCCAAGGGCTTCGAGCCGCGCCACATCGCCGCCGTCACGTTCACGAACAAGGCCGCGGCCGAAATGCGCGAGCGCGTCGGCAAGCTGCTCGAAGGCAAGACGCTCACCGCGCCGGGCAAGGAAGGCCGCAAGGTGCCGGTGAACCAGTTGACGGTCTGCACGTTCCACTCGCTCGGCGTGCAGATCCTGCGTCAGGAGGCGGAACACGTCGGTCTGAAGCCGCAGTTCTCGATCATGGATTCCGACGACTGCTTCGGCATGATCCAGGAACAGGTCGGCTCGACGGACAAGGGCTTCATCCGCAAGGTCCAGTCGATCATCTCGCTGTGGAAGAACGGCCTGATCATGCCCGAGCAGGCGATCGCGACCGCATCGACCGAGGACGAACATCAGGCCGCGATCGTCTATCGCAATTACGTGGCGACGCTGCACGCGTACCAGGCGGTCGACTTCGACGATCTGATCCGTCTGCCCGCCGAACTGTTCGCGAACAACGAGCAGGTGCGCGAGCGCTGGCAGAACAAGCTGCGCTATCTGCTGATCGACGAGTATCAGGATACGAATGCGTGCCAGTACGAGCTCGTGAAGCTGCTGGCCGGCAAGCGCGCGGCGTTCACGGCGGTCGGCGACGACGATCAGGCGATCTACGGCTGGCGCGGCGCGACGCTCGAAAACCTCGGCCAGCTCGGCAAGGATTTTCCGAACCTGCACCTGATCAAGCTCGAACAGAATTACCGCTCGACGGTGCGCATCCTGACCGCCGCGAACAACGTGATCGCGAACAACCCGAAGCTGTTCGAGAAGAAGCTGTGGTCCGAGCACGGCATGGGCGACACGATCACCGTAACGGGCTGCAACGACGAGGAGCACGAGGCCGAGTCGGTGGTGTTTCGCCTGTCCGCGCACAAGTTCGAGCGGCGCACGAATTTCCGCGACTACGCGATCCTGTATCGCGGCAACTTCCAGGCGCGCATCTTCGAACAGGTGCTGCGCCGCGAGCGGATTCCATACGTGCTGTCGGGCGGCCAGTCGTTCTTCGACAAGGCCGAGATCAAGGATATCTGCGCGTACCTGCGCCTGATCGCCAACGCGAACGACGACCCCGCGTTCATCCGCGCGATCACGACGCCGCGCCGCGGCGTCGGCAATACGACGCTCGAGGCGCTCGGCGCGTTCGCGGGCCAGGCGAAGGTATCGCTGTTCGAGGCGGTGTACATGGGCGGCATCGAGGCGCGTCTGTCGCCGCGCCAGATCGAGCCGATGCGCGCGTTCTGCGACTTCATGCAGCGCCTCACCGAGCGGGCGGAAAAGGACGCGGCCGGCACGCTGCTCGACGAGCTGATGGACGCGATCCACTACGAGGCGTATCTGTACGACGCGTTCGACGAACGCCAGGCGCAGGCGAAGTGGCAGAACGTGCTCGAGTTTTTCGAATGGTTGAAGCGCAAGGGCACGAAGGAAGAGCCCGGGGGTGCCCAGAGCGAAGCGACCGGCTACGACACCGCCGACGGTTTCGGCGATACCGGCAAGAACCTGCTCGGCCTGATCCAGACCGTCGCGCTGATGTCGATGCTCGAAGGCCGCGAGGAGGACCCCGATGCGGTGCGGCTGTCGACCGTGCATGCGTCGAAGGGGCTCGAGTATCCGCACGTGTTTCTGGTCGGCGTCGAGGAAGGCATCATGCCGCACCGCGGCGGCCCCGACGACGAACCGATCGACGACGCGCGCATCGAGGAGGAGCGCCGCCTGATGTACGTCGCGATCACGCGCGCGCAGCGCAGCCTGCATCTGAACTGGTGCAAGAAACGCAAGCGCGCGCGGGAGACGGTGGTATGCGAGCCGTCACGCTTCATCGCCGAAATGCTGCTCGACGATGCGCCGCCGCCGACGCCCGAGGAAGCGCCGATGTCGCCGAAGGACCGGCTGGCGAGCCTGAAGGCTTTGTTGCAGAAGGCTTGAGGGGGCGGGGGGGCGATTTCGGGTGTCTGTCGCTGCACAGCGCCTGGTGGCGTATAAAAAATCCCTGCATCGCGTTAGCGTATGCAGGGATTTTTCATTCGGCGGCCGATGCCGCCGATGATTCAGGCGTTTTACTTCGCCGCGTTGACCATATAGTCCACGGCGGCCTTCACATCCGCATCCGACGCATTCGAGCCACCCTTCGGCGGCATCGCGCCCTTGCCGTGCAGCGCGTAGTTGTAGATCGTGTCCATCGGGTCTTTCAGACGCGGCGCCCACGCTTCCTTGTCGCCGAATTTCGGCGCGTTCAGCACGCCGGCCGCGTGACAGGCCTGGCATACCGACTGATACAGCGCCTTGCCGGCCTGCGAAGCGTCCGCGGTTTGCGCGCCGCCCGCCGCCGGGGCAGGCGTTTGCGGCACGCTGGCCATCGCTGCCATGGCCGCGGCGGCCTGGGCCGCGCCCGCGTCCGATGCACCTGCCGGCGCGGCACCCGCCGCGCCCGATGCAGCCGCGGCACCAGAGGCCGCCGCGGCGCCCGCGGCCGGCTGTGCCGGTTCCGGGAAGCTCGCGCCCGAATTGTTCGCCATATAGACGACCGCGCGGGCGATCTCGAAGTCGCTGTAATCGTCGGGGCTTGTGCCGCCGCGCGGCGGCATCGCGCCCTTGCCGGACAGCGCGGTGTGCCAGAGCGTGTCGAAGCCTTGCGCAATGCGCGGCGCCCAGTCGGCGGTATTGGTGAATTTCGGCGCGCCTGCCGCGCCCGACGCATGACACGCGGAGCAGACAGCCTTGTAGACTTCCTCGCCGCTCTTGTAGACGCGCGGTGCGTTGGCGTCGCGGATTTCGACCTGGGCGAAGGGCTTGATGCGGGAGGTGACTTCGGCTTCGGAGAGGGAGTCGGTGCCGGCACCGGTGCGCGTCGAGTTATCGACGTAGACGGCGAGCAGAACGATGATGACGATCGGCACAGCAAACCCGGCGATGACCGCGGCGATGAGCTGTGCTGGGGTTTTGATCGGGGCTCCGTGTGGTGCTTCGCTCATGCTTGTCTCGTCTCCGTGGGAATGTGAGCGGTACAGCGCGACGGCAACTTCTTGTTCTTTATCAGCCACGGACGATTATAGACGCAAGATTTCGACGGCGGCGAGAGGGCCTGGGAGGTGTTCAGCAGGCGTTTACCCGCATCGGGATGGCCGGCTTGTGGATGCGGGGGGCGCCTGGAAACCCGGCTCGCTGGCCGTCTGGTGGACGGTCAGGCCGAAACCGGGTATTCTTGCGGTCTCTCGCTTTGGCGTCGCGTCCGTTCTGGTTGCCGCGCTTTCGCGCAGTTCTTTCTCGTGGTAAAGCGCCCGTAGCTCAATGGATAGAGTACTGCCCTCCGAAGGCAGGGGTTGCTGGTTCGATCCCAGCCGGGCGCGCCAAAATTTCATTTGAATTCAAGGGCTTACGCGGCGCGCGTTGGCCCTTTTGTTTTTCGTACGGAAATTATACGGAAAATTGCAAAGCGTTTTTCCAGGCAGACATTTAAGGTTGCTCATCTTTCTGCCGCTATCCAATGTAACTATCAGTCGCCGGAATCAGCGCATGAACCGTTGACTGGCGCCCTAATAGTTGCTAACTTCGTACCAGCAACGCGGCGCTTCGGGGGTATCGAAGCGCCGCGTTGCTGTGTGAGCATTCCGATTTTTGTACCAAAAGCGGCTTCCGCTTGGGTGGGTTAGCATAGATAAGCGAGCGCTGTATATAAAGACGGCGAGCGCGACTGAGACCGGGGATTTAGTAGATGGCCGATGGTTTGGAGACATTTCTTCGTGCGGCTGACGGAGGCGGGGGAATCGTCAAAGCAATTCCGCGTGGCCACTACGCACCGGGTTATTGGACCATGCTAGCGGCGACCGCAAGGGATGCCGGGATTTCGTTCGAGGATTTGACTTTCGACTACGACGGTAACGCTGGATATGCTCAGGCCTTGCGCTTGCCCAATGCATTGGGCGCGAGGGACGAGTATCCGTTTCATCGTCCGAACGAAGGTCTGAATTACAGCGGTCTAGTTTTACTTGAAAGCGCTGAGGCGACGGACGGTGCTAGCGAACGGGTCAACGGTTGTATCCGTCATATCTTCGCAGGGGCGGACCTGGACCGTTTTGTGCAAGATTTGACCGAAGTGGTGGGTGACCTTCACGACAACGTCTGGTCCCATGGACTGAGCACTGGATTTTCGATGGCACAGAAGTGGCGGAATCCACGTCGGGAAGGCAGCAACTGGTTTGAGTTTTCACTTGCGGATTGCGGTATGGGCTTTCTGAGGGAAACACAACGCGCAGGTATCCGCGACATTGATTCACACGCGGACGCCATCGAGTGGTGTATACAGAAAGGCAACACGTCCAAAAAGACGAAGGTGCGCGATGAATTTGCCCAGTCCCTGCCGCCCGACATGATGGGCAATCCAATGCCGGGGTTTGCGGCGATAAAGGAAAGCGACAACCATCATATGGGATTGGGCTTGGCGAAGCTGATGTCGCTGGTGGAGAAGTACAAAGGTCGTCTGTGGTTAGCTACGGGCGACAGTTTGCTTTATAAGCCGCCCACGGATGAATATGTCATTCGCGCAGCGCCAAGCGCATGTAAAGGTGTTGCTCTCGCGGCCCGCTTTGACACCCTTGTTATCCGCGAACAGCTTGCTGCCGCACAGACTGACGATGAAACAACCGCGAACCTGATTACATTACTCGGAGGTGAGCCATGAACCGCGTTGCTTTTACCCCGGAACACACCGACCTTTCTTCTCGCCGTCTCGCATCGGACCTGCGCAGCAATGTCGTCAAGCAACTTCGTGCAGGCACGTCCGTGGTCATTGACCTTCATCGGGTAGAGAGCATCTCGGAGTCGTACGCTGATGAGTTGTTCGGTATGTTGGCAATCGGACTCGGAATTGACAATTTTGTCCAGCGAGTTTCCGTCCTGCATGCGAACAAGCACGTTCTGCGTGTGATTGCACATGCATTGAAAGAGCGCTTAGAAAAGGAAAGCGGGAACGCGGCGCGCGCTCAAATTCAAGCACTGGTGGCGGCTAAGCATGCACGCAACACCACCTATCGTCATTGCTAAGCGCTAGGATTGCTGTGAAAGCCCCGCCATTTAGGTGGGGCTTTTTTTTGAGTCATCAATCGCGCCCCGTCCGTGGCGCGGACCACTTGTCGTTGAGTCGTACCACGCGCGTTGGTCCGCTGCGCATAACAGGATGCGCAGCGCGCCATTCCGCGAGTGTGCGTTCAACCATTTCTTCGGCCAGCGTGCGATAGCCCGTAATTTCCGCGTCAGCGTTCGCCGGAACTGTCACAAGGCTCAGCTCGTGCCAACGCCATTTCGTGTAACGCTTGCCGCCACCCTCACGCGGTTCAGTCTGCAACGGAACGAAGCCAATCGACACGGCACGTATCAGCGAATTCTTGATGCTCTGCCATGCCTCGTCGCAGCGCTCGCGCAGCTTGCCGGGTTCAGTGATCTTCGCAATCTGCGCGCGAAATCGCACGCCCGTTAGTTCGGCCTTCGCGAAAACCACACTTCCGACCGGTTCGTGACTGTTGTGATGCCACAGCAGCGGCAGCGGCAATCTGAACTCCGCGCCGCGCGGCTCAACGATATCGTTGTACGCGTCGACGGCGGCGGTGCTCGCCACGCCCTCAATAATCCGCGCCTCGTTGTCGATCTCGCGCAGCATCAGCAGCGACGTTGCATGTACCACGTCCGCCGTGCGCGGTCCCTTGGTTTCGTTGCTCATACCTTTATCTCCCTCAGATAGTCGGTCACATCACTGGGTGTCATGAAAAACAGATCGGGATACCGGTCGAACAGATCGCTATGAAAACGGATGCGCCCCTCGCGGTCGCGTTTCAGGCGTGCCACGTTGATACCGTCGCGCGTCATGCGGTCGAACACTTCCAGATGGTGTTTCGTGCGGTGCCGGTTCGCGTGCTCCCTGCGGTGGTGTCCCGCCGCGTTGCTCAGTCCGAGCTTTGCAGACAGGCTCGTAATGCTCGCTTCGGCGCGGCGCTTCGTGCGCACCCCCGGATGCTCGCGCACGCCGTCGCGGCCGGGTATGAACGCGCCGTCTTTCTCTACCTGCGCGGCGGCCTTGTCGCGCAGTTCGTGCGCGTCCACAAGCGCCACGAGCAGCGGCACATGCGCCGCGCGGAACTTGTCCACCTCATAGCTGTACACGGTCGCGTGCCACAGCTTGCGCCCCGCCGCATTGACGGTTGGGGGGCATACGAGCCGCCCGGATTCGTCACGGTCGCCGGGTGAGTAAGACGCGGGTTTTCGCATGGTGTGCTCCGGGTTGTCGGGTGACAAACAGGACATAAGCGGGGATTGCATCGGAAAAAGGTGGGCAAGGAGTGTCCGCTTTGCGTCCGAAAACTTTTTCCATGCCCCCCACGGGTCTCCCGCCGCCTATTTTTTCGCGTCGCGCGCCTTGTACTCGATCCATCGGCCGCCGATGAAAGCCACGAGAGTTTCGCGCTTGCCGTCGCCCATGACCAGCACGGGCACGGCGTCGCCATGGTTCGCGCGTGCCCGCTCACACAGGTTCAGCAGGGTGGGCGCGTGGCGCTTGCCGATCAGCTTTGTGGCGTCGCGCTGCGTTTTGGTCCCGCGAATCTGCGTGCGGTTGTATTGCCTGTAGGCGATCAGTTGCATGGGCTTCTCCTTATTACGCGGCCAGTCGCAGCGCGGGCACGGTGTCGGCTTGTGCGTCGGCGAGATACACGCGGTGTTCGTCGCCGTCTGCGCTCCACCACCACAGGCAGCCGTCGCCGCTCATGATGTCCACAATGCTTGCGCGGTGCGGTGCGAGCAGCGCGGCGAATGCCTCGGCGCGCTCTGACGCCTCGACGGGTTCACCGTGCAGCACGTCGAGCACTTCCCAATCCAGCGCGCTCGCGGCGGCTATCCGCTCGCATTCGTCGCGGTATTCCTGTTCGCTTCGATAGTGGCAATCGCCAAGCAATTCGTTGCATGAACACATGGTTGCTCACTCCTTTGTCACTGCGGATGGGGCACGGCAAGCGAACGGTGCGAGCCGTCGCGCAGCACGAGCAGCACGAGCCATTGCGTGCGTTGGTCGTCGCGGTCGATCAGCACGCCGTCCACGTTCAGACCGCGATTGCTCGCGGGGTCGGCCAGCACGGCGGCGGTGATCGCGGACGCGTCGGCGGACAGCGCGGCCAGTTGACCGGAACGCACGGCGGCCAGCACGGCGCGCTCGATCCGGTCGGCGTCGCGGTAGTAGTCGCGCACGCGGCGCTCGGCTTCGACGTTGGCGGCGGTGATGATGACGGCGCTCATGGCGGGGTGCCTACGTGGCCCACTGAATGCCCGTGATCGCGGCCACGCAACCGGCGCGGCCTGCCTGCCAGTCGAGCACGCGAATGAAACGCAGCGCGCCCAGGTTTTCATCCCACAGGCTACGGACCGAACCATCGGGCATGGTGAGCATGGATTGCTCGCTTGTGGCGAACTGCGCGCCGCCGTCGAACAGGACAATGCCGGACGGGTCGATCAACGCGAGCACGGAATCGGGCACGCCTCGCGCGGCGCATAATGGCAAACCAGCCAAAAATCCGCCGGTTACGTTCACGTCAGCCGATCCGAGCGCGGCGCCGTGCAATGCGAGTTGCGTGGCGGTGCGGCTCGATACAGCCCAAACGGCGCGGCTCATGTCGCCGCCAAACTGCGCGAGCAGCGTGGCCAGATCGTTGCGGATCGCCTCGGCAGTGCTGCCGGTTGATTGCACCTTGATCGCGTCATGCGTGAGGGAAGCGGGCGCGGTGCCGGTGCCGTCATTCGCAGGATTGAGCAGCGCGTCACTCTCGGCGTAATTGATCGCGCCGCCAGCGTCGTTGCTGAGTTGGCCCATGAAAGCGTCGCCGAGTTCGCGGCCCGCTTCGACGGTGAAAACGAGAATGCCCGCGATGCTTTTGTCTGCGTTCACGCGGACGGTTTCGAAATCGGCGGACGATACGGCAATCACCTGGCCTTCGTTGCGCCAGCTTGCTTGCGGCGGTGCGCTTTCGCACAGCACGGGCACATTCGGCGCGGCGCGTCGCCACGGTGAAATGCGGTCGATTGCGGCAATGATGGATTGCGTCGGCACGCCCGCGATCATGGCCGCGAATGCGTGATCGTCGCCGAGTGCGCCGGTCGTGATCGCGGCGCGCAAAAGCAATGTGGCTGGGGAACCTTCGCCCCAGCGGGCAAGCGACATGCGAAACGCGCCAGCGATATCACCCCGGCAACGTGCGACAGCGGCCAGCGCCTTCGACAGCGTTGAAACTTCCATGCTTGCCCCCTGTGAGGAACGCCCGCACCGCGCGGGCCGTTCCTACAGGATCGGCAATGGAACGCGAAAACGCTTCACGACATTTCCCGGCTTTTCCCGACTTCAAGGCCCAGCATGTCGGCGGCCACTTCGCGCAGGTTGATCAGGCGGCGATTGCCCTGGCGATGTACGGTGAAGCGCAATTTGCCAAGTTGCTCGCGCTTGCGAAAAGCGCCGGGCCGCAATCCGTAGAGCGCTTCGGCGTAGCACTCGCGCGTGCGCAGATCGCCACGCACAAAGCCGTGCAGTTCGTCGCGGACGCGGGCGGCGAGCGACGCGGCCAGATCGCGCACAGCCTGGTCGCGTGATACGGCATCGGGTGCGCTCATGGTGCCTCCGCTAGTGGATCGTCTCGCCGCTCGCGGTATCGTCCGCCGCGTCGAGCTTCGTCGTGATGTCGTCCACGAGCGCGCGCAATGCGGCCAGTTCGGGCCGTGCGTCCTGTGACGGCACGACACGGTGGCCGGTCGAGCGCTCGTATTGCAGCAGCAGGGCCAGCCCGATCAGGGCGCCATGCACGGGCGGGCATTCGCACGCCTCGCGCCATTGCTTCGCGGTTTCGGTCATGTCGATGTCCTCGCGGTCCCACTCGTTGACACTTTCGGCGGAAAGCAGCAGTGCGTCGCGTTCCTTCGCGGTCATATGTTGTTCGTTCGTCATGTCCGTCTCCTTTCGTTGTGAGGCGTTGCTTCCTTACGCAAGTGGTTCGCTTGCCGGTCGAGCGTTGACATGCCGCGAGCTTTCGTGCGGCGTGCTTTCGTGTCTGGTTTGCGGTCGCTCATTCGGTCGTCGAGTCCTTCGCCGTGCCACGTGCGCTCGTCGCGCAATTGAGCGGCCATCACGTCGCACTCGGCTTTGATCGTTCGTTCGGTGAAGTAGTGATGATTTGGTGCGAGGTCGGCGAGCGGCCCGCAAATCGCCCGCGTAAGCACGCCGTCGCGGTATTCCTTCGGCCACAATTCGAGCGCGGCCAGCGCTTCAATCGTGCCGACCAGATCGGCGCGCATCCGGCGCACGTGGTCGGCGTCGAGGTACGGACCCCACGGCAGATACAACCCGCCCGACTTCGAGACAAGCGCGCCTTTGCAGTCCTCGCTCATATCTGCCTCGCGCGCGCGGATTTGGCGTTGGTCAGGCGCTCGCGGTCCACCAGCGCTTTTTTTTTAACGGCGACGTTCGAACGGGAATCTGCTTTCCGTGGAACGTCGCTTTTCTTCGGCGCATCCGGTGCGCTCTCGTTTGAGTTGCCCGCGTATTCTTGTTTACTATTCGGGTCAACACAGGGTTGACCACAAATCGACGCGGGATTGACCACAAACGGTTTTTGAGTGGTCAACCTAGGATTGACCGCAAATTGCGGGCTTATGGTCAACGCATGATTGACCACAAAGGTTTCGTCATCCGATTCGTTTGTGGTCAACGCAGGATTGACCAGTGCGAGACATTCGAAGTGCAGACGCACGCGTCGCGGCGTGCTTCCACTTGTCGGCCGGTCGAGAAATTCGAGCAGGCTGCACCTTTCGAACTCCTTGAGAAGTTTCAGCACAACGGGGCGGCTGATACGTGTGATGGCGGCGAGTCGGCGCGTCCCCGGATAGCAGACGCATTCAATATCCATGTGCTCGATCAGCGCCGCATAGAGCGCTATGCGGCGGGTGTCGGATAACGGGTGTCTGCGAAGCCATTGCATCGCCGCGTATTGCGCGGCCAGCGTCGCATAGTTCGGGGCCTTGTTAGTCATGGGACCAGCCCTCCGCGATGCTCACGCGCGTGAGTGCCAGCCTCAGGCGCGCGTGTTCGCTCGCCGTGACAGCTCCACGGCGCAAGATCGCACCGACGATCAGCATCACTTCGATTAGTTCGCAATTGATGGCGGCGAGCGTCTGCGCGGCGTTGTAGCGACGCTTCGCGGGCTTTGAAGCGTGGACGCCGTCAACGCGCGGTGGGAACAGCGCATCGAGCGGCACGCCAGCGGCGTAGGCGATATCCACCACGGCGCATCCACCGCGAAAGCAATGCACCAGCGTCGCGCCGCTCGCCGCTTCGGTGACCGCGAGAACGGCCTTGTTCGAGCCGCATGCCGGGCATTTCGCCCGCCACCGATTCGGGCCGCATGAACGCACGCCGTCGAGCCTATCGAGCAGAGCGGCAGCGCTCATACCTGCCCCGCGTGCGTGAGATACGGCAACGGCACAAGGTCGCGTTCCTTTACCTTAGTGCGCGAATCCTTCGGCGGGTCGAATTCGACTTCGGCGAAGCCGTTTTCGCCGTGGTCCATCAGCACGCGAATCACCTTGCACAAGCGGCCCCTATACGAACCGCTATTCACGCGCATACGCGTGTCCTGCAACGGGTGTCGGGTCGTCATGACGTGCCCCTTACGCCGCCGCTTCGGCTTCGGCGGCGCGCTTCGTCATGCGGGTTTCCCACTTGTGCTTCGATTCAGCCGTGATGACGCGGCGGCGGCCGATGTGCATTTCGTCCGGGCCTTCGCCGCGCTTTTTCAAGGCGTAGTAAGTGACTTTCGAGATGCGCACGGCGGCGCAGAATTCCGCGACCGTGAAAGCGTCCTGATTTTCCATGCTGAATCCCTCCTGATTAGCGGAAGTTCGTTTTGAACTTCCTTGGAGGGAATCTAGAAGCGGGCGCGCGGCCCGTCATTCCATTAATACGCGCCGTTTTTCTGTTCTATTTTTCGGCGCGCGAAAACTAGAAAGCGTCGCCCCGCTCGATCTTCAGCAGCGGTTCGAGTTCGGCGCGGTGCGTGTCGTTGTAGTAAGCGCCGCTCACCCACGAACGTGAGCGGCGAAACTCCGTTTCCGCAAGCCGGGCGGCTTCGTCCCATTTTTTACCGGAAGCAATCAGGCGCGACACAAACAAGTAGCATTGGCGTTCGCGTAGTTGCGCTGGCGTCAAAGCCTGATTCTTCGGGACAAACACATAAGGGAAACTGACGCGCCAGCGCCGCGCGTCGTCGCGGTCGCCATTCTGGCCGGGAAACGTGTGCAGGCGTGAAGCGACAATGCCCGCCGCCTTTTCTTCGATAGTGGCGTCCGGGCTTCGCGCCCGCAGGATTGCCGCATGGGAAAACACCCGTATCGCGAGCCGTTCGACATCTTCGCGCATAGCTTTGATGGCTACGAGTGCTGCGACCGGATCGGCGGCGGCGTCGATGGCGGCGCGGGCGCTTTCGATGGCATCGAGCTTTTCGGCCAGTGTCCGGGCAAGCAAAGCGTGATGTTCGTTGGCGTTCATCCTTCCTCCCTGAACCGTTGGGAAGTCAGATTAACACCAGCGAACGGTTACGCATCAACCGACAAGCGCGGGCACGGCGTCGAGCAGCTTTCGCACGCGGCCATCGTCGGCGTGTTCGTAATGCTTCTGGATCATTTCGACGCTCGTACCGGCAAGCCGCGCAACCAGTACGGAATCGACGCCCGCCGCGATCAGGTTCGTGATTGCCGTATGCCTGATGGTGTACGCAACCACGTCATCGGACAGGCCTGCCGCGTCCGCCGCCGCGCGAAACGGCTTTTTCCATGCATGACGATTCCATGCGACACCATGCGCCTGCGCGAACAGCAACGCGCCCGCCGTTTTGCTTTTTGTGTGCGTCTTAAAAAACGCGATTGCCGCCGTCGAGAGCGGCACCACACGCCGCCCGGTCTTGCCTTCGAGCGCGAGCGTACCCTGACGCGGGTCAAAGTCACGAACGCGCAGGGCCGCGACTTCGCCCGGACGGCTTGGCACATACGCCAACGCGGCCATCAGCGGGCGCAGGTCATCGGGCAGCTTGGCGAGCAGCGCGCCCACCTGATCGGCGGTTAGCGCCGACTCGCGCCGCCGTCCAACGCCTTCGAATTTCATTACCGTTTTCCAACCCGCGTCAGTGAGCACAAGGCGATTTTTCAGCGCGTGATTGAGCGCGGCTTTCAGGGTTGCGAGGTTGCGGTTTGCGGAATCCTTCGCGCGGCGCAGTTCATCCGGGTCTTCGGCGTCGTCTACCTGTTCGTGCAACCACGTCCGCAAGTGCGTCGTGCGCAGCTTGTCGAGCGTCAGGCGTCCAATCTTCGCGTCATCGACCAGGCGACGGAAGCGGCCCGCCGCGTCAGTCCCGCTTTGCACGCTTCGGCGCACCTTCAGATCGGAAACGTAATCGGCGCAAACGTCCTTAACCGTCACGGCCTTCGCACTTACACCGTGACTAAGCGCGCGCGCCCATTCTTCGGCTTCGGCCTTCGCATCATCAAACGATTCATGCGTGCCAAGCGCGTGGTATTCCTGTTTGCCTTCGTCATTGCGGCGACGCGCTATCCACGTGCCCGCGCCCGATTCCGCCGCGCGATAGCCGAGATACACCCCCGCAGAGAGTCGGGACCAGTACGGCTCACGGCGCGGGGCGAGCGCGGCGCGGCCAGATTTTGAAGTGAGATTCGGGGCTTTTTTGTCGCTCATGATTTCGTCCGTACGGAAACTGTACGGAAATTCTAGGCGAAACCGGGCGAACCGTCATGAAACTGATTGTATAAAAATCAATAGCTTAGATACCTTGACGAACCTACAAAAACCTGAAATTCGCCCCTCCGAAGGCAGGGGTTGCTGGTTCGATCCCAGCCGGGCGCGCCAAGCCTGATAAGGCTTTCAGCGATTTCCCCTCTAGTGAAGTTCACCTGTTAATGTCGGTAAACGACATGAACTGGTTAATTTTTCACAGATATTAGTCCATAGCTGGACGATTCCTTCCTCAGCGTCTCCCTCCGCCTGCGCTCTCAGCGTCTGCTAGTGCGCCACGCGCGCCATCCTCCGCAAGTTGCCGTGCTCGCTTGAAGAAGCGCCGGTACTGGCCGTACCGGAAAGTCATTCCCATCCTTTCAAACACGTCGCGCTGCACTCTGCGTCTCGCCGGGTTTTCAAGCCTCGCGACAATGGCGTCGAACGATTTCTTAAATTCATCAAACTCCAAATCTTGTCGTTCCCTCGCCTGGCGCTGGAAAAGCTCTTGTCCGGCATCAGCGACTCTCCGATACAGACTGGGTGAGAGTGAGCGCAAAAATTTGCCTGAGACGTCCAAAAGGTCTGCAACTTCTCGCGCGCTCGTCGCGCGTCCCGATTCAACAAGCTGCTCGAACTCCTGTTCAAGCTCGTTACGCGGACGGCTAGCCCCTTTCCGCGTGCGTACAAAGAGCGGCGCTGAGCAAACAGGAGCCGAGCGTTTCAAAAGCATCACCTTGTTTCCGAGAATCACGTCCGAGACAGCGCAGCCACAGCAATAGGCCACGAGTGCAATGCGCGGCGGACTCGGCCGGACGGGCCCCATGTCTACTCGTGGAGTGCGCCCTTGCTTACCCCGAGACGCTGAGCGAAATGGGTGAGATTGCCGTCGAAGAGTACGTCCAGGGCATACGGGAGGAAGGTTGTAGGAGCCTCGACACGCAACCGGTCGCGACGGCATTCGCGACGCTCGCGCAAAAGCTGCGCGGCACGTCGCTCAATGCGCTCGTGAATCTGGACGTCGACGCACTCGGTAAGGTGTTGCCGCGCATCCCTGCCTGCGGGCTTCGCTTGATAGGGTGGTTTTAGTGCACACACTGTCCAGTGCTCCGGCTCTCGCGGCGCCGGGTTCAGGGAGTTTCGTGAGGTGCAGAAGTTGTGCGCTTTGATGCAGTTTGATGCAGCGGAAAGTAGGTGACTTAATTCATGAACCACATACTCGCGAAGAGCGAGGACCGCTCTTTTTACCGGCTCGTTCAGTTTGCTAGTTCTCGGAGCCGGATTCTAGCCTTACTTAGACTCGGGGAGCGAGCCGCCGCGCGTTCTGGTTGCCAAGTTTCGCGTACCCAGCGACAGAGGAGCGAGTTATACCCCAACCCCTGAGATGCGATACTTCCCTTGGTTACCACAAGTTCCTCGCGAACGTTACGCGGCGCGCGCTCCGCGAAGCGTAAGAGCGCTTGCTTCGGGTCCGGAAGACTGTCCGGATTGCTCGGTAGTTTGGGTGCTCGGCGCCCTAGCAAGTTGCCCATTGCCTCATGGTCCGCAAGTAGCCATGATTCTATTTCGCGGACCGCGACGCGAAATAAGAATTCCGCGGGTCGTTTCACTTGTCCGAACCAACTATTCATCAACGTCGAGGCGCAGGCCGATTGATCCAGATCGGTGATAAGAAAGACCGGCTGTTGTTCTGCGATTTGACAGAAATTTGCGATTCGGCTTCGGAGGTAGCCGTTGCCGTTTCTCCTGAGGCATTGGCCGACCTCCAAGCCCGCTTCGATGGCAAGGCAAAGACCAACTTGCTCGCTTAATTCGTCTTCCGTCGCAAGTACGATCCAAACCATTACCAGAACCCCAACTGTTCTGCCAATTTGGGGTGGGTCTTGGGCAACACGACTTCTGCGATAGAAAGTCCGCTCTTCAAAACCGATTCCTCCTGGTGGTTGAGAACCCTAACCTGCGTCCCTTCTTGAGCAGGTTCCAACAAGAGGACGCCGCGACCGTCGATGCCTGGGTTGCTAAGCAGAGCTTCGCTATGCGTGCTGATCAAGACCTGCCGAGAGCGCTTCTTCCTATCGCGCTGCACGCGCTGTAATAAACGAGGAATCTCGCGCACGATGGCGTCGTTAAGTGACAGTTCAGGCTCCTCAAGTAGCAACAACGAGTCGCCCTCCAGCAAAACCCACAAAAGACCCAATAAGCGAAGCGTGCCATCCGAAAATTGTTCTTCACGTTGCCAGCCAGCGTTGGGACGGTAATGCGTATACATTGCCTCCAAGTGGGGGTGCCCATTGACTTTGTCCGTAGTGAAGCGCAACTCTTTAAACTGCGGAACCGCCAATGCAAGCGCCGCCTCGATTTTCTTCAGGCGCGAATCTCGGACCTTGGGCGAGGTCTTGGCAATTCGTTCGAGAAAGCCCTGACCAAACGGATCATCTTCCAGCCGCTGTCCCCCAATCTTGTCGCCATATTTTAATAATTGGGGAACCAGATGTAGATATGTTGCTTCGCCGAAGAACGTTGCAAGTTCTCGAAAGGGCGCATTGGCTTGGATCTGTTCTAAAGCGGTTTGGGTAAGACGGATGGCATCATTTCTGTCATCGCCGTCCGGTCTATTCAATATCCGTTCGCCCCTCTGCCATACCTGTTCGGTTGAAATCAGTGTCCTGTGTGCTCCCTTTCCTTCGTGCTTAAAGCCCAATATGTAACGCCAAACAGGTTCATCGCCTGCGGCCTCCGCGAGTTCGACTTCTATACGCACCTCTGGATCCTTGCGAGCGTGCAAGCAACGCAATTTTTGTATGCCACCGCGGTCATGTATTGACTTCTGCAACCCACCGCCCTGCGGCTTGCAGATGTCTCGAAGAAATCGGAAGACATCTAAGAAATTCGATTTTCCAGAGGCATTGGCGCCGAGCAAATAGGTGCGTTCGCGAAGCGGAACGTCGACTTCGCGAAAGTTTCTCCAGTTCTTGAGAGCGATGTGCGTGACGAGCATATTTAACGCCTCATAGGGCTGTTGCGCCGGCAGGACGGGAGGCCATGTACATTTCGATGCCGGGATATCGGGGCTGACCAAAGCGGCAAGGATACCGCGAACTTGCCCCGGCGGCGATCCGCGAGGTGGCGTCGGATAGTGGGCCGGTGCGCTGATGAACCGGCGAGTAGACCGTTGCGTGTGCAGCTAAATTGCAGCTTGGACGAGCTGGACTGACCTTGATTGACCGTGTTTAGCCTTGGTTTTGTAGTTTGCGAGTTTCGTAAGGCTTTGATTTATAAGGGGCTGTGGCGTGGCTGTAAAACTCCGAAGGCAGGGGTTGCTGGTTCGATCCCAGCCGAGGCCAAGTCTGATCAGGCTGTCAGCGGTTTTTCCTTCAGCCGTTTCTACAGGGTGCAGCTAAAGTACCTCATCTGCTACGCACGCTGTCTTTATGCCCCCTCCAGCGGTAGCTCGATACCATCTGCGCCCTCGTACGCGGCGTGACCGCTCTACCACATGATCCGCAGATGCGATGCGCGTAGCGCTGAATCACACTCCGGATCATCTCCATCGTTTCCCAACCGCCGGCTCCGGTCGCTCCTGGTGCCTCCAGGCAAGCCCCCCGTCGAGAATGCAGCCGTTACATCGTTCCAGCGGCTAACGGCGGATCCGGCAGCATCGACGCCGCCCGCTCATTCCGCCCCACCCCCACAACCTTGCCGAAAACCACCCCGCCCCTTAGAATCCCCCGGTCACTGGGGAGTAGCCTTCCTTCATCACATGAAGGAGAGCGCGTCAACATACTTGACCTACGGGTCATGGCGCGTTCGACCGGGTCGGTTTGGCGAGACCATTGACGCATTACCTCGTTCTGGTCGGACGGAGGCGGTGCGTCATGGTTCGTCATCTGCGTCCGACCACGGAGTTGCCCTGTGAATCATCGTTGCACACCAGCAGTCCCCCCACCTACTTCCCGATTGACTCCCCCTTCGGCGAGCGGCGACCGTGCTTTTGGCGCGAACGCCGGGAGTGCCGCATGACCGGTCTGTTCTTCGAACTCGCGATCATGCTGGTCGTCATTCTCGTGGCGGCCGAACTCTTCACCAATGCACTCGAACATCTCGGCGAACGTCTGAAAATCTCCGAAGGCGTGACCGGCTCGCTATTCGCGGCGGTCGGCACCGCGCTGCCCGAAACGCTCGTGCCGCTGCTCGCGATCGCGGGCAGCAAGGCCGGTAGCTCGGTCAATCAGGAGATCGGTGTCGGCGCGATTCTCGGCGCGCCGTTGATGCTCTCCACGCTGTCGACGTTTCTGATGACGCTCGCCGTGCTTCGCTCACGCGGCGTCAAGGGCTGGGTCGCGCCCGAGCGCACCGGCTTCACGCGCGATCTGAACTATTTCCTGTGCGCGTTCGCGCTGGCCGCCGCCGCGATGTATGTGCCGCACGAGCAGATGATCGTGCGCGCGCTGTTCAGCGTGGCGCTGGTGGGCGTGTACGTCACGTATGTGGTGATGACGTTCCGCGCATCGGGCGAACTCGTCGACGCGGGGCACGGCACGGAAGCGCCCGGCAAGATGCTGCTTTCGCGCATCGGCGTGCCGACCAGTCTCGCGACCATCGTGCTTCAGCTCGCGCTCGCGGTCGCATTGCTCGTATGGGGCGCGGAGGGTTTCATCCACGGCGTGCGGGGCGTATCCGAGGCGGTTGGCGTGTCGCCGCTGCTGTTGTCGCTGCTGATCATTCCGATCGCGACGGAGTTGCCCGAGAAGGTCAACAGCATTCTGTGGATCCGGCGCGGCAAGGACACGCTCGCGTTCGGCAACATCACCGGCGCGATGGTGTTTCAGGGGACGCTGCTGCCCGCCATCGGCATTCTGCTGACGCCGTGGACGCCGCGCGTCGAAGTGCTGACCGGCGTCGCGATCACGCTGGCCGCCGCCGCGTGGCTGCGTACCAGCATACGTGCGCGGGGCTTGCGCGTCGGCGCGCTGCTGGCGTGCGGGCCGCTCTACGCGAGCTATCTGCTGATCACGTTGACACGCTAGCGTCAGACACCGCGTGTGCCGGCATGGAGATGGCACACGCGGTTGCCCGCGCCGACTGATGGATGACGGCGTTACGCAAAAGCGCGTTATGCAACGGCGCGTTACGCGACGGCCGGAACCGCGGCGCGACTCCGTCTGCGCGGACGCGCCGCGCTCTTTTTTCGCTCTCCGGTCAGCGTGGTCAGGCTGGCGGCGACCTCCGGCAGCACATCCGACCAATCGCCGGCGCGTCGCTGGCGGAACTGGGTCAACGTCGGATACCACGGGCTGTCCGTTCGTCCTTCCATCCAGCGCCAGCAACTATCCAGCCGGTTCAGCAACCAGACGGGACGGCCCAGTGCGCCCGCGAGATGAGCGACCGCCGAATCCACGGTAATCACCAGATCCAGGTTTTGAACGAGTGCCGCCGTCGCGGCGAGATCGACGAATTCCGCTGACCAGTCGAGCAGCGCGGGCACCGCGACATCGCTGTCTTTTTGCAGGGAGATCCAGGAAACGCCGGGTAATTCGAACAGCGAGGACATCTGCCCGACCGGTATCGAACGGCTTCTGTTGCGCTGATGCCGAAGATTGCCCGACCAGCACAAGCCCACACGAAGTCCGGGCAGCGGCGCGACCCGTTGGCGCCAGCTATCGGTCTCTTCGTCGTGCGGTCTGACATACGGCACGGCGTTGGGAATACTGTCAGGCGTCGTCGAGCGAAACGCGCTCATCAGATTGTGCAGCGGCACCCGGAGATCTTCGCCGTCGCTCAACTGACCGACGGCCACCACCTCGTCGATCTCGGCCGTGTTGCGGATCAGTCTCACGAATTCGCTCTGGCACTCCACGACGACTCGCGCGCCCAGTTCCTTCAGCGCTCGCGCGTAGCGCACGAATTGCAGCGTGTCGCCCAGACCGCTGTCGGCGGACAGCACGACGGTGCGCCCGTCCTGGCGAATGGGCCGTCCGGCCTCATCGATGAAGAGACCTTTCTGGTCGACCAGTTCCGGTGCGCGTTGATGCCACATCCAGCCGATTTCGCTCGCACCTTTGTCGAAGTCGCCCTTCTTCAGATATTGACGGCCGAGCCAGATATGCGCGTCGGCGTTCTCCGGATTCGAGCGGCGCATCAGTTCGGAGTCGACGCCCGGTGGCGGCGCGTACACCGGCCACTCGCACATCTTCGCGCGCAGGAACACCAGATGGTGCAGCACATCCGGCTGGTCGGGATCGAGGCGTCGGACAAGCAGGCTTTGGGCTACACCGAACTTGCCCACGGCATTCCTCATATCGAAGGCGAATTCGGCGATGTGCTGAGACGATCCCACGCCGAACTCATCGGACTGTGCGCTTTTATTTTCAGGCGGCAAACTCCGCTGACGACCGAATGGCTCCGTCAGGCGGACAACCTGCTGGACCGGAAACTCGACGAACTACAACGGTTACCGGCCTCGCACCCGTTGGATCAGACAGGGGTGATCCTGCCGGGCGGGAACAGGTCTTCGTATCCGCTGCGCTGGGCCGAGCTGCTTGGCGAGATTCTGCATCCGTTGCTGTACAGGTATCGGTCGGAATTGCTGCAGGCTCCCATCGAGCCTTATTTCGGCTCTTACCGGTAGCCCGGCGGCGCGAGCTTCGGCCGCTGCGCCGATTCGCCAATAAGAAGGGCGTTTCCCGCTTTTTTTCAGCGATGTAATGCGGGTGAACCGGATCAAACTGGCTCATGATCCCGGCGGCGCGTTTTTCTCATGTCATCTCGCTTGATCGAGAAGATGAAAAGAGACTTCGGCTGCGGGACACACGAGCAAACCATACTTCCTACAGCAGGATGCGCGTTCATGAATCAATCTTCTGGCGGCCAGGCGCTACCGAAAGCGCTTGGCGTACTACTGTGCTACAACGACGCCGAAATGCTTTCGGAGTCGATCGACTGGCTGCTGCTGAACAGGCATGACGTCATCGCGCTGGATCACGGCTCGGACGACGGCACGGCCGCGGTCCTCGATAAATACCGGCATCGGCTGGTGGAAAGAATTTTTCTGCCGCGCGATTTCGATTTCTACAAGCTCTACGAGACGATGTCCCGTCACCTGATGTCGCATTACGTCGCGCGCTATGACTGGATTTCGTGGCCCGATCAGGACGAATTGCTCGAAGGCCCGGATCGCAGCAAGTCCTACTACGATCATCTGGTCGACGCGTTCAACTCGCCGTACGACTGGATTCAGTTCAACAACCAGAACTTCTGGTTTACCGACGAAGACGATGCGCGCATCGCGTTGCCCACGCAACGGATTCGCCACTACTCGATCGTGCCGGACTGCGCGCCGCGAATCCGCTCATGGCGCGCGTCGGCGACCAATATCCGCTGGTTCAATCACAATCCGCCGGAAGGCAAGCCGGTGCCGGTGCGCTTCAACCTGCGTCACTATCCGATGCGCAGCGCGGAGCAGGCGGCGAGGCGCCTCGATAAGGACCGCGCGGACCTGCGCCGCGGCAACGCGAATTTCCACTACGACAACATGAAGAAGAACCGCAACGTTCTTCATATCGACGCGTCGATGCTGCATTTCGACGATGGAAAATCCGAGCTTTCCGTCGAACCGAAATTCAACTGGCGCAACGTGTACGGGGCGGTCGCGGAGTGAGTTTGCCGCAACGCGCGGCACCTCGAACCCCACCGCTTCAGTAACGGCCCGCCTCCAGAACCGGCTCGCCGCGCAGCTCGTCGCGGATCTCCGTCGAAGAAATACCTTCGGTGCGCGGCAGATACACCACCTCGCAATACGGCTTCAGAAAGTCGAATTTGCCTTTCCAGTCATCGCCCATCACGAAGATATCGGCGGCATAAGCCTGCACGTCGTCGACCTTCTGTTCCCAGTTCTTCTCTTCGATGACGAGGTCGACGTATCGGCACGCTTCCAGCACCGCTTTTCTGTTCCTGAAGTCGAGCAGCGCGCTTTTCTTCTTCAGCGCGTTGAAATCGTCGTTGGACAGACCGACGATCAGGCGATCCCCCAACGCCTTCGCACGCGACAGCAAGCGGATGTGACCTGCATGCAGCACGTCGAACGTGCCATACGTAATCACGGTTTTCATCGTGGTTTTCATCGTATTAGCCCCCGATTTCCTGTTTGACCCGCTCGACGACCCGGGCACCGCTCTGGTCGTCGAGATATTCGAAGAACATCTTGCGTTTCAGCCTGTAAATCTCGTCGGGTTCGCGCCGGTCTTCGCGCAGCACGTTATCGAGCGACGTCAGCAGCGACTTGAAATCGGTGCAGACCGGGCCGGGGAATACTTCGTCGAGGTTGTAGAAGAGGCCGCGTTCGCTGGTCGCGTAGCGTTCGTGATCGTAGGCGAAACTGATCGCGGGCCGGCCCGTCAGCATGAAGTCGATGAAGCAGCTCGAGTAGTCGGTAATCAGCGCCGCCGCCTCGCGATAGAGCAGTTCGATTTCCGGATAGCCGCCGCGATCCAGGCTGACCGTCGGCATGCCCCACACGCAGAACTTCTGCGAATAACTGTGGGCGTTGTCGGCCATATGCTCGCGGATACCGAGCACGGCGCCGTGCGCATTCAGGCAATCGGCGAGCGCCTGGCGCTCCGCGTCGCTGAACGGGTAATAGCCTTGCGCCTGGGCATTGCGGAACGTCGGCGCGAACAGAACCAGCCGGCGGCCGTCGAGCACCTTGCGAAGCTGCGCGAGCTGCGCCTGGAAATCCCGCGGCAACCGGGTTTCTTCGCGAACGATATGATCGTTGCGAGGCAGGCCGGTCACCCAGATATCGTGAAAGCTCAGCGGATAGAACGACGCGGTCATCGCGAGCCGGTCCATCTTCGACGACGCGATGATCGCGTGGTTGTACGCGTGCTCCGTCTCCAGATGGTCGCGATGCGATGCCGTATCGATCGACGCGTAGCCCACCCGTTTGAGCGGAATGCCGTGCCACAGGTTAATGAAGCGATGCAGCTTCGTGTCGAGCGGAAACGGCACGTTCAGACGCGGCGCATGCTTGACGAAGATATAGCGGGCGCGCATCAGCGCGTCCTGCGCGGCGCGGCTCGCGAGCGGCAGGATTTCCACGTTCACGCCGTCCACGGGAACAGCCTTGCTGCGCGTCAGAATGATCTTGCGGATGCGCGGATCGTTCTTCACCACTTCGAAAACCGCGCGGTCGTTGCCGCCCAGCGAATGGTCGAACGCGCACACCGGAAATGCCCAGCAGTAGTCGTCTTTCGGCACCCTGAGATCTTCGGCGCGAAACGCTGCTTCGTCGAGCAGCCCGTTGCCGTGAAGCTGCACCGGATGCTCGGCGCGGGGAACCTGTCGATGCCGGCCCGGTTTGGCCGTGATCCTGACCACGTAGCGCCGCGGCTTCGCATCGTCCACCGCGGTGTCCGGATCGCTGCCCGCGAGCTTCGCCATCTCGCCGACCTGGCGCAGAAACGGTTCGCCGAACGGCTCGTCGCCGATCTTCGGCCATCCGTCGGTCATCTGGAAGCCGGCCTTCTCGAACAGCTCGAGCATCGTGGTGCGCGTGAACCAGCGCAACTGCTTCCTGTCGAGGAAGCCGCGCTCATAACGCAGGTCGCCGATCGCCAGTCTTGCCTGAATCGACCAATGCTGCGCATTCGGAATGCTGACCACGATCGAGCCGTTTTCCGGCAGCACGTCGCCGATTTTCGCGAGGATGCCCCACGGGTCGCTCGACCGTGCCAGCGCATTGCCGAGCACCCAGCACTCGCGCGAGCGATGCTGCTCGTAAAACCGCTCGCCGGCCGAATCGAGATCGAGCACTTCGACGCCGTCGCATTGCATTCTCGCCAACGCGACGGCCGCCGGATCGGCGTCGACGCCGAAATAGTCGCAGGCCGGATTCAGCTTCTTGAATTCGTGCGCGAGCGCGCCGCTGCCGCAGTCGATCTCGATGACCGATTGCGACGTAACGGGGATGATCTGCAGCAAGTCCGAATCGTGGCGATGTCGCGCCGGTGCTTGACTCATGGTGATTCTCGGTAAGGCGAAAAATGGAACCCGGAATGGCCGGCTGAATGTGCCCGTGAGCGTGTTCGCTGACGTGCCCGCAAGCGCGGCTCAGGACACCTCGAACGATTCGGCCGGTGCGCCTTCGCACCAGCGCCGCCACATCACGCGCAGCGCGCGGCTCATGCTTGCGGCCACGACGTCGGGACGGAACATCGGCGACTGGCTGCAACGCTCACGCAGGCCGGCGCGCAATGCGGTGAGCGCCGGAATGTCCGCAGCTAGCGCAACAGCCTTGCTCACGTAATCGTCTTTGTCCGTGGCGATGTACTGCTCGAGCCCGACGTGCGACATCGCGGTCAGGCCGCTGCGTCCCGGCACCGTATGGGCGGGCAGCGTCAGCGTCGGCACTCCCATCCACAGCGAATGCAGCGCGGTGGTCAGCCCGGAAAACGGGAAGCTGTCGAGACAGATGTCGACGTGATGATGCTGCTGCAAATAAACCGCGACGCTCGAGCGCGCGCGGAATTCGATGCGCTCGCTCGCGATGCCTTCTTCCGCGAACCACTCGGCCAGGTCGCCGTTGCCGTCGCGCGGCATCGCGCCGATAAAGAGCCGCGCGTCGGGCACTTCGCGCAGTACGCGCGCCCACAGCGCGATCACGTCGCGGCGCAGCTTGTCGAGCCGGTTGAAACTGCCGAAGGTCACATAGCCGTTGCGCAACGCCGGCAAGCCGTTGACCGGCGGACACAGACGGTCGGCCTCGAACGGCGCGAGCGCGGGCAGGTAAGCGATCTTTTCGGTGAACTGGTCGCGGAACTGTTCCGACGGCACCCAGAAGCGATCGGCGATGAAATAGTCGACCGCATCGAGCCCGGTCGTGCCCGGATAGCCGATCCAGCTAGCCTGCAGCGGCGCCGGTTTGTACGCGAACGTCCGCAGACGGTTCAGCGCCGTATGGCCCGACAGGTCGATCAGGATATCGATGCCGTCGGTCGCGATCATGTCGGCCAGCGCGCCGTCTTTCATGCCGACGACATCGCGCCAGTTGCTGCTGAAGAGCGACCGCAGGCGCGCGGTCACGTCGTCGTTGACGGGCGTGCTGGAGTAGCCGTACACGGACAGGCTGGCGTCGCGCAACAACGCGACCAGCATCGGTTCGAAGAAGCTCGCCACCGCGTGGTGACAGAAGTCGCCCGATACGAAACCGACACGCAGACGCCGCTCGGGGTCCTTGTCGTTGGCGTGCGTGGGCCAGTGTGCCTTCAGCGGGGCTTCGAACTGCTCGGCAAAGCTGCGATGCGCGGCAAACACTTCGGCCGGCGTCACGTTTTCGCTGTGCGTGACGCAGAACGCGCGGTTGCTGTACATCATGTCGTTCTCGGGGGCGAGGCGCGCGCCGCGCGCGAACAGCTCCGCCGCCTCGTCGAGCCGGCCCTGCTTCATCAGCGTGACGCCGAGCGAGTTCACCGGCATCGCGGCATTGGGGGCCGCTTCGATCGCGCGCAGGCCGATTTCCTCGGCTTCCTTCAACTGTCCTTGTCCCATCAGGATCACGCCCATCACTCGCAGGCCTTCGGCATGATCGGGCTGCAATTGCAGCAGGCGGCTGCAATAGACATGGGCTTCGCGCAGCCGGTTCTTCATCTGCAGCACGCCGGCCGCGAGAATCAGCAGATCGATGTCTTCGGGCCAGAATTCGAGCGCCTTCTCGATGTATTCGAGCGCTTCGTCGTAGCGGCCGAGGCGATGCAGCGAAACGCCGATCACCTTCCAGCCGAAGCCGTGCGACGGCAAGCGTTCGACCAGTTCGCGCGCGCCGTCGATCGCTTCCTGCACCTTGCCGCGATTGAACAGATCGGCGATGGCCTTGCACTGCTTTTCTTCGGTGGCGGTGAGCGGGCGGGCAGGCCTGGGCGGCGCCTTCTCGACCGGTCGGGGCGCGGCCACCGGTTGAACCGGCAGGCCTCCCTGCGCATCGGCGAAGACAGGGCGCGGCACCTTGACGGTCGGCTGCGACGACACCTTGGTCATGATCGCGATCAACTGGTCGATGGCCGGACCGGCGAGACCGCGCTGCTGCGCCATTTCGAGTGCGAGCCAGGCCGCCTTCAGTTGCCCGGCCTGAAACAGCGCGTCGATATAGTGCGCCCAGTATTGAAGTTCGTTCGGATTCGCGCCGATCGCCTTTTCCAGCAGCGGAATCGCGGCTTCCGGCTGATGCAGTCTGATCGCGATGACGCCGAGCTTATGGCTCGCGCCCGGATGGTCCGGGAAGGTTTCGAGAACCGCCTGATAAAGCTTGCCGGCCTCCGCGTAGTCGCCGCGGCTGTCGAGCGCGAGCGCATCGCGCATCGCTTGCGCGGCATACAGATGCTGACTGGACTGCGCGTCCTCCGGCATCAGCGCGACCACCTTTTCGAGCGGCGCCAGGGCCGCGGCCAGATCGCCGCGCTGAAGCGCGGCGTGAGCCTGAAACTTCCATCCGTCGCCGCGCGCCGGGAAGGTGTCGGTCATCTGCCGCGCGAGCGTTTCGGCCTGTTCGAACAGGCCTTGCTGAACCAGCGTCGCGATCGTCTCCGCGAATTCGTTCGCGAGCAGTTCGCGTTCGTCGGCCGGGGCGGCTTCGGCCGTGGGTGCTGCTTTGGCGGCGTCCGTTGCTTGCAGCGCGAAACCACGTCGACGTCCGGATTCGCAGACCTCGCGCGCTTCGTCGTGACGTCCGTTCAACGTCAGCGCTTCGATATAGCTAGACCAGAACTGGCGCCGTTCGGGCGCCGCCGACACGGCCGCCCGGAAGAACGGCAGGCCGTCCTCGAACAGGCCCATCTGCAGCGCGAGCAGTCCAAAGTTGTGATTCGCATCGGGGTGATCGGGCTCGGCGAGCAGGATCGAGCGGTAGAGCTGCTCCGCTTCGGAAAACCGCTCTGCGCGGTGGTGTTCCACGGCCCGTTGGAGCTCGATGTCGGTAGTCATGCGTTTCCTCTTATGCGCGGACCGGGCCCGTAATGGCGAGGCACGCGATATTGACGACGATGCGGCCCGTGCTGGCGAACCCGGAAGCGTCCGCCTGCATGGCCGCTTGCATGGCCTTTATCCGGGCGCACCGTCCTTTGAGTAGTCTAGCCATGTGCGCTCGCGCCAATTTGGGGAGTAAAGGGCGGATTTACCCGCTTTTCGCGGGGCCGCGGGGCTGGCAGCGAGGCGCAAAAAAGCCCGCGTCGAGCGGGCCTGGGTCTGCACAGCGTGCCCTTCGTGGTTTGGCGGCTGGTTCGCGCGGTGCCGGGCAGCGTTAGAGACCGAATGAGAGGCTGAATGAGAGGCAGCCCTGGCGCGCTTCAGAAAAGCGCGACGCGCTGATATTGCCGGGCGGCCTCGACGTTCTGCGTTGCCGCCTGAAATTCAGCCGCGAGCTCGGCACTCGCCAGCTTCGCGCTGCGCAGCGTGGCTTCGTCCATGGCCTGAATGCGGCGCACGAGCGCGAGTCCGGCCGGCGATTGCCGCGCGGTGATCGAATGGACGAGCGGCGAACGCTGCTCGGACAGTTGCGCCGCCCGTTGCCAGTCGGCGATGCGGGTCGCTTCGTCGATTTCCTGGGTAAGCGCCAGAACGCGTTCGAGCAGTTGTGCCTGTTCCATTTTCCTGTCCCTTGCCGATGTGTGCCGCTCTCGCGTGCGATCAGCTCTTCGCGTCGGACAACGCGCCGGAGCTGTTCGAGCCGCCGAACAGCGCGGTCAGATACTGGGTGTCGTTCGTCGTGCTCGCCATCAACGCGTTGAGCGCGGTGAACTCGGCGTTGTATTGCGACGTCAACTGGTTCGAATACGCGGTCAGCGCGGTGGTTTGCGTGGTGATGCTTTTCAGGTCCGCGGTCAGTGCGTCGGTGCGGGTATCGATCAGGCCGCCGTCCTGCGTATAGGTCTTGATGCTGCTGTTCAGTTGCTGCGCGATACCGTTGGTCAGGTTGAAAACCGCCGCAACCTGAGACGGATCGCTCTGCACGGCCGAATTCAGCGCCGACGAATCCAGCGACAGCGTGCCGTCCGAATTCAGCGTAATGCCGAGCGAGGCGAGCGTGCCCGTCACGCCGGCGCTCGACACGCTGCTGCTGACGATATTGCCGAGCGCGAGCTGCAGGCCGTTGACGATCGAATCGCCGAGCAGCGGGCCGCCTTGCGAGCCTGCCGTCGCGGTCTTGTCGAACGACGTCAGCGAGCCGATCGTGCTGATCACCGTGTTGTACGAGCTGACGAAATTCGTGATGTCGGTGACTTCCGTCGTCGTGTCCGGCTCGACGGTCAGTGTCTGCGTGCCCGTGCCGACGGCCGCGGCGGTGAGGTTCAGCGTCACGCCGTTGAGCGCGCTGGTTACGGTGTTGCTCGAGCTCGACGCCTGCGTGCCGTTGATGGTGAACTGGGCATCGGCCGCGGCGGACGCCTGGGTCCAGCCGCCCGACGAGCTGATTTGCGACTGCGTGGTCATCGTCAGTCCTGCGAGCGGGCTGCCGGACGTGGTGCCGCTCACGCTGGCGGAAACCGTCGTGCCGGAGGCCGTCGGGCTCAGCACGAGCGTCTGGTTGCCGTTCGCGTCGGTGCTGACGCTCGCGCTCACGCCGGCATTGCTGGAAGTGGCTGCCGTGTTGATCGAGTTCGCGAGGTCGGTCAGGCTATCGGTCGCGGCGACGCTGACGTTCATCGTCTTGCTGCCGACCGCGATGGTCATCGTGCCGGCGCCGAGCGCCGCGGCCTGCGTGGCCGTCAGCGAGCTCGAGGTGGTCGGCGTGCTGCTCGACACGGCCAGGTTGCCGAGCGTGGAGCCGGTGCTGGCATTCGACACGGAGACGTCGATCGTGTTGGACACGCCCGTCGATTTCGAGCTCAACACGAGGTGCGAACCGTCCGAACCGGTGACGATGGTCGCCGACACGCCGGGGTTGTCGTCCGCCGAATTGATCGCGGCGGCGATGCCGCTCAGGCTGTTGTTCGACGCCGTGATATTGAGGTCCATCGACTTGCCGCCCACCGCCACGGTCAACGTGCCGGTGCCGAGCGAGGCGGCCGCGCTGGTGCTGAAGGCGCCCGAGGTCAGGCTTTGCGCGCTGGCGATCTGCGATACGTTGACCGAGTACGTGCCCGCCACGGCGCCGCTGCCGGCGCTCGCGGTCAGGCCGGTGCCGCTCGTCGTGGCGGTGAACGCGGTCAGCATCGAGCCGTTGAACAGCGGCGCGAGACTGGCCTGCAGCGCCGACAGGGAGGCCGAAAGCTGGCCGAGGGCCGAGATCTGGGTGTTGTCGGCACTCGTCCTCGCGGTCAGCGCGGAGGTCTGGCCGGCGACCTTCGCGGTCACGAGCGCGGACACCAGCGACGAGACATCGAGAGAACTGCCTGTCGAGCCGCCGATAATCGACTGGGCTGCTTCCTGTAGCGCGGCCTGGGCCGCGGCGGCCGCGGCGGCCGCGGACGACTGGCTCCCCGACGTTGCGCTGGAGGTACCGGAAATGGTCGACATAAAAGGCTCCCTGCGTGCTCTGGACCGCGTGACCGGGGTCGTGTCTGAAGTGTTGGGTCTGGACGTGCTTGCGGGAGGACGAGCCTCCCGTTGAAATGCTTACGCAGATGGGCCGCGATACATTGACGGCCCACCTGCGTCGACTACGCGGACTACCTTATTGCAGGAGCTTCAGCACTTGCTGCGGCTGCGAGTTCGCCTGGGCCAGCACCGAGATGCCGGCTTGCTGCAGAACCTGCGCCTTGCTCAGGTTGGCGGTTTCCTGCGCGAAGTCCGCATCGGTGATCTGCGATTGCGCGCTCGACAGGTCGGTCGACTCCGCCTGCTGCGACGTGGCGATACCGGTCAGGCGGTTTTGCGCCGCGCCGAGCGTTGCCTGGATGTTGCTGATCGTCGACAGCGCGTTGTCGATCGTTTCCATCGCGAGGTTCGCGCCGGCGGTGGTGCTGATGTCGACCTTCGCGACGGAACTCGGCTGGTTCATGTAGTTGATCTGCTGCAGCGAGTTGCCGGTTGCGCTGGCGGTCGACGTGGCCGTCGTGCTGCTCTTGCCGTAGATCGTGCTGACCGGCTTCGAGGCGCCGGCGAACGAGAGCGTGCCGCCGGTCGTCGCGAACACCGATGCCGCGACCGAGCTGGAGAGCTGGTTGCCGTTCTGGTCGACGTATGCGAAGCCGCCCGCGCCGTTGGTTTCGACGGTGATCGACGTGATCACGTTCGCGGTGCCTGCTGCTGCCGTGCTGCCCGTGGTCGGGTTGATGTTCAGGCCCGACAGCTTGCCGAGAACCGTACCCGAAGCCGCCGACGAAATCGCCTTGCCCGCCGAGTCGGTGCCGCTCGTGTAGTACGAATTGATCGCCTTCATTTCGTTGTCGAGCGTCAGACCGTTGGTCGCGGACGTCGAGTTCAGCGAGATGCTGTCGATACCGTTGGCCGTGCCCGTCACCGTGAACAGGTTCGATGCGACCGAGCTCGAGATCACCTGGTTGTTCTGGTCGGTGTACGTGAAGCCGCCCGTGCCGTTCGCCAGAATGTTGATCTGGGTGATCGCGCCCGTGCCGCCAGCCGAGTTCGCCGCGCCCGAGGACGTCAGGTCGAGACCGGTGATCGTGCCGACCGTGTTGCCGGACTGGACCGGACCCGAACCGAGCGAAGCCGCCGACACGCCCTGGCTCAGATTGATCGTGATGGTCTGACCGACGTTCGCGCCGACCTGCACGCTGACGTTGCCGGCCGTGCCGTTCAGCAGGTTGATGCCGTTGTAGGTGGTTTGCGACGCCAGACGGTTCACTTCGGCGACCTGCTGCGCGACTTCCTGCTGCAGTGCTGCCTGGTTGCTTGCCGACAGCGAGCCGCCGGCCGCTTCGTTGGCCAGTTGGCGAATGGTTTGCAGGCTTTGCGTGATCTGGCTCAAGCCCGTGCTTGCCGTTTGCACCATCGACGTGCCGTCGTTCGCGTTCGAGACACCTTGCGTCAGGCCGTTGATGGCGGTCTGCAACGTGGTGGAAATCGCAAGGCCAGCGGCGTCGTCTGCCGCGCTGTTGATGCGCTTGCCCGACGACAGGCGGGTGATGGCTTGCGACAGCGCGCTGCTGGAACCGTTCAGGTTTTCCTGAGCAACCAGCGACGAGATGTTGCTATTGATGCTGAGCATAAATTTCTCCCAAGAGGCTGTGTAGCCTTAAGACTTGTGCCACGTTGACAAGGGCGGACGCATTCGATGGTTGCTGGCCGCCTCTGAGCAGGATGTCGGCGCTCGGGAAAAAAACTTGAGGGGGCTTTCTGTAAATCCGTACCTGATTGTTTGCGCGAAGTTGGCGCGACGTTGCCGGGAGCTGGCGCGGCTTGTGGGCCGAAAGCCGCATGTAGCCTCAATGGCGCGATGCGCTGCGGGTATTCGAAAGAGAGCGTATTCTCGTTCGTTCGCGTGTTATCGATTCCGGAGAAATCATGCAAAAGCGCAGGATTGGCCGTTCCGAATTGCAGGTCGTGCCGCTGATGTTCGGCGGCAACGTATTTGGCTGGACCGCCGACGAAGCGACGTCGTTTTCGATTCTCGATGCGTTCGTCGACGCCGGGCTCAATTTCATCGACACCGCCGATGTCTATTCGGCATGGGTGCCCGGCAACCAGGGCGGCGAGTCGGAGACCATCATCGGCAAGTGGTTCCGGCAAAGCGGCAAGCGCGAGCGGATCGTGCTCGCGACCAAGGTGTCGAAGCATCCGCAGCGCAAGGGGCTGTCGGCCGCGAACATTCAGGCGGCGGTCGAAGACTCGCTGCGGCGCCTGCAAACCGATTACATCGACGTCTATTTTTCCCACGACGACGATACCGCGACCCCGCTCACGGAGACGCTCGGCGCGTATCAGAAGCTGATCGAAGCGGGCAAGGTGCGCGTGATCGGCGCGTCCAATTACAGCGGCGCTCGCGTCGAGGAAGCGCTCGCGGTATCGCGTCAGCACGGCTTGCCCGCATACCAGCTCTTGCAGCCCGAATACAACCTGTACGACCGCGCGCAATACGAGCGCGACAGCGAGCCGGTGGCGCTCGCGAATCATCTCGGCGTGGTCGTGTATTACAGCCTCGCGAGCGGTTTTCTGTCTGGCAAGTACCGCAGCCAGGCCGATCTGGCCGGCAAGACGCGCGGCAGCCGGGTGGAGAAATATCTGAACGAGCGCGGCCTGCGGATTCTGGGCGCGCTCGATCGCGTCGCCGAACGGCATGGCAGCACGCCGGCGGCGATCGCGCTGGCGTGGCTGATTGCGCGCCCGAGCGTTACCGCCCCAATTGCCAGCGCGACCTCGGTCGAGCAGCTCAGGAGCCTTGTTGCCGCGCTCCAGCTTACGCTGACAACCGACGATATCCGCGAGTTGGACGCGGCGAGCGCCTGACGGTACGGGGCAGGCGGAGCGGGCTGCGGTGCCGGAGCGGGCTCGTTGTCGCGAGGTCGGGGAAAAGCCTGGCGCAATCGCTGAACCCCTGGTACGATGGAGAGTTTCCTGATATCATCGCGAGTGAATTGAGATCTTTGCCTGTTTCGTCAGTGTTTTTCATTGATGAAAGGTTGGCGAAACGGCAACAGACGCGGCTTTTGCATTACGTCTGTCCGCGTTCCGCGGTGAACTCCCCACCTCTCTTTTCCGGCCTCCGTGGCCGCTTTGCCTCTCGCTTCATTTCGTGGTTTGGCCGGGGTCGTGTTTTTGCCCTGCGTTTGCCTGTTACTGGCCACGAATCGGAGCGACCGGAGGGCCGGCGCGTGAGTGGTTCCCTGAGCGGTTACCGCCACGCAATTAAACCCGTATCTGGTGATTGAGTTAGGAATTATATGACGACGATTCTTCTGAAGGAAAACGAGCCGTTCGAAGTGGCAATTCGCCGCTTTCGTCGCGCAATCGAAAAAAATGGCCTGATCGCTGAACTGCGCGAGCGCCAGTCCTACGAAAAGCCGACGACGGCTCGCAAGCGCAAGAAGGCTGCTGCTGTGAAACGCCTGCACAAGCGTCTGCGCAGCCAGATGCTGCCGAAAAAGCTGCACTAAGCACGCTTTTTACACACGCCGAACGGCGGTGTGAGCTTCGAAAGAGGCCACATCGCCGTTTTGTTTTTTGGGCTTTCGATGCGGATGTCTGGGCTCTGTGTCGGTTTGCGTGTGCCCGAATGTCCTGATTTCGTGCATTTACGTTGCCGAGGGCATCTGCGCTTTTTGCTACGGCTGACGCCTGGCGGGCAACCCGTCATGCCGCGTTTTTCAGCCGCTCGGCGGACAGGTTGAACTGCCGCGCGATCGAGCCCAGCCGCTCGTGCCACTCCCATGTGCCGAAAACGTCGTGCACGTTCTGCAAGCAACTGAGCAGATCGATGGTAGCCGGGTCGTACACGTTGATGCGCGCGCGCAGCAGCGCCTTCTTCAGTGCGGATATGCCGACGTCCATATAAGCGGGGATCTCGGCCGATGTCTTGCCGAGAAAACGCACCGGAATGCCCTCCATCGCGGTCATATAGTCGCGCGGCCTGATGAAGCTGCCGACCGGGCAGCCGCCGCAATAGCCCCGATAAGCGCCGCCGCCCTTTGGCAGCAAGGCCGCGCGCTTCTGGCCGAACAGATGGGTCACGGCCCGATCGAAAATGTCCTGATGGGTCAGGAAGCTGAGCGTTTTCATGGCTGGTCTCCCGCGCCTGAAGCGGCGGTTATTCGTTGTCGAGCGCGCATGGCGCGAGCGGACGAAGGCTGGTATCCAGCGCGCTGTCATCGCCGCGGTGCCCCTTGTGCTGCTCATAACCGTATAACGACCGACGTCCACCGGAAGCACAACAGGGCTTCACCGGATACGAGTGTCGGATTGGCGCGTCGGCGCGACAGCAGGCGTCCGAGGCCTGCTGGGTGGCGTCGCACGGCAAACGCCAGAGGGTTTGCTCAGGCCCCTCGGGAATTTCCCCAGGCTGCACGCGTTTGTTAGACCCACGGCACTAAGCCTCGGGCGCCCAGCGCAAAAACAACTCCGCCGCTTCAACCCGCCTTGCGACGGCGCGACTTCTTGCCCAGCGACGCGCATCGCGCGCGGCACATGCAGGTCGTTTCGTGGTCGTTCACCATGCCGACCGCCTGCATGAACGCATAGCAGATCGTCGAGCCGACGAATTTGCAGCCATAGCGTTTCAGGGCCTTGCTCAGCGCGTCCGATACCTCCGTCGACGCCGGCGCGTGCTTGTACGAGGCCCACTCGTTCTGGATCGGCGTATCGTCGACGAACGACCACACGAAGTTCGCGAGCGAGCCATGCTCGGTCTGAATCTGTTGCACGGCACGCGCGTTCTGAATGGCTGCCTCGATCTTGCCGCGATGACGCACGATGCTCTCGTCCGCGACCAGCGCATCAACGTGCTTCGGTGTGAAGCGGGCCACCTTGTCGATCTCGAAACCGGCGAACGCGCGGCGGTAGCCGGCCCGTTTGTTGAGTATCGTCGACCATGACAGACCGGCCTGCGCGCCTTCGAGCACGAGCATTTCGAACAGATGCTGGTCGTCGCGCGAGGGCACGCCCCATTCGGTGTCGTGGTACTGTGCGAGCGCTTCGCTCGATACCCAGTTGCATCGTTGTGTCACTGTCGCGCTCCCGCGTGGCCATGTCGTCCGCCAGCATAGCTGAAGCTGCGTACGCCGCAAGCCGGCCGTTCGGCTAATTGCCGGATCGCAATCGACCTGCCACGCTACGCGTTAATTCACCCACGGACTCATTCGATTCGATGACTCACGACTTCTTTCTGATCGGCGTCGACGGCGGCGGCACCGGCACGCGCGTTGTACTCGGCGACGCGCAGGGCCGCGAACTGGTGCAGGCGGCCAGCGGACCTTCGGGCCTCGGGCTCGGCGTCGCTCGCGCGTGGCAGTCCATTCAGGCGGCCTGCGGCGAGGCGTTCGAACGCGTCGGCGTGACGCTGGACTGGTCGCGCTGCGTGCTCGGATGCGGGCTCGCGGGCGTCAACAATCGCGACTGGCTCGCGGAGTTTTACGCGCTGGCGCCGAAGCTGGCCGGGCTTGCCGTCGAAACCGACGCCTATACGACCTTGCTCGGCGCGCACGGCGGCGCGCCCGGTGTGGTCGTCGCGCTCGGCACCGGCAGCGTGGCAGCGTCGCTCGCGAGCGACGGCGGGTTTCGCATGGCGAGCGGCTATGGTTTCCCGTCGGGTGACGAAGCGAGCGGCGCGTGGCTCGGGCTCAGGCTGATCGTGCATGCGCAGCAGGCGCTGGACGGCCGCGTGCCCCACGACGATCTCGTCGAGGCGCTGCTCGCGCACACGGGCGCGCAGGATCGCGACAGTCTCGTCGTGTGGTTGTGCGCGGCCGATCAGACCGCTTATGCGCGGCTCGCGCCGATTGCGCTCGAACACCGCGCGCATCCGTTCGCGGCGCGGCTGCTCGGTGTGGCCGGCGTGGAGGTGGGCAAGATGATCGCCGCGCTGGATGACACCGGTACGTTGCCGGTCGCGCTGTGCGGTGGGCTCGGCGCGCCGTTGCGCGAATACGTGCCGCAAATTTATCAGGCGCGTTTGCGCGAGCCGTTGGCGGATTCGGCGCGTGGTGGACTGCAACTCGCGCGGCGAGAGGCCGAGCGGCTTGCCGGCCGATGAAGGTGCAGGCGCAGCGCAAGGAACACAGGCTCGGGATTGGGTGCCTGGGGCCGGGAGTTCGGGGACTTGGCTCCGGGAACTGAAGGCGCAGGCTCGAGCCCTAAACCGGCACCCCAACCGCCACCGGTAAAATACGCATTTTGACGCTGCCTCGACGGCTAACCGCCGTCGGCTCTCACCATGTACAAAGTCATTGCCACGGATCTCGACGGCACGCTGCTCAACGCCGATCACCAGGTGGACCCGTTCACGGTCGCCACGGTGCGCAAGCTGGAAAGCGACGGGCTGCAATTCGTGATCGCCACGGGACGGCATTACTGCGACGTCGCCGGAATTCGCGATCTGCTCGGCATCGAGCCATATCTGATTACGTCGAACGGCGCGCGCATTCACGCGCCGGACAACACCGTCATTCACGCCGACGATCTGCCGCCGGCCGTCGTCCAGCGCCTCGTGCAACCGGAAATTGCCGGCGCGCATGGCCGCGTGATCGTGAATCTGTTCGCCGACGCGGCATGGCTGATCGACCGCGATGCACCCGATCTGCTGAAGTTCCACCAGGACTCGGGCTTCACCTATGAAGTGACCGACCTGCCGAACCACGATGGTGCCGACATCGCGAAGGCGCTTTATATCGGCGACCCCGCCGATCTCGCGCAGGTGGCCGCCAATCTCGAACGCGAATTCGGCGAGCGCCTGTACGTCACCTATTCGCTGCCGGACTGCCTGGAAGTGATGACGTCGAACGTGTCGAAGGGGCGCGCGTTGCAGATCGTGCTCGAGCGCCTCGGCGTGGACGCTTCGCATTGCGTCGCGTTCGGCGACAACATGAACGACATCGACCTGCTCGAGACCGCCGGCCATCCGTTCATGATGAACAACGCCAATCCCGATCTGATCACCCGTCTGCCGCATGTGCCGCGCATCGGCAACAACTTCGAGGCGGGTGTCGCGCATCATCTGCGCAAGCTCTTTTCGCTCGACGACGAACTGACGTCCTGAGCCGGAATGAAACCGGCCCGCATCCGCTTTGCACGGATGCGGGCCGTGGACTTGCCCGGCAGGCGCGGGGGCTTCAACCGCTAACCGCCGATCGCCGATCAATCACCAGCCATCAACCGTCATCGACGGCGCTTAGGCCGAACGGCCATCGGGCAACCCCCGCTAACCGACGCTCGTCAGTCACTCATCAGTCACGCCATCCACGATGCCCGCCTCGATCGTCATGTCCCCAACGGCGGTCGGTGTGACCCCAGCCCCAGCCGCGGTCATAGCGGTGATAGTCACGGGCGTAGTAACCGTGGTCATAGCGATGATTCCAGCCGCCGTAGCCGTAGTACACCGGCTCCGGCGCCGCGTAGACGCGCGCCGGTGCGACATAAGCCGGGGCGCCGAGCGACAGGCCGACGCTCAGATCCGTGTGTGCCTGCGCGACACCGCATGCGCCCGCCGCGAGTCCGGCGGCAACCAGCAAGTGAGTGACGATGCGTTTCATGTTGCTCTCCTGTGACGCGACGTAGGTTTGTCGCACAGGACCAATGTACGCACTCGGGGCGACGCGGACTGCGACCAGATGTTACGGACTGCAAGCATCGTCGAAGCAATTGAAGGGTGGCGGAAATGTCGCGCGTTCGCGGCAAGTCACTGCCGTGCTGCGCTGAAAGTCTCTCCATGTCAGGCCTCGCGGCGCACGGCGCGTGGCTGGCTAACGGTTCTACGCGGGTTCCACGCAGGCTCTGCGCGCGCGTTGTCCGATTTACGCGGTGACGCGCGTAATCGTGGCTTACATCTGTATTACCCGATTAATCCGCCGAAGCTGCCGAAGCCGCCGATACCGATGCCGACACCCCAGGCAATGCCGCGCAAGGGCAATCGGTCGCGCGTCCGTCGAGCCCTTCGCGGTCATGTTTGAAGCTCGCGCGGGGCATGCCGTTCTGCCAGTCGAGCCGAACAATATAGATGCTGTCGAAGTCGTCGCTGCGCCACTTCGGCACGTCGGCGGCATTGCCGCCGTGCGCGCCCAGCATCTGTCGCGACAGTTTCTCGATCAGTTTGTGTTCCCATGCAATGACGATCAGCTTGCCGCGGTTGGCCGGATCGACGAGCGCGTTGCCGAGCTGGTCGATCTGCGCATAACCATACGGCGTTTGCACAGGCATCTGGAATTGAATCGCGGTCGGCTCGATCGTCGCGAGCGGACGCACGTAATAGTAGGGACGGCCGCTGTCGTCTTTCTGCTGGGCAGGGTCGGGCGCATAGATCGCATCGGGTTTGCCGAACTTCGCGGCGATCACGGCCGGCAACGCCAGTGCGCGGTTGAGCCCCTGGCAGTCGAGCTGCCCATAGCCTTGAGCAGGCTTCTCGCCATGCCGTACGAAGACGAGTGTTTCGATATTGCCGCCGGCCGGGGACGTGGCCGCGGTGGCGGTCGTGGCCGCATGCGCGGCGGGCAGTCCGGATGCACCCGCGCACAAGCCGCCGAGCGCGAATGCGACGCCATGCAGGAATCCGCGGAAACGGTTCATCGATAGCACCTGTGCGAGGCCGGGAGGTCGCCCGATTCTAGCAGCGGTCCGCGCGAACAGATGGCCGCCACGCCGCTCACGGCACCCGGGTCGCGCCAGAAAAACGGGCGCCGTGGCGCCCGTTCCCGCGGATTGCGCAACCGGCCTGTCAGTCGAGCGCCAGCTTGCGCATCGTGTCGCCGTGGTTCTCGGCGACCAGCGGATACACGACGCCCGCGATTACCGCGCCGATGATCGGCGCGACCCAGAACAGCCACAGTTGATCGATCGCCGCGCCGCCGACGAAGAGCGCCGGGCCGGTGGAGCGCGCCGGATTGACCGACGTGTTCGTGACCGGAATCGAAATCAGGTGAATCAGCGTCAGGCACAGGCCGATCGCGATCGGCGCGAAGCCGGCAGGCGCGCGGCGGTCGGTCGCGCCGAGGATCACGAACAGGAAGAAGCCCGTCATCACCACTTCACAAACGAAGGCCGCGGCGAGCGAGTAGTGGCCCGGCGAGTGCTCGCCGTAGCCGTTCGTCGCGAATCCGCTCGCGACGAGATCGAAGCCCGGCTTGCCCGATGCGATCAGCGACAGCACGAACGCGCCGAGCACGGCGCCGACCACCTGCGCGACGATATACGGGAGCAGATCGCGCGCCGGGAAGCGGCCGGCGACGGTCAGGCCGACGCTCACGGCCGGATTCAGGTGGCAGCCGGAGATATGGCCGATCGCAAACGCCATGGTCAGCACGGTCAGGCCGAAGGCGAGCGACACGCCCACGAAGCCGATACCCAGACCGTGAAGCGGCCCGGCGAAATTCGCCGCGAGAACCGCGCTGCCGCAACCCCCGAGTACGAGCCAGAAGGTGCCGAACACTTCGGCAACAAGGCGTTTTGACAATTGCATGATTGGTAATCCCTTAAAGATGCTTCAGGAGCACGCATCGCAAGCCGCGTATGCATGCCTTGAGCGCGCAATTCTAGACAGGGGTATCCCAATCAGGTGTCAAAGATTGTCAATGTTAGCGGCGCGGCTTTAGGGATTATTTCGGGATAAAAGAAGGCTCCACAATTCATCGCGGTTTAATAATTATCAGAGGAAATCTTCCTAAACCGGTATTACTGGCCATTGCGAATTTTTATAATTGCAGTTAGTCTGCGGTCGAATGAGTTCTAGAAAAGGGGAGAACCGAATGTCTCAATATGCAGATCTCAAGGCGCAGATTGCCAAATTGCAGGCACAAGCAGAAGAAGCGCGCCGCACTGAAATTGACAATGTCGTCGCCGACATCCGCCAAAAGATCGCCGAATACGGTCTGACCGCCCAGGACCTCGGTTTCGCGGTTGCCGCCAAGCGCGGCCGGCCGCCGAAGAAGACGCCGCTGCCGGCAAAATATCAGGACCCGAAATCGGGCAATACATGGAGCGGTCGCGGCAAGCCGCCGAAATGGATTGTCGGCAAGAATCGCGAACGCTTTCTGATTGGCTCGGCCTGAGTCCAATGCGATGTCAGGCAAGGTGGATGAAAGCGGTCTGAAGGTTTTTTTAGTGTTTGGCTTATTGGCCGGACGCTAATCCGCGTGGAAGCGCAACCACCCCGCTATTAAAAAAGCCGCCCGTGCGGGGCGGCTTTTTCTCGACCGGGCAAGTGCGATAACTGTGATTCCCGCTTGCGCAAACGATTCCGTTATCGGACTCGTCCGCTATGGGCCGGGCCGGCCGTTTTTCAAACGCGCTTAGCCGACCGCCACCTGACGCAATACCGGGCGCCGCGTCGTTTCAATCAGTGCCGAATAGCCGTCGATATAGTTCTGCGCCATCGTTTTCGAGCTGAAACGGCGCTCGAACTGCGCGCGGATTTCCGGGCGCGACAGTTCATCGAGACGTTGCAGCGCGGCCACCGCGCCTTGCACGTCCTCGACGATATAGCCGGTCACGACGTGGTCGATCACTTCCGGCACCGAGCCGCGGTTGAACGCGATGACCGGCGTGCCGCACGCCATCGACTCGATCATCACGAGGCCGAACGGCTCCGACCAGTCGATCGGGAACAGCAGCGCCTTGGCGCCCGACAGGAACTCGGGCTTCTGCGCCTCGTTGATCTCGCCGACGAATTCCACATGCGCCATCGACAGCAGCGGTTCGATCTCGCGCTTGAAGTATTCCATGTCGACCTTGTCCACCTTGGCGGCGATCTTCAGCGGCAGACCGCTTTGCGCGGCGATCCTGATAGCTGTATCGACGCGTTTTTCCGGGCAGATGCGGCCGAGGAACGCCAGATACTCGGGCTTCCTGTGCGGCTGCGGCGTGAGCAGTTGCTCCGGCAGCCCGTGATAGATCGTGTTGAGCCAGTTGGCTTGCGGCAGCGGGATGCGCTGCGAATCCGAAATCGACACGACCGGCACGTGCGAAAACGTGTCGAACACCGGCTGCAATTCCGGCAGATCGAGGCGGCCGTGCAGCGTGGTCACGAACGGCGTGTCCATCGTCGTGAAGAGCGGAAACGGCATGTAGTCGAGGTGAAAGTGCAGCACGTCGAACTCGTGCGCGACCTTGCGCACCTTTTCCATCATCAGGATGTGCGGCGCCAGTGCATCGCGAATCGTCGGATCGAGACGCAGCGCGCGCGGCCAGCACGCTTCCAGATTCGCGGACGTGACCGAATCGCCGCTCGCGAAGAGCGTGACGTCGTGGCCGAGGTCGACCAGCGCTTCTGTCAGATACGACACGACACGCTCGGTGCCGCCATAGAGTTTCGGGGGGACAGCTTCATACAGCGGCGCGATTTGTGCGATTCGCATGCGGTTTCTCCTGTTCACTGAGGCTTCGCAGGGCGACGCGCGAATAGCGCGAAAGCGAATGCCTGACGGACGGTTGGGCGCGGTTAGCCGCCGCCCGGGGGTGCTCCGAATCGGTATCGGGTAATCCCTTAGCGTTCATTATCGGGATTGACGACGCCAATTCGAGTTATTTTTCAAACGCTTAATGTTGTTACAGCGCGAAACACGAGCCGTTACAGCTCATATAACAGGGCGATCCCGAGAGTCGGGAAGCGTTAATCCGCATGCGTGAGTCAACGCTCGGCAAGCCCGACGTGCTTCAGCAAGCGACGCGCCCGGCTTCGAAAGAATGAAAAACCCGCCTGAAAGCTGCCTGAAGCCAGCCGCATTGCGCAGGCGTGAAAAGGTCTTATAATTGTTTTTCAACGTTTCAGGGTGCGGCAAAAAATTCCTGGAAACTCACCATCCGGTACATGCCGCGGCCGCCGAAACTCATCAAGGCGCATCGCCAGTCCCGCGGTGCGCGTCGCTTCATCCCATTGAATGCATCCCCCGGCAGCGCCACATGTAGGAAAAATTCCTACAGAAATGACGGATTTATCCGTCAGAAAGGCGGGGTGTCTCTCCGATTTTCGGCAGTCCCCCCTTTAGACACAATGTTTGCAAGACCAGAGACGGCCGATTCGTGCGGTTTGATTGCGCACGTTCGAGCAAACGTTTCCGCAAAAAACGGCCTGACCAGCCGGACATATGTACGGGGGAAATCATGAGCACGAATAGCGATATGCTCAATGAGATCAGGGAAGTCAACCTGTCCTATCTGCTGCTCGCACAGCGCCTGCTGCGCGAAGACAAGCCGATGGGCATGTTTCGCATGGGAATTTCGGATCAGCTCGCCGACGTGCTCGCCAATCTGTCGTTGGCGCAGACCGTCAAGCTCGCGGCGTCCAACCAGATGCTGTGCCGCTTCCGTTTCGACGATCACGCGGTGCTGTCCGCCCTCGCCGACAAGGGCAAGCAAAGCGCTGCCGCACAGGCACATTCGGCGATCCTGATGGCGGGCCAGCCGGTCGAGCAACTCGGCTGACGCCGCCCGGAACGCCACCACTCCAGGCCGCGCACGCGGCCACCGTCCCCCCTCGCCATCGCCGGGCGCCGGGCGCCGCGCGCGCAGGAGCGCCGAATGCCTCTGGTTTCACACCGGAGCGCCACGCGGTTTTCCCCTCAAAGTTTTCCGCGCCGTTGCCGTAAACCAGATTAACGACGGTTAACGTCGCTTCTTTGTGAGGGCTCGGCAGTGCTGATATTCGTGGGAACACTCGTGACGCTGTTGTCCGTTTTCGGCGGTTATGCGCTCGAAGGCGGTCATCTCGGCGCGCTGATGCAACCCGTTGAAGTGCTGATGATCGCCGGCGCCGGTCTCGGCGCGTTCATTCTGGGCAATGGAATGAAGACGATCAGGGCGACCCTGCGCGTCATCCCAACCCTGTTCAAGGGCGCGAAATACAACAAGGACGTCTATATGGAGCTGATGGGGCTCCTCTACGTCCTGCTGGCGAAAGCGCGCAAGGAAGGCACGCTGACGCTCGAGGCCGACATCGACGATCCGTCGAAGAGTCCGATCTTCACGCAGTACCCGAAGATTCTCGCCGACCACCACATCGTCGAGTTCCTGACCGACTACCTGCGTCTGATGGTCGGCGGCAACATGAACGCGTTCGAGATCGAAAGCCTGATGGACGAGGAGATCGAGACGCACCACCAGGAAGGCGAGGCCCCCGCGCACGCGCTGACCAAGGTCGGCGACGCGATGCCCGCGTTCGGTATCGTCGCCGCGGTGATGGGCGTGGTGCACACGATGGCCTCCGCCGACAAGCCACCCGCGGTGCTCGGCGAGATGATCGCGCAGGCGCTGGTCGGCACCTTTCTCGGCATTCTGCTTTCGTACGGGCTGATCGGGCCGCTCGCGAGCGTCGCCGAGCAGCGCGTGACCGAGTCGACCAAGATGTTCCAGTGCATCAAGGTGACGATTCTCGCGAGCCTGAACGGCTATGCGCCGGCGATTGCGGTCGAATTCGGCCGCAAGGTGCTGTTCTCCACCGAGCGTCCGTCGTTCGCCGAGCTCGAAGAGCACGTGCGCCGCGTCAAGGCGAAATAAGGCGGCGGGAATCGAACGATGAGCAAGGACAAAGATCGCGCCATTGTCGTCAAGCGCGCGTCACCGAAGAAATCAGGCCATCACGGCGGCGCGTGGAAGCTCGCGTACGCGGACTTCATGACCGCGATGATGGCGTTCTTCCTGTTGATGTGGCTGCTCAGCTCGGCATCCTCGGTGCAGTTGAGAGGCATCGCCGACTACTTCAACCAGCCGCTGAAGATCACGCTGTGGGGCGGCGATCGAAGCGCCGAAGATTCGAGCATCCTGAAGGGCGGCGGCCGCGACATCTCGACCGACGCGCAGGGCGTGACCCGCGCGACCGACGGCAGCAACAGCCGCGCGGAGCGCACGGCCTCGCACAACAACGAAGACTCGATGAAGCAGTTGCAGGGCGAGCTCGAGCGCCAGGAGCAGGTGCGTCTGCACGACCTGCAGGTGAAGCTGATGGCCGCGATCGAGGCGAACCCGGTGCTGCGCCAGTTCAAGCAGCAGATCCGCATCGACTCGACGCTGACCGGCCTGCGCATCGAGATCGTCGACTCGCAGAAGCGGCCGATGTTCGCGACCGCGAACGACGAGGTGGAGCCGTACATGCGCGACATCCTGCGCGAGATCGGCCACACGCTGAACGACGTGCCGAACCGCATCATCGTGCAGGGCCACACCGACGCGGTGCCGTACGCGGGCGGCGACAAGGGCTACAGCAACTGGGAGCTGTCCGCCGATCGCGCGAACGCGTCGCGCCGCGAGCTGATCGCGGGCGGCATGGACGAAGCGAAGGTGATGCGCGTGCTCGGGCTCGCGTCGACGCAGAACCTGAACAAGGCGGATCCGCTCGACCCGGAGAACCGCCGCATCAGCATCATCGTGCTGAACAGGAAGTCCGAGGAAGCGCTCAATCACGACGACTCGACGACGACCACCCTGTCGGACGACGCAGCCGGCTCGAAGCCGCTGCTGCAAAAACTTGCGCAGCCGGTGACGGCTGCACCGAAGCCACCGGCGGCAGCGCCGGCGGCCCAGTAACAGACCGTGGCGGCCGGGCCGCGGCGCGCCCTGGTGGCGCGGCCCGCCCGGTGGTCCGGACGTCAAGCGCGGCGAGGTTTTCATGATCAGGCACATCCTGGCAATCGACGATTCGGCATCGATGCGGCAGATCCTCGCCGCGACGCTGATGGGCGCGGGCTATGAGGTCACGCTCGCGGCGGACGGCAACGAAGGGCTCGAAAACGCGCTCGCGATGTCGTTCGATCTCGTGCTGACTGACCAGTACATGCCGGGCAAGACCGGCCTCGATCTGATTACCGCGCTGCGCGGCAATCCGGCGTACCAGAGCACGCCGATCCTCGTGCTGACGACGGAATCGGGCGAGCCGTTCAAGGCGGCGGCGCGCGCGGCGGGGGCGACCGGCTGGATCGAAAAGCCGCTCGACCCGGACATGCTGACCGAACTGGTGGCGGCGCTGGCCGGGCCGGACCCCGCGTAAGCGCCACCTTCGGACCCGGCACGGACACAGTACGGATAGCTCTCGACGCGGCTGCACGGCAGCACGCCAGGACAGGAACTCTCGCGGTGAACCAGGTATGACACTCGACATTACACAGTTCTATCAGACGTTCTTCGACGAAGCCGATGAACTGCTCGCGCAGATGGAGCAACTGCTGCTCGATCTCGACGTGGCCCATCCGGACCCCGAAGACCTCGCGGCGATTTTCCGCGCCGCGCATTCGATCAAGGGCGGTGCCGCGACCTTCGGCTTCACCGCGCTCACGGAGACGACGCACATTCTCGAGTCGCTGCTCGATCGCGCGCGCAACAACGAACTCGTGCTGCGCAAGGACATGATCGACACGTTCCTCGAAACCAAGGACGTGCTGTCCGGCCAGCTCGCCGACTATCGCGCGAGCGCCGAGCCCGACGCGGCGGTGGCGGGCGCGATCTGCGCGAAGCTCGAACGGCTGCATGCGGAAAGCCGCATGGGCGGCGCGCCGGCGGTGGCGGAAACAGCGCCGGCCGAGCGCTTGCCGGTTCCGCCGGAAACACCGGCGATGGCGGCGGCATCGGCAAGCGCGGCGCCAGGACAGGAACCAGGCGGCATCCCGCCCGAGCACGTCGTCGAACAGGCGGTGCAGGTGGCGGGCGAAGGGACGGGCGGCGAGCCGGCACAGACCGGGCAGGCCGCGGGGACAGCCGATGGCAAGGCCGACGGTCCTCATCTGAAAATTACGCTACGGGGCGTGGGAGAGAAAGACCAGGAACTGCTCGCCGAAGAGCTGGGCAACCTGGGCAACATCGTCGGGCAGGTCAGGAGCGGCAGCGATCTGATGCTGTGGCTTTCGACCGACGTACCCTCCGACGACATCATCGCCGTGTGCTGTTTCGTGATCGACGAAAGTCAGATCTCGATCGGCCGCGGCACCGCGCCGGCGGACGACGCGCAGCAGGGCGAACCTGGAACGCCCAACGCCGCCGCCCGAACGCCGGCGCACGCAACACACGCTGTGTCCGCCGCCGCGGTGGCGCACGCGCATTCGGCCACCGACGCGGAGCATGCGGCATCGTCGGCCCCGGCGGCCCACATCGCCGCACCCGCCAGCCCGGCCAACACGTCCGGCACGGGCAGCGCCGCGCAGGGTTTCGCGGACCCGGCGGCGTCTGCCCCGCCACCCGGCGCGGCGCAACCGGCGGCAGCCAGCCCGGTTGCCGCCGCGCCTGCTGCTCCCGCCGAGCACGACCGCAAGGCGGCCCGTCCGGCCGCCGCGGCGGCGGGCGGCGAAGGCAGCTCGATTCGCGTCGGCGTCGAGAAGGTCGATCAGTTGATCAACCTGGTCGGCGAACTGGTGATCACGCAGGCGATGCTTGCCGAAACCACCAGCACGTTCGATCCGGCGCTGCACGACCGGCTCTTCAACGGCATGGCGCAACTCGAGCGCAACGCGCGCGATCTGCAGGAAGCGGTGATGTCGATCCGCATGATGCCGATGGATTACGTGTTCAGCCGCTTCCCGCGTCTGGTGCGCGATCTGGCGGCGAAGCTCGGCAAGGAGGTCGAACTCGTCACCTTCGGTCAGGCGACCGAACTCGACAAGAGCCTCATCGAACGGATCATCGATCCGTTGACGCACCTCGTGCGCAACAGTCTCGACCACGGCATCGAAACGGTCGAGGCGCGGCGCGCGGCGGGCAAGGATGCGACCGGTCAGCTGGTGCTGTCGGCGGCGCACCACGGCGGCAACATCGTCATCGAGGTGAGCGACGACGGCGCGGGCCTGCGCCGCGACAAGATTCTCGCGAAGGCGGCGAAGCAGGGCATGCAGGTCAGCGAAACGATGAGCGACGAGGAAGTCTGGAACCTGATCTTCCTGCCGGGCTTCTCGACGGCCGAGCAGGTGACGGACGTGTCGGGCCGCGGCGTCGGCATGGATGTCGTGAAGCGCAACATCCAGGCGATGGGCGGTCACGTCGAGATCACCTCGCACGCGGGCAAGGGCAGCACCACGCGCATCGTGTTGCCGCTCACGCTCGCGATTCTCGACGGCATGTCGGTGAAGGTCGGCAACGAGATCTTCATCCTGCCGCTGAACTTCGTGATGGAGTCGCTGCAGCCGCGAGCCGAAGACATCTATACGGTCGCCAACGGCGAGCGCGTGGTGCGCGTGCGCGGCGAATACCTGCCGCTCGTCGCGCTGCACGAGGTGTTCAACGTGCGCGACGCGAAGCAGGAGCCGACTCAGGGCATCGTCACGATCATGCAGACCGAGGGAAGGCGCTTCGCGATGCTGATCGACGAACTGGTCGGCCAGCAGCAGGTGGTCGTGAAGAATCTGGAAACGAATTACCGCAAGGTGCACGGCATTTCCGCGGCGACCATTCTCGGCGACGGCAGCGTCGCGCTGATCGTGGACGTGGCGGCGCTGAACCGCGAGTCGCGTCAGGCGCACGGACACGCTCATGCGCATGGGCATGAACGCGGACGTGAGCGCGAACCGGCGCAACGCGAGATGAGCCTCGCCTGACGCGGGGCGCAACACACATTCAACTCAATTCATCCCAACCGTTTGGGGGCTAACGTGGCAGAAGTCCAATCCATCAATTCGAGCGTCGCGAGCGCGAGCGGTACGAATGGCCGCCGCGACGCGCAGCAGGCGGAGGCCGGCGGTCAGGAATTCCTCGTCTTCACGCTCGGCGCGGAAGAATACGGCATCGACATCCTGAAGGTGCAGGAAATCCGCGGCTACGACAACGTGACGCGCATCGCCAACGCGCCCGAGTTCATCAAGGGCGTGATCAACCTGCGCGGCATCATCGTGCCGATCGTCGACATGCGCATCAAGTTTCATCTGGGCCGCGTCGAGTACGACCACCAGACCGTCGTGATCATCCTGAACGTCGCGCATCGCGTGGTCGGCATGGTGGTGGACGGCGTGTCCGACGTACTGACGCTCGCCGTCGATCAGATCATGCCGGCGCCGGAGTTCGGCGCGACGCTGACGACCGAGTACCTGACGGGCCTCGGCACCGTCGACGGCCGCATGTTGATCCTGATGGACATCGAGAAGCTGATGACGAGCCGGGAGATGTCGCTCACCGAGACGCTCGGCGTCTGAGCGCGGCAATGACGGACAACACCGAACAGGCAAAGGGAGCACCAGAATGCTGAGCAGGTGGTCGATCCGCACCTCGTTGACGATGGTGGGGATTCTTCTCGTTACGCTGACCGTGGTGGTCGGCGCGCTCGGGCTCACCGCGCTGAATCGCGCGAGCGGCTCGCTCGATCGCATCGCGCGCGGCGAACTCGTGTCGATTCACGCGCTCGACGATGCATCGTCTTATATGCTGCGCTCGCGTCTCGCGATCGATCGCTTCAACACGCTGACGGCCGCCGGCAACGCCGACGAGGCGAAGAAGGCACTCGAGCGCGCGCAGGAACTGCTCACGAAGGGCAACCAGAGCTGGCAGGCGTATCTCGACGCGCCGAAGCATGGCGTCGATCAGGCGTTGCTCGACGACGTGCTCGCCAAACATACGGCGGTGATGCACGACGGCGTCGACGCGGAATTCGCGGCGCTCAACGCGAACAATCTCGACGCGTACCACGCGGTCGCCGACACGAAGATCAGCCCGATGTTCATCGCGTTCGACACGGCGGCGGCCGCGGTCATCAACGCGCTGCAGCGTAGTGTGCTCGATCAGGAGGCGAGCGCGCAGTCCAACGCGTCGCTGATGATGACGTCGATCATCACCATCATCGTGCTGGCGTTGCTGCTCGTGATCGGCATCCGCATCGCGCTGCGCGGGCTCATCGTGCAGCCGCTGAGCGACGCGACTGCGTGCTTCGAGCGCATCGCCGCGGGCGATCTGTCCGAAACGGTCGAGGTGTACAGCAACAACGAAATCGGGCGCCTGTTCGCCGGCATCAAGCAGATGCAGGAAAGCCTCGCGACGATGGTGCGGGCGGTGCGCGGCAGCACCGAATCGATCGACACCGGCGCGCGCGAAATCGCGATGGGCAATACCGATCTGTCGCAGCGCACCGAGCAGCAGGCCGCGTCGCTGCAGGAAACCGCGTCGAGCATGGATCAACTGACCAGCACCGTGAAGCAGAACGCCGAGAACGCGCGCCAGGCGAGCCAGTTGGCGGTCAACGCGTCGGATATCGCGACGCACGGCGGCGACGTGGTGAGCCAGGTCGTCACGACGATGCAGGAGATCGCGACGAGTTCGAACAAGGTCGTCGACATCATCGGCGTGATCGAGGGCATCGCGTTCCAGACCAACATCCTCGCGCTGAACGCGGCGGTCGAGGCGGCGCGCGCCGGCGAGCAGGGCCGCGGCTTCGCGGTGGTCGCGGGCGAGGTGCGCAGCCTCGCGCAGCGCAGCGCGAGCGCGGCGAAAGAGATCAAGGAGCTGATCGGCGACTCGGCCGACAAGGTGCACAGCGGCTCGGAACTGGTCGGCCGCGCGGGCACGACGATGGACGAGATCGTGCAGGCGGTGCGCCGCGTGACCGACATCATGGGCGAGATCAGCGCCGCGTCGGAAGAGCAGTCGGGCGGCATCGAGCAGGTCAATCGCGCGGTCGTGCAGATGGACTCGGTCACGCAGCAGAACGCGGCGCTGGTCGAACAGGCGGCGGCCGCGGCGGCTTCGCTCGAAGACCAGACGCGCCAGTTGCAGGCCGTGCTGAGCGGCTGGAAGGTGGCCGGCGGCGCGCCGCGTAACGGCGCGCCGGCAGTGCGCGCGCAGACGTCCGCGCCGGCGGGCGGCGCCGCGGGTTCGCGGTTCGTCAAACCCGCGCCGTCAACAGCGGGCGCTGCGAACGCAGCGAGCGCGAGCAACGCGGCGGTGACGGCGACGGCAGGCACGGCTCAATCCGTGCACGGCGCAGCCGCACGCGTCGAACCGGCATTGAAGCCGAAGCCGGCCGCGACGCCCGCACGCGCCGCGGCCGACGCCGGCGCGCGCCCGGCTGTGGCGAGCGCGGCAGCGGCAGGCTCCGACGCGGACTGGGAAACTTTCTAGGCAACGAACGGTGTAACGACATGCGGTCACCCGGCATCGAGCCCGCTTACGGGCGAAGCATCGGAACACGCGGCAAGCGCGTGCCGCCGGCCGTCCGTATGCCGATGAAATGCGCGGGCAGGCGCGATCCCGCGACGACGATTCCTTCCCCCCAGACAGACCGGCTGGGCGGCAAGCGTGCTGGCACATATCGCAGACAGGAATTCTCATGATGGCAACGCGCGCACAGCCACGCTCCGCCCGGGCAATGCCCGAGCGGAGCGAACCGGCCAGATCCGCCGAGACGGGACGCGATTTCGAATTCACGTCGGCGGATTTCGCCCGCATTCGCGATCTGATTCATCGCGCGGCGGGCATCTCGCTGTCGGATCACAAGCGCGACATGGCATACAGCCGCCTCGCGCGCCGCTTGCGCGCGCGCGGTCTCGACACGTTCCGCCAGTATCTCGATCTGCTGGAAACGGAAAACGATCCGGCCGAGTGGGAGGCGTTCACGAATGCGCTGACCACGAACCTCACCGCGTTTTTCCGCGAAGCCCATCACTTCCCGATCCTCGCCGACTTCGTGCAGCGCCGCGCGCAGCCGGTGTCCGTGTGGTGCTCGGCCGCGTCGACCGGCGAGGAGCCGTATTCGATCGCGATGACGCTGATCGAGGCGCTCGGCGAAAGCGGCGCGCGTCAGGCGTCGGTGCTCGCAACCGACATCGACACCCAGGTGCTCGCGAAGGCCCAGGCCGGCGTCTATCCGTTCGACCAGGTGAGGCAACTGTCGCCCGAGCGGCTCAGGCGCTTCTTCCTGAAGGGCACCGGCGCGCATGCGGGGATGGTCAAGGTGCGGCCCGAAGTGCGCGCGCTCGTGCGCTTCGAGCAGTTGAACCTGACCGACCGCGATTACCAGTTGCGCTCGCAGTTCGACGCGATCTTCTGCCGCAACGTGATGATCTACTTCGACAAGCCGACCCAGGGGCAGGTGCTCACGCGCTTCGAGCCGCTGATGAAGCCGGGCGGCCTGCTGTTCGCCGGCCACTCGGAGAACTTCACGTACGTGACGCAGGCATTCCGGCTGCGCGGCCAGACCGTCTATGAACTGACGCGCGACGCCGGCGGCGCGCGCGCGAGTTCGCGCGGCGCGGCGCAAGCGACCGGCGGCGCCGCCACGCATGACACGGCGAGCGGGGTGACGGCATGAGCAGCGCGTTGCCGATCGCTTCCAATCTCTATTACGACAACCACTTCCAGCGCCCCGCCGTGAAGCTGTTGCCCAACGAGTTTTACACGACGAGCGAGGACATGGTGCTCGTGACCGTGCTCGGCTCGTGCGTTGCGGCCTGCATCCAGGACCGCGCCGCCGGCATCGGCGGCATGAACCACTTCATGCTGCCCGACGACGACGGCGCGGACGTCGCCCAGGCCGCGTCGGACTCGATGCGCTACGGCGCGTACGCGATGGAAGTGCTGATCAACGAGCTCATCAAGGCGGGCGGGCGGCGCGAGCGCTTCGAGGCCAAGGTGTTCGGCGGCGGCGCGGTGCTCGCGGGCATGACGACGATGAACATCGGCGATCGCAACTCGGCGTTCGTGCGCCGCTATCTGGCCACCGAGAAAATCCGCATCGTCGCCGAGGACCTGCAGGGCTCGCATCCGCGCAAGGTCGCGTTCATGCCGCGCACCGGCCAGGTGATGGTGAAGAAATTGCGCTTGCAGCAGGAAGCGGGCGTGGCCGAGCGCGAACAGGCGCTCGTGCGGCAAAGCGCCGAAGCGCGCGCCGAGCGGCTCGCGGCGGCGCGCAAGCGGGTCGAGCTGTTCGCTTCGCCGGGCGGCGCGCGGCCGCGCATCGAACTGTTCGGCGCGAGCCCGCGCGCCCTTTATTCCAACAACGCCAGAACCACAGAGGAGGCGTGAGCGCTGTGCAAAAGATCAAGGTACTGTGCGTCGACGATTCGGCGCTGATCCGCAGCCTGATGACGGAGATCATCAACGGCCAGCCGGACATGACGGTCGTCGCGACGGCGCCCGACCCGCTCGTCGCGCGCGAGCTCATCAAGCAGCACAACCCGGACGTGCTGACGCTCGACGTCGAAATGCCGCGCATGGACGGCCTCGACTTTCTCGAGAAGCTGATGCGCCTGCGGCCGATGCCGGTCGTGATGGTGTCGTCGCTGACCGAGCGCGGCAACGAAATCACGCTGCGCGCGCTCGAACTCGGCGCGGTCGATTTCGTGACCAAGCCGAAGGTCGGCATTCGCGACGGCATGCTCGACTACGCGGAAAAGCTCGCCGACAAGATTCGCGCGGCGGCCCGCGCGCGGGTGCGCCAGGCGGCGCCCGCTCAGCATGCGGCCGCGCACGCCGCGCATGCGCCGGTCGGTTCCGCGCCGCTTTTCAATAACCCGCTGCTGAGTACCGAGAAGCTGATCATCGTCGGCGCGTCGACGGGCGGCACCGAGGCGATCCGCGAAGTGCTGCTGCCGTTGCCGCCCGATGCGCCCGCGGTGCTGATCGCGCAGCACATGCCGCCGGGCTTCACGAAATCTTTCGCGCAACGCCTCAATGGTTTGTGCCGGATTACCGTTAAAGAAGCGGAGCACGGCGAACGCGTGCTGCCCGGTCATGCGTACATCGCGCCCGGCCACGCGCATCTGCTGCTCGCGAGGAGCGGCGCGAACTATATTGCGCACCTGTCCGACGACCCGCCGGTGAACCGGCATCGTCCGTCGGTCGACGTGCTGTTTCGCTCGGCCGCGCAGCATGCGGGCAAGAACGCGGTCGGCGTGATTCTGACCGGCATGGGGCGCGACGGCGCGGCCGGCTTGCTGGAGATGAAAAAGGCCGGCGCCTACACGCTGGCGCAGGACGAAGCGAGCTGCATCGTATTCGGCATGCCGCGCGAGGCGATCGCGCTCGGCGCCGCCGACGAGATCGCCTCGCTGCCGGAAATGAGCCGGCGCGTGATGGCGCATTTGTCGGTGATGGGCGAGCGCGTTCAGCGAGTGTGATGCGGGCGAATAAATTGATTGAGGCGTTCGCGCGCCGCAACATGGATCAAGCAAAGGGAAACACATGGATAAGGGAATGAAGATTCTGGTCGTTGACGACTTTCCGACGATGCGCCGGATCGTCCGCAACCTGCTGAAGGAACTGGGCTACTCGAACGTCGACGAGGCGGAAGACGGCGCGGCCGGTCTCGCGCGTTTGCGCGGCGGCAGCTACGACTTCGTGATCTCGGACTGGAACATGCCGAATCTCGACGGTCTCGCGATGCTCAAGGAAATCCGCGCCGACGCGAGCCTCACGCATCTGCCGGTGCTGATGGTGACGGCCGAGTCGAAGAAGGAGAACATCATCGCGGCGGCGCAGGCCGGCGCGAGCGGTTACGTCGTCAAGCCGTTCACCGCCGCGACGCTCGACGAGAAGCTCAACAAGATCCTCGAGAAGATGGCGAAAGCCGGGAGCTGACGTGACGCCGCCGACCCAAACGCCGGACGCCGACGCGGCCAGCGAGAGCATCGACTTCGCGTCGGATCGCATTCTCGCCCGCATCGGACAACTGACGCGCACGCTGCGCGATTCGATGCGCGAGCTCGGGCTCGACAAGCACGTCGAGCGCGCGGCGGAAGCCGTGCCCGATGCGCGCGATCGTCTGAAGTACATCGCCAACATGACCGAGCAGGCCGCCGAGCGCGTGCTGTCGGCGATCGACGTCGCGAAGCCCGTGCAGGAGCAGTTGCAGAAGGACGCGGCCGAGCTCGACGCGCGCTGGGAGCAGTGGTATGCGGCGCCGATCGAGCGCGAGGAAGTGCGCGCGTTGATGAACGACACGCGTGCGTTCCTGCGCGGCGTGCCCGACGCGACCGGCGCGACCAATGCGCAACTGATGGAGATCATGCTCGCGCAGGACTTCCAGGATCTGACCGGCCAGGTGATCAAGAAGATCACCGACGTCGTTTATCTGATCGAGCAGCAGTTGCTCGGCGTGCTGGTCGAGAATATCGCGCTCGAACGGCGCGAGCAGTTCGCGGCGAACGCGGCGGCGCTGGCGGCCGAGGTGTCGCCGACCGGCAGCCCCGAGCATCTGCTCAACGGTCCGCAGATCAATCCGGAAGGCAACGCCGATGTGATGCAGGATCAATCGCAGGTCGACGACCTGCTCGCGAGCCTCGGCTTCTGACGCGGCCCGGCTTCGATGCCGGGCCAATTTTTCTCATTGACTGTTCCCGTGGCGGTTCTTTTTACCGCCCGCCGATACGCACATTCCGGACAGTTTCCCGGCTGTAATGGACGGTAAGTCATGTGCGCGAGCGCGCCTTCTGTCGGCCGACACGATCCACAGGCATACTACGGGGTCAAAGCGGTACGGCGCCGGCCATCGCAGCGCCGGGCGATCGCATGGTGAGGGAGACTTCCCAGGGTTGCGCCCGCGGCGGTGCCGTATCATCTGCCTACTTGCAGCCGGTTCGCGCGACAGGGCGGATCGCGTTGCGGCTCGGGAGGAGCATCGTCATGTGGAGTTGTGTACGTCGCGCCGGGAAAATCGCGGCGCTGGTCTTGCCATGTTCGCTGTGGGCTTTGACAGCCGCGCAGTCCGCCCATGCGGCGCTGGGCAGCGCGCCGATGACGCCGCCCGCCGACGCCTCGGTTTCTTCCCGCGTGGTTCAGCCCGCGGGCGGCGCAACGCAGAGTGTGATGCGCTCCGCATCGAGCGCGGCTTCGGCGGCGGCCTCCACCTCTTCCACAGTTTCCTCCTACACGGTGCGCGAGACCACGCTCGGCAACGGCACCGTGGTCCGCGAATATCTCGGCGCCGACGGCGCCGTCTTCGGCATTGCGTGGCATGGTCCGCAGATGCCCGATCTGAGCGATCTGCTCGGTAGTTATTTCCCGCAATATGTCGCCGGCGTGAAGGCCGTGCGCGCGGCGCGCGGCAACGCGCGCGGTCCGGTCAGCGTCGAACAGAGCGGGCTCGTCGTGCGCTCGGGCGGCCATATGGGCGCGTTCAGCGGCGTGGCCTGGCTGCCGTCCGCGCTGCCGGCCGGCGTCAGCGGTTCCGACATCCAGTAACGGCGAGGACGACGATGCGAACCATGCACACGACCGCGAAAATCAAAGGCTGGATGCAGGCCGTGTCCGCCGTGCTGCTCACGGCGACGCTCGTCGCCTGCGGCGGCGGAGGCGGCAGCGACAACTCCAGTTCCAGCTCCAGCAACAACAGCAACCCGCCGAGCCTGCTGAACGGCGGCTCGCTGCCCGCCAGCCCGACCCAGCAGCCGATCGCCGCGACCGCCACCAACACGGTGCCGGTCACGGTCGGGCAGGGCGCGAGCGGCGTCATCAATATCCCGACCGTCAGCGTGACGATCTGCGCGCCCGGCTCGACCACCAACTGCCAGACGATCAACAACGTCCAGCTCGACACCGGCTCGTTCGGACTGCGCGTGGTCGGCTCGGCGCTCAATTCGTCGCTGCTCGGCGCGCTGCCGGTCAGCACGCTGTCCGGCAGCAGCGCGCAGCTCGCCGAGTGCGCGACCTTCGCCGACGGCTACACCTGGGGCTCGGTGCGCACCGCGACGATCGCGATCGGCGGCGAATCGACGGCGAGCGCGATCCCGATCCAGATCATCGGCGACAAGGACGCGAGCACGGTGCCCGCGCAGGGTTGCAGCAACAGTGGCGGCTCGGCGGAAAACACGGTAAGCGATCTCGGCGCGAACGGCATTCTCGGCGTCGGCACCGCGCCCACCGACTGCGGCGCAACGTGTGTGAATGCCAGCACCGCGGCGACCTACAGCAACTACTATGCGTGCCCGGGCGGCACTTCGTGCGCGCGCACCGCGGTGTCGCTCGCGCAGCAGGTGGCCAACCCGGTCGCGAACTTCCCGGACGGCAGCAACAACGGCGTGATCGTGCAGATGCCGCCGCTGCCGGACGCCGGCGCGCCATCGGCGAGCGGCACGCTCGTGTTCGGCATCGGCACGCAGTCGAACAACGCGCTCGCCGCGTCGCAGGTCTTCACGACCGATGCATACGGCGACATGAACAACAGCACGTTCAACGGCGCGACGGTGCAGGCGTTCCTCGATTCGGGCTCGAACGGCTACTTCTTCGCCGACAGCACGCTCGCGCTGTGCGGCAGCAGCTTCGCGGGCTTCTACTGCCCGTCGTCGGCGCAAACCCGCTCGGTTACGCTGGTCGGGCTGAACAAGACCACGGCAGCCGTGAGCATCGGCATCGCCAACGCGCAGACGCTGTTCGGCAACGGCGGCAACTACGCGTTCAACGACCTCGCCGGCCAGATCGGCGGCAACAGCAGCTTCGACCTCGGTCTGCCGTTCTTCTACGGCCGCCACGTGTACTACGGCTTCGACCGGACCGCGACCGGCGGCTCCGCCCCCTACGTCGGCTTCTAGCCCCGGCGTGTCAATCCCGATGTCGGAGTGCCCGCGCGAGTAACGCGCGGGCACTCTGGCCATCCGTCGAAATACCCCCGTTTCTCCGCCCTTATCCGCCGATCGGCGCTTGCGCCGAGCGGGAATAATCGCTGTCACTGGAAAGAGGCGCGTTGCCTCGGCCGACTGGAGAGCTTTGTGGCAGAGGACAGCGACCTCGAAAAAACCGAAGCCGCCACTCCCCGGCGCCTGCAGAAGGCGCGCGAGGAGGGGCAGATCGTTCGTTCGCGGGAGCTGTCGACGTTTGCGCTGCTCGCGGCCGGCTTCTACGGCGTCTGGGGGTTGTCCGGCCATATCGGCGTGCATCTGCAGGACATGCTGCGCGCGTCGCTGACGTTCAATCACGCGAGCACGTTCGATACGAGCCGCATGCTGACCGGCGCGGGCGCCGCCGCGCGCGAAGGCCTCTACGCGCTGCTGCCGATTCTCGGCTTCACCGGCGCCGCCGCGCTGCTCGCGCCGATGGCGCTCGGCGGCTGGCAGCTATCGACGAAAGGGCTCGAGCCCAGGTTCGACCGGCTGAACCCGATCGCGGGCCTCGGCCGCATGTTTTCGATCAATGGGCCGATCCAGCTCGGCATGTCGTTCGCGAAGACGCTCGTGGTCGGGCTGATCGGCGGCACGGCGATCTGGAATCGCCGCGAGGAGATGCTCGCGCTCGCGACCCAGCCGCTCCATCTCGCGCTCGCGAACGCCGTGCATCTGATCGCCGTGTGCTGCGGCATCACGGTGGCCGGCATGTTCGTGGTGGCCGGGCTCGACGTGCCGTACCAGTTGTGGCAATTCCACAAGAAGCTGCGGATGACCAAGGAAGAGGTGAAGCGCGAGCATCGCGAGAGCGAAGGCGACCCGCACATCAAGGGCAAGATTCGCCAGCAGCAGCGCGCGATCGCGCGGCGCCGCATGATGGCGCAGGTGCCGAAGGCCGACGTGGTGGTCACGAACCCGACGCACTTCGCGGTCGCGCTGCAATACACGGACGGCGAGATGCGCGCGCCGAAGGTGGTCGCGAAGGGCGTGAATCTGGTCGCCGCGCGGATTCGCGAACTCGCCGCTGAAAACAACGTGCCGCTGCTCGAAGCGCCGCCGCTCGCGCGCGCGCTTTATCACAACGTCGAGCTGAACCGCGAGATTCCGGGGCCGCTTTATGGCGCGGTCGCCGAAGTGCTCGCGTGGGTCTACCAGTTGCGGCGCTTCAAAACCGAGGGCGGTATCGCGCCGGTCGCCCCGACCGGGCTCGACGTGCCGGCCGAACTCGACAAGGGCGGCGTGTCGGACGAAGACGCCGCCGAGGAAGCCGCCGACACGCTCGACCCCGCCAACGACGCCAAAGACGACACCAACAACGCAACGGGAGCCTCCGCATGAACGTTCGCGCCGGTTTCCTCGCCCGACGGCCGGATGCCCTGAACAGCACCAATCTGCGCGCCCTCGCCGGGCCGGTGCTGATCTGCATGATCCTCGGCATGATGATCCTGCCGTTGCCGCCGTTCCTGCTGGATCTGCTGTTCACGTTCAACATCGCGCTTTCCGTGATGGTGCTGCTCGTCAGCATGTACACGATGAAACCGCTCGATTTCGCGGCGTTCCCGAGCGTGCTGCTGTTCTCGACGCTGTTGCGGCTGTCGCTGAACGTCGCGTCGACGCGGATCGTGCTGCTCGAGGGCCACACCGGTCCCGACGCGGCCGGCCAGGTGATCGAATCGTTCGGCCACTTCCTCGTGGGCGGCAATTTCGCGGTCGGTATCGTCGTCTTCGTGATCCTGATGGTGATCAACTTCATGGTGATCACGAAGGGCGCGGGGCGGATCGCCGAAGTGTCCGCGCGCTTCACGCTCGACGCGATGCCCGGCAAGCAGATGGCGATCGACGCCGATCTGAACGCGGGCCTCATCAACGAGGAGCAGGCGCGCAAGCGCCGCGCGGAAGTCGCGCAGGAAGCCGAGTTCTACGGTTCGATGGACGGCGCGAGCAAGTTCGTGCGCGGCGACGCGGTGGCCGGTCTGCTGATCATGGTGATCAACATCATCGGCGGGCTGATCGTCGGGATGGTCCAGCACGACATGAGTTTTGCGGCGGCGGGCAAGAACTACACGCTGCTCACGATCGGCGACGGCCTCGTCGCGCAGATCCCGTCGCTGGTGATTTCGACGGCGGCCGGCGTGATCGTGTCGCGCGTCGCGACCGACGAAGACATCGGCACGCAGCTCACCGGTCAGCTCTTCACGAACCCGCGCGTGCTGATCATCACGGGCAGCATTCTCGTGATGATGGGCCTGATTCCGAACATGCCGCACTTCGCGTTCCTGATTCTCGGCGGCGGGCTGATCCAGCTCGGCCGCACGATGAAGAAGCGCGCCGAGGAGCGCAAGAACACGACCGCGCTGGTCGATGTCGCGCCGGCCGCGATGGCGCCGGTCGAGAACGCCGAAGCAAGCTGGGACGACGTGACGATGATCGACACGCTCGGCCTCGAAGTCGGCTACCGGCTGATTCCGCTCGTCGACAAGAATTCGGATGGCGAGCTGCTGAAGCGGATCAAGAGCATCCGCAAGAAGTTCGCGCAGGAAATCGGCTTCCTGCCGCCGGTCATCCATATCCGCGACAACCTCGAACTGCGGCCGAACGGCTACAGCATCGCGCTGAAGGGCGTCGAGATCGGCTCGGGCGAGGCGTATCCGGGCCAGTGGCTCGCGATCAATCCGGGTCAGGTGTCGGCCGCGCTGCCCGGCACGCCGACCCAGGACCCGGCGTTCGGCCTGCCGGCGATCTGGATCGATACGAATCTGCGCGAACAGGCGCAGGTGTACGGCTACACGGTGGTCGATTCGAGCACGGTGGTCGCGACGCACCTGAATCACCTGGTCGTCACGCATGCGTCGGAACTGCTCGGCCGCCGCGAGGTGCAGGCGCTGATCGAGCGGATGCAGAAGGACACGCCGTCGCTCGTCGACGATCTGGTGCCGAAGGCGCTGCCGCTCAACACGCTGCAGAAGGTGCTGCAGAACCTGCTCGAAGAAGGCGTGCCGATCCGCGACATGCGCACGATTCTCGAATCGCTGGCCGAGCACGCGGCGAAGATCTCCGACGCGCACGAGCTGACCGCCGCGGTGCGCCTCGCGCTCGGCCGCGCGATCACGCAGCAGTGGTTCCCCGGCACCGGCGACATGCAGGTGATGGGGCTCGACGCGAACCTCGAACGGGTGTTGTCGCAGGCGCTCTCGACCGGCCCGAATCCGGGCCTCGAACCGGGCCTCGCGAATACGCTGCTCACCGAAACGCAGAAGGCGATGACGCGTCAGCAGAATCTCGGCCTCGCGCCGGTGCTGCTCGTGCAGCACGCGCTGCGGCCGATGCTCGCGCGCTTCCTGCGCCGCAGCCTGCCGCAACTGAAGGTGCTGTCGTACGCGGAAGTGCCCGACACGCGCCACGTGAAGGTCGTCAATGTGATCGGCGCGCAAGGCTGACGGCGTGCGTGTGCGGGATGGCCGGATTTCCGCCCTTGGGGAAACACCCGTCGCGACCTGCTCACGCGATGTGCCGGCGATGCGTCCATCGCGCGAATAGCCTGCCTTTAACGGCCTTTATCCATCGATCGTCGCCCGACGCCTTTCGGAATAATGGCCCTCAATGGGAAGCGGTATATCGCCGGTCCGTCAGTCCGTATACCTCATCGGGGGTCCAGCTTGAACATTCGTAAATTTGTCGGTGCTAACAGTCGCGATGCGCTGCGTCTCGTTCGCGAAGCACTGGGCCCCGATGCGGTCGTGCTGTCGAACCGGACGATGGACGACGGAAGCGTCGAAATCGTTGCGCTCGCCGATAGCGATCTCGCCGCGATCACGCCGAAAGCGCGTGAGGGCGCGCGGGCCGCGCTGCGCGCGTCGCCGGGCGCGCCGGCGAATCCGTACGCGAATGGCATGCCGGACGTGTTTTCGTCGGTGTTCGGCGCGAGCCCGGAAGCGGGCGCTGAAGCGATGCCGATGAATATGTCGATGAATGCGGGCACGAATTCCGCTGTCAATACGTCTGCCGGTGCATCCGTCGGCGCGCCCGCGAACGAAGCAGCGAATGCGGTGCCGGTTGCGAACCCGGCCGTTCGCCCCGCGACACGCTCCGCGGCAAATCCGGTCGACCCTGCAACGGGCACGGTGGCAGCCGTCGCGGCAGGCGCGACGTCCGCCGCAAGCCTGTCGTCGTCCAACGCCTTCAACCCCTTCAACGCATCCGCCACGCCCGCCGGCTCCAGCGCCCGCGCCGCGGCAACGCGTCTGTCGGAAGACATTCGCGCGGACCTGCTGAAGGCCGCCGGCATTCCGCTTCCGCCAGCCACGGCGGCGACCGAAAGCGCCGCGCCACGCACGATGGCCGAATCGAATCCGTGGCTCATCGATCACGCGCGCCACATCGCCGCCGAGCAGCATGAACAGCGCGGCGAGTACAGCGCGCGTCCCGCCGCGATGACACCCGCCGTCGCGACCGCCAGGGGCCTCGGCATCGCGGTCGACGCGAGCGAGCCCGCCACGCGGCCGACGCTCGTGCCGCCCGTGATCGACACACCCGACTGGGCGCGCGAAGCCGCGGAAGCCGCCGCGCGCCGCACCGTGCGGAAATTCGCGCCGGTGCCGCCCGCCGTCGACGAAACCCGCACGCCGGCCGCCGTCGCCGACGCCGACGCGATCAAGGCGCGCATGGAGCAGGTCGTCAAGGACACGGTGATGAACGAGCTGTCGTCGATGCGCGGGATGATGGAAGAGCATTTCGCCGGCCTCCTGTGGGGCGAGCGCCAGCGCCGCAATCCGGCGCGCGCCGCGCTCACGAAGCATCTGTTCGCCGCCGGCTTTTCCGCGCAGCTCGTGCAGATGATGGTCGACAACCTGCCTGAGGACGTCGACACGATGGAAGCCGGCATGGACTGGGTGCGCTCGGTGCTCGAATCGAACCTGCCGGTGATGGAGGACGAAGACGCGTTGATGGAGCGCGGCGGCGTGTTCGCGCTGATGGGCCCGACCGGCGTCGGCAAGACGACCACCACCGCGAAGCTCGCCGCGCGCTGCGTGATGCGCTTCGGCGCGAGCAAGGTCGCGCTGCTGACGACCGACAGCTACCGGATCGGCGGTCACGAACAACTGCGCATCTTCGGCAAGATTCTCGGCGTGTCGGTGCACGCGGTGAAGGACAGCGCCGATCTGCAACTCGCGCTCTCCGAGCTGCGCAACAAGCACATCGTGCTGATCGACACGATCGGCATGAGCCAGCGCGACCGTCTCGTGTCCGACCAGATCGCGATGCTGTGCCGCGCCGGCCAGCCGGTGCAGCGACTGCTGCTGCTCAACGCGACGGGCCACGGCGACACGCTCAACGAAGTCGTGCAGGCCTATCAGCGCGCGCCGGATCAGCAGCCGCTCGCCGGCTGCATCCTGACCAAGCTCGACGAAGCGACGAACCTCGGCGGCGTGCTCGACGCGGTGATCCGCTACAAGCTGCCGATTCATTACGTGTCGACCGGTCAGAAGGTGCCGGAGAACCTGTACGTCGCGACGAAGAAATTCCTGATCAAGAGCACGTTCTGCATTCCGCGCGACAACTCGCCGTTCGTGCCGCAGGACGACGACATTCCCGCGCTGCTGTCCTCGCTGTCCGCGCGTTCGACGGCCGAGCTGCACGAGGTCCGCTTTGGATAAGCTCGTTTCGGATCAGGCGGAAGGACTGCGGCGGCTGCTCGCGCGCGGCGGCGCGCGCGTGATCGCGGCGACGGGCGCGGCGCCCGGCGTGGGCAGCACGACGGTGGTCGTCAATCTCGCCGCGGCGCTCGCGCAGCAGGGCAAGGACGTGCTCGTGATCGACGAATGCGTCGGCGAGAAGTCGGTGAGCGCGATGCTCGGCGGCTTGCGCGGCGTGGGCAATTTTTCGGCGGTGATGCGCGGCGAGATGCCGGTCGACTTCGCCGCCGCGCGGCACGCGCTCGGGTTTTCGGTGCTGGCCGCGTCGCGCAACAACCGCGAGGGCCACACGGCGGCCGAATTCAGCGTGCTGCTCGACGGTTCGGCCGACATCGTGCTGATCGACGCGCAACTCGACGCGCAAGGGCATCTATCGGAGTTCGCGAAGCAGGCGCACGACGTGATGATCGTCACGCGCGTGTCGGCCCAGGCGATCACCGACGCCTATGCCTGCACGAAGCGTCTGCATTACGCGCATGCCATCGCGCAGTTCCGCGTGCTTTGGAATCACGTGCAAAGCGCAAACGACGCGCATGCCGCGTTCGCGAATCTCGCCGGCGTGGCGGGCCGTTATCTGACCGTGGCGCTCGAGGACGCCGGCTGCATCGCGGCCGACATGCGCATGGCGCGAGCGCTCGAGTTGTCGCGCTGTGTCGTCGACGCGTTTCCGTCGACCCCGGCCGCGCGCGACTTCCGTCAACTCGCCGCCGAATTGCAATACTGGCCGATGCGGCCAGCGATGTCGCCGCAAACGCCCCGGCGGGCGCCCGCGGCCGTTACAGCGGCGCACCACGCCGACCAACCGTCCGCGCAGCACGCCTAAGCGGCGCACAGGACAAGGGGAGCACGATGTACAACGCTCAGGGAAAGATTTCCCAGGCCGAAGTTCTGACGAAGTACGCACCGCTCGTGCGTCGACTCGGCTTGCAGCTTGTCGCGAAAATGCCGGCGAGCGTCGATCTCGACGATCTGATCCAGGCCGGCATGATCGGCTTGCTGGATGCCGCCGGCCGCTACAAGGAAGACCAGGGCGCGCAGTTCGAGACCTATGCCAGCCAGCGGATTCGCGGCGCGATGCTCGACGAGCTGCGCAGCAACGACTGGCTGCCGCGCAGCTTGCGGCGCACCTCGCGCGAAGTGGAAACGGCGGTGCACAAGGTCGAGCAGAACCTCGGCCGCTCGGCGAGCGAAGCCGAGATCGCCGAGCATCTGCAGATGCCGCTCGACGAATACCAGTCGATGCTGCAGGATCTGCACGGCAGCCAGTTGATCTATTACGAAGACTTCGACCGCTCCGCCGACGACGAACCGTTTCTGGACCGCTACTGCGTCGATCATTCGGACCCGCTCTCCGCGCTGCTCGACGACAGTCTGCGCTCGGCGCTCGTCGAAGCGATCGACCGCTTGCCGGAGCGCGAGAAGCTGCTGATGTCGCTGTACTACGAACGCGGCATGAACCTGCGTGAAATCGGCGCGGTGATGGAAGTCAGCGAATCGCGCGTGTGCCAGTTGCACAGCCAGGCGGTGGCGCGCCTGCGCACGCGGCTGCGGGAAATGGCCTGGGCGAATGCTGAAACGAGCTGAAGTCTTGCCGGCGGCGAGCCCGCCACCTTTTCGCCGATAGTTTCAGCCGCCGCTTTCAACCCCCGCTTTTCACTCCCGCTTTTTACCCCCGCTTCCAATCGCTCCGGCGCCGGCGGCAGGCCCGCCGCGCGACGTGCGCGCCTGCGCGCGCATCGCTCCTCACGCACCGGCCATCTCGTGTTCGGCGGCAAGCGCGAGAAATGCCGAGCGCGACATGCCGCGCGCCTGCGCATACGAGTCGATTTCCTGCACCAGTACTTCGGGCAGCGAGATGTTGATGCGGACCGCCTTTCTCAGCGCCGGAATGTTGCGCGTCGTCACGAAACCCCACATGAAATCCGCGAACCCGGGATTGCGCTGATGCTCGCTGAGCGTGAGCGGCTCGGGCAGCGGCAGTCCTTCGTCGAGCAAGGTTTCGAGATGCGATTCGATGGCCTGCTTCGCGTTTGCGTAGGCTTCCTCGATCGTGTCGCCCGCGGAGTAGCAGCCCGGGATGTCGGGTACGACCACGCCGAATGCGTGCTTGCTGTCTCCGGGTTCGATTGCGATCGGAAAGATCAGATGCTTCATTTGAGCCCCGCCTGTTTCAATATGCTGTTCAGGGTGCCGGGCGGCAGATCCTTTTTCGGATGCGGAATGGTAACGAGACCATGCTTGCCCGCGTGCCGGAAATGATGGTGGCTGCCCGATATTCGGACGAGCTGCCAACCATCGGCTTGGATCAGTTTGACGACCTCGGCGCTGTTCATACATCATTCCCTCCAGTGTACACACGACTACACAACCTCGCTAGTAGACAAAATTCCGCCTTACACATGCGCCGCCACATCGAAGTCGGGGCGCCGGCGAAAGCTCGACCAAGGTTGCTATTTCAACGTGACGCGGCGTTGCGCGCCAGCTAGCCGAATGGCTAATGTTGCGTGGCGGGAGGGCAAAAGCGGGAGTGGAGGGTCAGCGCGGAAACGGCGAAGGCCCGTCATCGGTGACGGGATTTTCAATTGCTGCCGGGGTGTGGGGACCCGGCCTGCGGCCGGGTCGTCCGATCAAAGTCCGAAATGAGCCGGCATACGTCCATCGGGCCCATACAGACTGGCCTTGCGCGGTACGTTGACCTGCAGCGCCTTCAGCGCGCGCTGGTTGTAGTCCATCCGCACGCGGATCAGTTCGCCGTTGTTGGTATTGACGCGCCGCGCGCGCTCGGCGGCCTGTTGCAGCAGCTTCCACTGCGTTGCGATACGCGTGTCGGCGCTTGCCGCGAGTTCCATGCCGGACCAGCCGGGCGGCAAGCCGAGTTCGGCCAGTTGCGCGTCGCGCGCGGCTTCGAGCCTCGCGAGCACGCCGATCAGCTCGGTTTTCTTTTCGACGATCGCGGGCAACTGTTCCAGCGGCGATACCGCGGTCAGTGCCTTGGTTTCGAGCGTGAGGATCGAGGCGAACGCCTCGACGGTCGAATATTCTTCGATCAGAGTGGCAACCAGGGCGTCTTTCATGTCAACGACTCGCTACACACGCTGGCTCGCGGATGACGCGCGAGCCGGGTTGGTCGAACGCCGCCCGGCACGTCACCGCACTTCGAGGTACCGATCAGTTGCCGCTCGACGAGGTCTTGTTCTGCAACAGCTCGCGTGCCGTCTGCAGCACGCCGTCGGCGATCTTGCCGGAGTCCATCTGCAGCGTGCCGTCCTTGATGGCCTGCCTGATCGACTCGACGTGCGCCGTATCGATATCGGCCGAGCCGGATGCCGCGAGGCTGCGCAGATGCTGCGACAGCCCCGACAGGCTCACGCTTGTGTCGCCCGAGCCGCTGCCCGCCGTGGCCGGCGCGGACGTGCTCGCGCCCTGCGTGGCGCCCGCTGCCGGCGCGGCGTCGCTCTGCTGCGAACGGGACAAGCCGTCTTTCAACGTCGGCAGACTCGAAGAGGTGGTGGAATCGACTTTCACGATTGGCTTCCTGAACGATTTGATCCTGATAACGGCAACCGCCGATCAAAACTTTAGCGCAATCGCTCCATTCCATACCGGGCCTCGTCGGGCTATCCGACCCCTTCGATGCTACTTGCGCCGCACTCGCCGCGAGCACGGCCGGTGCCGCCTTCGCTTCAGCGGATGCCCATGCTCCGCGCGCACGCTTTATCGCGACGAACCCGTTCACATCTGGATCTCCACCGTGGCGCCGTCTTTGACGATGCCGGAGATGATCTGGCCGTTCGCGGTCTTCACCCGCACCTGCTGGCCCGGCGACGCATTGTTCATCGCGCTGCCCTCGGCCGAAATCGAGAAACCGTCGCCGGCCGCCACGACCCGCACGGTCTGGCCGATCGCTACCGCCGACGCGCTTTTCAGCATGTCGCGGCGCAACGGCATGCCGCCTGCGATCCGCACGAGCGACACCGAGCCGACCGCCTGCGACGGGTCGGTGACGATCGCCTGCGGCAGGCCGGTCAGATCACCGTCGCGCGCGACGAGGTCGGCGGCGGTGAGCACTTCGCCGGGCGCCATCGCGCGGGCGGCGAGGTAGTAGGTCGCGTGCAGGCTGACGCGCGCCTGCAGATAGATCGTCCAGGGCCGCTCGCCCGCGCAGCGCACGCCGACCGTCATGCGGCCCCACAGGCGCGCGCCGGTCGGCATGAACGGCTCGAGCGACGCGCATGCGGCGAGGCCGCGCGGGAATGCGGGCGCGACGGTGATGTCGATCTTGCCGGGCAGGCCGACGGCCTGCTGCTGAAGGAACGCGAGCGCCGCGGCGTGGATCGCTTCCGGGTCCTGCTGACCGGGCAGCGGCGCGGGCGGTGCTGGCGTCGCCGCGCTGGCCTGCGGTGCTTTTTGCGCGATGGCGGGTGCCGGCTGGCGCAACGTTGCCGGCGTTCTCGCGAGCGTCGTGCTGGTCCGCTGCGCGGTGGCGATCGGCTTGCCGTTGGCGCCGAATTCAGGCGGTTCGCCGCGCGACGCGAGGCTGTCGAAACCGCTGCCTTGCGGCGCGTTCGCGGCGACCGGGCGCGTGGCCATGCCGCCCGCGCCGCTTGCATCATTCACGGCTGGCGTCACGACGACCGGGACGACCGCGCGCGCTTCGACATTGACGCGCGCGACACCCAACGCTCCCGCATTGGCCGGCGCGGGAATGGTCACGACGCCGTTGGCGTCCGGTTTCAGACTGGTGCGGATCATCGCCGGCGCGGCGCCCGCGGATTCGCCCGCGCCCGGAATGACGATCGCGCCGTTCGCGTTCGCGGCGCGCGCGAACGGATCGTTCTCGCGTTGTGCCGGCGCGCGGCCGAGCGACTGCGCGGTCGCGGCAGTGAGCGACGCAGCCGATGCCGTGCGTTGCGCCGGCGTCTGGATCTGTTGCACGAGATCGTTCAGCGCGGCGGGGTTCTTTTCGCCCGGCCCCGGGATCACGATCGGGCCGCCCCCCGTGTCCTGCGCCTGGGTCGTCGCCGGCAGCAGCACGATGCCGCCCGCGACCCACAGCGCGATGTGCACGATGAGCCGCCCGAGGCAGCGTGTCAGGTAGTGCAGGAAAAAGCGCGGCGGGGAACACGGCGTGGCGTGGGGCGCGCCCGACTCCACACCCGCGCGATATCCCGCCGCGCGGTTCGCGCGCCGCGGCAAGGCGGAAGTGGGCTGGTCCATCGCGGTTCTCCATCGAATGCATCGGTACGCCTTGCATTCTAGTGAGCCCCCTTTTCGCGCAAGCGTTGAATAGAAGCCCCCTTTCCCGGTTATTCGTCCGATTGCAGCTTGCGTCCGGCCCATAAGATGCACCTCATGCAAAAAGGTCTTTCCGCCGGCCGTGCCCAGTGCGCGGCGTATGCATGGAAAGGCTTCGGGAACGTTCTCGGGAGATTTCTATGCTGGACAAACTCGATGCCGAATTCGCGTTCGGCCGGCAGGCGATGGATGTGCGCGCGTACCGGCAGGAGCTGCTGTCGTCGAATATCGCCAATGCCGACACCCCTGGATACAAGGCGCGCGACATCGACTTCGCGTCGTCGCTCGCCGGCGCGCTGAAGAAGACGGGCGGCGCCAGCGCGGGCGAGGGCGCGTCGAACGGCTCGACGCTCGCGATGACGCAGCCGGCCGGCGTGACGGGCGGCATGTCGATGACGGCGACCGAACCCGGCCACATGAGCGGCAAGAGCACGCTCGAGGCGACGGGCGGCAGCCCCGACGACTACGGCAACCTGCAATACCGGATTCCGCAGCAGCCCGCGCTCGACGGCAACACGGTCGACCTCGACACCGAGCGGGTGCAGTTCGCCGACAACACGCTGCACTTCGAATCGGGCATGACGGTGGTGTCGAACCAGATCAAGACAATGCTCGCGGCGATCACGTCGGGCAGTTGATGCGGGCAGTTCGGCAATACACAAGCAACACGCAGGCAACACGCAAGCAGACAACAACAGCAGCGCTACGGGACTTAACGTAAAGCCGGTGCGAACCGGCAGGAGAGGTCAGGAAACATGCCATCCCTGATGAATATTTTTGGTGTCGCGGGCTCCGCGATGTCGGCGCAGTCGCAGCGGCTCAACGTGACGGCGTCGAACCTCGCCAACGCGGACAGCACGACCGGCCCGGACGGCCAGCCGTACAAGGCCAAGCAGGTCGTGTTCGCGGTGAATCCGCTCGGCGGCGCGCGCTCGGGCTCCGGCCAGCAGGTCGGCGGCGTGCAGGTCACCGGCGTGATCGACGATCCGTCGCCGATGAAGACCGCGTACGAACCCGGCAACCCGGCCGCCGACGCCGACGGCTACGTGACGCTGCCCAACGTCGACCCGGTGCAGGAAATGGTCAACATGATCTCGGCTTCGCGCTCGTATCAGGCCAACGTCGAAACGCTGAACACCGCCAAAGCGCTGATGCTGAAAACGCTCACGATCGGAACCTGAGGAGAACGTCTTGACCACCAACACCACGATCGGCAGCAACGGCACGACCGTTTCGCAAACGCTGCTCGACACGATGAACGGCACGACGAGCAGCACGAGCGCGACCGGTTCGACGAGCAGCACGGGCGGCACGTCGGCCGCCGATCTGCAGAACACCTTCCTGCAACTGCTGGTCGCGCAGTTGAAGAACCAGGATCCGACCAATCCGATGGACAGCTCGCAGATGACCTCGCAGCTCGCGCAGATCAGCACGGTGCAGGGCATCAGCCAGCTCAACACGTCGCTCAGCTCGCTGTCGACGCAGCTCTCGGCCGGCCAGCAGTCGCAGGCGGCGCTGCTGATCGGCTCGACCGTACTCGCGCCCGGCAACTCGGTCACGGTGTCGAACGGCCAGGCGAGCGCGTTCGGCGTCACGCTCGCCAACGCCGTGAGCGACCTGCAGGTCGTCGTCAAGAACTCGGCCGGCACGATCGTCAACACGATCGATCTCGGCAAGCAGTCGGCCGGCACGATTCCGGTCGGCTGGACGCCGACCGACTCGGCGGGCAACACGCTCGCCGACGGCACCTACACGATCACCGCGACCGGCACGATCAACGGCCAGCAGGCGACCGCCACCACGCTCACCGGCGCGACGGTGCAAAGCGTCGTCACGCAGACGAGCGGCACCGCCGGCCTCGTGCTGTCGAACGGTTCGACGGTCGACCTGACCAGCGTCGCCGCGATCCTCTAAGCCGATCAATCCGATCAATTCAGTTACGACTTTGCAGATACGGAGTACGCCATGGGTTACCAACAAGGTTTGAGCGGTCTGTCGGCGTCGTCGAGCGACCTCGACGTGATCGGCAACAACATCGCCAACGCCAACACCGTCGGCTTCAAGAGCGGCACCGCCGAATTCGCCGACATGTACGCGAATTCGATCGCGACCGCGGTGAACCAGCAGATCGGCATCGGCACGCAGCTCGCCGAAGTGCAGCAGCAGTTCTCGCAAGGCACGATCACGACGACCGACCAGGCGCTGAACGTCGCGATCAACGGCAACGGCTTCTTCCAGATGTCGAACAACGGCACGCTGACCTATTCGCGCAACGGCGTGTTCCAGCTCGACAAGAACGGCTACATCACGAACGCGCAGGGCCTGCAACTGATGGGCTACGGCGCCGACAGCTCGGGCGTGATCAACACCGCGCAAACCGTGCCGTTGAAGGTGCCGACCGCGAACATCGCGCCGCAGGCGACCACGACGATCACGGCGGGGCTGAACCTCAATGCGCAGGACAACCTGATGCTCGGCGCGCCGGTCGTGACGGCCGACTCCGGCAACACCGGCACGCTGAACACGACCGGCGCGACGATCACGAACGCCGCCGCCGGCACCAACACCGACAACTACACGATCAACTTCACGAGCCCGACCACCTACACGGTCACGGACAACACGCTCGGCACGACCTCGGCGTCCGCGACCTTCACGGCGGGCACCGCGATCACGCTCGGCAACGGCGAGAGCATCACGTTCAGCGGCGCGCCGGCGAGCGGCGACAGCTACACGGTCACGCCCAATCCGACCGCGTTCAACCAGAACAGCTCGACCACTTACAACTACTCGACCAGCACGACCGCCTACGACACGCTCGGCGGCTCGCAGACGGTCAACATGTATTTCGCGAAAACGGCCGCCGGCACGTGGAACGTGTACGCGGGCACCTCGACCGGCACTGCGTCGCTGATCGGCCAGGCGAACTTCGATTCGTCGGGCAAGCTCGTCAGCACGACCGACGCGAGCGGCACGGCGACCACGACGCTCGGCCAGTTCGCCTTCTCGATTCCGACCAGCGACGGCTCGTCGACGCCGCAGAGCCTCACGCTCGACCTCGGCGCCACCACGCAATACGGCGGCAAGGACGGCGTGAACAGCCTTTCGACCGACGGCTACGCGGCAGGCCAGTTGACCAGCTTCACGGTCGGCACCGACGGCACGCTGACCGGCAACTACTCGAACGGCCAGACGGCGGCGCTCGGCCAGATCGTGCTCGCGAATTTCGCGAACCAGAACGGCCTCGTCGACCTGGGCAACAACGAATACGGCCAGACGGCAGCCTCGGGCGTCGCGCAGATCTCGACGCCGGGCTCGACCAATCACGGCGTGCTGCAAGGCGGCGCGGTCGAGAACTCGAACGTCGATTTGACGAGCGAGCTGGTCAACCTGATCACCGCGCAGCGCAACTATCAGGCGAACGCGCAGACGATCAAGACCCAGCAGACCGTCGACCAGACGCTGATCAACCTGTAAGCGACCGGGACCTCATCATGGATCGGCTGATCTACACCGCGATGTCGGGCAGCGCCCAGGCGCTCGAGCAGCAGGCGATCGTCGCGAACAATCTCGCGAACGCGTCGACCACGGGCTTTCGCGCGCAGCTCGAGACTTTCCGTGCCGTGCCGATGTCGTTCGGCGACGGCAGTTCGATCAACGACGACACGACCCGCACCTTCGTGCTGTCGTCGACGCCCGGCGCGGACTACACGCCGGGGCCGATCCAGCAGACAGGCAACCCGCTCGACGTCGCGATCCAGGGGCCGGGCTGGCTGTCGGTGCAGACCGCCGACGGCAACGAGGCCTATACGCGCGCGGGCAATCTGCACGTCGACGAAAACGGCCAGCTCGTGAACGCCACCAACCAGGTGGTGCTCGGCAACGGCGGTCCGGTGTCGGTGCCGCCGGGCGCGGAGATCACGATCGGCAAGGACGGCACGGTGTCGGCGCTGACGCCGGGCGATCCGCCGACCGCGGTCGTCACCGTCGACCAGTTGAAGCTCGTGAACCCCGATCCGCAGACGCTTACGCGCGGCGACGACGGCCTGTTTCGCACCGCCGACGGCAACCCCGCCGACGCCGATCCGGCCGTCACGCTCGCGCCCGCGTCGCTGGAAGGCAGCAACGTGAATCCGGTCAGCGCGATGGTCTCGATGATCACCAACGCGCGCCAGTTCCAGATGCAGACGCAGATGCTGGAAAACGCCGACAAGAACGATCAGTCCGCCAACCAGCTGCTCAGCTTCAGCTAATGGGACGGCAGTAAGCGCCGCCACAGGAGAAGAATTATGAATCGCTCGCTCTACATCGCCGCTACCGGCATGAATGCGCAACAGGCGCAGATGGACGTGATCTCGAACAACCTCGCGAACGTCAGCACCAATGGCTTCAAGGGCTCGCGCGCGGTGTTCGAGGATCTGCTGTACCAGACGATCCGCCAGCCGGGCGCGAACTCGACGCAGCAAACCGAGCTGCCGTCGGGCATCCAGCTCGGCACCGGCGTGCAGCAGGTCGCGACCGAACGCCTCTACACGCAGGGCAACCTGCAGCAGACCGGCAACTCGAAGGACGTCGCGATCAACGGCGCGGGCTTCTTCCAGGTGCAGATGCCCGACGGCACCACCGCCTACACGCGCGACGGCTCGTTCCAGACCAACGCGCAGGGCCAGCTCGTCACATCGAGCGGCTACCAGGTGATCCCGGCGATCACGATCCCGACCAACGCGACCTCGCTGACGATCGGCAGCGACGGCGTCGTGTCGATCACCGTCGCCGGTTCGACCAACAGCCAGCAGCTCGGCTCGATGCAGATCGCGACCTTCATCAACCCGGCCGGGCTGGATGCGAAGGGCGAAAACCTGTTCTCGGAGACCGCGTCGTCGGGCGCGCCGAACGTATCGCAGCCGGGCCTGAATGGCGCGGGCTCGCTCAATCAGGGCTATGTGGAAGCATCGAACGTGAACGTCGTGCAGGAGCTGGTGAACATGATCCAGACCCAGCGCGCGTACGAAATCAACAGCAAGGCCGTGACCACTTCCGACCAGATGCTGCAGACCTTGAGCCAGATGCAGGTTTGAGGACCCGGAATCAAAGACGGTAATCGATGATGTCGCACTCCACTCGCACTCCGGTTCATTCGCGCACGGCCGAGGCTCTCGTGCAGCTCGCGTTGCTCGCGGCCCTCGGCGGTTGCGGCCTCGTGCCGAAGGAACCGATCACGCAGCAGCCGATGACCGCGCTGCCGCCGGTTCCGCCGCAGGCGCAGGCGCCGGGCTCGATCTACAACCCGGGCTTCGCGGGCCGGCCGCTGTTCGAAGACCAGCGGCCGCGCAACGTCGGCGACATCATCACGATCGTGATTGCCGAGAACATCAACGCGACCAAGTCGTCGGGCGCCAATGCGGGCCGCAACGGCACCACGAACTTCGACGTGCCGACCGCGGGCTTTCTCGGCGGACTGTTCGGCAAGACCAACCTGAGCGCGAACGGTGCGAACGTGTTTTCCGGCACCGGCGGCGCGAACGCGTCGAATACCTTCAACGGCACGATCACCGTCACGGTGACGGCCGTGCAGGCGAACGGCAACCTCGTCGTGAGCGGCCAGAAGCAGATGCTGATCAATCAGGGCAACGAGTTCGTGCGCTTTTCGGGCGTCGTGAATCCGAACACGATCTCGAGCCTGAACGCCGTCTACTCGACCCAGGTCGCCGACGCGAAAATCGAGTACTCGGCCAAGGGCTATATAGACGAAGCGCAGAACATGGGCTGGCTCCAGCGGTTCTTCCTCAACGTGGCGCCGTGGTGATCATGGGTACCGTCTTCAAAGCCCTTGCCCGCACGGGCCGCGCGTTCGCCGCATTGACCTCGTCGGTCGCGCTCGCCTGCGCGGCGCTGTCGGCGACACCCGCGCATGCCGAGCGCCTGAAGGACCTCGCGCAGATCCAGGGCGTGCGCGACAACCCGCTGATCGGCTACGGCCTCGTGGTCGGCCTCGACGGCACCGGCGACCAGACCACGCAGACGCCGTTCACGACGCAGACGCTCGCCAACATGCTGGCGAACCTCGGCATCTCGATCAACAACCAGGCGGCGGGCTCGAGCAACCAGCAGTCGTCGCTGTCGAACATCCAGTTGAAGAACGTCGCCGCGGTGATGGTGACGGCGGTGCTGCCGCCGTTCGCGCGAACCGGCGAGCAGATCGACGTCACCGTGTCGTCGCTCGGCAACGCGAAAAGCCTGCGCGGCGGCACGCTGCTGCTCACGCCGCTCAAGGGCGCCGACGGCCAGGTGTACGCGCTCGGCCAGGGCAACATCGCGGTCGGCGGCGCGGGCGCGAGCGCCAACGGCAGCAAGGTGCAGGTCAACCAGTTGGCCGCGGGCCGCATCGCGGGCGGCGCGATCGTCGAGCGCACGGTGCAGACCACGGTGTCGCAGGCGGGCACGATGCAGCTCGACCTGAACGACATGGACTACGACACCACGCAGCGCGTCGTCGCGGCGATCGACAACGCGTTCGGCAGCGGCACCGCGACCGCGCTCGACGGCCGCACGATCCAGTTGCGCGCGCCGGCCGATCCGGCGCAGCAGGTCCAGTTCATGGCGCAACTGCAGAACCTCGACGTGCGGCCCGCGCAGGCGGCCGCGAAGGTGATCCTGAACGCGCGCACCGGCTCGATCGTGATGAACCAGATGGTCACGCTGCAGAACTGCGCGGTCGCGCATGGGAACCTGTCGGTGGTGATCAACACGCAGCCGGTGGTGAGCCAGCCCGGCGCGTTCTCGAACGGCCGCACCGTGGTCGCGCAGCAGTCGCAGATCCAGATGAAGCAGGACAACGGCGCGCTGAAATTGGTGAACGCCGGCGCGAACCTCGCCGAAGTAGTGAAGGCGCTCAACGCCCTCGGCGCGACGCCCGCGGATCTGATGTCGATCCTGCAGGCCATGAAGGCGGCGGGCGCGTTGCGCGCCGATCTGGAAATCATCTAAGGACCGGATGAATTCGAACATGACCAACACCGCCAACTCCGCGAACGATCTGACCGACCGCTTCGCGCTCGACGTGCAAGGCTTCGGCGCATTGAGCGCGCAGGCGAAGGCGTCGCCGCAAGCCGGCATGAAGATGGCCGCGCAGCAGTTCGACGCCGTCTTCACGCAGATGATGTTGAAGAGCATGCGCGATGCGACGCCGCAGGACGGCCCGTTCGATTCGCACGACAGCGCGACCTTCACGTCGATGATGGATCAGCAGTTGTCGCAGCAGTTGTCGAAGAAGGGCATCGGCGTTGCCGACGCCATGCTCAAGCAACTGATGCGCAATCAGGGCATGCAGGTGGGCGGCGGCGCCAACGGCGCGGGCGGGCTGGCCGGCATGGCGAACGCGCTCGGCGGCAGCGGCGGCGACGAAGGCCAGAGCGCGGCGCTCAACGCGCTCGCGCGCGCCTACGGCAACGCGCAGGCGAACGGCCAGCTCGCGCGCGGCCGGCCTTACTCGGCCAACAGCGCATTCACGCCGCCGTTGCGCGGCGACGGCAGCTCGCCGAAGGTCGATGCGTTCGTCGACAAGCTCGCCGCGCCGGCGCAGGCCGCAAGCGCCGCGACCGGCATTCCGGCACGCTTCATCATCGGCCAGGCCGCGCTCGAATCGGGCTGGGGCAAGAGCGAGATCAGGAAGGCCGACGGCTCGACGAGCCACAACGTGTTCGGCATCAAGGCGGGCAGCGACTGGACCGGCAAGACCGTGTCGACGGTCACGACCGAATACGTGAACGGCAAACCGCACCGTTCGGTCGAGAAATTCCGCGCGTACGACTCGTACGAGGAAGCGATGAGCGACTACGCGAGCCTGCTGAAGAACAACCCGCGTTACGCGCAGGTGATCAATTCGTCGCGCGACGTGAACGGTTTTGCGAACGGCATGCAGCGCGCCGGTTATGCGACCGACCCGCATTACGCGAAAAAGCTGATGTCGATCATGCAGAAAATGGGCTGATTAAAAAGCGCGCGCTGGGCGGACGGTTTAAAAACCGATTTTGCCCACTACACGTAAAAACAAGCCGGCGCGCGGATTCGGGAAAAAGGGCTGGATTGTGTTTAACGTTTGCGGCGCGCTCGCGGCAAATATTTAATAGAAAACCCTAAATTTTGGCGGGATACTGCCGCTAACGAGTTAGACCCGATCCCGGAAGAAACTGTAATTTTTCCGCTCGAACGCGCGTGCCACGGCTTCGCGGCAGACCGCGAAAGCAAAGTCCCGGCCAAGCCCGGCACGTGCCCGCAAGAACATGCATACCGGCAAGCTCATGGATATGAACCAGTCGAACGGCCAGACCGACACACACGGCCCGTCGCACGTCGCGGACCACGAAAGCGTTCCCGATTTTGGCCGTCGCAATCCGCTGGAAATCGGCGTGCAACTGCGCAATCTCGTCAATCGCGGCGACTTCCTCACCGTCGAATATGCAGGTGGGCAGCTCGTCACGCGTCTGCTCGACGTCGACGTGCGCGAGCGCACCTTCACTTTCGATTGGGGCGCGCTCTCCGAGCAGAACCAGGGTTTGCTGGCGGCGCCGCGCTGCCAGTTTCACGCGTCGCCGGACGGCGTGCGCGTCGATTTCTCGACCGCGATGCCGCGCGAGACCCGCTTCGAGGGACTGCCCGCATTCGAGGCCGATTTCCCCGACGTGCTGTTCTACGTGCAGCGCCGCGAATACTTCCGCGTCGCCACGCCGATCCTCGACCCGTATGTCTGCACCGGGCGCCTTCCCGCGGGCGATACGTTCCGCTTCGAGGTGCACGACCTGTCGCTGGGCGGCCTCGGCCTGCACACGACCGACGAGCGCGTCGCCGAACTGCCGATGGGCGCGCGGCTGATGGACTGCCAGTTCGCGCTCGGTTCGTTCGGGCGGCTGTCGCTCGATCTGCAGCTCGTGTCGCATCGCGCGATCGCGCTGCCGAACGGCACGCAGCGCTATCAGCTCGGCTTCCGCTTTCTCGCGCTGCCGGGCAGCGCGGAAAACACGCTGCAGCGGGTGATCACCCAGCTCGAAATGAAGCGCCGCCAGCTCGCGCGCTAGGCGACGACGCGCCGCGCGGCGGCATGCGCGCGGAGCACGCAGGAGCACACGAAAAACACGTCGGGCATGCGGACGACGGCAAACGTTGCACTCGCGCCCGTGACAGCCGCAAACGTAGTGGCGTGGCCCTCAATTTTTCGCACGGCGGGCCGTTAAAGAGGATGTTCCAGTAACGCGGCGGCGTGCCGGAGATGCCGCCCTTCAGGATGACGCATGTCCAGCAATCTCTTGACTATCGGCCTTAGCGGACTCAACGCGGCCCAATGGGGTTTGACGACGACTGGTGAAAACATCAGCAACGCGTCGACACCCGGCTATTCGATCGAGACCCCCGTCTATGCGGAGACGGGCGGCAGCTACACCGGCTCCGGCTATCTGCCGATGGGCGTCTCCACGGTGACCGTGCAGCGCCAGTACAGCCAGTACCTGACGACCGAGCTGAACAACGCGCAGTCGGCCAGCAGCGCGCTCTCGACGTACAGCACGATGATCTCGCAGCTGAACAACCTGGTCGGCAGCCCGACCTCGGGGATCGCGAGCGCCATCACCGGCTTTTTCACCGGTTTGCAGAACGTGGCGAACGGCGCGTCGAGCATCGCGACGCGGCAGACCGCGATCAGCGACGCGCAGACGCTCGCGAACCAGATCAACGCGGCGGGCCAGCAATACGACTCGATGCGCGCGAGCGTCAACACGCAACTGAGCGACGCGGTCACGCAGATCAACACCTACACCGCGCAGATCGCGTCGCTGAACTCGCAGATCACGCAGGCGAGCGGCCAGGGCCAGCCGCCGAACCAGTTGCTCGACGAACGCGACGAAGCGGTGTCGAACCTGTCGCAACTGATCGGCGTGTCGGTCGTGCAGGACAACGGCAGCTACAGCGTGTTCATGTCGAACGGCCAGCCGCTCGTGCTGTCCGGCAACAGCTTCAATCTCGGCACGGCGACGTCGTCGAGCGATCCGAGCGAGCTGTCGGTGCAGTATCTCGGCCAGGCCGGCGCGAAGGCGACGCCGACCCCGCAGACGCTGTCCGACACGGATGTCTCCGGTGGCACGCTCGGCGGCTTGCTGCAATTCCGCTCGCAGACGCTCGATCCGGCCGAGGCGCAACTCGGCGCGATCGCGACGAGCTTCGCCGCGCAGGTGAACGCGCAGAACGAACTCGGCATCACGCTGAACGGCACCGCGGGCGGCGCGCTGTTTACCGTCGGCTCGCCGGCCGTGTACGCGAACTCGCGGAACACCGGCAACGCGACGCTCGGCGTGTCGTTCGCCGACGCGACCCAGCCGACCACCAGCGACTACACGCTGTCGTACGACGGCAGCACCTATACGCTGACCGACAACGAGACCGGCGGCATCGTCGGCTCCGCGTCGGATCTGAGCCAGCCGATCGGCGGCCTGCAGTTCTCGGCCACCGGCACGATGAAGGCGGGCGACTCGTTCTCGATCGAGCCGACGCGCGGCGCGCTGAACAACTTCGCGCTGACCACCACGTCGGCCTCGGCGATCGCGGCCGCGGCGCCGGTGCTCGCATCGGCTTCGTCGTCGAACACCGGCAGCGCGACGATCACGCAGGGCACGGTATCGGCCGGCTACACCGCGCCGACCACCGCGTCGACGATCACCTATACCGCCGGCACCGGCCTCACCGGTTTCCCGCCGAATTCGGTGGTGACGGTGGCGGGCACGCCGCCGACCTCGTACACGATCAACTCGTCGACGGACGCCGTGCCGTACTCGGCCGGCTCGGGCGCGACGCTGACGATCACCAGCCCGGCCGATCCGGCGCAGCCGACCACCGGTGCCAACATGAACAACGTGACGGTGACGATCAGCGGCGCGCCGTCGGACGGCGACTCGTTCTCGATCGGGCCCAACACCGGCGCGAGCAACGACGGCCGCAACGCGCAGTTGCTGTCGAACCTGACCACCGCGAAGGTGATGTCGGGCGGCACGTCGACGCTGACGGGCGCTTACGCGAGCTACGTGAACCAGATCGGCAACCAGACCACGCAGATCCAGACCTCCGCGACCGCGCAAAGCACGCTCGTCACGCAGATCACGACCGCGCAGCAGTCGGTGTCGGGCGTCAACATCAATGAGGAAGCAGCCAATCTGCTTCAGTACCAGCAGCTCTACCAGGCGAACAGCAAGGTGATCCAGACCGCGCAGACCCTGTTCCAGACATTGCTTGGCATCTTCTCGTAAGGCGTCGAATCATGCGTATTTCCAGCGCGCAGTACTTCAGCATGAACGTCGAGACAATGAGCAACCAGCAGGCTCAGTTGTCGCAGATCTATCAGGAAATCTCGAGCGGCTCGAGCCTGAGCACTCCCGCCGACAATCCGCTCGGCGCGGCCCAGGCGGTGCAGCTCAGCTCGACGGCGACCGCGCTGTCGCAATACACGACGAACCAGAACTCGGCGCTGGCGTCGCTGCAGGCCGAGGACTCGACGCTCTCGAGCGTGGTCACGACGCTGCAAAGCGCGAACACGCTGGGCCTGAGCGTCGGCAGCGGCGTGCTGAACGACACCAACCGCGCGGCGATCGCCGCGCAGTTGACGACCTTGCGCGATCAACTGCTGACCTACGCGAACGCGACCGACGGCTCCGGCAACGCGCTCTTCGCCGGATTCCAGAATTCGACCCAGCCGTTCACCACCGACGCGGCCGGCAACGTCGTCTATTCGGGCGATACCGGCTCGCGCGCCGTGCAGATCACCGACAGCAACCAGGTCGCGACCGGCGACAACGGCATGTCGGTGTTCATGAGCGTCGGCGCGACCAATGCCGAGCCGATCGCGGCCGGCAATCCGGCCAACACCGGCACGGGCGTGATCGGCGCGGTGACGGTCAACGATCCGACCAACGCGGCGAACGCGGATTCGTACCAGATCCAGTTCAGCGGCAGCGGCTCCTCGCTCACCTATACGATCACCGACACGACGACGGGCACCGTGGGCACGCCGCAGGCCTATACCGAGGGCTCGAACATCACGCTGGGCGGCCAGAGCGTCGCGATCAGCGGCACCCCGGCCGCCAACGACACGTTCACGGTGCAACCGGCCAACCAGGCGGGCACCGATGTGTTCGCGAACCTGAACGCGATGATCGCCGCGCTCCAGCAGCCGGTGAGCGGCAACGCGGCGGCGGCCGCGACATTGCAGAACGCGATGAACACGGGGCTCTCGCAACTCGCCAACACGCTGAACAACGTGACGGCGGTGCAGGCGTCGGTGGGTGGCCGCGAACAGGAAGTGCAGGCGGTGCAAACGGTCACGTCGACCAACTCGTTGCAGACGCAGAGCAACCTCGAGGATCTGACCTCGACGGACATGGTCTCGGCGATCAGCAAGTACACGCTGACGCAGGCAGCGTTGCAGGCTTCGCAGCAGGCGTTCGTGCAGATCCAGAACATGTCGCTGTTCCAGTACATCAACAACTGATCCGGCGAACGATCGTTACCTGAGCGCCGCCGCGAACCGCCCCATCTCGTCCAGGCCGCTATCGAAGAGCCGCGCGAAGAACGGGATCATGTTCGGCAGCATCAGTTGCACGAGCAGCAGGCCGACCAGCATCGTCAGCGGAAAGCCGATCTGGAACACGCCGATCTGCGGCGCCGCGCGGTTGAGAATGCCGAGCGCGAGGTTCGCGATCAGCAGCGCGACGACCACCGGCAGCGCGAGCAGCAGCCCCGCCGAGAAGATCGAGCCGCCCCAGCCGGCGAGCGTCTGCCAGCCCTGCGGCGCGAGCAGGTTGGCCGACACCGGCACCGACTGGAACGTCGTCACGAGCGCGGCGATCATCTGCAGATGCCCGTCGACGGCGAGAAACACGAGTGTCGCGATCGTCGTCATGTAGCGCGAGATCACGACGCCCGAGCCGGTCGCCTGCGCATCGAAGAAGGTCGCGAAACCGAGGCCCATGCCGAGGCCGATGAATTCACCGGTCGCGTCGATTGCCTGGAAGACGATCTGCATCGTTACGCCGAGCCCGATGCCGATCAGGAACTGGTTGACGAGAATCCACACGCCGTCCGCGGAGAACACGGTGACCTGCGGCAGCGCGCCGATGGTCGGCGCGACGATGATCGTCGTGAACGCGGCGAGGCCGATCTTCACGCGCGAGGGCAGCGCCACGTTGCCGAACACGGGCGCGGTGGCGATCAGCGCGGCGATGCGCGCGAACGGCCACAGGAACGCGGTCAGCCAGAGGTTCAGTTGCGCGTAGGTGACCGAGAACATGGCGGGCAGAGGGGGCGGCGTTCAGGCCTGGCGTGGCGGGAACCGAAGCGCGTCGGCGCGCTCAGTTCACGAGCGTCGGAATCGCGCTCAACGTGTGGCGCAGATAGTCGAGCATCGTCGTCAGCATCCACGGCCCGGCGATCACCATCGTCGCGGCGATCGCGAGCAGCTTCGGAATGAACGACAGCGTGTTTTCGTTGATCTGCGTGGCCGCCTGGAACAGGCTCACGAGCAGGCCGACGGCGAGCGCGACGAGCAGCAGGGGGGCGGCCAGCATGAGACCGATGTACATGGCCTCGTGGGCCAGCGTCATGACTGCTTCGGGTGTCATCGTGAGTGCCTGAAGAAAACGAACAAACGGGCGAACAGCAACGCGGCGCCGCTCAGACGAAACTTTGCGCGAGCGAGCCGAGCAGCAACTGCCAGCCGTCGACGAGCACGAACAGCATCAGCTTGAACGGCAGCGAAATCGTCGCGGGCGATACCATCATCATCCCCATCGACATCAGCACGCTCGCGACCACCATGTCGATGATCAGGAACGGAATGAAGATCGTGAAGCCGATCGTGAAGCCGGTCTTCAGCTCGCTCGTCACGAACGCGGGCACGAGCAGCGACAGCGGTACGTCTTCGGGACCCTGCATCGGCGCCGCGTGCGAGATGCGCGCGAACAGCGCGAGATCGCTTTCGCGGGTCTGCCGCAGCATGAAGGTCTTGAACGGCGCGACGCCGCGCGCGAGCGCCTGGTCCATCGGCAGCGTGCCCTCGGAGAACGGCTTGTAGCCTTCGTTATACGCCTTGTCGAGCACCGGCGACATCACGAACAGCGTGAGAAACAGCGCGAGCCCGACGAGCACCTGGTTCGGCGGCGTGGTGGTCGTGCCGAGCGCCTGGCGCAGCAGCGACAGCACGATCACGATGCGCGTGAAGCTCGTCATCATCAGCACCATCGCGGGCAGGAACGACAGCATCGTGAGCAGCAGCATCGTCTGCACGCTCAGCGAGTAGGTCGTGCCGCCGTTCGGGCCGGGGCTCGTCGTAAAGGCCGGCAGGCCGGCGGTTTGCGCGAACGCGCGCGTCGGCAGCGCGAACAGCAGGGCCGGCAGCGCCAGCGCAAGCAACGGCGCCGCGCGGCGCAGCATCGCGACGAGTCGCGCGGCGGCGGTGCCGCGTGTGTCGCCGCGTACGTCGCGCCCGGCACGTGCCGCGCGTACGGCCTGAAGATCCGATTGCATGAAACTGACCTGCATTACCGCTCCCCGCCGCCGCGCGCGTTGAAACGTTTGCCCACTTCGCCCTTCATGGCGTCGCGAAAGCGTTGACCAAAAGTGCCGGGAAGCGGCGCCTGCGAACCGGTGGCGGCGGCCGCGACGGAACCCGCCGGCATCGTATGAAGCAGACGCACGTTGCCGGGCGCCGCGCCGAGCACGAGCCACGTATCGCCGATCTCGACGACCGCGACACGCTCCTTGCCGCCGAGCGACGCGCCGCCGACCGTCCTGACGAGCCCGCCGCGCTGGCCCGGCTGCAGGCCGAAGCGCCGCGCGAGCCACGCGCAGCCGAACACGAGGCCGATCACGACCGCGAGCCCGACGAAGGTCTGCAATACCGCGCCGACGCCGAGCGCCGGCACCGCGCTGCCCGCGCCGACGCCGGAGGCGATCTTCGCGGCGTTGTTGACCGCGTTGATGTCGGCGGCGCGCGCGGCGGCCGGTGCATAAAGCACCGCCGCGGTGGCCAGTGCCAACGCGGCCCGCAACGGGACATTGCGCGACGCCACCGGCACGTCGCGAACGGCGACGCGTCTCATCGATTGAGCTTCCGGATGCGTTCGGACGGCGTGATGATGTCGGTCAGGCGAATGCCGAACTTGTCGTTCACGACGACCACTTCGCCCTGCGCGATCAGGCAGCCGTTGACGAGCACGTCCATCGGCTCGCCGGCGAGGCCGTCGAGTTCGACGACCGAGCCCTGCGCGAGCTGCAGCAGGTTGCGGATCGCGATCTTGGTGCGGCCGAGCTCGACCGTCATCTGGACCGGAATGTCCAGGATCATGTCGATGTCGTTGTGCGTCGAGGTCGGCTCGACCTTCGACAGCGGCTGGAACACACCGCCCGCGGCCGGGTTGATTTCGGCGTTGCCGTTCTGTTCGGCGAGCGCGCTCGCCCAGTCGGCCATCGCGTCGTCTTCTCCGCTGCCGGGTGCGCCGGCGGCCAGTTGCTCGGCGGCCGCCAGTTCGGCCTCGGGATTTGCGTTCAGGTCACTCATATCCACCACCTTCCTTCATCGTGTCGGCTGCGCTGATCATCTTCTGGACCCGCAACGCGTACTGACCATTGAAAATTCCGTAGCCGCATTCCATCACCGGCACGCCGTCGACTTTCGCGGTGATGTGCTCGGGGATGTTGATCGGCAGAACATCGCCTTTGCGCATGTTCAGGATCTGTTCGAACGTGACCGGCACCTGCGCGAGGTCGGCGGTCAGTTGCACTTCGGCCGCCTGTACCTGCTGCGACAGCACGCGCACCCAGCGGCGGTCGACGTCCATCGCCTCGCCCTGGATCGGCGAGGAGAGCACGTCGCGGATCGGCTCGATCATCGAATACGGCATGCAGATATGCAGCGTGCCGCCCGTCGAGCCGAATTCGATCGAGAACTGCGTGACGATGACGATTTCGTTCGGCGTCGCGACGTTGGCGAACTGCGTGTGCATTTCCGAGCGCACGTATTCGAACTGCAGCGGGCGCACGCTCTTCCACGACGCCGTGTAATGCTCGAACGTCAGATTGAGCAGTTTCATGATGATGCGCTGCTCGGTCTGCGTGAAATCGCGCCCTTCGACGCGCGTATGGAAGCGGCCGTCGCCGCCGAACAGGTTGTCGACGACGAAGAACACGAGGTTCGGATCGAACACGAACAGCGACGTGCCGCGCAGCGGCTTCACGTGGACCAGGTTCAGGTTGGTCGGGATCGGCAGGTTGCGCGTGAATTCGCTGTACTTCTGCACCTTCACCGGACCGACGGAAATTTCCGCCGAGCGCCGCATGAAGTTGAAAATGCCGACGCGCAACAGGCGCGCGAAGCGGTCGTTGATGATTTCGAGGCCCGGCATGCGGCCACGGACGATCCGTTCCTGCGTCGCGATGTTGTACGGACGCACGCCCGTGCGGTCGGTCTGCTCGGTTTCGGTGTCGGATTCGCCGGTGACGCCCTTCAGAAGGGCATCGACCTCCTCCTGGGACATGAACTCTTCGTGGCCCATTGCTTATTCCTCGTGCGTCCCTTGGCGGTTGATGATGGCAGCGCTAGACAACGTCACGTCACTGCACGACGAACTCGGTGAACAGCACGTCCTGCACGCGCAGCGGCGCGGCGCCCCGGTCGGTCGGTTCGGCGATCAGCGTCTTCAGCTCCTCGGCGAGCGCGCGCTTGCCTTCGAGCGGCGCGAGTTCTTCCGGATGCTTGTTCGACAGCGCGAGCAGGATGCGGCTTCGCACTTCCGGCATGTGATCGGTGAGCGCCTGCTGGGTGGTGGCGTCGCCGAGCTTGAGCGTGAGGCCGATGCGCAGGAAATGCTGCTGGCCGTCGTCCGATTGCAGGTTGACGGTCATCGATTCGAGCGGGAAGAAGAGCGGCACGGTGGGCGCGGCTGGCGCGGCTTCGGTGGATGAGGCGACTGGCGCGTGCCTGGACATGAAGAACCACACGCCCGCGCCGGCCGCGGCCGCGGCGATGAGCGCAATGACGGCGATCAGGATGATGCGCTTCAAGGGGCCCGGTGAGGCGGGCGCGGCTTGCTGAGGTGCGGTGGTGGATGCCATGAGGTTTGCTGTGCTGGCTTGAGTATGGGTTAGGGTGATTGTTGTTGATTTGGCTGCGCCGCGATGGGTCGAAAAGAAGGGTTATTGAGGGTTATCTCTGGTTTTTGAGTTTTGTGGGTGGGGTTTGGTTTTGTCGTTGTTCGTGGGGTGTTGGCCTTTCCTTGTGTTCATGTCGGTCTGTTGGCGTTGCCCCTGTGCGGGGCGGCACCTACTTTCTTTGCAGCAGTGTATGGACCGGAGACATGGGTAACAGGTGTGCGGAGACATGGGTAACACATGATCCGCTCATCCGGGTTGATCCAGGTTGATGGTTCCGAAATGATGATGCGCAAAAAACAGGTCGTAGCAGTTCTCCTGGCCCGCCCGCTCGCGGATGGCGACCGGCAGGTCATGCAGGGCGCTCGATACCTTGAACCGTCGCGCCCTGAAGCGTAGCTCTCCGTTCCATCGCACGCGCTGCACCACGTCGTTCTCACCATATTCGACCGGCGGCAGGATCTCGGGGTAGGCACGCGGACTGGGCCGGTAGCGTGTCACAGGCGTCGCCATGCCCAGTGCCTGATGCGGGCGTTGATGGTTATAGACCGTGCGCCAGGCATCGAACGCGCGTTGCGCGCTGGGCAGATCGCTGAAGTAACGCCCGTTGATCACCTCTGCCTTCAGGGTGCGGTGAAACCGCTCCTCCTTGCCGTTGGTCTGCGGATGGGCCACGCGGCTGTGGGAAAGCCGGATACCCAGCCGGATCAGCCAGATGGCCAGCCCGGTCAGCTGCCCCGGCTGGCTGGGGCTGCCCCACGGCGAGCCATTGTCCGCGTTGATGCGTAGCGGCAAGCCGTAGCGGCGAAACGTACGCTCCAGATGGTGCTGCACGGTCCGGCTGTCGGTGCAGCCGCAGGCATCGAGTGTCAGGTTGTAGCGCGAATGGTCGTCGAGCACGGTCAGTGGCGAACAGCGTCGTCCGTCCCGCAGGTCGAACCAGCCCTTGAAATCCATCTGCCAGAGTTCGTTGGGCTGGGCATGCTCGAAGCGCTGCCATGGCGTGGCGGCCGCGGACGCCGCCTCGTCGATCAGGCTGTGGCGATGCAGGATATCCGTCACGGTGCTGGGGGCGGGCACGTGCGTGTGACCCTGATCGCGCAGGCGCCGGCTGATCTTGCGCCCGCCCCAGGCCGGATGCGCCTGGCGCAGTTCCACCACCTGCTGCCCGACTGAGGGTGTCGTGCGCGCCGGGCTCTGCAGGGGTCGGCGCGAGCGGTCCGCCAGTGCGGTGGCGCCGTCGTCCCGTGCGTGACGGGCAAGCCACTTGTAGCCGGTCTTCGGACTGATGCCGAAGCGTCGGCACAGTTCACGCCGGTTGGCGCCGTCCTGCAAAGCCAGATGAACGAATTCCAGACGCAGGTTCATGGTGTCTCCCGGGTTCCAGGGCATGAACGGCTCCAGGCGAATCACTCGCCCAGAGTGTTACCCATGTCTCCGCACACCTGTTACCCATGTCTCCGGTCCATACACTGCTGCAAAGAAAGTAGGTGCCGCCCCGCACAGGGGCAACGCCAACAGACCGACATGAATACAAGGAAAGGCCAACACCCCAAGAACAACGAAAAAAAACAGATATCACCCCGCACATCGGCACCACAAACACTAGGCACCACGGGGCGCAGCCCCCCCACCACCCCCAACGTCAATAGCAACAACATCAACCACATCCTGCGCAGCACTACTCCCCACCTCATGTGCCGTTTCAACATCAGCACCGCTCTCCAACCGATGCAGCCACGCAAGCAACTCCGCGACGGCCTGATAAAGCTGCGGCGGAATCCGCGCATCGAGATCGACCTGCATCAGCAGCGACACCATCTCCGGTGCCTCGTGCACATAAAGACCCGCTTCCTTCGCGCGCTGCACGATCATCTCGGCGAGCAGCCCATACCCTTTCGCGACGACGCGCGGCGCCGCTTCGCCGCTCTGGGTGTCGTAGACGAGCGCAGCCGCGCTGCGGCGATGGGTGCGGCTCATCAGATGTCCCAGTCGAAGTCGTCGCGCGATGCGCCCGGCGTGCCGCGCGCGCTCGTCGAACCGTAGGCCGCGGAGCGCCCCGAAGCCGCCGATGCAGCCGAGCGCGCATACGCTGACGCCGCTGCTTGCCCTCCCGCCGCACCCGCCCCCACGGCCGGCGTGCCGCCGCCAATCTCGCGAATCGTCAGCCCCCGCAACTCGATGCCCGCCGCCGCGAGCCGCTGACGGAAGCTGTCGCCCTGCATCGCGAGCCGCGCTGCGCCGTGCGGACTCGCCTGCACGCGCGCGGTGAGCTGCATGCCGGTCAACGTCAGTTCGGCGTCGACGGTGCCGAGCGTCGGCAGCGACAGCGTCAGGCGTGTGCGCCACGGCTGGCCGTCCTCGCTCGCGAGACCGCCGCCGCCGCGGTCCCATTCGTCACCGTCCTGTTCGATGGTCCAGTCGAGCCGCGCGCCGGGCCACGCTTCGCCGGTCCAGCGAAACTGGCCGGTCGCGAGCATATCGAGTTGCTGCCGCACGAGCGGCACCGTTGCCGGATGAACGGCCGCCGCCATCGATTGCGCGTTCTGCGGCGAACCGGTATCCGCCGTTTGCGACGCTCCGCCATGCAGCCCGGCGTGCGCGGGCTGGTCGGCGAGGTCGGACAGCGAACTCGCCAGCACCTCGCCCGCGGCCAGACGCGCGGCTTGCGCGGTCAGGATCGATGGCATCGCGTGCGCGGGGTTGTTGTCGGACGCGGCGTTCGGCGTGCCGGCTTGTGCTCCCCCCTGGGCTCCACTCGCCGCGCCGCCTGGCATGCCGCGCGGCACGGCGCCGGCCATGCCGTCGGACGCGCCACCCGCCGCGCCCGGCCAGGCGCGCGGCGCGGCCGCGTCGCCATCCGCGTCAGTCCAGTCGAGCGGCAATTGCGAGGCCGCGACCAGCCGGTTCTGTGCCTCGCCCGCCAGCGTGGCCGGCGAGCGCTGGCCGACCAGCCACGCGGCGAGATGCGCCTCGTAGAACAGGCCGCTATCGCTGACCGTCTGTTCGAGCGCGGCCGCGAGCGCCGCGACCGGCACCTCGGCGGCCGCCACGCTGGCGGCGGCGGCCGTCGCGCTTGCGTTCGCGGCGGGGTTGGCGTTGGTAGTGGAAGCCGCATCGGCCAGCGGCGAGCCCGCCACGGCGATGTCGAGCGCCGGCGCGGCCGCCCAGATCGGCGCCTGGCCGAGCACGGCGGGCGTTGCTTCGCCGCCCGAGCGCGCGATCGCGTCGAGCGTCAGCGCGACCGCCGACAGCGCGGTTTGCGCGGACGCCTGCGGCGCGGGCGTCGCGCCGGGAGTCGCGGAAGCCGGCGCGCCAGCGACGCCGGCCGCCCCGGTCTGCGCCGTGCTCGCGCTGCCCGGCGCGATGCCGGGCAGGCTGTCGACCCGGCTCGAAAGCACCGAAGCGAGGGCCGTGTCGATTCCGTTCATGCCGGTTCCTTGGTCGCATTGGCGACGGTGCGCTCAACGCTCTGAGTGCTCTGATCGGTTAGGCGCGCGGCCCGCTGGAACTCGCCGAAGCCCGCATTCAGCGCGCTCCGTACAGTTCCTTGAGCACGCGCGACGGCCGCCCGGCGAACAGCGCCGACAGATTCGCCATGCGCGGATTCGCGAGGTCGCGGATCGCGGCGTCGTCGGCGAGAATCTGGCGAATCAGCGCGTACTTGCGCAGCCGCTCGGCCTCGTCGAGCCTGACGCCGTCGTCCGCTTCCTTGAGCGCTTCGACCAGTTGCCGGTATTCTTCCTGCAAGTGGACCAGATCGGTCCACAACGCGCGCCGGGCCGCCGTCAGCATGCGGCAGGACAGCGCTGCGATCGCCTCGTAGCGGGCAAAATATTCTGCGTTCGATGTCATCTCAGGCTTTCCGCGGCTGGCTGGGCTGCCATCCGCGCGACCTCCGGGGCAATCCCGATCCATGCCTCTTCGAGCGTCGCGAGCAGGCCGTCGATTTCCACCAGCATCGCTTCGCTTTGCTGGATATTGGCTTCGAGCAGCCGGCGCGTCATATAGCTGTACAGCGCGTTCAGCCGCCCCGCGATTTCGCCGCCCGCCTCGAGGTTGAGCGACTGCTGCAACCCGCTTTCGACGATCCGGATCGCCTTGCTGATCGCCATCCCTCGCCCGGCCACATTGCCCTGCTGGAAATGCATGCGGGCCTGCGCGATCGCCTGCCTCGCGCCCTGGTACAACAACACGATGAGACGGTGCGGACTCGCGCCCGTCACGGCCGTCTCGACCCCGACGCGCGCATACGCGTTGGCTCCAGCGTGACCCGGGGAAAACATCGGCGCTCCTCCTCTGATACTGATTGATGCGGTTAAGTCGTGGCATGGCCGTGCCGCGCGTCGCCGCGCCGGTGTGACCTGTACCCTGGTTATCGGATACGCGACGGCAAAGCTTTAGACCAATGTAAGGAGGATCCGGACACGTGGAAAGACGCCCGGCAGGCACGCATGCCGAACCGGCCGGCGCTCGCGCCGGCCTTCCTTGCCGGGGTCTTCGCGCGGGACCTGGCGGCCCCGTTCAGATCGACATCTGCGCGATGTCGTTGTAGGCGGCGACCAGCTTGTTGCGCACTTGCAGACCGAACTGGAAGCCGACGTTGGCCTTCTGCATGTCGACCATCACGTCGTTCAACGACACGTTCGGCGAGCCGAGTTCGAACGCCTGCGATTCGCCGATCGCGCTCTGCTGGTCGCTGCTGATCTTGGCGAGCGAGGCTTTGAGCGCCGCCGCGAAACTGGCGGGCGTCGCCGCGCCGGACTGTTGCGCCGCCGGGCTCGCTTCGCCGGCCGCTTGCGCCGCCATCGCCTGCATCTGTTGCAGCGCCGACGAAAGCGCGTTCACGGGCATCGTCATGTTTTCTCCGTTGAATGAACCACCGGACTGTCATCGGACGTACCGGCGTGGATGAAAGAATAGCAGCGCCCCCTCCGGGAAAGTCCCGAAACTAGGGGGGAAACCCGGCTCTATTCAAGCAATCGGCGCGCGCCGCGCCGCGGATAATTTCAAGGGTGAAAGTCTCTGTCCGTCCGCCCGCCGAACCCCGGCGCGGCATCACGGCAGAACGCCAAGGCATCCCCCGGAGAACCCCGACGCATGGATTCGTCAGCCAACTCGTTGATCAACCCCGACGCCCGCATGGGGCTGGCCGGCGCGCAGCCCGCGTCCGGCCAGCCCG